>JBBRSZ010000024.1:0-69061 GCA_038244915.1 Burkholderiales bacterium | reverse complement strand
TCGGGGGTGTCGGCTTCCACCGCGGCCCCATCGCTGTCGTTGGCCGCCGTGTCGAGCTTGGGCACGAGGTGCGGCTTGCGGCCCGGCTGGACCGCATGCTCGGCGCCCGGGGCGACTTCAACGTGGTGGTGCTTCTTTTCCTGCGCGACCTTCTTGTCGTGGGCGATGTTGCGCGGGTCGGTCATTTGTTGCCCTTCAGGACTTCCTTGACGTCGCCGTAGGCCTTCTGGACCTTTCCTTCGACCTGCTTGACCACGCCCTTGTCCTGCTGGTCAGGGTTGCCCGTGACCTCGCCGGCCTTTTCCTGCAGCTTGCCTGCGGCGTCCTTGAGGGCGCCTTTGACCTGGTCCTTGTTCATCGCATTCACCTTGGAGTTGAGTCACCATGGTGCGCCCCAGCCCGGCCACAAGCTGCCATCGTCACGCCTGAGCTGGTGTGGGCGCAGTCCTACGGCAGCCGCCTGACGCGCTAGCGGTTCCCCAGGTGGTCAGGAAGGGCCGGACCAGGCGGTTGCGCCAGAGGGCGGACAATCGCCCCATGCCCGGATCCTTCGAAAACCTCCAATTCCAGGCCCCCTTCATCGTTGAGGACCAGCAGACCCGTTCGCTGCACTTCACCCACGGCGAACTGCAAAGCAGCATGCTGCTGGAGCGACCGGACGAACTGCGGGTCGACTACACCCTCACGATGATGGGCTTCCTGCTGCTGAATCCGGCGCCGCGCGCGATCGCGATGATCGGGCTGGGCGGCGGCTCACTGGCGAAGTTCTGCCACCGCCACCTGCCGGCCGCGCGCATGACGGTGGTGGACAACAACCCCGCCGTGATCGCCTTGCGCCGCCGGTTCGGCATTCCCGACGACGACGCCAGGCTGTCGGTGCGGGCCGACGATGGCGCCGTGTTCGTGCGCACGGCCAGCAAGCTGGACGTGCTGCTGGCCGACGGCTTCGATCCCACCGGCCAGCCGGCCGCACTGTGCACCCAGGCGTTCTACGACGATTGCTTCCAGGCCCTGGCGCCGGGCGGCGTGCTGGTGGTGAACCTGCACTACGACCATCCCGAGCACGAGTTGTACCTCGGCCGCATCGCCCACAGCTTCCGCGGCAACGCGATGCAGGTGCTGTCGCCGGAGAAGAGCAATTGCATCGTGCTGGCCGGCCGCCGCCGGCCGGTCACGCTGCAGGCCCTGCGCGGGCGCGAGTGGACCGCCGTCCTCGATCCGCAGGCGCAGCGCCAGTTGCGCGCCGAGTTCGCCCAGATCGGCTGGAACGCCAGCCGGCTGGACCCCGGCTAGCGACCGAGGTCGGCGCCCGCGCCAGCCCCGGCCTGTTCCTCGTCCACCGGCTCGCGCGGCGCCTCGGGTTCGACCACCCGCTCGTCCTTGCGCTCGCCGATCTGCTGGCGCCACATCGCGTAGTACAGGCCCTTGAGCGCGACCAGTTCGGCGTGGCCACCGCTCTCGACGATGCGGCCCTTTTCCAGCACGTGGATGGTGTCGGCGTGCAGCACCGTGGACAGGCGGTGCGCGATCAGCAGTGTGATCTGGGTCCGCTCGGCTGAGATCCGGCGCACCGTCTGCGTGATCTGCTCCTCGGTCAGCGAGTCCAGCGCCGAGGTCGCCTCGTCGAAGATCAGCAGGCGCGGCTCGCGCAGCAGCGCCCGCGCGATCGACAGGCGCTGGCGCTCGCCGCCCGAGAGCTTGGCGCCTGCCTCGCCGACCACCGTGTCCAGGCCGTGCGGCATGCGCGCCAGCAGTTCGGTGCAGGAGGCATGGTCCAGCGCCTCGAAGATCTGCGCGTCGCTGGCGTCGGGTTTCACGAACAGCATGTTCTCGCGCACCGTGCCGGCGAACAGGCTGGTCTCCTGCGTCACGTAGCCGACCTGGCGCCGCGCCTCGTTGTAGCGCAGGTGGCGCGAGCCGACGTCGTTGAAGTACACCTCGCCCTCGGCCGCGCGGTACAGGCCCAGCAGCAACTTGACCAGGGTCGACTTGCCCGATCCCGACGGCCCGACGAAAGCGATGGTGTCGCCGCGCGCCGCGCTGAAGCTGATGCCGTCCAGCGCGTTCTCGCTGGCGCCGCGATGGCGGAACACCACGTGGTCGAAGCGCAGCGACTCGATCGGCCCGATCGGATGGGCATCGGGCGGGCGCCGGTCGATCGGCCGGGCCATCAGCTCGGCGAAATTCGCCATCGAGGCACTGGCCTCGCGCCAGGCCAGGATGATGGTGCCCAGTTCCTGCAGCGGCGCCAGGATCGCCACCGAGATGAACTGCATGGCGATCAGCTCGCCGGTGCTCAGCACGTTGCGAAAGATCAGCCACAACAGGGTGAACAGCACCGACAGCTTCAGCAGGCTGAGCGTCGAGCCCTGCAGAAAGGATAGCCAGCGGATCCGGCGCACCTTGGCCATCTCCAGCGCGAAGATCTGCGCGGTCTGCTTCTGCAGCCGGCTGATCTCGCGGAAGGTCAGGCCCAGGCTCTTGATCAGCGCCACATTGCGCAGGCTCTCGGTGATGAAGCCGGCATTGCGGGTGGTCTCGCGGTTGATCGAGCGCTGCTGGCCGCGGATCTGCCGGCTCAGCATCCCGGACAGCCCGCCCAGCACCAGCAAGCCGACCAGGAACACCGGCACCAGCGCCCAGCTCTTGGTCACGGCGTACCAGATCAGGAACACCATGCCGATCACCGACGCGTACAGCACGTTGATGAAGGCGCTGATGAAGCGCTCGGTGTCCTGGCGCACCCGCATCAGCAGCGACAGGGTCTCGCCGCTGCGCTGGTCCTCGAACTCCTGGTAGCGCAGCCGCAGCGTCTGGCGCAGGCCGTCGTTGAAGATCTGCATGCCGAAGCGCTGCACCACCAGCCGGGTGACGTACTCCTGCATCGCCTTGGTGGCGCGAGACAGCACCGCCACGCCGACGGCCAGCGCCAGCAGGGCCAGCGCGCCATGCACCAGTTCGGCGTCGCCTTTGGCACCCCGCTGGGTGGCGTAGCCGTCGATCAGCCAGCCCAGAATGATCGGATCCAGCAGCGCCAGCACCTGGCTGGCGCCCGCCAGCAGCAGCGCCAGGACGGCCAGCTTGCGCTGGGGCCTGAGGTATTTGCGCAGGATGGTGGTGGCGGTCGTCACGGCTGGCGGATTCTGCGCCCGATGCCCGCCGCGAGCCTGCCTTCCAACTCAACCATATCGCGTCGGCAGCCAAGCCGACCTGGTTTCAGGCCCCATTCCTACAGCAGTTCTCACCGAAGAAACACACAATGACCTCGTCACTAACCCAAAGGGAGCACCCATGTTCAAAACCACTCTTGCCATTGCCATCGTTTCCATCGGCGCGCTCGGCCTCACCGCCTGCGACGTCAAGAAGACCCAGGAAGGCGACGTCACCGTTCCGAAGTTCGAGGTCAACAAGACCCAGGAAGGCAACGTCACACTGCCCAAGTACGACGTGACCCCGCCCACGGTCAGCGTGACCACGGTCGACAAGACGATCACCGTGCCGACCGTCAAGACGGAAGAAAAGACGATCGAGCTGCCGAAGGTCTCGGTCGAGACGGGCAAGGAAAAGAACGAAGGCAAGAAGTAATTCCTGGCCGGTCCGCCCGCCCTGCCGGCGCGGCGGAATGTTCCGCACAGATGGATACTGTCTTTGCACGATCGATTCGCGCGGTTCGCGTGGACGATACGTGCTGAGCGCATCATGCAATCCCAGCTTCGGGAGTCCGCGATGAAAAGCCGTCTGATCGTTTCCGCCATTGCCTGCGCCGCGCTGTGCGTTGGCACGCTGCCCGCGTTAGCGCAGGGTCGCGTGTACGACCGCAACGCCAGCAACAACCCCGAGATCTACCAGCAGACCCATCCCGAGGACCGGAGCAATCCCGATCTGCAGGGCCGGCCCGCACCCGGGGTCGACCGCCGCGACGAGGACCGGCGCGACGCCGCCCGCGACGAGCAGCAGCGCAACGCGCGACGCCAGGAGGCGGAGCGCCGCCAGGGCCAGCGCCGCGACTGGGACCGGCGCGCTCCCGAGCGCCGCGACTGGGACCGGCGCGCTCCTGACCGCCGCGACTATGGGTACGTCCTGCCGCAGCCCTACTACTACCCGGCGCCGCCGCTGTACTACCCCGCGCCACCGGTGTATTTCGGCGCCGTGCCGCAGCCCTATGGCTATCCGTACGGCCAGTACGCTGCGCCGGTGTTTCGCGCCGGCGACTTCCTGCCGCCGCAGTACCTCAGCGGCCAGTTCGTGATCACCGACTGGGACTGGCGCGGCCTGTACGCGCCGCCGGCCGGCTACCAGTGGATGCTGCTGGGAGCTGACTACGCGCTGGTGGCGATCGGCACGGGACAAATTGCCTCCGTGGTCACGCCGCAGTAACACGACCCGCCGCCCCCGCACAAACTGATACCCGTCTTTGCCCGTTGCCGTGCTGAGCTTCGCGGCGCAGACATGTGCGGCGAGCACCATTGAATGTCACTACAAGGGAGCCATTCCATGAAGTCATCCGCCATCGTTTGCGCCATTGCCGCCGTGTCGCTCAGCCTGGGTTCGCTGTCCGCGTTCGCTCAGGGCCAGACTTACGACCGCAATGCCAGCAACAATCCCGAGATCTACCAGCGCACGCACCCGAACGACGTTCCCGACCGCAACCTGCAGGGCGGTCCCGGTGCGCGCAATGACGGCCGCAACTACAACCGCAACTACGACCGCAACAACAGTCCGCGCAGCTACGACCGCCGCGACTGGGAGCGCCGCGCCGACCGCGACCAGCAGCGCTTCTACTACGGCGCCCGCAGCCCGGAATTCCGCCGCGGCGGCTACATCCCCTATGAGTACCGTAGCCGCCAGTACTATGTGAATGACTGGCGCGGCCACCACCTGTCTTCGCCCCCGCGCGGCTACCAGTGGGTGCAGGTGGGCGCCGATTACGTGCTGATCGCCATCGCGACCGGCCTGATCGTCAACCTGATCCTGAACCAGTGAGCTGGCGGGTGACTTGACTTGAAACGGGCCCTTGCGGGCCCGTTTTTGCGCTGGTGTCGAAAGCTGGATGCAAGCAGCGCCCGTCCGCATGCCGAAAAGCCTTGCGAAAGCGGCGGAACTCAGCAGCACGGCGGCACTGGCGGCCGGTCTGTGAAATCATCGGCAGATGACCAGCTTCGCCACCCTGCCCCTGAACCCCGCCGCCCTCGTCAACCTCGAACGCCTCGGTTACCTCGAGATGACGGCCATCCAGGCGGCCAGCCTGCCCGCCGCGCTGCTGGGCAAGGACATCATCGCGCAGGCCAAGACCGGCAGCGGCAAGACCGCGGCATTCGCGCTCACGCTGCTGGCCAACCTGAACGCGCGCCGCTTCGCCGTGCAATCGCTGGTGCTGTGCCCGACCCGCGAGCTGGCCGACCAGGTCACCACCGAGATCCGCCGGCTGGCCCGCGCCGACGACAACATCAAGGTGGTGACCCTGTGCGGCGGCGTGCCGCTGCGCGGCCAGCTGGCGACGCTGGAGCACGGCGCCCACATCGTGGTCGGCACGCCGGGCCGGGTGATGGACCACCTGGAGCGGGGCAGCCTCAAGCTCGATGCGATGAACACGCTGGTGCTGGACGAAGCCGACCGGATGCTGGACATGGGCTTCTTCGAGGACATCGTCACCGTGGCCAAACAATGCCCGAAGGAGCGGCAGACGCTGCTGTTCTCCGCCACCTATCCGGAAGGCATCGCCAAGCTCTCGGCGCAGTTCATGCGCGAGCCACTCACTGTCAAGGTGCAGGCGCAGCACGCCGGCGCCCAGATCGAGCAGCGCTGGTACCAGGTGGAGGATAGCGAGCGCGGCGAGGCCGTGAGCCTGCTGCTCAATCACTTCCGCCCGGCCAGCGCGCTGGCTTTCTGCAACACCAAGGCACAGTGCCGGCGCCTGGTCGCGGCCTTGCAGGAGCAGGGCTTCAGCGCGCTGGCGCTGTACGGCGAACTGGAGCAGCGCGAGCGCGACCAGGTGCTGGTCCGCTTCGCCAACAAGAGCTGCTCGGTGCTGGTGGCCACCGACGTCGCGGCGCGTGGCCTCGACATCGCCAGCCTGGCGGCGGTGATCAACGTCGACGTGACGCCCGACGCGGAAGTGCATATCCACCGCATCGGCCGCACCGGCCGCGCCGGCGAGACGGGCCTGGTGCTGAACCTGGTGAGCATGGACGAAATGGGCTCGGTCGGGAAAATCGAACTGCTGCAGGGCCGCGAGTCCGAGTGGCACAAACTTGATGAACTCAAGCCGACCGGCCAGGGCAAGCTGGTGCCGCCCATGGTCACCGTGCACATCCAGGGCGGCCGCAAGGAGAAGATCCGCCCCGGCGACGTGCTGGGCGCGCTGACGGCGGACCTGGGCTACGCGCGCGAGCAGGTCGGCAAGATCGACGTCAACGAGTTCTCCACCTATGTGGCGGTGGAGCGTTCGGTCGCCCACGACGCCGCGCGGCGGCTCAATGAGGGCCGGATCAAGGGCAAGAGCGTGAAGGTGCGGGTGCTGGAAGACTGACGCTTTCCGGCGCCGTCCTACGGCGCCGGGCCGGCAGAAGCTTAGGATGGAAGCGTCTGCATCACAGGAACAGGCTACCCCGTGCAAGACCTCGCCTTTCGCACGCTGCTGTACCGCTACTTCTTCTTCGCCTGGCTGTTCAAGGACGCCAGCCAGGGCAGCATGCTTGAACGTGCAGCAGCCTGGCGCCACAACCAGCAGCAGGCGCGCTGGCTGCCGACCTACATGCGGCGCTGGCTGTGGAGCGGCGTGCTGCTGTACGGCATCGGCAGCCTGCTGGAACTGGCGCTGGACGCGCCGGCCCTGTCGGCCGTCTTCTACGTCCCCGGCGCGCTCAGCGTGCCGGTCAACGCGGTGATCGGCGCCGCCTGGCTGGGATTGAAGGCGCTGCCCGGGCCGTTCTAGTCACGCCACCGCGCGCCTGAGCGCCGCCCGCGCCAGCTGCCGTGTCGAACCGAGCGTGGGCAAGGCGCAATTGGCGTCGCTCCCGAGCAGCTGCGCCCCCTCCTCGCAGATGGTGCGGTAGCACAGCGCAGCGTCCGCCGCGCAGCAGGCGACGATGCCGATGTGAAGTGGCGTCGAATTCATTGGACCTCCTTGACCGCGAACACCTGGCGCAGGTAGGCAAGGAAGGTCTCGTCGCTGCACATGGTCTTGCCCGGGCTGTCGGACAGCTTGGCCACCGGCTGGCCGTTGGCGGCGGTGAGCTTCATCACGATGTTGAGCGGTGACAGGCCGACGTCGTTGGTGAGGTCGGTGCCGATGCCGAAGCCGGTCTGGGTGCGTCCGGCGAACACCCGGTACAGCGCGAACGCCCGGGGCAGGTCGAGGCTGTCGGAGAACACCAGCCGCTTGGTCTGCGCGTCGATGCGAAGCCGCTCGTAATGGGCCAGCGCCTGCTCGCCCCAGGCGACGGGATCGCCCGAGTCATGGCGCAGGCCGTCGAACAGCTTGGCGAAGTACAGGTCGAAGTCGCGCAGGAAAGCATCCATGCCGACCACGTCCGTCAGCGCGATACCCAGGTCGCCGCGGTATTCGTGCACCCAGGCCTCCAGCGCCGCCGACTGGAAATCACGCAGCCGCACGCCCAACGCCTGCCAGGTCTGCAGATATTCGTGCGCCATGGTGCCGATCGGCACCAGCCCGAGATCCTTCGCCAGCAGCACGTTGGAGCTGCCCTTGAAGAACTGCGGCGCCTCGCGCTGGAAGGTGGTGACGACCTCGCGCTGCCAGTCGCGCGAGAAGCGCCGCCGCACGCCGAAATCGAAGAACTCGAACGGATGGCGCTCGGCCGGCTCACGCGCGAACGCGTGCAGCAGGTCCACCTTGCGCCGCAGCCGCCTGCGCCCCTCGGCCAGCGCGGCCTGCTGGTCGGCGGCGCGGAAATACAGCTCGTTGACGATCGCCAGCACGAAGATCTCGAACGCCGTCACGTGGACCTGAGGTCCGCGCGCCTCGATCTTGAGCAGCGCTCCGTCGGCCGTCGCGCGGATGAAGTCGCGCTGGAAGCTGAAGATGCGCAGGAAGTCGACGAAGTCGCTCTTGATGTAGCGCAGCGAGCCCAGGTAGGCGAGTTCATCGGGCTGGAAACGCAGGCTGCACAGGTGATCAAGCTGCCGGTTCACCTCCTCCAGCAAGCCGGCCAGCGGCCGCTCGGACGTGTTGCGGCACAGGAAGGAGTATTGCGCCTGCGTCTGCGGATGGCCGTGCAACATCGCCTGCCACATCGAGAACTTGTACAGGTCGGTGTCCAGCAGGCTGCGGATGATCGGGTCCATCCGCGCATTGTCGTGCCCTGTCATGCCGGGCGGCCCGGCATCCATCCTCGCGTCAGCGCGCGTTATGCCGCATCTGGGACAGCACCGCCAGCAGGGCTGCGCTGCCCAGGGTCTTGATCAGGCCGGAATGCTGGGCGTAAAAGCGGCCCAAGTCGTCCGCGACGCCGGGGTTCTGCTTTTCCGCATGGTTCACGATCTCGGTGACATCTGCGGGCGACACCTTCGCTGCGTCCTCGGGAGTCACCTGGGTCTGGCCGGGCCGCAGGATGCGCCCGAGAGCGCCGTTGGCCAGCGCGCCGGCCGCCAACGGCCCGAGCGTGCCGAGGATCTGGTTCAGCAGTCCCGCCTGCTGGCCCGGCGACGAGCGGCCGAACAGCTGGCTGACCATGTCGCCCATCGGCGGCGTCTGTTCGGAGCGCAGCGCTGCTGCCACACCGGCGCCCAGTTCGTCGGGCGAGGCTTGCTGCGCCACTTCGTCGAAGCGGGCGTCCACGTCGGTGATGTTGTCGCCACCGGCGTCGCGAAAGATGTCGGAAAGGGCCATGTCGTTCTCCTGGGGATGAAAGTTGTCGTCATCCTAGGAGCCCGGCAGTGCGGCAACTGTAGGACGCCGCGCCTGTCGCCAGTCGTTCCATCGCGCTAGCTCTTCGCCCCCGGCATCTGCCCTCGCGAGGCCCGGTCCGGAACCGGTTTCGTCACCCCCCGCGCGCCAACCGCATCTCGTTGGCGCCCTGGCCGGCGCCGCTGCCCGGAACCATCTCGCCGCTGCGGTCCGTCACCTGAGCCAGGCGCGCGGCCAGCTGCTCGGGCGCATCCGCGCCGCTGCCGATGAAGACACCCTGCGTGAGCGTGACGTGCGCGGCCTCGAAGCCGCCCGCGCCAGCGCACAGAACGGTGCGGGTCGGCGCGGCGTCGCTGGCCAGCACCAGCATCGCCGGCACCACCGACCCGGGCCCGAAGGCGTCCCGCATGTCGGGCGGAAACAGGTCCTCGGTCATGCGCGTGACGGCCGTCGGCGCCAGGCAGTTGACCTTGATGCCGTGCTTCTCGCCTTCGAGCGCCAGCGTCTGCATCAGGCCGACCAGGGCCATCTTGGCCGCGCCGTAGTTGCTCTGGCCGAAGTTGCCGTACAGGCCGCTGGACGACGTGGTCATCACGATGCGGCCGTGCTTGCGTTCCACCATGTGCGGCCACACCGCCTTGCTGCAATGGACGGCGCCCATTAGGTGGACATCCAGCACCAGCCGGAAGTCGGCCAGTTCCATCTTGGCGAAGCTCTTGTCACGCAGGATGCCGGCGTTGTTCACCAGGATGTCGATCCGGCCCCAGGCTTGCACAGCCTGCTGCACCATCGCCTGCACCGCGGCGAAGTCGGTGACCGATGCGGTGCTGGCGATCGCCTCGCCGCCGTTGGCGCGGATCTCGTCCACCACCGCCTGCGCCGCGCCGGTGGCAGCGCCGGCCGCCAGCTCGCCGTTCACCGCGCCGCCGAGGTCGTTGACCAGCACCCGCGCGCCGCGTGCGGCCAGCGCCAATGCATGCTGGCGGCCGAGGCCGCCGCCCGCTCCGGTGACGATCGCCACCCGGCCCTTGAAATCCAGTCCCATACAGTCTCCGTCGAATTCAGTCCGGCGACTGTATCGCACGCGTTCAGGGGCTGCGGCGCGGCGCGGTCTGCAGGAATTGATCGAGCTGCTGTTTCCACCATTTCGCCTGGCCGGTGGTGCCGTGGCCGGCGGTCTGGTCGCTGGCCGGGATCAGGTAGTAGCGGCCGTTCTTCAACCGCTTGATCTCGCGTTCCATGATCCCGGTCTCGGGCGGGTTGCGCTCGTCGTCGGCGGAGTTGATGGCCAGCACCGCGGCCTGGATCCGCTCCAGGCCAGGCGACGGGTTGTAGTCGCCCGACGATTCCCATTGGTACAGGTGGTCGTTGGCGTCGCCCTTGTACGGTGCCTTCAGCCGCTGGTCCAGCAACTGGTCGGCCTGCTCGCGGGTCGGCGCCGCCTTGTAATACGCCTGGCTGCCGCCGCTGGTGGCGATGCCGAAGAACACCTGCGAGAACTGCGCGCTGCGCGGCTGCCTGGTGTAGTTGCCGTTGTTCCACTCCGGATCGTTGCGGATCGAGTCGACGATCAGCCGGCGCAGCATCCAGTTGCGGCTGGACATCTCGGTGGGCTGCGACGCCATCGGCACCAGGGCGTCCATGAAGCCAGGGTACTTCTCGCCCCACATCCAGGTCTGCATGCCGCCCATCGAGTTGCCGATCACCAGGCGCAGGTGCTTGACGCCCAGGTGCTCGGTCACCAGCCGGTATTGGGCTTGGACCATGTCGTCGTAGTTGTAGCGGGGAAAGGCCGCGCGCAGGCCGTCCGAGGGCTTGGCCGATTTACCGGTGCCGATCGCGTCCGGAATGACGATGTAGTAGCGGCTGGCGTCCAGCGGCTGGCCGGCGCCGAACAGCTCGCCAGCAAACGCCGGCGTCAGCATGCTGGCGGCCGAGCCGGTCGTGCCGTGCAGCACCAGCACCGGCTCGCCGGTGGGCGCGCCGACCGTCGCATAGTTCAGGCGCAGTTCCGGCACGACCTGACCGGTGTGGAAGCGGAAGTCCTTCGCGATCCAGCTGCCCTCGCGCGGCGCGGGGAAATCGGCGGCCTGCGCCGCCAGCGCCAGCAATCCAAGGCCGGCGAGCAGCGCGCCGCGCCGCCAGTCGCCACGCAATGTCGGCAAGAGTGAAGCCATGCGCATGTCTGTCTCCTTCTTTGTGGTTCGCCGCACTCTACCCGCGAAAGCCGGAAAATGACCCGATGACAACCCCACTGGCCAACAGCCCCGCCGCCGACCGCAACAAGCAGCCGATCCTCGAGCGGCTGCGGCAGCTGCTGCCGGCTCGCGGCACGGCGCTCGAGATCGCGTCGGGCACCGGCCAGCACGTGGCATGGTTCGGCGCCGCCCTGCGCAGCTGGATCTGGCAGCCCAGTGACGCCGACCCGCAGGCGCTGCCGGCGATCTCGGCATGGAGCGCCGAAGCGGGCCTGACCAACGTGCGGAGCCCGGTGCTGCTGGAGGTGACGGCGCCGCAGTGGCCGTCCAACGGCCCGGCTTTCCACGAGCCCTTCGATGCCGTGTATTGCGCCAACATGCTGCACATCGCGCCCTGGCCCAGTTGCGCCGGCCTGATGCGCGGCGCCGCGCGGCACCTGGCGCTCGATGGCGTGCTGGTCACCTACGGCCCGTACCTGGAGGACGGCGTGGCCACGGCGCCCGGCAACCTGGCCTTCGACGCCAGCCTGCGCGAACGCAACCCGCAATGGGGCATCCGGCGCCTGGCCGATGTCGCCGCACAGGCCAACCGGGTCGGCCTGCGGCTGCGGGCGCGGCACGAGCTGCCGGCCAACAACCTGCTGCTCGTGTTCGGTCGCGGCCAGTGACCGCCGCCCTCAGGCGATCGGGCGCGTCAGATACACCGCCTCCTTGCCCACCGCCGCCTCGCGCGAGGGCATGAAGATGGTGCAGCCGTCGACCGGCGAGCGGACTTCCTCGGCGCCGTCGGTGTAGATCAACTCGCCCTTGTCGAACACCTCGAAGCCGATCACGGGGCGGGAAAAGCGGAATTCCGGCGTCTTGATCACGTGGGTCTGCAGCAGCTCGAAGCGCCGCTGCGGCAGGGACGCCGGCCGCAGCGGATCGGCCTCGAGCAAGCCGAAATGGGCGAGAAAGTCGAGCGCCACCTGGGTGGCCAGGTCGGACGCCGAGCGCAGGAAGTGCTGGCCGCACTCCACCACCATCGATGTCTTGCCGTCGGACAGTGGCTCGCCGTGGTGGCCATGCTGGATCAGCGGTGTGCCCGATCCCAGCCCGCTGGGCATCACCAGGTGCACGGGCGGCCGGCCGATGGCCAGCGCGACCCGGGCGTTGCGCTCGAACGCCGGATAGACCCAGAACGGCACGACGTCCTGCGAGGTCGAGTGGATGTCCAGGATGTGGTCGGCTGCCGCCACTGCGGGTCGCAATTCGCGAGCCCGGCGCAGTTCGGGGTTGTCAGCGACGCCATCGAGTTCGGCTGCCGACCAGATCCGGTTCAGGTTCTGCACCAGCTGCCGGCTCTTAAACGGCTCGGCCGGGTCGAAGGTCTCGTAGGCGCCTACGTTGGCAAAGCTGACCGTCAGGGTTCCGACCTTGGGCCGGACCTGGTTGTCCAGCAGGTGGGTCGCGGCAACCATCCCGCAGAACTCGTTGCCATGGGTCAGTGCATTGATCAGCACGTGCGGGCCCGGGCGGCCGGACGCGAAACGGTGCACGTAGTCGATGCCGGTGTTGCCTTTGCGGTACGGGCTCAGGTCGCGTGGGAGGACTTCGAAAGGAGTTGTGTGAGGGGTCATGGAGGTTTTGAACGGCGTGACGATAAAAGTCGCTAGGTTAGCGAAAAGCGTCACGCTTCCGACATGTAACGCCTGTTGCGGAATTTGAAACGCATTGTTACTATTCTAGCAACTTGGTAACAAACCAGGCCTTGAACTCGCCACGGGACAGTCCCGGGGTGCACCGGAGTACGCCATGAGCTTCCTGAAACGCATCTTCGCCGGCGGCAACAGCGCAGGCAACAGCGCCGGCAATCCCGCGTCCCAACCCGCGCCGCACTCGGTTCCTGCCTCGTCCATGAACGCCAAGGGCCCGCTGTCCCAGGAAAACGCCAGCCGCCGCGAATTGCTGCGCCTGGTCCTGCGCGACACCCTCAACCGCACCGGCATCCCCACCTCCTGGCTGGGAGCCGACCTGCTGGCGGCGACATCCCGCGGCCGCGAGCCCGGCATCCACGTCCGGCTGCTGGTCAAGCACTGGGATCCGCGGCTGATGATGCACGGCATTGCCTTCGAAAGCGCCTACAAGAAGCGGGTGCTCACCTTGGACCCGCTGGCCGATCGCTGGCTGCTCGGGATCTCCTGGCAATACTCGCTGGCCGACGACAGCGCCTGCCCGGCGATGCCGCATCCCGGTGTCTGGACATCGAGCATTCCCGATGCGGCCGCGGCCGGCGAACCGTCCGTGCAGCCAATCACCACAGCATCCGATCCCGCCGACCTGCTCGGCGGCGTCATCCTGATTTCGGGGCCGGCCGCAACTCCCGATTCGTCCGCGGCAAGGCCGGCTGCCGCGGCCGCCGTCAGGCAGGCGGTGCGCCATGCGGCGCCCGAGCCGCTGACGGATGCGAGGGCGGAAGCCAAGGCCGATCTGGAACGCCTGTTCGCCGTCCGCGACGAGGACATGCAGCGCCACGCCCACGGCGGTGGGACACCACAACAGTTCGCGGCCACCGAACCGGCCGGACTGGAGGCGCTCGGCCACCGGTCCAGAAACGGCGACACCGAAGCGGGCCCACTGCAAGCGTCGTTCGCCAAGACCGACGTGTTCCGCCGGCCCGCCGCATCCTGAACCGCTGACCCTGTCAAGCCTGCCGGCGGCGTGCCAGACGGCGGGGACGTGGGCCTATCATCCGGGGCCGTCATCCGACCTTGCCCCCGATGCAACCCGCCAGCGCCAAGACTTACCTGCCCTGGGTGGTGGCGACCGTGCTGTTCATGGAACAGCTCGATTCGACCATTGTCAACACCGCCATTCCCAGCATGGCCGCCAGCATGCAGGTTCCGCCGCTGAGCCTGAAGGCGGTCGTGGCCAGCTACATCCTCAGCCTGGCGGTCTGCATTCCGGTCAGCGGCTGGATGGCCGACCGGTTCGGCACCCGCAAGGTGTTCTTCTGCGCGGTCTCGGTCTTCACCATCGCCTCGGTCCTGTGCGGCCTGTCGCTCAATCCACCGATGCTGGTGGCGGCGCGGCTGCTGCAGGGGGTGGGCGCCGCGATGATGATGCCGGTCGGCCGGCTGACCATCATCCGCACCTTTCCCAAGTCGGAACTGCTGGCGGCGATGAACTTCGTGCTGATTCCGGCGCTGATCGGGCCGCTGCTCGGCCCGACCGTGGGCGGGCTGATCGTGTACTGGCTGTCCTGGCGCGAGATCTTCTTCGTCAACATCCCGGTCGGCGTGGTGGCGCTGACGTTGATCTACCGCTTCCTGCCCGACTACCGCGCCGAGTCGGCCCGGCCGCTGGACGTGGTCGGGCTGGTGCTGTTCGGCTCGGGCATCGCGTTGCTGTCCTGGTTGCTGGAGATTTTCGGCGAGCACCGGCTCGACGCCACCTCCACCGGCGTGCTGCTGCTGCTCTCGCTGGCGCTGCTGGCCGCCTACGGGCTGCATGCAGCGCGCAGCACCCATCCGCTGCTGCGGCTGGGGCTGTTTCGCGTGCGGACCTTCCGCATGTCGGTGGCGGGCGGCTTCGTCACGCGCATCGGCATGGGCGGCATGCCGTTCCTGCTGCCGCTGCTCTACCAGCTTGGCCTGGGCCTGCCGGCCTGGCAGTCCGGACTGCTGATGATGCCCTCGGCCATCGGCGCGATCAGCTCCAAGTTCCTCAACGCCTGGGTGCTCAGGACCCTGGGCTTCCGGCGGGTACTGATCGTCAACACCATGCTGGTGGGCATCGTCATCGGCACCTATTCGCTGGTCAGCGCCGCGACGCCGGTTGCGGCGATCGTGGCGCTGGGCCTGTGCCTGGGCTTCTTCAACTCGATGCAGTTTTCGAGCATGAACACAATGGCCTACGCCGACATCGAGCCGCGCGACACCAGCATGGCCAGCACCATCGCCAGTTCGCTGCAGCAACTGTCGATGAGTTTCGGGCTGGCAGTCGGTTCGCTGGTGACCGGCTGGTACCTGGCGGGCCTGCCTCAGACCGACAAAGGGCTGGTCACGGCCGCCCTGCACCACTCCTTCCTCACGCTGGCAGCGTTGACGCTGGTGTCGTCGCTGGCGTTCTGGCGCCTGCGGCCGCAAGACGGCCAGAACGTCAGCCGGGGGCCCGCGGCCCCGGTGGCGGGCGCCGGCCCCAGCCTGGGCAAAGGCTAGGCGGGCAAGGCCGCGAAGATCGCCTGCAGTTCGCCCTTGAGCCACTGCAGTGCCGGGTCGGAAGCGACGCGCGCGTCCCAGCACAGCAGCATCCGGTAGCCGGGCAGGTCGAACGGCAACGCATGCGCGAGCACCTTGTCGGCATGCGTGCGCGCCACTCGCGACGCGATCACCGCGGCGTGGTCGCTGTGCTGCAGCAGATCGACGATCTGGCCGAAGCTGGAGACGGCGACCTGCGCCGGCCGCTGCCGGCCCACCTTGGCCAGCGTCTCGTCGATCAAGTCCTCCAGCGCCGACGTGCCGTAACCGAGGAACACCTGCGGCGTGGCGCAGAAGCTGTCGAGAGTCACAGGCTGGCCGGCCAACGGGTGGCCGTGCCGGGTGACGAACACGTACCGGTCTTCATACAGCACCCGGGTTTCCATGTCGCGCGGCGGATGGATGCGCGCCACCACGCCGAAATCGAGATCGCCCTTGTGCAGCCGGTCCGCCAGCGGCGAGATGCCAGTCGCCTCCCAGACGATGCGAATCGGTGAGTTCAGGCCGGCGAGCCGGCGCGCCAGCGCGGGCAGCACCATGTGGCTGGCGTGGTCGGAGCCGGCGATGCGGAAGATGCGCTGCGAGCCGGACGGGTCGAATTCCTGCCCCGCCTCCAGCAGGCCGGCGATGTCGGCCAGCACCTTGCCCACCTGCGGCGCCAGCGTTTGCGCCCGCCCCGTCGGCGCCACGCCGTGGGCCGTGCGGGTGAAGAGCGGGTCGTCGAACACCTCGCGCAACCGGTTCAGCGATGCGCTCACCGCCGGCTGGCTCAGGAACAGCCTGGCGGCGGCGCGTGACACCGAGCGCTCGCGCATGAGCGCGTCGAAGGTCCGCAGCATGCCGATGTCCAGGCTGCGGATATCACGCGGATTCATATGACATATCCAAACATTCGAATTGCAATTCGCGCAACTGCCACTGCATGATCCGCGGCTCGACCAAAAACAGGAGACACCGATGCAGTCCAACCGAAGAAGTTTCAGCGTGGCCGTCGGCGCCGGTCTGGCCAGCCTGGCGGTGCGCCCGCTGCTGGCCCAGCCGGCCGCGGCCTTCCCGAGCAAGGTGATCCGGATTGTGCCCTTCGGCACCGGCGGCGGCCCGATCGACGTGATTGCACGGGTCTACGGCGAAAAGCTGCTGCAACGCTGGGGCCAGCCGGTCGTGGTGGACCCCAAGCCGGGCGCCAGCGGCATCATCGCGGCCGACTTCGTGGCCAAGTCGGCGCCCGACGGCCATACCGTGTTCATGACGCTGCCGCTCACGCATGTGAACAACGCCATCCTGATGTCCAAGCTGCCGTACGACCCGGTCAAGGACTTTGCGCCCCTGGCCATGCTGGCCACCGGCGGGCCGATGCTGGTGGCGCGCGCCAACGCGCCGTTCAGCAACCTGAAGGAATTCGTGGAGTGGGCGAAGAAACGCGACCGCACCACTTATGGCACCTGGGGCAACGGCTCGTCGGCCCACCTGTTCGGCGAACTGCTGATGCGCCAGACCGGCGCCAACCTGGTCCACGTTCCCTACAAGGCGGAGGCGGCGGCGCATACCGACATGTTCGGCGAGTCGCTCGACATCGCCTGGGCCAATCCCTCCACCGCCCGGGCCCAGACCCAGGGCGGCAAGATGAAGGTGCTGGGGATCGCCGGCACCCGCCGCGTCTCCACCATGCCCAACGTGCCCACCTTCGCCGAGCAGGGCTTCAAGGGCTTCGACATCGACAGCTGGATCGGCGTCTACGCGCCGGCCAGGACGCCGCAGCCGATCGTCGACGCCTGGTCGCTGGCGCTGCGCGAGATCACCGCGATGCCCGACGTGCGCGCCAAGCTCACTGGCTACGGCTTCGAGCCGCTGGGCAACACGCCGGCGCAGTTCGTCGAGGTCTACAAGGCCGACTACCCGCGCGTGGCCGAACTGATCAAGGCCGCCGGAGTGACCGCCGAATGAACGCCCGCGTCATCTCGATCGCCACAGACACCGGCACCGCCTATGGCACGCCGCAACCGAGCTACAGGAAGGAGCTGACCGAGGTCGGCGCCGGCACGCCGATGGGCGAACTGCTCAGGCGCTACTGGCACCCGGTCGGGACCACGGCCGATGCCAGCGACACGCCGCGCCAGGTGCGGGTGCTGGGCGAGGACCTGATCCTGTTTCGCGACAAGACCGGCCGGCCCGGCCTGGTCCACCCGAATTGCGCCCACCGCGGCGCGTCCCTCTATTACGGCAAGGTGGAAGAAGCCGGCATCCGTTGCTGCTACCACGGCTGGCTGTTCGACGTGCAGGGCCACTGCGTGGAGCAGCCCTGCGAGCCCGACGGCGGCCGCGCCCGCGACAAGGTACGCCAGCCCTGGTACCCGGTGCAGGAGCTGTACGGCCTGGTCTGGGCCTACATGGGGCCGCCTGACAAGAAGCCGGTGCTGCCGCGCTACGAATGCCTGGACCTGCTGGACGAGGGCGAATTCCTGGAGACCAACGACAACAGCATCGGCGGCGGTGGACCGAAGATGATTCCCTGCAACTGGCTGCAGCACTACGAGAACCTGGTCGATCCATTCCACGTCGTGATCCTGCACTCCAGCTTCAGCGGCACCCAGTTCGTCGAGCAGATGGCCGTGATGCCGCAGGTGACGTGGGACACCACGGGCCACAGTGTGCGGACGCTGTCGGTGCGCAAGCTCCCCGATGGCAAGACCCTGCGCCGGGTCAGCGAAGCCGGCCTGCCGACGCTGCGCGTCATCCCCAGCCCGCGCATCGGGCGCTACGGTCGGGTCGAGTCGCTGGGCTGGATTCTGCCGATCGACGACCACAGCTTCCGTATCTACGTCGTGGGCCGCGTGCGCGAGCAAGGCGAACTGGCGAAGATGCGCTCGCGCCTGAACGGCAAGCTGTGGGAGGAACTGAGCGAGCAGGAGCACCAGCAGTTTCCCGGCGACTACGAAGCGCAAGTCAGCCAGGGCGACATCGCGAAACATTCGCAGGAGCACCTGGCCAGCAGCGACCGCGGCATCGTGATGCTGCGTCGCTTGCTGCAGCAGCAGCTCGAGGCGCTCGCCCAGGGAAACGATCCCGCCGGCGTCAGCTTCGACCCCGAGGCGCCGCCGGTGTCCTACTCGGCCGGGAATTTCCTGGAGGACTGAATGAATTGTCATCCGGGTGAATCGTCGTCCCGGGCTCGAGCCGGCGCCATGCAGGCGCCGCCGGCGGCACAATCGCTGCTCCAGGAGATTCGTTCATGAGCACGCCCGCCACCCCCCTTTACCGACCTCTTGGCCTGAGCGGCCTGAAGGTGCCGCAGCTCTGGCTGGGCACGATGATGTTCGGCGACCAGACCAGCGAAGCCGATTCGATCAGCATCATCGACGCCACCCGTGACGCCGGCCTCAATGCCCTCGACACCGCCGACGTCTATGCCAAGGGCGAATCCGAGCGCATCGTCGGCCGCGCGATCGCTTCCGACCGCGAACGGTGGGTGCTGGCGACCAAGGTGGCCAACCCGGTCGGCAAGGAGCCGAACGACCGCGGCCTGTCGCGCCGCTGGCTGCTGCAGGCGGTCGACCAGAGCCTCGAGCGGCTGAACACCGACTACATCGACCTCTACTACATGCACCGCGACGACGAGACGGTGCCGATCGAGGAAACGCTGTCGACCATGGCGCGGTTGATCGACGTCGGCAAGATCCGCTACTACGGCGTGTCGAATTTCCGCGGCTGGCGGGTGGCGCGGATGGTGGAGACCGCGCGCCGCATGGGCATCGCGCAGCCGATCGTCTGCCAGCCGCCGTACAGCGCGGTGACACGCCTGATCGAAACCGAGCTGCTGCCTTGCTGCGATCACTATGGCGTGGGCGTGGTCTCTTACAGTCCGCTGGCGCGCGGCGTGCTGACCGGCAAGTACCAGCCCGGTGCCGAGCCGGAACCGGGCAGCCGGGCGGCCCGCGGCGACAAACGGATCCACCAGACCGAATTCAGGCCGGAGTCGCTGGCGCTGTCGCAGCAGTTCAAGGCGCACGCGCAATCGCGCGGCATGAGCCCGACGCAATTCGCGATCGCCTGGGTGCTGAACAACCAGCAGGTCAACGGCGTGATCGGGGGCCCCCGCACGCTGGCGCAGTGGCAGGACTACCTGGCCGCGCTGTCGCTCAAGCTGGACGCCGACGACGAGCGCTTCGTCGACCAGATGGTGCCGCCGGGCTATGCCTCCACCCACGGTTACAACGACCCGATGTACCCGCTCACCGGCCGCACCGTCGCCGCCTGAGAGGCTAAGATGATCGACGCCCGGCAGCGCCTCTTGCGCTGTCCGGCGCGCCAATGCAATCACCCCCAGACATCACGCCCTACCTGGGCAAGCTCATCAACTTCCGGCGCGACCTGCATGCCCATCCCGAACTGAAGTTCGAGGAGTCCCGCACGTCCGGCCAGATCGCCTCCTGGCTGACGGCACTCGGCCTGCCCGTGCACCGCGGCATGGGCGGCACCGGCGTCGTCGCCACGCTGCGCGGCAAGGGGCCGAATGCCGACGACCCGGCCCGCGCCCTGGCCTTGCGCGCCGACATGGACGCGCTGCCGGTGCAGGAAATCAACGGCTTCGACTACGCCAGCACCAACCCCGGCCGGATGCATGCCTGCGGCCACGACGGCCACACCGCCATGCTGCTGGGCGGCGCCACGCTGCTGGCCGCGCAGCCCGATTTCGACGGCACGGTGCACTTCATCTTCCAGCCCGGCGAGGAAGGCGGTGCCGGCGCGCGGTTGATGATGGAAGACGGGCTGTTCGAGAAATTCCCGGTCAAGGCGGTGTTCGCCCTGCACAACTGGCCGGCGCTGCCGGCGGGCCAGATGGGCGTGCGGATCGGGCCGATCATGGCCTCGGCCAACCGCTTCGAGATCCGCATCCGGGGCAAGGGCGGCCACGCGGCCCAGCCCCACACGACAGTGGACCCGATTCCGGTGGCCTGTGCCATCGTCGGCCAGTTGCAGACGCTGGTCTCGCGCACGGTCGACCCGCTGGACAGCGCGGTGCTGACGGTGGGCAAGATCGAATCGGGCACGGTGGAGAACATTATCCCCGACGAAGCCTTCATCTACGGCACCTGCCGCACGCTGTCCACGGCGACGCTGAACCACCTGGTCGAGGGCATCGAACGCATCAGCGCCCACGTGGCGCAGGCGCACCGCGCGACGGCCGAAGTGATCATCAAGCCGGGTTATCCGAGCACCGTGAACCATCCGGAGGAAGCGCGCTTCATGGCGCAGGTGATGGGTTCGATGGTGGGCCCAGGCAATGCCCATGCCGACGTGCTGCCGGCGATGACGGCGGAAGACTTCGGCTTCATGCTGGAGCAGGTGCCGGGCAGCTACGGCTTCATCGGCAACGGCGCGGGCGGCAAGCCCGGCGTCAACCTGCACAACGCCGGCTACGATTTCAACGACGACATCCTGGGCCTGGGCGCGAGCTTCTGGGACCGGCTGGCCCGGCAGTGGTTCGAACGCGGGGACACAACCCGATGACAACGCGCCGCACCACGCTGGGACTCGGACTGGGCATGCTTGCCAGTGCCGCCGGCCTGGCGCCGGCCGCCTTCGCCCAGGCGCACTGGCCGACGCGGCCGGTGAAGATCGTGGTTCCCTATCCCGCCGGTGGCGTCAACGACACTGTCGCGCGGATGCTGGCCGAGCGGCTCTCCCCGCTGCTCGGGCAAGCGGTGGTAGTGGACAACCGCGCCGGCGCCGGCGGCACCATCGGCATGGACTTCGTGGCCAAGTCCGAAGACGGCCACACGCTGGCGTTCGCCGCGATCAGTCCGCTCACGCTCAACCCGCACATCATGAAGGTGCAGTACGACCCGATGAAGGATTTCGTCGCCGTCGCCTCCGTCATGTATTCGCCGGTGTACGTGCTGGCCACCGCGAAGTTCAAGGGCAGGAGCTTTGCCGACGTGATCGCCTTGGCCAAGGCCCAGCCGGGCAAGGTGAGCATCGCCAGCTCGGGCTACGGCACGCTCGGCCACATCATGATCGAGCAGATCCGTCGCAAGTCGGGCGCCGACCTGACGCATGTGCCGTACAAGGGCGGCAGCCAGCTGATCACGGACGCCGCGGGCGCCCAGTTCGACCTGTTCGTGGCCAATCCGCTGGCCAGCATCAACGGGCTCATCGACGAGGGCAAGCTGCGGGTGCTGGCAGTGACGGGGCCGCGGCGGCTGGCCAACCTGCCGCAGGTGCCGACGCTGGCCGAACTGGGCTACGCGCAAGCCAACCTCACGTCGCTGTTCGGTTTCTACGCGCCCGCGGCAACGCCGCCGGACGTGGTGCGCCGGCTCAATGCCGAAATCAACAAGGTGCTGGCCGAGAAGGACACGCAGGAACGGCTGCACAAGCTGGACAACGTGGTCAGCACGTCGACGCCGCAGCAGTTCACGGCCCTGATCGAGAAGGAACACGCGGCCAACGCGCGCGTGATCAAGGAAGCGAACATCAAGGCCGAGTGACCGGCCTCCCCCGGCCCTTGCTCAGCGCAACAGGCCGGCGATCACGTCGACCACCATCTGGCTCTGGGGCGAGACCAGCAGGATGTCGTTGCCGACGCGCACATAGCGGTAGCCGGGCGGCGCGACGGGCAACTGCACGATCACCGGTTGCGGCACCTGGTACACGGTGACGGTGCGCGGCAGCGGTTGGCCCACGCTGTAGCGGACCTGTCCGGGCGGCATGCAGCCGTTGTTCTTCTTCACCAGGCCCGGCGGGCAGCGGCGGCCGTTGCCGTACTGCTGGCCGTAGTAGCCGCGAACAGCTTCGCGCTGGCTGTCGTTGAAGTACTGGCCGACGCGCACATCGTCGCGGTCGCTGTGCTTGTCGCGCTTGGCTTCCTGCTTGTCGGCCTTGCGCTGCTCCTTGTCGGCCTTCTTGTCGGCCTTTTCGGAGTGTTTGTCACCGTGCTTGTTGCCCTTGCCGTGGTCGTCGTCGGCTAGGCTGGGTGCAGCGATGAAGAGGGATGCGATGGCCAGCGCGAGCAAGCGGCTGGCCAGGGAAAAAGATCGGGACATGCCGGCTCCTGGGGTGCGGGCTGATTGCCCAGCCCGACTGTGGACCCGGGCGCGGCGCGTCGCTGTAGGACCGTGCCGCGAAGCGGCGCCGGCCCAGGCGGTTAGCGGCGGGCCGGCGGCGGGCCGGCGCGGCCGGCAATGTGGCGGAACGTGATCCGGCCCTTGGTCAGGTCGTAAGGCGACATTTCCAGCGACACGTTGTCGCCGGCAATGATGCGGATGTGGTGCTTGCGCATCTTGCCGCCGGTGTAGCAGATCACCTGGTGACCGTTTTCCAGCGTCACGCGAAAGCGCGAATCGGGCAGCACTTCGTCGACGTGCCCCTTCATTTCAATCAGTTCTTCCTTGGCCATGGCTTTTCCTGGTAACTGGTTAGAGCGCTGCGGCTGCAGCGCCCTGGATGGCGGGATGGCGCTGGCCGATCCACTGCAGGCCTTCCGCCGTTGCGTGGCGGGCCGCGGCGACCTGGCAGCGGAACAGCCGCGTCAGGCGCAGCACGCGGTCGTGCCTGGCACTGCCGCTGTCGGCGCCGGAGCGGATGGAGACCGAACAGGCGTACCAGCCGTTCTCCAGCGCTTTGATGATGGGCGAGACGAGGTACTTGCCCACCGTGATGTTGTCGTTCTTGTTCATGGAAACTTCGGGCGGTGCGCAGCTGCGCATCCGCAATGTCTTTCAGGAAGCCCGCTGAGGCAGGCCGGCGCGTTTCGAACCCGGTGACATGGCCTCGCAAGGAGGGCCGGGGCTGCGTCCTGGAAGCAAGACCGGCTTTGGCGGGGCCGGCGCAAAGGCCTTGGGATGGCCCGGGAGACGCGTGCGCAGTGGAGACTTCAGGCGCCTGGAATGTTGTTATCGGCGCGTTCGATCGCCTGCGCCATCGAAGCTTCCATTGTAACCGAGAACGTGCTAGTGCGCTCAAACGGCGACCAGCGCCGGCGCCACGGCCGGCCGCCCCAGTCCCAGCCGCTCCGGCGCGATGTATTGCTGGCGGTAGAGCTCGAACGGCATGGTGTCGGCCGCCTCGATCGCCTTCTGGTCGCGCAGCGACTGCGCGCTCATCGCCGCGAACCGCGCCTGCTGCGCCGCGCTGAACGGCAGCGCCAGCAGCTTGGCCCGGGCCTGATCCGACTGGGCGCGGATGAATGCCGGGAAGGAGTTGCCGAAGTCCTGCTCCATCACCGCCAGCACCCGGGCACTGGGCAACAGCGCCGGATCGGCCAGCAGCGCATGCGCCGAGCGCAGGGCGTCGCTGTAGTCGGTGGTGCGGTGGGTGGCATCGAGGGCGGCGGCGATCGGGGCGAACTCGGCCAGCAACTGCGAGCCCCATTCGGTCAGCGTCACCTCGCTGTCGCCGCGCTCCAGCGCCAGGCCGGGCTGGCGTCCATAGGCGGCGGTCTTGTGCTGGTTGCGCCCCAGCGCGGCGATCTCCTGCGGCGAATCGGGCGGGCTATCGGCCAGCAGGCAATGCAGCAGGAACACGTCGATGAAGCGCAGCGTCGGCGCCGTGATGCCGGTCGGCACGAATGGGTTGAGGTCCAGCAGCCGCACTTCGACGTACTCCACGCCGCGCTCGCGCAATGCGTGCAGCGGCCGCTCGCCGGACTTGATCACGCGCTTGGGCCGGATGGTGCCGTAGAACTCGTTTTCGATCTGCAGCAGGCTGGTGGCGAGCTGGTTGTACTCGCCGCCCGGGCCCATGATGCCGATCGCCTCATAGGGCGGATAGGGCTGGGTCAGCGCGCCGTGCAGGGAGGCGGCGTAGCCGTCGAGGCTGTTGTAGCTCACCGCCAGGCTGGCTTGCGCGTCGCTCTGGTAGCCAAGGCGCCCCATGCGCAACGAGGTGCCGTGCGGCATGTACATGGTGCCGCTGCCCAGCGACTGCAGCTCGTGCTGGCGGCCGTCGACGAAACTCGAACACAGCGCCGGCGAAGCGCCGAACAGGTACAGCAGCAGGAAGGCGTGGCGGCGGAAATTGCGGATCAGCGCGAAATACTCTTCGTTGCCGACGCCCGGCAGCGACCAGTTGTAGTGGATGCCCGAGATGGTCTGCATCCGGCGGCCGTAGCGGTTGGCCAGACCCATGCGGTAGACGCTCTTGGCCCGGCCGACGTTGGACGAGCCGTAGCGGCCGAACGGGATGGTCTCGTCGGCCGGCAGCCGGCACGGCATGCTGGAGACCCAAAGCGTTTCCTCACCCATCGCACGGTAAGTGAACTGGTGGATGTGCAGCAGTTCTTCGAGGCAGGTTTCGGGCGAGGCGTGCACGCCGGTGATCAGCTCGATCTGCGACTCGCTGTAGTCGGTCGTGATATTCGGGTTGGTCAGCGCCGCGCCCAGCGCCGCCGGATGCGGCGTGAGGGCCAGGTTCTTCCCGTTTGCCCGCAGGCTCTCCTTCTCCAGCCCGCGGCGGATGCCGCGAAGGCGTTCGGTGCCCATCGACTGGAGGGCGTCTTGCAAGCTGCTCATGAGGGAGATGTTTGGTGCGGGGGCGTAATGGGGCGGAAGTTAACACCTTTGCGCAGTTTCTGCTGGCAAACGGCTTCGCCAACAAGGGTGCGGCGGCCCGATGGCAGAATCGCCGCCATGGCCACCCACCCCCGTCAAGCGCGCAAGGACCTGCTGGTCAAGGGCTTGATCCTGACCTTCCTGGGGCTAATCGTGCTGGTCTCACCGTTGTTTATCCACTCCTCGGGGTTTGCCCAGGCCGTGGGCGGATCGTCGGTGGTCGGCTGGTTTGCGCTGGTGCTGGGAATCGCCTTCCTGGCGCAATGGGCGCTGCGCCGCGACAAACCCTGATCGCGCTTTGGCGCACTGCCTTTTCAAGCGCGGCGCTTGTGAATTACCATCGCTCATCGGGTCGCATATCGGGACCGGAACTCAGGAGATGACCATGGCAAAAGGCGACCAACGCAGCAACAAGATGGACAAGAAACCGAAGAAGGACAACGCGCCGCCCAAGCAGATCGCTTCGGACCGTCCGATGCCGCCGACCACCGGCGTGATGCCACGGGGCAAGCTCAAGAACAAGGCGCCCTGAGGGATTGGCCCGCGCGCGGCGGAGTTGCCTCTCGCGATGGGCTGAAAAGCCGGGAACGTCCTACGCGGTGCCGGTCGCGGCGGACCCAGACTGGGGCATTCCCCAAAAGAAGGACATTCCATGCAAATCCAGGTCAATACCGGCAACGGCGTCGAGAATTCGGAATCGCTGCAACGCTGGGCCAGCGAGCACCTGAGCGAAACGCTCAGCCGCTTCCAGCAGGACATCACCCGCGTCGAAGTCCAGTTGAACGACGAAAACAGCGGCAAGGCCGGCAATGCCGACAAGCGCTGCATGATGGAGGCGCGGCTGGTGCGCCAGCAGCCGGTTGCGGTCAACCACCATGGCGAGACCCAGGACGAAGCCTTCCGCGGCGCCGCGCGCAAGCTGGTGCACGCGCTCGACCATGCCCTGGGCAAAGCGCGCGACCACCACCGCGACCGTGACAGCATCCGGCGCGATGAACTGACGGACGTTGTCCCTGGCGCGCCGGTTTAAGCCGGTGCGAGAACGCCGACCAGCCAGCGATTGAGGTCGGCGATCTCTTCCATGCAGACGGAATGGGCCATCGGGTACTCATGCCACTCCACGGCGTAGCCCAGGGCCCTGAGCGCATCGCGTGAAGCGGTCGCGCGATCGATCGGCACCACCGGATCCATGCGGCCGTGCGCCAGGAACACCGGGGTCTGCGTGTTCGCGGCATGACGCTCCGCGGCGGTGGTCGCGGCCAGCGGCAGATAGCCGGACATGCCGACGATGCCGCCCAGCCGCTCGCCGTGGCGCAAGCCAGTCAGCAGAGCCATCGCGCAGCCTTGCGAGAACCCGGCCAGCACGATCCGCCCGGCCGGGATGCCGCGCGACTTCTCCCGTTCGATCAGCGCCTCCACGCTGGCCAGCGACTTGCGCAGGCCCGCCTCGTCCTCGCGCTGCACCAGGTCCGCGCCCAGGATGTCGTACCAGGCCCGCATCTCGTAACCGCCATTGATGGTGACCGGGATCACGGGCGCATGCGGGAACACGAAGCGCACGTCGCCGGCCGCGGTCAGGTCCAGTTCGTTGGCGACGGGAACGAAATCGTTACCGTCGGCGCCCAGTCCGTGCAGCACGATCACGCTGGCGCGCGGGTTGGGGCCGGTTTGCTTGTCGATGGTCTCTAGCAGGGTCATGCGTTGGCTTTCGGATTCGATTTCAATCGCCGTATTTTGCCGTCCGCGCGGCTTCACCCCGCCCGACCGGCAGCGTCAGTTCGGGCCGTCGGTCTTGTTGCCGCGGTAGACCGGCCCATGAAATCCGAGGTCGGCGGCGGTCGACTCGCCGGCCGCCGTCGAGCCGCGGGCGGCGTTCATCGGGTCATTCACGGCGCCGGGGGACGGGGCGGCGCAGGCCGTCACCAGGGCGGCGAGGCCGGCCATGGCGATCATCTTGAACATGTCTTTCTCCTGAAGGTCCGCCATTAGGCACCCTGCGTCGGGAGCACCTTGTAGGAAGCCACCGGGTCAGCGCGTCGCCGCCGCAACGGATCGGCTTGTTTTTTGTACCTGTTTGTCAGCCGTGTGCGTCGCCAAGCAAGGGACTTACACAAGGCGCGTGCGGCAGCGTATATTGACCATGCGCCACCTCCGGTTTTTTGGCGGACGCGCTGATCTGCTTTACATCCAACCTGCAAACCTAGGAGCCTGAAGATGATCTCGTTGAAGAAAAACACTTGCCGCGTCCTCGTCGTCGCCATGATGGCGTTGTCGTTCCAGACAGCGCGTGCCGGCATGATCGGGGCGGAACAGACGGCGGCTGACGGTGGCGCCGCAAGCCAGCGCAGCCTGGTGATGAGCGTCCTGGACCGGGCCGAAACGGCCGCGCAGCTCCAGGCCCAGGGGATCGACCCCGCGATGGCGCGTGAACGCGTCGCTTCCATGACCGACCAGGAAGTGCGCCAACTGGCGGGCGACATGCAGACGGCGCCAGCCGGCGCTTCCATGAGCAGTGGCAGCTGGTTGGCCGTGATCGTCATTGCCGGCCTGATCTGGTACTTTGCCTTCCGCAGGTAAGCCGCGGGCGGGCCGTGCGCCCGCTTCGCGCTCCTCCTGGGCCCGCCTGAGCGCGGGCCTTTGCGCTTGGGTCGCCATCGGCCTGCTGGCGGGCTGCGCGCAGCTGGTGCCGCAGACCATGAGCCTGCGCACCGACTGGCCCGCGGGCGTGCCCCGCAAGTTCGAATCCGCCGGCGTGCCGTTCTTTCCCCAGGAGGCGTACCAGTGCGGTCCCGCGGCCATGGCCACCGTGCTGTCGCACACCGGCGCTGCCGTGACCGCAGAGGCGCTGATGAAGCAGATCTACCTGCCGTCTCGCCACGGAAGCCTGCAGGTGGAGATGCTCGCGGCGCCGCGCCGCTGGGGCCGGGTGGGCTACCTGCTGGCCCCCCGCTATGCCGACGTGCTGCGCGAAGTCGCCGCCGGCAATCCGGTGGTGATGCTGCAGGACGAAGGCGAATTTTTCGAGCAGTGGCACTACGCCGTGCTCACCGGGTTCGACTACGAACGGGGCGACCTGTACTTCCGTTCGGGCACCGACCCGCGGCTGGTGCGGCCGTTCACCGCGTTCGAGCGCAGCTGGCTCAAGAGCGGCTATTGGGCGATGGTGGTGACACCGCCCGACCGCATCCCCGCCACCGCAACCGAGCCGGGCTGGATCAACGCCGTGGTCGGACTGGAGCGGGCCGGCAACCGCGAGGCCACCATGGCCGGCTACAAGGCGGCGCTGGAACGCTGGCCGGACAATCTCCCGGCGGCGATCGGCCTGGCCAACCAGCACCACGCGCGCGGCGCGTTGCTGGAAGCAGCCACGGTGTTGCGCCAGGCGTTGCAGCGCCATCCGCAGTCCACCGTGGCGATGAACAACCTGGCGCAGACCCTGTCCGACGCGGGCCGCAACCCCGAGGCGCTGCGCCAGATCGACGAGGCGCTCCAGCTGCACGGCCCGTTCGAAAGCGAAGTGCTCGCCACCCGCCAGCTGATCCTGGACCGGATGGCGCAGCAGACCGCCGGCAACCGGGCCGCACCCGCGCCGAAGCCGTAACAGCGGCGACCGGCGCCGGCCCGGGGCTCTGCTAGCCTTGGCGGATGGAACTCAACACCCAAGCGGCTACCGGGCCGGTCCGGCCCGCGGCAACCGTCGTCATGCTGCGCGATGCCCCCGGCGGGCTGGAAGTCTTCCTGATCAAGCGGCACGGCTTGTCCGATGTCCTGGGCGGCGCCTATGTGTTTCCCGGCGGCAAGGTCGACTCCGGTGATGCGTTGCTGGACATGCAAGCCCACTTGGACACGAAACCGGCTCGCCTGCACGCGGTGCTCGGCGAGCCGCAGCTCGAGGCCCTGGCAGCCGCCGGCATCTACGTCACGGCGCTGCGCGAAGCGTTCGAGGAAACCGGCGTCCTGTACGCCCAGGGGGCCGACAGCGCGCTCGCAGCGCAGGCCACCGCGCTGCTGCGCGAGGGACGGGCCTTCGACGAAATGATCGCGCTGCTGCGGCTGCGCCTGAATGCCAGCGAACTGATCCCCTGGTCGCGCTGGATCACGCCACGCGTGCCGTCGGTCAGCAGCAAGCGCTTCGACACGCGCTTCTTCGTCGCTGCCGTGCCGCCCGGCCAGCAAGCCACGCACGACAACCACGAGGCGACCGAAAGCACCTGGCTGTCGCCGCGCGCTGGCTTGCAGCAATACTGGAACCGCGCCATCGAACTGGCGCCGCCGCAGATCATGAGCCTGGTCCACCTGGCGCGCCACGACAGCGTGGCCAGCGTGCTGGCGCAAGCGCGCGGCCGGCTGCCGCCGCTGATCCAGCCGGAACCGTTCGAGCTCGATGGCACCCGCGTGCTGTGCTACCCAGGCGACGAGCGTCACCCGGTGGCGCAGCGGGCACTGCCCGGTCCCACCCGGCTGCACTACCGCGACAAACGGTTCGAGCCCACGGGCGGATTCGAAGCGCTGTTCGACTAGGCGGCTGCCGGCGCCGGCCCACAACGGATCGGGTCGCTGGCCTGCATGGCCGGCCCGACTCGACCAACACACTGGCCCTCGCCAGCCGGGCCACGCGCTACAACGACAGGGATCCGACCTCCGCGCCTCGCGAATCGTCAGAACATTGTCCAGCGTGCCCGGCAGCACCTCCTTCCTGCTCCCCCTTCGTTTCTTCCAGCGTCCGACGCCTGCCCGCGCCCTCTGCCTACAGGTGCCCGGAAGCGACGGCGCCTATCGTCCAAGCAAGGACAGCGTTGGGAGTCTTCCATGAACCCGGTTTTCTTGCGTTTCACGTTCCTGCTGGCGCTGGGCCTGGCGGCTGCGACAGCGTCGATGCGGGCCGGCGCCACGCCGCTGAACGACACGGACGCCGATGCGGTGCGGCAAGTGGTGGTCACCCAGCTGCAAGCCTTCGCCGATGACGATGCCGACAGCGCTTTCGCCACGGCGACGCCCAGTGTGCGCGAAGCGATCGGCGAACCGGGACGCTTCCTCGCCATGGTCCGCGGCGCCTATCCGATGGTGTATCGCCCCGCCGCCGCCGCTTTCCTCAAGCCGCAAGACAATTCCGGCACGGTGCTGCAGATGGTGCGGATCACCGACGGCGACGACAAGTCGTGGATCGCGCTGTTCGCGCTGGAGCGCCAGCCGGACGCCACATGGCGCATCAGCGGCTGTGTGGTGACCGAGAACCCCTGGCGGTCGGTCTGACGTCTGTCCACAGAGCCGGTCGCCGTGCCAGGCGTCAGTTGCCACCACCGCGCAGTGTCGGACAGGGCCGGCAAACAGTCAGCGCTGCGCCAGGTGGGTGGCGGGCGACACGTCGTAGGCACCGAACATCTGCGCCGGCGTGCGCGTTTCCGGCAGCACATAGACGACGGCGCCGTACTTGTGGACGGTGGGACTGAGCACGCCTTCGTAGAACTTCGGCGGCAGGTTGATGCAGCCGAAGGAGATGCGGTTGTCGGCCGGGGTCGGCGACGCCAGCCGCTCGAGGCGGCGCTCGGACTTGACGACCGGCCGGACGCGGTGCATCGAAACCGCCAGGTCGTAGCTGACCCACACCACGTCTTCGCCATTGGCGTTGTTGCCGGGCTCGGCGATGAATCGTCCGGCCGGCGTGGTCTTTTCTTCCGGCCGCACTTGCGACAGCGGCTTGTCGCCGATGCCAGGGACGCTGTCGTCGCCGATGGCGGCCCCCAGCAGGGCCGGCGTGTTGGAGACGAACTTGCCCTCAGGATCGAACACCCAGACCCGCGCGTCCTTCTTGTCGACGATGACGATCGCCATCTTCTGGTGGTCGCCGCTGTAGACGCTCCAGTTGGCGACCTGCCGCACGGCGTCGGTCGGATGCTGGTCGCCGAACGAGGCCAGCCGCAGCGGCGGCGCATCCTGCGGCGCAGGCACTGCTGCGGTCGGCGCCGGCGCCTGGCGTTGCACCACGGCCGGCGCATTGGGGAAGGTGGTGGGAACCGGCCGCTTCCAGTAATGCAGGGCCGGCAGCGCAATCACGAGCGCCGCTGCGCCCAGCAGCGCGCCGGTTCGCAGCGCGGACCAGAAATCGTCGCTGTCGGTGCTGGCGGGAACCTGGGGTTTCGGAGATGTCATGTTGCGTGGCGAAGCAGCCTGTCGGCTGGCCGGGAGCTCACTCAGGCCGCCGCAGCGGCCTGCCCCGCTTCACCGGCTTCTTGACCCCAACTGGCAATCTGCAGGGCCGGATCGGCGCATTCGCAGCCGAGCGCATAGTCGTCCATCTCGCCGGCCCGGCCCGATTGGGGCGGCGCCATGCTGGACTGCGCGGATGCGACAGCCTGGGACGGCTGGGTCGGATTGAACATGGCACGCTCCGGATGGATTGCTGGTTGGATGATTCATTGTCGGAAGGCCGAGCAATCGTGTTTATCCGCCAAGCGCCCGTGATCCGGTAGGAAGCAACCTACGATGCACCCTGAAAGCGCGCCTGCCTCAGGGGCGCAGGGCCAGCCGCCACAGGGCCGTCACCTCGCGCGAACGGGCCGCGTGCAGCGGATCGTCCGGGTCGGTGGCCTTCGGATGGCGCGGCCTCGCCTCGCTGCGCCCCACCACCCGCAGGCCGGCGGAGTCGATCCAGCCTTGCAGTTGCTCGCGGCTGCGCAGGCCCAGGTGCTCCGCCAGGTCGGACAGGACCAGCCAGCCCTCGCCGCCGGGCGCCAGGTGGGCCGGCAAGCCGGCCAGGAAGCCGCGCAGCATCCGGCTGTCCTCGTCGTACACGGCGTGCTCGATCGGCGAACTCGGCCGGCCCGGCACCCAGGGCGGGTTGCAGACCACCAGCGGCGCCTGCCCGGGCGGGAACAGGTCGGCCTGGATGACGTCGACGTGCTGCTCCAGCCCGAGCCGTGCGATGTTGTCGCGGGCGCAGGCCAGCGCGCGCGGGTCCTGGTCGGTCGCGATCACGCGCCTGACACCGCGCCGCGCCAGCACTGCTGCCAGCACGCCGGTGCCGGTGCCGATGTCGAAAGCCAGCGTGATCGCCGGCAGCGGCGCCTGCGCCACCAGGTCGATGTACTCGCCGCGCACTGGCGAGAACACACCGTAATGGGCATGGATGCGGTTGGCGGGCGACGGTCCCAGCGCCGGGATCTCGACGCCCTTCTTTCGCCATTCGTGCGCGCCCACCAGCCCGAGCAATTCGCGCAGCGACGCAACCGATGGCGCGCCGTCGGCCGGGCCCCAGGCCTGGCTGCAGGCCAGCCGCAAATCCGGCGCGCGGCGCAAGTCGATGCGATAGTCGCCCTCCAGCTGCACCAGCAGCATGGCCAGGATGCGCGCCCGCTGTCCCTGCTGCATGCGGTGGCGGTGGAAGGCGCCGCCGGCACCGAGCGCTTCGGCCTTGCCACCGCGGCGCGGCTTGCGGTCGGCCCGGCGCGCCAGCGCCTGCAGCAGCTGGCGGGCATTGTGGAAATCGCCGCGCCACAGCAGGCCGGTGCCCTCGCTGGCCAGCCGGAAGGCCGCATCGGCCGTCATCGTGTCGTCGGCGAGCTGCACGCGGCGCGGCGGCGCGCTGCCGCCCTCGGAGCGCCAGCGCGCACTGCGCTGCTGGTCCTGCTCGACCCACTCGAGCATCGGAACAGCGGTCACGCCGCAGCGGCCTTGCCGCGCAGCAGGCGCTGGCCGAGCGTCACCACGCCCAGCACGATCGCCCCGGCGACCAGCCCCGTCAGCACGTTGATGCCGGTGCTGAGCAGCCAGTGGGACCCGCCTGCCGCCAGCCCCTCGACCGCATGGCGCAGCAGCGGGAAGCCGTGCACCAGGATGCCGCCGCCCACCAGGAACATGGCGGCGGTGCCGGCAACGGACAGGCCTTTCATCAGCCAGGGCGCGGCCTTCAGGATGGCGTCACCGGCGGCACCCGCGGCGCCGCCCTTGCGGCTCAGGTACAGGCCCAGGTCGTCGAGCTTGACGATACCGGCGACGATGCCGTACACGCCGACCGTCATCACCACCGCAATGCCGGCCATCACCGCGAGCCGGGTCGTGAAGTCGGCGCCCGCCACGGTGCCCAGCGTGATGGCGATGATCTCGGCCGACAGGATGAAGTCGGTGCGCACGGCGCCCTTGATCTTTTCCTTCTCCACCGCGCACAGGTCCACCGCCGGATCGGCCAGCGCCGCCGTCAGCGCCTGGCGCGCCTGCTCGTCGTCCTGCCGGCTGTGCAGCAGCCGGTGCGCAAGCTTCTCGAAGCCCTCGAAGCACAGGTAGGCGCCGCCGACCATCAGCAGCGGTGTGACGGCCCACGGCGCGACGGCGCTGATGGCCAGTGCCGCCGGCACCAGGATCGCCTTGTTGACGAAGGATCCCTTGGCCACGGCCCAGACCACCGGCAGCTCGCGCCGGGAGTCGACGCCGCTGACCTGCTGGGCGTTGAGCGCCAGGTCGTCGCCCAGCACGCCCGCAGTCTTCTTGGCCGCCACCTTGGCCAGCACGCTGACGTCGTCCAGCAGCGTGGCGATGTCGTCGATCAGCGCGAGCAAACTGGAGGCCATCGTCGTCAGTCCAGCTTGCGCTTGAGCCGGATTTCTTCCAGCTTCACGCCCGCGATCAGCGCGGTCTTGGCCGTGTTGTTCTCGCGCTTGAAGCCAGCCAGCTCGCAGAAGCGGATGGCGCGCTCGTTGCACAACGGGATCCAGATGGTGACTTCGGTGCAGCCTTCCTCGACCAGCCCCTCGCGGGTCGCATCCCACAGCGCCAGCCCGGCGCCCTGGTTCCAGTGCGAGGGCAGCACGTACAGCGCCCAGATCTCGCCGGTGGTCGGCTTGGACTTGGGATCGCGCGAACGGTCGAAACCGGTGAAGCCGACCAGCGCACCGGCGTCGTCCAGGGCGACATGGACCTGGGGTTCGCTGTATTCGATCGCGTCGCGCCAGAAGGCACGGCGCTTTTCCATCGGCAGGCTGTCGTGCTGGTCGGGAACGAGCCCTTCATAGGCGGCGCGGGAGGAGGCGGCGTGGACTGCGGCGATGGCGTCTGCATCGCTGTCCACTGCAGGACGGACCTGGTAACTGGGCATGGAACTTGAAAATTGATGGTGTGGCGCTGATTATGATTGCCCATGACCGACCAGGGGCCGCTGCCGCCGACGTTCCGGGCGCGCATCGATCCCGGCGGCGCGAGCTTCACCGCTCCGGCGCAGCAGACTTTGCTGGCATCGGCAGCGCAAGCCGGGCTGGAAATTCCCAGCTCCTGCCGCAACGGCACCTGCCGCGCCTGCCTCTGCCGCCTGCTGGTAGGACGAGTCGCATACCGGATCGAATGGCCGGGCCTGCTGCCGGAGGAAAGGGGGCAGGGCTTCATCCTGCCCTGCGTCGCCTATCCGGGATCCGACGTGGTGCTGCAATTCCCATCGGCCGCGATGGCATCATCCGGGGAATCGTGAAACGCATTTTTCTCGCCTTGCTGCTGGCCAACTCCGCCAGCGCCTTCACCGCCGAACCGGTGTTCGAAGACAGCATGGCCCAGCGCACGCTGGCCTGCAGCGCCTGCCATGGCAAGGAAGGCCGGGCCGGCCCGGATGGTTATTACCCACGCATCGCCGGCAAGCCGGTCGGCTACCTCTACAACCAGTTGCTCAATTTCCGCGACGGCCGCCGGCACTACGGCCTGATGACGCGGCTGATGGATCCGCTGTCGCCAGCCTACCTGCTTGAAATCGCGCAGTACTTTTCCGCGCTCGACATCCCGTACGTGCAGCCGCGCCCGACCGCCGCCAGTCCCGCCCTCCTGCAGCAAGGCCAGGCGCTGACCCTGCAAGGCGATCCGCAGCGCCAGATCCCGGCCTGCGCCCATTGCCACGGCGAAACGCTGACCGGGGTGCAGCCAAACACGCCGGGCCTGGTCGGATTGCCGCGCGATTACCTGTCCAGCCAGCTCGGCGCCTGGCGCACCGGCCAGCGCCGCGCCCACGCGCCCGACTGCATGGCCGACATCGCCCAGCGCCTGTCGCTCGACGAGATCACGGCCGTGGCCACGTGGCTGGCGGCCCAGGTGCCGCCACCGGGCAGCAAGCCGGCAGCCGTGCTGGCGCGGCCGGCCGAGATCGCCTGCGGCAGTGCCACGCTGCCGGCCGGACGGCAGGCGCCATGAAGCGCTTCCTGATCGGCCTCACGCTGGGCGTGCTGGCGCTGGTGGCGCTGGTGGCGCTGGTGTGGTTTTTGAACCTGCGCGGCGAAGACAGGATCCACGATGCGCCGCCGCCTGAGGCGCCGATCGCCCAGCAGGTGGCGCGCGGCGCCTACCTGGCGCGGGTGGGCAACTGCGCGGGCTGCCACACCGATCGCGGCGGCGCGGCCTATGCCGGCGGCCGCGGCATCGAGACGCCGTTCGGCGTCGTGTACTCCAGCAACCTCACGTCCGACAAGGCCGTCGGCATCGGCGGCTGGTCGGCCGACCAGTTCTGGCGCGCGCTGCATAACGGCCGCTCACGCGACGGCCGTCTGCTCTACCCTGCCTGTCCCTACCCGAACTACACGATCGTGACGCGCGCCGATTCGGACGCGCTGTTCGACTTCCTGCGCAGCCAGCCGGCCGTGCCGCAGGCCAACAAGGCGCACGGGGTGAGCTGGCCGTTCAACACCCAGGCCGCGCTGGCGGTGTGGCGAGCCCTGTACTTCCGTCCCGGCAGCTACGTCGACAACGCGCGCCAGTCCGCCGACTGGAACCGCGGCGCCTACCTGGTCGATGGCCTGGCCCATTGCTCGGCCTGCCACACGCAGCGCAACGCCCTCGGGGCCAGCGCCAACATGCTGGACCTGTCGGGCGGATTGATCCCGATGCAGAACTGGTACGCGCCGGCGCTGACCTCGCCGGCCGAAGCCGGCGTGGCCGACTGGCAGCTCGAACAGGTGGTGCGCGTCATGCAGACCGGCGTTTCGCCGCGCGGAAGCGTGCTCGGGCCGATGGCCGATGTGGTTCTCAACAGCACCCAGCACTGGAGCGCGGACGACCTGCGGGCGATGGCGGTGTTCCTCAAGGCGCTGCCGCAAACGGCACCGCCGCCGGTGCGCAAAGACGCAGTCGCCGTCGGCAGCAGCGTGGCATTGCGCGGCGCCAGGCTCTACGAGGATCATTGCGTGAAGTGCCACGGCGACCGGGGCCAGGGGGTGGCGGGCGCCTATCCGGCCCTGGCCGGGAACCGGGCGGTGCTGATGAAGGAGACGGCGAACCTGGTGCAGATCGTGCTGAACGGCGGCTTCGCACCGGCGACGGCCGGCAATCCGCGGCCCTACGGCATGCCGCCCTACGTGCTGCTGCTCAGCGATGCTGAGGTGGCCGCCGTGCTGACCCACATCCGCACCGCATGGGGCAATGGCGCGCCGCTGGTGAGCGAATTCGAAGTGAGCCGGCAGCGCTCCAGCGGCACCCAGTAGGCACAGAATCGCAGAATGACGCTGCGCCCCGTTGTCCTGCCGCCGGACGTGTCCGGCACGCTCTGGCTGTCGTCGATGCCCGGCCGCTTCAGCCCGTGGCCCGCGTTCGACATCGAAGCGCGGCGGGCCGGCCTGGCGCTGGTGGTGTGCCTGACGCCGCGGCATGAAGTGGAGCAGCTGTCGCCGGCCTATCACAGCGCCCTGGTGCAGGGCACGCTGCCATTCCGCTGGCAGAACCTGCCGATGCCCAACTTCGGCCTGCCCGACGACCCTCCGGCCTTCCGCCGTGAGGTTGCCGGCATCGCCGACGCGCTGCGCAACGGCGATGCCGTGATGCTGCATTGCGCCGCCGGCCTCGGCCGCACCGGGACGGTCGCCGCCTGCGTGCTCAAGGCGCTGGGCCTCGAGCAGACGCAGGCCCTGGACCGGGTGCGCGAGGCCGGATCGAATCCGCAGAACGCCCAGCAGTCGGGGCTGGTGGGCTGGTTCTAGGGGGCGAAGGCTTCAATCGTCGATGCGATCCGTCATGCGGGCAATGCGCTGGGAGCTCACGGCAGCCAGCGCCCCGGAGGGCACGGCTTGCGGCGCGATCTCGGCCAGCGGCAGCAGCACGAAAGCGCGTTCCTGCATGCGCGGATGCGGCACGGTGAGCTGCGCGCTGAAAATCGATCCCGATCCGAACAGCAGCAGGTCCAGGTCCAGCGTGCGCGGTGCGTTGCGATAGGGGCGCGTGCGGCCGGCGCCCTGCTCGATCCGCTGCAATTGCGCCAGCAACCCGGGAGCAGCCAGCGCCGTGCGGATTTCGATCACGGCGTTGACGTAGTCCGGCCCGCCGGCGTCGACCGGGGCGCTGCGGTACAGCGAGGACTGCTGCGTGACGGTGGTGCCGGGCAGCTGGCCGATGGCCTCGATCGCGGCGCGCACAGCCTGTCGGGCGTCGCCCAGGTTGGCGCCCAGGCCGATCCACGCGGTGACGGGCTCGCGTTGCGGCGCGCCCTGCATCGCTTACTGCGCGCCGGAGTCGCCCGGCGCGCGCGGGGCGCCGCCCTCGCCGGCCGGCTTGCGGCGACGCCGGCGGCGCTTGCGGGGCGCATCCGATGCGCCGCCCTCGCCGCCTTCCTGCGGCCCGTCGTCGTCTTCCCGGTCCCCGGACGCGGCAGCTTCGGCGTCCGGCTGCGCGAAGGCCGACGGCAGGTGGCGCGGCGCTTCGTCGGTGCGGCGTGCTTCATCGGCGCGTGGCGCTTGCGGCTTGGGCACGCGCACGCGGCGCTGGCCCTTGCCCAGTTCCTCACGGGCCTGGATCACCAGGTCTTCGCGCACCGCGTCGCTGGCCAGGCTGAACTCCTGCCACCAGTCGGCCAGCACCACGTCCACTTCGCCGATGTCGGCACGCAGCCGCATGAAATCGAAGCCGGCCCGAAAGCGCGGCTGCTCCACCAGGCTGAACGGCGTGCTGCCGGTGCGCTTTTCGAAGCGCGGCTGCATCATCCAGATCTCGCGCATGTCGGCGGCCAGCTTGCCGCGGCCGGACACGTCGCCGATGCGGGCGTTGAAGACGTCGTCGATCGCGTCCTGCAGCGCCGGGAACGGATGCTGTTTGCGTTCCAGCCGCTGGGCCCAGCCGTCGCGCACGTCGGCCCACAGCACGCAGGCCAGCAGGAAGCTGGGCGCCACCGGCTTGCTCTCGCCGACCCGGCGGTCGGTGTCCTGCAACGCCGCCTTGACGAACGGTCCGTCGGCCCGCTCCACCACCACGTCGAGCAGCGGATAGATGCCGCGCGCCATGCCAAGCAGTTTCAGCTGCTCGATGGTGGCCAGCGAGTGGCCGGTCTGCAGCAGCTTGAGCATCTCGTCGAACAGCCGGCTCTGCGGCACGTCGGCCAGCAGCGACTGCGACTGCACCAGCGGCGCGGCGGTCTTGGGATCGAGCTTGAAGCCCAGCGGGCTGAGCTTGGCGGCGAAGCGCACGGCACGGATGATCCGCACCGGGTCTTCGCGGTAGCGCGTCGCCGGGTCGCCGATCATGCGCAGCGTCAGCTTCTTGGCGTCCTTGATTCCGTTGTGATAGTCCACCACGATCTGGGTCTCGGGGTCGTAGTACATCGCGTTGACGGTGAAGTCGCGCCGGGTCGCGTCTTCCTCCTGCGGCCCCCAGACGTTGTCGCGCAGCACCCGGCCGGTCGAATCGACGGCATGCTTCATGCCGGCGAGCTCGCTCTTGCTGGTCTTCTCGTTGCCGGCCACCTGTTCGGCGGCGGCGTTGTCCATGGAGGCGCGGAAGGTAGAGACCTCGATCACCTCGTGCTCGCGCCCGCGCCCGTACACCACGTGGACAATGCGGAAGCGCCGGCCGATGATGAACGCACGTCGGAACAGCCCCTTGACCTGCTCCGGCGTGGCGTCGGTAGCGACGTCGAAGTCCTTGGGCCGCAGCCCCACCAGCAGGTCGCGCACGGCGCCGCCGACGATATACGCCTCGAAACCGGCCTGCTTGAGGGTGTGGACCACGTTCAGGGCCCGCTCGTCCACCAGCGCGGGATTGATTCCGTGTTCCTCGGGGCCCACTTCCTGGCGCTTGCCGAAGCGGGTCTTGCTGTTGCCGCCAGTCTTACCGAGCAGCTTGTCGATGAATTTCTTGATCATTTCTTGTCAAACAGGTCGAGTATGCGCCAGCCGCGCTGCTGCGCGACGGCCCGCAGCCGGTCGTCCGGGTTGGTGGCGACCGGGTGGTCGACCTTCTCCAGCAGCGGCAGGTCATTGAAGGAATCGGAATAGAAGGTGGTCTCGACGTCGCCCCAGCCGCGGCCGGTGGCGGCCAGCCACTGTTCGACCCGGGTCACCTTGCCTTCTCGGGCCGACGGCACGCCGCGGATGGCGCCGGTGATCCAGCCGTCGCCGTCGCGTTCCAGCTCGACGGCGATCAGCTCCGTGACGCCGAAGGCCTGGGCGATTGCCCAGGTCACGAATTCGTTGGTGGCGGTGACGATCACCACCTCGTCGCCGGCCTGCTGGTGGCGCCGCACCAGCTCGATCGACTCCGCCAGCAGGTGGGGCTGCACCACTTCCCGCATGAAGCGATCGTGCGCCGCGGCGGCCTCGGTGGGGCCCTTGCGCCGCACCGCATCGGTGGCGAAGCGGACGTACTCGTGGATGTCGAGCGTGCCGGCCTGGTAGTGCTGGTAGAACTCGTCGTTCTTGCGCTGGAACAGCACCGGATCGGTCCAGCCGATCTTCTGGGTGAACACGCCCCAGGCGTAGTCGGAATCGATCGGCAGCAGGGTGTGGTCGAGATCGAACAGGGCCAGTGGGCTCCTGGCGGGCTTGGCAGTCACGCGTTCTCCAGCATGGACTTGATCAACGGGATGGTGATGGCGCGCTTGGTCTGCAGGGCGTAGCCATCGAGCTGGCCCAGCAGCGCCACCAGGCTGCCCAGGTCGCGCGAGAAACGGGTGAGCATGAAGTCCATCACATCGTCGCCGAGGAACACGCCGCGGGCGTCGGCCTCCTGCCGCAGCACCGCCCGCCGTTCCGGCTCGTCCAGCACCTGCAAGTGGAACACATGGCCCCAGCCCAGCCGGGTGCGCAGGTCTTCGCGCAGTTTCAGGTCCGCCGGCGGCAAAAGCCCCGCCGCCAGCACGCCCCTTTGGTGGGTCTGGGCGTTGACGAACCAGTTAAAGGCCGCGTGCTGCTGCACCGCGGTGAACAGGTGGACGTCGTCCAGCAGCACCACCGACCAGGCCGGGTTGTATTCGGGCGGCTCGTGCACCGCGGCGTCGATCCAGCCGGCGCTGGCGCCCTGCTCGCGCAGCGAGTGCTCCACTGCCTTGAGCAGGTGGGTCTTGCCCGATCCGCCCTCGCCCCAGAGGTAGGTGGGGACCGGCGAGCGGGTCGGGCTGCCGGCCCACAGCTGCAGGTGGCGCAGCGCCGGCTCGTTGCGGCCCGCGAAGTAGCTGCCAAGGGTCGGACCGGTGGCCAGCCCGATGTCGAGGGCGATCTGCTTCATGTTTGCGGCATCAGCTCTGGTACAGCTTGCTGGCCATGTAGCTGGCGCGCAGGCGCCGCATCGCGACCAGCAGCACCGCGCTGGCCGGCAGCGCGACCAGCACGCCGACGAAGCCGAACAGCTGGCCGAACGCCAGCAAGGCGAAGATCACGGCCAGCGGATGCAGGCCGATGCGCTTGCCCACCAGCCGCGGCGTGATGAAGAAGCCTTCGATGACCTGCCCGATCCCGTAGACGACGGCCACCATCACCAGCGCCTTGAGCGACATGAACTGCAGCAGCCCGGCCAGCGTGGCCAGCCCGAGGCCGATGCCGAAGCCGATGTAGGGAATGAACATCGCCAGGCCGGTGAAAAAGCCGATCGGCAGCGCCAGGTCCAGCCCGAACAGCGACAGCCCGGTGCTGTAGAACACCGCCATGACCAGCATCACCAGCATCTGGCCGCGCAGGTACTGGCCCAGCACCAGGTCCGCTTCGTGGGTGAAGGAATCGACCTTCGGTCGGGCGCTGGGTGGCACCAGTTCCAGCAGCTTGGCGACCAGGCGGTCCCAATCCATCAGCAGGTAGAACAGGGCCACGGGAATCAGCACGACGTTGAACACCACCGTCAGGGCGACGCCACCGCCCAGCTTGAGCGAGGGCAGCAGCGAATAGAAAGCCTCCTCGTAATTGGCATTGAGGTACTTGAGGGCCTGGGCCTTCAGGCTGATCAGGTCCAGCGACACCCGGATCCCGTACTCCGCCAGCCAGGGCCGCAGGGAGCGGTCGAGCGTGTCGACCAGCAGCGGCAGTTGCTCGCGCATCAGCGGCAGTTCCTTGGCCAGGATCGGCACCGTCATCAGCAGCAGGCCGACCAGCGCCAGGATGAACAGCAGTTCGACCAGCAGCACCGCGAGCACGCGCGGCATCCGGCCGCCGCCCAGGGCGTCGAGGCGGTCGACCAGCGGCGTCAGCGCGTAGGCCAGCACCGCGGCGACCGTGAACGGCGTGAGCACGGGACCCAGCAGCCACAGGGCCAGCGCGGCAAGCACTGCGATCAGCATCCAGGCGGCCGCGCGTTTCTGAGTCGAGGTAGTTTGCATGGGTCGCTAAAATGTTGCCAAATTCTATCGGGCCATGCCGGCCTGGCCCAGCGCAAGCCCCCCGAGCCCTACTCCATGACCCAAACTCCCCTCTCCTACAAAGATGCCGGCGTCGACATCGACGCCGGTGATGCGCTGGTCGAGCGTATCAAGCCGCTGGCGAAGAAAACGATGCGAGAAGGCGTGCTGGCCGGCATCGGCGGCTTCGGCGCGCTGTTCGAGGTGCCCAAGCGGTACCGGGAGCCGGTGCTGGTGAGCGGCACCGACGGGGTCGGCACCAAGCTCAAGCTGGCGTTCGAGTGGAACATGCACGACACCGTCGGCATCGACCTGGTGGCGATGAGCGTCAACGACGTGCTGGTGCAAGGCGCCGAGCCGCTGTTCTTCCTGGACTATTTCGCCTGCGGCAAGCTCGATGTGGACACGGCAGCGGCGGTGATCGGTGGCATCGCGAAGGGCTGCGAGCTGTCCGGTTGCGCGCTGATCGGTGGCGAGACGGCCGAGATGCCGGGCATGTACCCGGCCGGCGAATACGACCTGGCCGGCTTCGCCGTCGGCGCGGTGGAGAAGTCGAAGATCCTCACCGGCAAGGACGTCAAGCCGGGTGACGTGGTGCTGGGCCTGGCCTCCAGCGGCGTCCACTCCAACGGCTTCTCGCTGGTGCGCAAGTGCATCGAGCGCGGCGGCGCCGATCTGCCGGCGACGCTCGACGGGCAGGCGTTCAGGCAGGCACTGATGGCGCCGACCCGCCTGTATGTCAAGAGCGTGCTGGCCGCGCTGGCGCAGCACCCGATCAAGGCGCTGGCCCACATCACCGGCGGCGGCCTGCTGGAAAACATTCCCCGCGTGCTGCCCGAGGGCACGGCGGCGCAGCTGAAAAAGGGCAGCTGGCCGCAGACCGAGTTGTTCGCCTGGCTGCAACGCACCGCCGGCATCGACGACCACGAGATGAACCGCACCTTCAACAACGGCATCGGCATGGTCGTCGTGGTCGATCCGGCCCACGCCGCAGCCACCGCCCGGACGCTGCGCGACGGCGGCGAGACGGTGTACGAGATCGGCACCATCTCAGCCCTTGGCACCGGCGCGGCCGTCATCGTCGAATGACACGCCAATGAACGCACCCGACGCGGCCGGCAAGCGCCTGCCTGCCGCCATCTGGGTGCTGGGCTTCGTCAGCCTGCTGATGGACATCTCCTCCGAGATGATCCACAGCCTGCTACCCGTTTTCATGGTGACGACCCTGGGCATGAGCGCGCTGGCGGTCGGCCTGCTCGAAGGCGCGGCCGAGGCCACGGCGCTGATCGTGAAGGTGTTTTCCGGCGTCCTGAGCGACTACTGGGGCCGGCGCAAGCCGCTGGCCGTGGCCGGCTACGGGCTGGGCGCGCTGTCCAAGCCGCTGTTCGCGCTGGCCGGCGGCGCCGGTTTGCTGGTGACGGCGCGGTTGCTGGACCGGGTCGGCAAGGGCATCCGCGGAGCGCCGCGCGATGCGCTGGTGGCCGATCTCGCTCCGCCGGGCATGCGCGGCGCCGCCTTCGGCCTGCGCCAGTCCCTGGACACGGTAGGCGCGTTCCTGGGGCCGCTGCTAGCCATCGGCCTGATGCTGCTGTGGGCCAACGACGTGCGCGCAGTGTTCTGGGTTGCCGTGATTCCGGGCCTGCTGGCGGTCCTGCTGCTGGCGGTGGCCATCCGCGAGCCGGCCGCGCCTGACGGCGCGCCCCGCACCAACCCGATCCGCCGCGACAACCTGCGCCGGCTGGACCGCGACTACTGGTGGGTGGTTGCGGTGGGCGCGGTCTTCACGCTGGCCCGTTTCAGCGAGGCCTTCCTGGTGCTGCGGGCCCAGCAAGGCGGACTGGCGCTGGCCTGGACGCCGCTGGTGCTGATCGTGATGAGCGTCGTCTATTCTCTGGGCGCCTATCCGTTCGGCAAGCTGTCGGACCGGGTCAGCCATGGCGCGCTGCTCGCTTGCGGGCTGCTGGCGCTGATCGCCGCCGACCTGCTGCTGGCCTGGCGCGCCGAAGGACCGGTGCTGTGGGCCGGCATCGCGCTGTGGGGGCTGCACATGGCCATGACCCAGGGCCTGCTCGCGACCCTGGTGGCGCAGACGGCGCCAGCGGACCTGCGCGGCACGGCCTTTGGCTTCTTCAACCTGGTGAGCGGCGTGGCGCTGCTGCTGGCCAGCGGCCTGGCCGGACTGTTGTGGGACCTTTGGGGGCCGTCCGTCACCTTCGGCGCCGGCGCGGTCATCAGCTGCGTCACGCTCGCCCTCCTCGGTCTGCGCCACCGGATGGCCTGAATTGATGCGCGCGGCGCCGGCGCTACCGCCTAGTTGCGGGCCCGGCGCAAGTCGGCCACGCGGTCGGCGATGACGTCGATGTCCAGCGCATCCTGGGCGTGCACCAGGTAGGTTTCCAGGTCACCGACCGCCTGCGCCGAATGGCCCTGTTCGGCGTGGGCCAGGCCGCGATCACGGTACTCGGCCCAGGCGTCCGGCAACAGAATCACCAGCCTGTCCTGCACCGCGATCAGCCGCTGCCAGTCTTCCTGCGAGCGATGGACTTCCTTCAGGTTGCGCAACATGCGCACGATGATGTCGCGCGGCGGGGCGGCCTGCAGATACAACCCCAGCGGCACCTCGAATTCGTCGACCAGGCCGTTGCGCCGCTTGTACGGCTCCAGCCGCTCCGACAGCTCCTCGCGCGACAGCGACTGGCCGGTGAACGGGTCGATCACCACCTGGCCTTTGGGCAGATTGACCTTGACCATGAAGTGGCCGGGAAAGCAGACCCCGCGCGCATGCAGGCCCAGGCCCTGCGCCAGCTCGATCCACAGCACGGCCAGCGAGATCTGGATGCCGCGGCGGGTGCGCAGCACCACGTTCAGGTAACTGTTGTCCGGATCGCTGTAGTCGTTGACGTTGCCGCCGAAACTGAGGTCGCGAAAGAAGAACTGGTTGAGGGAGCGCAGCCGGTGCAACGGCGCAGCGTCCGCTGGCAGCCGCCGCTTCAGGCGGGCCAGCAACTGGTCGACGTCGCCCAGGATCTGCTGCACGTCGAGGTCGGGATATTCGTCCTGCGCCAGGCTGGCGGCGGCTTCGAGCAACGGAAAATGCTCATCGCTCTGCACCAGCGAGCTGAAGTACTCGAGTGGTGTTGGCGCGGTCAGATTCAGCAGCATGAGATCGTTTTAATGGAGCCGCCGAAGGCCGTCAAGTTGCGGCCGGGCAACGCTGCCGATCAGCGCGTGACAAACTGCCGCAGCTTCAGGCCGGCCGCCGCCAGCGCGACGAAGTAGATCGCGCCCGCACCGAGCAGCATCATCGCCATCAGGCCGACGCGCTGCAGCGCGGTGGCGCGCATCGCGGTCCACGGAAAGCTGGCCGCGCCCCACATCAGGAACACCGCCAGCAAGGCGCTGCCCGCGATCACCTGCAGCGCGAACACGCCCCAGCCCGGAAGCGGTTTGTAGCTTCCGCGCCGCAGCAGCCCCGCCAGCAGCAGGCCGGCGTTGAGCAGGGCCCCCAGGCCGATCGACAGCGCCAGCCCGGCATGCGCCAGAAACGGCACCAGCACGACGTTCAGCAGCTGGGTGACCACCAGCGCGACGATCGCGATCCGCATTGGCGTCCTCATGTCGTGGCTGGCGTAAAAGCCGGGCGCCAGCACCTTGATCGCCACCAGCCCGAGCAACCCGCTGCCGTAGCCGCCCAGCGCCAGCGCCACCTGGGTGACGTCGCTGTCCTTGAACGCACCGTAATGGAACAAGGTGGCGACCAGCGGCCGGGCGAACACCAGCAGCGCCACCGAGCACGGAATCGCCAGCAGCACCACCAGCCGCAGGCCCCAGTCCAGCATCTCGGAATAGCGCTCCGTGTCGCCGCCGGCGCGCGCTGCAGCGAGTTGCGGCATCAGCACCACGCCCAGTGCCACACCCAGCAGCGCGGTCGGGAATTCCATCAGCCGGTCGGCCGAGTTGAGCCAGCTCACGCTGCCGGCCGGCAGGTAGGAGGCGATCTGGGTGTTGATCAACAGCGAGATCTGGGCCACGCTGACACCCAGCAGCGCCGGCAGCATCAGCCGCAGGATGTTACGGGTGGCTGGATCGCTCCAGGCTTCGCGCAGGGCCGCTGCGCTGGCGCCGATGCGCGGCCACATGCCGATGGCGCGCAGCGCCGGCAGCTGGATCGCCAGCTGCAGCACGCCGCCGCCCATGACGCCCATGCACAGCGCGTAGATCGGCTCGATGCCCATGCGGCGGAACCACGGCGCCCCCAGCGCGATCGCGCCGATCATTGAGAGGTTCAGCAGGACCGGAGACGCCGCGGGCACCGCGAACTTTTTCCAGGTGTTCAGGATGCCGCCGGCCAGGGCCACCAGCGACATGAAGCCGATGTATGGAAACATCCAGCGGGTCATGACGATCGCGGCGTCGTAGGCCTGGGGTGTCTTCTTCAGCCCGCTGGCCAGGGCCCAGACCAGCAGCGGCGCCCCGAGCACGCCGGCGATGCACAGCAGCACCAGGGTCCAGAGCAGCAGGGTTGCGACATGGTCGACCAGCTGCTTGGCGCCGGCGTCGCCGTCGGTGCTGCGGCTGGCGGCCAGCACCGGCACGAAGGCCTGGCTGAAGGCGCCTTCGCCGAACACCCGGCGAAACAGGTTGGGAATGCGGAACGCGACGTAGAAAGCGTCGGTGAGGGCGCTGACGCCGAACACCGAACTCATCAGGACGTCGCGAACGAGGCCGGTGACGCGGGACGCCAGGGTCAGCAGCGAGACGGTGGAGGCGGCTTTGAGCAGGGACACCGGCCCGAGTGTAGCCCGCACCCCCGCCCCGAATCCCCCGCCGGGGCCGGGACGGCCGGATCGCCTATAATGGAGGGCTTTGCTGGCATCATCCTTCAACCCAAGGAACTCACACCATGGCATCAGCCAAACCCAAGAAAAAGAACCCCCGCCTCGCATCGGGCCGTAAACGCGCACGCCAGGACGTCAAGCTCAACGCAGCCAACACGTCCCTGCGCTCCAAGTACCGCACCGCGGTGAAGAACGTCGAGAAGGCCGTCGCCGCTGGCGACAAGGCCAAGGCGACCGAACTGTTCGCCAAGGCCCAGTCCATCGTGGACAAGGTCGCCGACAAGGAGATCTTCCACAAGAACAAGGCAGCTCGTGACAAGAGCCGCCTGTCCGCCAAGGTCAAGGCTCTGTCCCTGGCCCAACCCGCCGCCTGACGCTTCAGGCAAACAGCCCGCTTTCTGATCTGTCCTGGACGGATCAAGAAGGCGCCGTTTGATACGGGTGCGCTGCCAGTCAAAGCAAAACGGGAAACCGCCTTCGGGCGGTTTTTTCGTTTCTGAAGCACCGACAGCAAATGCAGTCACCAGGAAGGGGCGCCGTGACCCTTCCTTGATCGGCAGTATTGGTTGGCGTCGAGCCGTGGACCCCAGCCCCGGAGGAATCAGGTCCTCGGAGCGTCCGGAATCAGGCAAGCCTCGGCGACTTGCAGGTCATTGTCGCGGGCGAAATGCAGCACGAAATCCCAGGCCATCGGCTCCAGGTCACGCAGCTCGCGGTTGACCACCACGCACTTGACGCCATTGACCACCGTGGGAATGCACCAGGGCGAATAGCTCAGGTGGCTTCCGGGATGGGCGCCGCCCGGCCGGAACGAGCTCATCACGCCGGCCAGCCGCTCGGCCCAGTCGCTCGGGCGGAAGGTCTTTCCGTCCCGGGTGATGCCCTGGATGAAGACTTCTTTGGCGTCGTTGGAGACCATTCGTGGTGGCGTTATATCGGCCCGCGGCGACCGGGGTGGCCGGATGCTGCGGTGCACAAGTATTGTATCTTATATAAGACCTGGAGACGGCTGGCGGACCCGCCGGCGCGCATCGCTGTGATGCGAATCCGGCAACCTTCAAGTGCAAGCTCTGTGCCTAAAATCAACCCTCAGCGGCTCACTTCGTTGAGCCCTTTTTGTTTGATGGAGAGAATTCAATGGCTTTGATCGAGGCGTCCTCCCCCCACACCATGAACACCTACGGCCGGGTGCCGATCGCGCTGTCGCATGGCCAGGGACTGCGCGTGTGGGACGTGAACGGCAAGTCGTACCTCGACGCGCTCGGCGGCATCGCCGTCAACACCCTCGGCCACAACCACCCGAAGCTGGTGCCGGCGCTGCAGGACCAGATCGGCAAGATCATCCACAGCAGCAACTACTACCACGTGCCCAACCAGGAAAAGCTGGCCGCCAAGCTGGTCGAACTGTCGGGCCTGACCAACGTCTTCTTCTGTTCCACCGGCCTGGAAGCCAACGAAGCGGCGCTGAAGCTGGCGCGCAAGTTCGGCCACGACCGCGGCATCGAGCGGCCGGAGATCGTGGTCTACGAGAAGGCCTTCCACGGCCGCAGCATCGCGACCCTGTCGGCCACCGGCAACGAGAAAGTGCAAAAGGGCTTCGGCCCGCTGGTCGAGGGCTTCATCCGGGTGCCGCTCAACGACATGGCCGCGCTCAAGGCTGCGACCGAAGGCAACCCGAACGTGGTGGCAGTGTTCTTCGAGACCATCCAGGGCGAAGGCGGCATCAACGCCATGCGGATCGACTACCTGCAGCAGGTGCGCGAGCTGTGCGACCAGCGCAACTGGCTGCTGATGATCGACGAGGTCCAGTGCGGCATGGGCCGCACCGGCAAGTGGTTCGCCCACCAGTGGGCCGGGATCAAGCCCGACGTGATGCCGCTGGCCAAGGGCCTGGGCTCGGGCGTGCCGATCGGCGCCGTGGTGGCCGGTCCCAGGGCCGCCAACATCTTCCAGCCGGGCAACCACGGCACCACCTTCGGCGGCAATCCGCTGGCCATGCGCGCCGGGGTGGAGACCATCCGCATCATGGAAGAAGACGGCCTGCTGGAGAACGCCGCCCGGGTCGGCGCCCACCTCAAGGAGGCACTGGCGCGCGAACTGGGTGGCCTTGCCGGCGTGACCGACATCCGCGGCCAGGGCCTGATGATCGGCGTCGAGCTGGCCAAGCCCTGCTCCGTGCTGACCACCCGGGCGGCGGAGGCGGGCCTGCTGATCAGCGTCACCGCAGACAACGTGATCCGGCTGGTGCCGCCGCTGATCATCACGCAGGCCGAGGCGGACGAAGTTGTCGCCTTGCTGGTGCCGCTGGTCAAGCAATTCCTTGCGGAATGAGCATGCCCGCCATCCGCCACTTCCTGCAGTTCAGCGACTTCACGGCCGACGATTACGCCTGGCTGTTCGAGCGCGCCGCGCTGATCAAGAAGAAGTTCAAGGCCTACGAGAAGTACCACCCGCTGGCTGACCGGACGCTGGCAATGATCTTCGAGAAGGCGTCCACCCGTACCCGGGTCAGCTTCGAGGCCGGCATGTACCAGCTCGGAGGCAGCGTGGTGCACTTGACCACCGGCGACAGCCAGCTGGGCCGGGCCGAGCCGATCGAGGACAGCGCCAAGGTGATCAGCCGCATGGTCGACCTGGTGATGATCCGCACCTTCGGCCAGGACAAGATCGAAAGTTTCGCCGCGCACTCGCGGGTGCCGGTGATCAACGGGCTGACCAACGAATTCCACCCCTGCCAGATCCTGGCCGACATCTTCACCTACATCGAGCTTCGGGGATCGATCCAGGGCAAGGTCGTGGCCTGGGTCGGCGACGGCAACAACATGGCCAACACCTGGCTGCAGGCGGCCGAACTGCTGGGCTTCAAGGTGCACCTGAGCACGCCGACCGGCTACGAGGTGGACCAGGCGATCGCCGGCATCCGCAGCACCGACAGCTACAAGGTGTTCAAGGACCCGATGGACGCCTGCCGCGGCGCCGACCTGGTCACCACCGACGTCTGGACCAGCATGGGCTACGAGGCCGAGAACGAGGAGCGGCGCAAGGCCTTCGCCGACTGGTGCGTGGACACCGAGATGATGCGCGTCGCCAAGCCGGATGCCCTGTTCATGCACTGCCTGCCCGCCCATCGCGGCGAGGAAGTGGAGGCCGACGTGATCGACGGTCCGCAGTCCGTGGTGTGGGACGAAGCCGAGAACCGGATGCACGCGCAGAAGGCACTCATGGAGTTCCTTTTGCTGGGCAGAGTCGGCTGACGGCCTCAGTGCTTGCGCATCCTCGGCAGCATCCCCGCGCCGTTGGCTTCGGACAGACTCAGGGCTGGTGGCCCGGCCGCAGCGGCAGGCCGGGCCGGCCTTCGATCTTGCCCAGCTTGACCAGCCGGGCCTCGACGGCAACGCGGCTGCGGCCCAGGTCCAGGGCCATCCGCTTGAGCTCGTGGCCGGCGTCGAAGGCTGCCAGCAGCTTGTCGTCCTCCTCGCCCGACCAGGTCTTGCCCGCATTGGCCGGCAACTCCCGCCGCGTCTTGGTGGTGTCGCATTGGTCGAGTGCCCGCGCCACGGCGAACAGCGCCCGGATCACCGGCGGCTCGTTGTATGGACTGTCCGGGGGCATGGCCTGGCCGGTGACCGGGTGGATGCCCTCGGCCAGGACGTTGATGATTTCGCGCGCTAGCTGCAGTTCCATGGCGTTCTCCTGAGTGGAAAGATGACACTGTCACGAGGCTGGATCGACATACAGTGACTGGTCAACGGGCCCGTTCCGGTGCGGGTTGACGCGGCCCGCCCCGCTCTCCCCAGCTTGCGGGAGGTGCCTGGTGGCCACGGTGATCCTTTAGGCTTCAAGTATTTTTGACGGCTGTTGGCGAGAACCGACACCACGGCCGAAAGCGCCGGCGCAAACTTCGCTCCATGAGCAAGCGCATCTGGGACATTTCTCCGCCCGTGCACGAGGGAGCGCCGGTCTTTCCGGGCGACACGCCCTACCGCCAGCGCTGGGCCGCGCAGCTCGGCGCGGATTGCCCGGTGAACGTCAGCGAGCTCACGCTCTCGCCCCACATCGGCGCCCATGCCGATGCGCCGCTGCACTACGACCCCGCTGGGCAGACCTCCGGCCAGCTGGAGCTGGAGCCGTACCTCGGCCCCTGCCGAGTGATCCACGCGATCGGCAAGGGCCCGCTGCTCACCTGGGAGCATCTCGCCCATGCGGTCCAAGAGCTGCCCCCTCGGGTGCTGGTGCGCACTTACGAGCGCGCGCCGGTCGATCGCTGGGACCCGCAACTGGCCGCCTTCGCCGCCGCCACCATCGAACGGCTGGCCGACCAGGGCGTGACGCTGGTGGGCATCGACACCGCCAGCATCGACCCGGCCGACAGCAAGGAGCTGCCCAGCCACCAGGTGATCCGGCGCCGCAAGCTGCGGGTGCTGGAGAATCTGGTGCTCGATGACGTGCCCGAGGGCGATTACGAACTGATCGCCCTGCCGCTCAAACTCATGACTGCGGACGCCTCTCCCGTCCGTGCCATTCTCAGATCCCTCCCATGACGACCCTGCAAGACTGCCTCGCGCTCGACGCGCAAGACCCGCTGCGCGCGCTGCGCGACCACTTCACGCTGCCCGAGGGCGTGATCTACCTCGATGGCAATTCGCTCGGCGTGCTGCCGACCGCCGCGCCGGCGCGCGTGGCCCGCGCGGTCACCGAGGAATGGGGCCAGGGCCTGATCCGCTCCTGGAACAGTGCCGGCTGGTTCGAGCTGCCGCAACGGCTTGGCAACAAGATCGCGCCGCTGATCGGCGCCAACGAGGGCGAGGTGGTGGCGACCGACAGCACCTCGATCAACCTGTTCAAGGTGCTGAGCGCGGCGCTGCAGATCGCGGGCCAGGACGCGCCGCAACGCAGCAAGGTGGTGAGCGAGCGCAGCAATTTCCCGACCGATCTCTACATCGCCGAGGCCCTGTGCAAGCAGCGCGGCTACGACCTGCACCTGATCGACAGCGAGCGCATCGAAGCCGCGCTCAATGATGAAGTTGCGGTGATGCTGCTGACGCACGTCAACTACCGCACCGGCGCCATGCACGACATGGCCGACCTCACCGCGAAGGCCCATGCCGCCGGCGTGCTGGCGGTGTGGGACCTGGCGCACAGCGCCGGGGCCGTGCCGGTCGACCTGAACGCCGCCGAGGCCGGCTTCGAGGACTGGAGAACGGCGAAGTCGGCCGACTTCGCCGTGGGCTGCGGCTACAAGTACCTCAACGGCGGCCCCGGAGCACCGGCTTTCGTCTGGGTCCATCCGCGCCACGCCGATCGCTGCTGGCAGCCGCTCTCAGGCTGGTGGGGCCATGCCGCTCCGTTCGAATTCACGCCGGATTACCGCCCCGCGCCCGGCATCGCGCGCTACCTGTGCGGCACGCAGCCGATCCTGAGCATGGTGGCGCTCGAGTGCGGGCTGGACGTGTTCGCCGCGGCGCAGGCGTTGGGCGGCATGGCGGCCCTGCGCAGGAAGTCGCTGGCACTCACCGACCTGTTCATCGAATTGGTGCAGGAGCGCTGCGCCGGCCACGCGCTGGAGCTGGTGACGCCACGGGACCATGGCAAGCGCGGCTCCCAGGTCTGCCTCACCCGCAAGCAGGGCGCCTACGCCATCGTGCAGGCGCTGATCGCGCGTGGCGTGATCGGCGACTTCCGCGCCGGCGACGCCGGAGTGCACGAGGACATCCTGCGCTTCGGCTTCACGCCGCTGTACACCAGCCATGCCGACGTCTGGCACGCGGTGGAGCACCTGCGTGACGTGCTGGCGAGCGCCGAGTGGCAGCGGCCCGAGTTCGGCCAGAAGTACGCGGTGACCTGAGCATGAACCCAAGCAAGCCCGAGGACATCGTCCACCAGGAAAAGGCGCAGCTGGATTTCAGCCGCGACATGAGCTACGGCGACTACCTGCAGCTCGACGCCATCCTGGGCGCGCAGAAGCCGCTCTCGCCCGACCACAACGAGATGCTGTTCATCATCCAGCACCAGACCAGCGAGCTGTGGATGAAGCTGATGCTGCACGAGCTGCATGCGGCCATCGCCGCCATCGCACGCGATGAGTTAGGCACGGCCTTCAAGATGCTGGCGCGGGTGTCGCGGATCATGGAGCAGCTGGTCCACGCATGGGACGTGCTGGCGACCATGACGCCGCCCGAGTACAGCGCCATCCGCCCCTACCTCGCCAGTTCCAGCGGCTTCCAGAGCGCGCAATACCGCTGCATCGAATTCGCCCTGGGCAACAAGAACGGCGCCATGCTCAAGCCGCACGCCCACCGGCCGGACCTGCTGGCGCAGGTGCAGGCGGCGTACCAGGCGCCTTCGCTCTACGACCAAGCGCTGCGGCTGCTGGCGCGCCGCGGGCTGGCGGTGCCGCCGGACCATATCGACCGCGACTGGACCCAGCCCTATGTCGAAAGCGACGAGGTGGAAAAAGCGTGGCTCATCGTCTACCGCGACACCAAGACGTATTTCGACCTGTACCAGCTGGGCGAGGAGCTGACCGACCTGGAAGACGCCTTCCGGCTCTGGCGCTTCCGCCACGTGACCACGGTGGAACGCATCATCGGCTTCAAGCGCGGCACCGGCGGCACCGGCGGCGTCAGCTACCTGCGCAAGATGCTGGACGTCGTGCTGTTCCCGGAGATCTGGAAGCTGCGCACCGATCTGTAGCAACTGGGTCCACCTGCAGAGCCACGGCGGCTCTGCCCTGCCTTGCGCTTGAGGAACATCAACCGCAAGCAGCGCGACAACGCAGATGATGGACAGCGGGGATCAGGCATGCCCCGGGGGCTCGAGCCTCACACGACATCACGAGGCTCCCCATGGTATTTTTTCTCCAGATCGTCCTGATCCTCGCCTGCCTGTTCTATGGCGCCCGCAAGGGAGGCGTTGCGCTCGGCTTGCTGGGTGGCGTCGGCATCGTCGTCCTGGTGTTCGTCTTCCGTCTGCCGCCGGGCAAGCCGCCGGTGGACGTGATCCTCACCATCGTGGCCGTCGTCGCGGCTTCCGCGACGCTGCAGGCTTCGGGCGGGCTCGACGTGCTGCTGCAACTGGCCGAGAAGATCCTGCGCCGCAATCCCAAATACGTGTCGATCCTGGCGCCGTTCACCACCTGCACGCTGACCATGTTGTGCGGCACGGGTCATGTGGTCTACACCATGCTGCCGATCATCTACGACGTGGCGATCAAGAACGGCATCCGCCCCGAGCGGCCGATGGCGGCCTCGTCGATCGCCAGCCAGATGGGCATCATGGCGAGCCCGGTTTCGGTGGCAGTGGTCTCGCTGGTCGCCTTCCTGGCCAAGGCGCCGGCGGGAGCTCCCATCATCGACTTCGTCACGCTGCTGTCGTACACCATTCCCTCGACGCTGGTCGGCGTGCTGATGATCGGCATCTTCAGCTGGTCGCGCGGCAAGGACCTGGAGCAGGACCCGCAGTTCCAGGCGCTGATCGCTGACCCCGAAAGCCGCAAGTTCGTGTACGGCGACACCAGCACCTTGCTGGACAAGAAGCTGTCGACGCAGCAATGGACCGCGATGTGGATCTTCATCGGCGCGATCGCGGTGGTGGGCGTGCTCGGCGCGCTGGAGTCGCTGCGGCCTCTGGTCGGCGGCAAGCCGCTGTCGATGGTGCTGACGATCCAGATGTTCATGCTCATGGCCGGCGCCCTGATCATCGTCTTCACGAAGACCAATCCGACCGCGATCGCCAAGAACGAAGTGTTTCGCGCCGGCATGATCGCCGTGGTCGCGGTGTTCGGCGTGGCCTGGATGGCCGACACGGTGTTCGAGGCCAACCTGCCGGGCATCAAGTCGGCGCTGGCCGGCGTGGTGCAAACCCAGCCCTGGACCTACGCGCTGGCGCTGCTGGTCGTCTCCAAGCTGGTGAACTCGCAGGCGGCTGCCGTCAGCGCCATGGTGCCGCTGGCGCTGTCGATCGGCGTGCCGCCCGGCTACGTCGTTGCCTTCGCCGCCGCATCCTATGGCTACTACATCCTGCCGACCTATCCGAGCGACCTCGCCACGATCCAGTTCGACCGCTCGGGCACGACCCGGATCGGCAAGTACGTGATCAACCACAGCTTCATCCTGCCGGGGCTGATCGGCGTCTTCAGTTCCTGCGTCTTCGGCTACCTGCTGGCGCTTGCCCGCGGCCTGGTCTGAGCCGGCTTCAGCGGTACAGCCACGGCTGGTCCAGCAGCCGCTCGCCCAGCAGCCGCAGCGACAGGTCGCGGCCCCACTGCACCGGCCCGGTGGCGTGGAAGATCCGCCCGTTGCGCTCGGCCTGGCGCTGCACGCGGGCGCAACGCTCCCAGCGGTTCAGCGCGTAGCGGCGCAGCGCCGTCGCCGGATCGGCGATCCGCTCGCGCGCCATTCCCAGGCAGCGTCCCAGTTCCTGCGCGTCCTCGATCGCCATGCCGGCGCCCTGCGCAAGATAGGGCCGCATCGGGTGCGCCGCGTCGCCCAGCAAGGCCACGCGGCCGTGCGACATCGCCTGAGCGCCCTTGAGCGGCGGCCGCTCGTGCAGCACCCACAGCAGCCAGTCGGGCGCCGCCCGCACCAGGTCCTGCAGCGCGGCGCAGGTGGCGCCCAGCGCCTGCTGCAGGTCGGCGGCGGTGCCGAACTGGTCCCAGCCCTCCGGGTTGGACGTGACGCTGCCCTCGACGATCGCGACCACGTTGAGCCACTCGCCGGCGCGGACCGGATAGCTCACCACGTGCAGCCGCGGCCCCAGCCACACCGTCACCTCGTCGCTGCGCGAGGCCGCCGGCAGGCCGTCCTGGGCGATCAGCGTGCGGTAGGCGATGTGCCCGGTCGGCGCCGGCCCGCCATCGGCCCAGACCTGCTGGCGCACCCTGCTCCACAGGCCATCGGCGCCGACCAGCGCGTCGCCCTCGATCTCGGCCGGCCCGCCCAGGCTGACCAGCACCGCGTCGCCCGCTTCGCGAACGCGCTCGATCCGCGCTTCCACCAGCAGCTCGGCGCCGGCGTCGCGCGCGCCATCGAGCAGCACCCGGTGCAGGTCGGCCCGGTGCACCGTCGCATAGGGCGCGCCATAGCGCTCCATCGCCGCGGCGCCGAGCGGCAGCTGCGCGAGCAGGTCGCCGTTGCTGGCGCTGCGCACCACCAGCCGCTGCGGGAAAGCGGCCACCTGCGCCAGCGCCGACCCCAGGCCCCAGGCTTCGAGCACCCGCGTGGCATTGGGCCCGAGCTGGATGCCCGCGCCGGCCTCGGTGAAGCTGGCCGCCTGTTCGAACACGCGCGGCTGCCAGCCGGCGCGGCCGCTGGCGATGGCCGCCGACAGGCCGCCCATCCCGGCGCCGGCGATCAGGACTTGCTTGCTCATGCATGCGATTGTGCACACGCCAGTGCTTCGGGTCTGGCCGGCTGCCCGGGCGAGCGCCAAAGCCCTCGCAACCGCCCGGGTCCGGACAGGAGTTAAGATCAGCCTCGCTCCGGGGTGCACGCAAGTGCTGAGATTCACACCCGCGAACTTGAACCGGTTCATACCGGCGGAAGAAGAGCATCACTGTCGACCCGGGCCTTGCTGCCAGGGTCGCAGTGGCCTTCGGAGCACCTGTTTTCACGGTCACGAAGGGATCTTGATGAACCACGCAGCTGCCGCCTCACGGGCTTTCGAGTACCCGCGCGTGCTCACGATCGCCGGCTCCGACAGCGGCGGCGGCGCCGGCATCCAGGCCGACCTGAAGACTTTCGCGGCGTTGGGGTGCTACGGCATGACCGCCATCACGGCGCTGACCGCCCAGAACACCCTGGGCGTGCGCTCGATCCATCCGGTGCCGGCCGCCATGCTGCGCGACCAGGTCGATGCGGTGGTCGAGGACATCGGCGTCGATGCGGTGAAGATCGGCATGCTGCACGCCGCGGAAATCGTCCTTGCCGTGGCGGCCGCCATCGATCGCCATGGCTTGCGGCCGGTCGTGCTCGATCCGGTGATGATGTCCACCAGTGGCGCCCGGCTGATCGACGACGACGCCCAGGCGGTGCTGGTGGCCGAACTGTTCCGGCGCGCGGCGCTGGTCACGCCCAACCTCGACGAGGCCGCCCTGCTGGTGGGCCGCCCGCTGGCCAGCGAAGCCGACATGGAAGCAGCGGCGCGCGAGATGCTTGCAATGGGAGCCGCCGCGGTGCTGCTCAAGGGCGGCCATCTCGCTGGTGACACGGTGAGCGACCTGCTGCTGATGCGCGACGCCGCGCCGCGCTGGATGCGGGCGCCGCGCATCGCCACCGACAACACCCACGGCACCGGCTGCACACTGTCCAGCGCGATCGCGGCCCAGCTTGCGCTTGGCGCCGAACTGCCGCAGGCGGTGGAGCTGGCGCGCGCCTTCGTGCGTGGCGCGCTGGAGGCGGGCGCCACGGTGCGCACCGGCGCCGGCAGCGGCCCCTTGAACCATGGCTACGCACCGCAGCCGATGCGGCTGCGTGCGCTGCGCTGAACCATGAACACCCCCGAGCAGCATCAGGACATCGTCGATGCGGTCCTCGCGTTCATCGCGCAGGACGGCTGCGGCGATGACGACTTCGACCGCCTCGCCTTGCGCCTGTTCGCCTACCAGTACGCGAACGACGAACCGTACCGGCGCTTCTGTCAGCGCCGCGGCGCGACACCGCGCAACGTGAAGCGCTGGTCGGGCATTCCCGCCGTGCCGATCGATGCGTTCAAGGAACTGAGCCTGCGCAGCCAGCCGCCCACGGCGTCCGACCGCGTGTTCATGACCAGCGGCACCACCCGCAGCGAAGTGAAGGGCCGGCACCACCACCCGACGCTGGCCGTGTACGACAGCTCGATGACGCGCAACTTCGCGCGCCGCTTCATGCAGGGCAGCGGCAAGCTGCCGATGGCGCTGCTGTTCCCGACCGAGACGGTGATGCCGAATTCCTCGCTGGCGCACTACCTGGCGCTGGCCGCCAGCGAATTCGGCACGCCCGAAAGTCGCCATTTCATTGGCCCGCAGGGCCTGGACAGCGCCGGCCTGTGCGACATGCTGGCGCAGGCCGAACGCAGCGGCGCGCCCTGCGCCGTGCTCGGCGCCACCTACAGCTTCGTCCACCTGATGGACGACCTGCGCCAGCGCGGCACTGCGTTCCGCCTGCCGCCGGGCAGCCGCGTGCTCGACACCGGCGGCTACAAGGGCCAGTCGCGCGAATTGCCGCTGGACGCCTTCTACGCGCAGCTGTCGGCGTTGCTCGGGATCGACCGCTCGCTGTGCATCAACATGTACGGCATGACCGAGCTGAGCACGCAGTTCTACGACGCCGGCAACGCGGTCGTGCCGGCGGTCAAATCCGGGCCACACTGGATCCGCTCGCGCATCGTCGATCCGCTCAGCGGGCGCGAACTGCCGGCCGGCGAGCGCGGCATCCTGGCCCATTGCGATCTCGCCAACTTCAACTCGGTGACCACCATCCTGACCGAGGACGTCGGCGTGGCGGTCGACGGCGGCTTTCTGCTGCTCGGGCGCGCCGAGGGTGCGCAGGCCAGGGGCTGCTCGCTGGCGGTGGAAGAATTCATCCGGGCGGCGACCGCATGACGATACTGACCGCCGTCGCCGGTTACCTGCCCGGACTGGCACGGGACGCCGTGCAATGGCAGACGCTGGCGTTCGAATCGGCCGCCGGCCGGGTCGACGTCGAAGTTCCGGTGCTCAGCGCGGCGCAGATGACGGCGCTCGCCCGCCGCGTGCGGGAGGCCAGCCGCCGGCACCTGAAGACGATGACGGTGTCGCAGATCGTCGCGGTGATCGACCGCGCGATGGCCCGCCTGCTCGACCCCCAGGACCCGTACCGCCAGCAGGCCGACCGGCTGCTGCCGATCATCACCGGCTACGACGCCGAGATGGTGCGCCTGGGCCTGACGGCGTTCTGCAAGACCTTTCGCGCGCCGCAGCTGCAGCGCTTCGTCGCCGAGGACTTCGCCAACCCCAAGCTGCTCGACGAGTTCCAGCCGCGGCCCAAGGGCGGCGCCGCCCGCGCCTTCGGTCCCGAGCTGCTGTTCCACAGCTGGGCCGGCAACGTCCCGGCGCTGCCGCTGTGGAGCCTGGTCTGCGGCCTGCTGGTCAAGGCCGGCAGCATCGGCAAGCTGCCGAGCGCGGAGCCGCTGTTCGCCAGCCTGTTCGCGCGGCTGCTGGGCGAAGTGCATCCGCCGCTGGCCGACTGCCTGGCCGTGGTCTGGTGGAAGGGCGGCGACGAGGAACAGGCGGATGCGGTCTATGCCGAGGCAGACACGGTGCTGGCGTATGGCGGCAACGCCACGCTCGATGAGATCCGCCGTCGCCTGCCGGTCACGACCCGCTTCCTGCCTTACGGCCACAAGCTCGGGTTCGGGATGGTCGGCGTCGCGGCGCTCGACCCGCTGCGCGGTCCGGCCACGGCGCGGCTGGCCGCGCACGATGTGATGCGCTACGACCAGCAGGGCTGCTACTCGCCCCATGTGTTCTACGTGGAGCGCGGCGGCCAGGTCTCGCCGCGCGAATTTGCGCACTACCTGGCCGGCGAGTTGGCCAACCTGCAGCATCGATTCCCACGCCGCGCGCTGGCGCTGGAGGAGGTGGCCGCCGTCGCCGGCTGGCGGCAGGCCGGCGAACTGCAGTCGCTCTCAACCGCCGGCGGCGTGGAGTTGATCGGCGGCGACGGCGCGGCCTGGGGCCTGACCTATTCGGAGCAACCGCAGGCGCTGGCACCGACGGCGCTGAACCGCAGCATCCAGGTGGTTGCCGTCGAACGGCTCGACGACGTGATCGCGCAAGTGCAGGCGCACCGGCCATTCCTGCAGACAGCGGGCCTGGCGGTGGCGCCGGCCGAACTGTTCCGGCTCTCGGAGTTGCTGGGCGCGGCCGGCGTGACGCGCATCAGCGCCATCGGCTCCATGACCTCGCCCGAGGCCGGCTGGCACCACGACGGCCGCTTCAACCTGCTGGACCTGGTGCGCATCGTCGAGATCGAGCAGTCGGCCGAACTCGCGGCCGACCGGCTCGCGCCGTACGCGGACTGAGCAACGCATGAACTTCCTCGAAATCGACAACGTGAGCTTCACCTACCCCGGCTGGCCGCCGGTGGTGCGCGCGGTCGACTGGGACATCGCGCAGGGCGAGTTCCATTGCCTGGTGGGGCGCAGCGGTTGCGGCAAGACCACGCTGCTCAAGCTGGCGGCCGGCCTGCTGCATCCGGACAGCGGCGGCATCCGGCTGCAGGGCAGGGAACTGCTGGCGCCGGGGCCGCAACTGGGCTTCGTGTTCCAGTCGCCGACGCTGCTGGAGTGGCACCGCGTGATCGACAACGTGCTGCTGCCGGTCTCGCTGCAGCACCCGCCGACGGCGCAGGAGATCGGCAAGGCGCAACAGCTGCTGGACCTGCTCGGACTGTCGGCCCACGCGCGGCACTACCCGCGCCAGCTCTCGGGGGGGCAGCAGAGCCGGGTCGCGCTGGCCCGGGCGCTGATCCTGGAGCCGGCCCTGCTGCTGCTCGATGAACCGTTCGCGGCGCTGGATGCCATCACCCGGGGCGAGTTGCAGGACGACCTGCTGCAGATGTGCAGCCTGCGCCGCACCACGGTCATGTTCGTCACGCACGACATCGCCGAGGCGGTGTACCTGGGGGACAGGGTGGCGGTCATGGACAGCGGTCGCGTGGTGCAGGACATCCGCATCGACGTGCCCAAGCCGCGCGCCGCGGCGATGCGCTACAGCGCCGCCTTCAACAGCCATTGCGCGCAGGTGCGCGAGGCCATGGACCTGGCAACCGCATGAAGCGCAGCGCAGCCCGAACCCGGCTCGGTTCTTTCGCACTGCTGCTGGTCCTGCTGGCCGCATGGGAGCTGGGCTCCCGCGCCGCCGGCATGTCGGCGCTGGTGCTGCCGGCGCCGTCCGCCGTCGGCCGCTCCTTGTGGATGGGCCTGTCGACCGGCTACCTGTGGCCGCACATCCTGGCCACCGGCATCGAACTGTTGCTGGGGCTGGCGATCGGCTGCCTGGTCGGCTTCGCCAGCGGCGTGGCGATGGCGGAATCGGCGCTGCTCGGTGGGCTGCTCAAGCCCTACATCGTCGTCAGCCAGGTGATCCCCAAGCTGGCGCTGATGCCGCTGTTCATCGTCTGGTTCGGCTTCGGCATGACGTCGACGGTGGTGATCACGGCGCTGATCTGCTTCTTCCCGCTGATGGAGAACACTGTCACCAGCCTGCAGCAGGTGGATCCGCAACGGCTCGAACTTTTCAAGATGCTCGGCGCCACGCGGACCCAGACCTTGCTGCGGCTCAAGCTCCCCACCGGCCTGCCCGGTATCCTGGCGGGCCTGCGGGTCGCCGTCGTGCTGGCGCTGGTCGGCGCCGTGGTCGGCGAATTCATCGGCGCCAGCAAGGGCCTGGGCGCGCTGATCATCGCCTCGCAGGGAATGATGGACACGCCGCTGATGTTCGCCGTGCTGGTGGTCATCGCGGTGCTGGGACTCGCCCTCTACCAGGCCACGCTGTCGCTCGAGCGCTGGCTGCTCACGCCCTATACCCAGATCTCATGAAGGACCCTCGATGACATTCTCGTTCGCCCGCCGCGCCGCCCTGCTGGCTACCGCCGCCCTCCTGTGCCTCTCAGGCGCCAGCCACGCCCAATCGCCCGCGCCGCTGGAGAAGTTGACGGTGGCCGGCTGGAGCAAGCCGATCACCGAAATCACCAATCTGCTGGCCGAACCCGACAAGGGATTCTTCAAGTCCAATGGCATCGACCTGGCCTATGTGCCGGGCGCTGGCGGCGGCGACGCGATCCGCAACATCCTCACCGGCCAGGCCGACGTCGCCTTCACCGACCCGGGCTCGTTTTTCTCGGCGCTCGACAAGGGCGAGAAGCTGCGCGCGATCTACGACATCTACCCGCAGAACGTGTTCAACGTGGTGTCGCTGAAGTCGCGCAACATCACCAAGCCCGCCGACCTGAAGGGCAGGAAGATCGGCGTCTACAGCCTCTCCAGCGGCACCCGGCAGAACCTGCTGGTGCTGCTGCACCAGGCCGGGCTGGCCGAGTCGGACGTCACGATCGTCGTCACCGGATTGCTGAACTTCGCGCCGCTGTTGCAAGGCCAGGTCGACGCCACGGCCGCCACCGACACCGGCCTGCTGGTCGGCAAGCTCAAGGGCCTGGGCGAGGTGAACGTGATGGAGGTGAAGGACTCGCTGAACGTTTCCAGCGACATCTTCGTCGTCCGCGAATCGGTCTACCAGCAGAAGGGGCCGCTGCTCAAGCGCTTCCTCAAGGCCTATCGCGACAGCGCCGCCTGGATGATCGCCAACCCGGAAGAAGCCGCGACGCTGGCCGCCAAGCGAGCGATCGACGGCACCGACCGCGCGACCAACCTGGATGTGATCCGGCTGCGCAACGCCTCCAGTGTCTCGCCGGCCACCGGCAAGAGCGGCCTCGGCACGTTCGACCTGGTGGCGCTGCAAAAGGCCGCCGACGCCTATCGCAAGCTGGGCCTGGTCGAGCATGACATCAAGGTGTCCGACGTGGTGAGCACCGACCTGTTGCCGGGACGCTGAGGAGGCACGATGGACTTCAAGGGCAAGGTGGTGCTGGTGACAGGGGGCAGCCGTGGCATCGGCGCCGCGATCGCGCAAGCCTTCGCGGCGGAAGGCGCGACCGTGGTGGTCAACCACCTGAGCAACGATGCCGCAGCGGCCGACACCGTCGCCAGGTGCAAGGCCGCCGGCGGCGATGCCTGGGCGGTGAAGGCGGATGTCGGGTCGGCGACTGCGGTCCAGGCGATGGTGGAGCAGGCGCTCCATGAGACCGGCCGCATCGACGTGCTGGTGAACAACGCCTTGCGTCCCTACTCGTTCGACCCGCAGCGGCGCAAGCCGTTCGGGGAGCTCGCGTGGCAGGATTACCAGGCGCAGTTCGACGGCACGGTCGGCGCCGCCTACAACGTCTGCAAGGCGCTGCTGCCGCACTTCCGGCAGCGGGCGCAGGGCAGCATCGTCAACATCGTCAGCGACCTGGTCGAGCGGCCGGTGGTGCCGTACCACGACTACACCACGGCCAAGTCGGCGCTGGTCGGCTTCAGCCGCAACCTGGCGGCCGAACTCGGGCCGCTGGGCATCCGCGTGAACTGCGTCGCACCCGGGCTGGTGTATCCGACGCAGGCCAGCAGCGCGACCCGGGAGGACTTCCGCGAGGCGATCGTGGCGTCGACACCGCTGCGGCGCATCGCCCGGCCGGAAGACGTGGCCGGCCCGGTGCTGTTCCTCGCATCGGACTGGAGCCGCTTCATGACGGGCCAGGTGCTGTTCGTCGACGGCGGGCTGGTGATGAAATGAACCAGGCAACGATCGGCATCGCGGGAGCTGGCTTGCTTGGCCGCCTGCTGGCCTGGCAACTCGGTCGCGCCGGCCATCGCGTCAGCGTGTTCGATCCGGCGCGCGACGCGCAGCCGTCGTTCGACGGCCGGCAGGCCGCCGGCTTCACCGCGGCCGGCATGCTCAGCCCGCTGGCGGAACTGGACAGCAGCTCCGCCGAGGTGGCGACGCTGGGCTGGCGCTCGATCGGCCTGTGGCGCGAGATCGTTTCGCGCCTGCGATCGCCGCCGCAGTTCAGCACCGACGGCAGCTTGCTGCTGGCCCACCGCAGCGATGTGGGGAGCGCGCAGCGGGTGCTCGCCCGACTGGCGTCCGCGCCCGCCGGCACGCCCCAGGCCCAAGCCCTGACGATGGCGCAACTGGCGCAACTCGAGCCCGCACTGCACGGCGCCGCCCATGCCTGGCTGCTGCCCGATGAAGGACAGATCGATCCGGTGGCGGCGTTGCTGGCGCTGCATGCCGAAGCCGTCGACGTCCAATGGCACTGGAATCAGCCGGTGGAATCGGTGGCGCCCGGTGCGCTGGTGCTGCGCGACGGAACGCAGCAGCGATTCGACATGGTGTTCGATGTGCGCGGCACCGGCAGCCGTCCGGAACTGCCGGTGCGCGGCGTGCGGGGCGAAACGGTGTGGCTGCACGCGCCGGGCCACGGCCTGACGCGGCCGGTGCGGCTGCTGCATCCCCGCCATCGGGTGTACCTGGTGCCGCGGCCGGGCGACATCGTGCTGGTCGGCGCCAGCGAGATCGAGAGCGAGGACCGTTCGCCGGTCTCGCTGCGCAGCGCGGTGGAATTGATGGCGGCGGCGCACAGTGTTTTGCCGGCGCTGGCCGAGGCGCGAATCCATCGGCTCGACGTCAATCTGCGTCCTGCCCTGCCCGACAACGAACCCCACATCGAGGCGGGGCCCGGCCGGGTGAGGATCAACGGCTTGTTCCGCCACGGCTGGCTGATCGCGCCGGCGCTGGTGGCGGATGCGTTGCGGCAATGCGGCCTGGCGCCGCAGCCGATCGAGGAGCTTGCGCATGAATGAACTGACCCGGATCGCGGTGACGCTGGACGGCAAGCCGCACCCGGTGCCGGCCGCCAGCACCCTGGCCGCGCTGGTGGAGTCGCTGGGTCATGCGCCGAACAAGGTTTCCACAGCCGTCAACGGCCAGTTCGTCGCGCGCGGCCAGCGCCAGGCCTGCGTGCTGCAGGAAGGTGATGCCGTGCTGCTGTTCCAGCCCATCGTGGGCGGTTGACTCGAAAGTGATGACGATGACGAACGCTTCCACTCCATCGACCCCAGGCGACTGCTGGCAGGTCGGCGATGTCACGCTGACCAGCCGCTTCCTGCTCGGCACCGCCGGCTACCCCTCGCCGCAAGTCCTGCGCGATGCGATCGTGGCCGCAGGCACGCAGGTCGTGACCGTGGGCCTGAAGCGCACGCTGGCGGCGGCCGGCGACAACGGCTTCATCGGCGCGATCCAGCGGGCGCTGGCCGACAGCGGCGCCCGGCTGCTGCCCAACACCGCCGGTTGCCGCAGTGCCCGCGAGGCGATCCAGCTTGCGCACATGGCGCGCGAGTTGTACGACACGCCGTGGCTCAAGCTGGAAGTGGTGGGCGACGAACACACCCTGCAGCCGGACATGTTCGAGCTGCACGCCGCCGCGACCCAGCTGGTGCGCGACGGCTTCATCGTCTTTCCGTATTGCACCGACGACCTGGTCGGCTGCCGGCGCCTGCTCGATGCCGGCTGCCCGTTGCTGATGCCCTGGGGCGCGCCGATCGGCTCCGGCCAGGGCCTGCTGAACGTGTTCGCCTTGCGGACCTTGCGCGAGCGCCTGCCCGACACCACACTGATCATCGACGCCGGCATCGGCGCGCCGTCGGATGCGGCGCAGGCACTGGAGCTCGGCTTCGATGCCGTGCTGTTGAATTCCGCCGTCGCCCAGGCGCGCGACCCCGCCGCGATGGCCCGCGCCTTCCGGCTGGCGATCGAAGGCGGCCGCATCGCGCGCAACGCCGGCGTGATGGCGCAGCAGGACTTCGCGGTTGCCAGCACGCCGGTGGGCGGCGAGCCGCTGCTGCTCGGGGGCACGGCATGAATCCGTTCGCAGGCGTGCAGGTCCATGTCGACCCGGACGGCGGGCTGCGCTGCTGGCTCGACACCGGGCATGCGCGTGGCTGGCTGACGCCGGCCGCCGGTGTCCGGTCCGTCGGCACGCCGGACCTGTTCTCGCGCCATTTCGAAGCAGCCATTGCCAAGGGGTTCGTGGCCGCCGACGCGGCCGTGCTGGCAATGATGGCAAGCTGCCATCCGGACCAGCTGCCGCTCCTGTCCTGGGGCGAGCACCTGCCTGTTGCGCTCGCTCCTTCGGTTGCCGCGCGCCCGCTCGATCTCTATGCCATCGTCGACAGCGCCGAACGGGTGCGCCAGGTGCTGGCCGCAGGCGTGAAGACCCTGCAGTTGCGCATCAAGACGCCGGAGCAGCCGGACCCACAGTGGCTCGCGCTGCTGCGCGGCGAGGTGCGGCGCAGCGTCGCGGCTTGCGAGGCCGCGGGCGCCGAGCTGTTCATCAACGACCACTGGCAGCTCGCCGCGGAAGAAGGCGCCCGTGGCGTGCACCTCGGCCAGGAAGACCTGCTGGCGCTGGGCGACGCCGGCCGGGCCGCGCTGCAGGCCACCGGCATGTCGCTGGGCATCAGTTCGCACAGCCTGTGGGAGCTGTGCCGCGCCCGCACGCTCGCGCCCCGCTACATCGCCTGCGGACCGGTCTGGCCGACGCTGACCAAGGCGATGCCATGGCTCCCGCAAGGCCTGGACAACCTGGCCTGGTGGTGCCGGATGGCGCGGGCTCCGGTGGTTGCGATCGGCGGCATCCTGGGCGCTGAACAGGTGTTCGAATCCGCCCGCTGCGGCGCCGATGGGGTCTGCATCGTCCGCGGCCTGGGCGAGCGGCCGGAAGCGGTCGTGGCGCGGCTGCAGGCCGCGCTGGAGACCGGGCGCAAGGCCTTCGCGGCTGACGCAATCCCGATGGCCGGGCCGCATCCCAGCTTGGTGGGCGACACCGGGCCGACCGGCCGCTGACCCTGCCGCCTGGCGGGTCTGGATGCGTGACTTGCGTTTGCGAATCATTCGCATTACACTTTCACGAAACACCATCCATCAAGCCACGCCATGACCCGTTTCCTCTGCCCCGCTCACTTCCTCAAGGCGACGCTCGCCGCACTCACCCTGGGCGTGGCCCAGCTGGCGGTGGCCGCCGATCTGGAAGCGCTGCTCGTCATCAAGAACCACCGCTTCGAACCCACCGAGCTCAAGGTCCCGGCCGGCCAGCGGGTCAAGCTGACGGTGCACAACCAGGATTCGACCCCAGAGGAATTCGAAAGCCACAAGCTCAACCGCGAAAAGGTGATTCCGGCCGGCGCCAAGGCGGTGATCTTCATCGGTCCGCTCAGACCCGGGAAGTACGAGTTCGTCGGCGAGTACAACGAAGCGACGGCCAAAGGCGTCGTGGTCGCCGAATAGCGGCTCCAGGAAAGACACCCCATGTTCGCCACCGCCCTGATCGTCTTTCGCGAAACCCTCGAGGCCGCCTTGTTCGTCGGCATCGTCGCGGCGGCCACGCGGGGCCTCGCCGGCAGGACCCGCTGGCTGGCCACCGGCGTCGGCGCCGGCGTGCTGGGCGCCGTCGCGCTGGCGGCGGGGGCTGACAAGGTCAGCGCTCTGGCCGACGGCATCGGGCAGGACCTGGTCAACGTCGGCATTCTCTCGCTCGCCCTCGCCATGCTGGCCTGGCACTGCATCTGGGTCTCCACGCACGGCCAGGAAATGTCGATGGATGCCAAGCGGCTGGGCACTTCGGTGCGCGAAGGCAGCAGCGCGCCGCGCGCGCTGACGGTCGCAGTCGCTTTGGCGGTTCTGCGCGAAGGAGCTGAAACCGTGCTGTTCGTCGCCGGACTGGCCAGCGGGGCAGCCGCCGATTCGCAATCGATGCTGCTGGCCGCGGCGATGGGACTGGCGGGCGGCGTGGTGCTCGGCCTGCTGATCTACTTCGGCCTGTCCCGGGTCAAGCCCCAGCACCTGTTCAGCGTGACCAACGCGCTGATTGTGGTTCTCGCCGCGGCGATCGCGAGCCAGCTGGCCCGTGCGCTTGCACAGTCCGGCCTGGTGGAACTGTGGTCGGGACCGGTCTGGGACAGCTCGCGGCTACTGGCCACCGACTCCCCGGTGGGGATCGTGCTGCACGCACTGGCCGGCTATGACGCCACACCGTCGGGCCTGCAACTGGCGTTCTATGTCGGCACCCTGCTGCTGATCGGGATTGCCACGCGGCAGGTCCGCCAGCATCAACGCCAGCGCGTCCCGCTGCCGTCGCCCGGGCCGCTGGCCCGCGCCCGCTAGATCTTTCTTTCTCGATCTCTCCAGGAGTTTTCATGCGAATCGCCACAATGGCGGGGACGCTGGCCGTCCTATGCCCGCTGCTTGCGCCAAGCCTCGTGCGCGCAGGCCCCAACGACTATGTCAAGACCCCGATCGTCGAGGAAGGCGAGAAGGAAATCGACTTCAAGTGGGGAGCGCAAAAGTTCAAGAACGGTGGCGGCAGCGGCACCGCCACATCGGTCGGTTTCGGCTGGGGCGCGACCTCCTGGTGGTTCACCGAGCTGTACGGCAAGTGGAAGCGCGAGCCGGGTTCGCCCGGCGGCTTCGACGCCGTCGAATGGGAGAACCGGTTCCAGCTGACCGAGACCGGCAAGTACCCGGTCGATCTCGGCTTCCTGCTGGAGATCGAGCGGCCCAAGGACCGCACGGAAGGCTACGAGCTGACCTACGGCCCGCTGCTGCAAAAGGAGTGGGGCCCGGTCCAGGGCAACCTGAACCTGCTGTGGCAGAAGCATGTCCGTGCCAGCGAGCCGTTCGACACCGAACTGCATTACGAGGCCCAGCTGAAATACCGCGCCTCCGAGCAATTCGAATGGGGCGCGCAGGGGTTCGGCAACTTCGGCCGCTGGGACCACTGGGCCCGTTCGTCCGCGCAGGAGCACCAGTTCGGCCCGGCCGTGTTCGGCAAGATCAAGCTGGCAGGCAAGCAGGCGGTGAAATACAACGCGGCGTTGCTGTTCGGAACGACCAGTGCTTCGCCTCGCACCACGCTGCGGGTTCAGACCGAATACGAGTTCTGAGCGGGCCAGGCGCCGGGCAGGTAAAGTCGGCGCCGTGAAAACTGCGTCCGGCTGCTACTGGCTCTACCTGCTCGAGTGCGAAGGCGGCAGCTACTACGCGGGGATCGCGATCGATGTGGAGCAGCGGTTCTTCCGCCATCTGTTCGGCCGTGGCGCCCGCTACACCCGCGCCAATCCGCCGCTGCGCGTGCTGGCCGCCGCGCCTTACGCCAGCAAGGCCGAGGCGCTGAAGGCAGAGTACTGCCTCAAGCAGTTGCCGCGCAGCGACAAGCTGGCGTTTTTTGCCGTGGCACCCTGAAGCAACGAACGGCTACTGGCGGTAGCGTGCGAGCGTCAGCCCCTCGGTGTCGATCGCCGGGGCGCGGCCACTCATCCAGTCCGCGATCAGCTGGCCGGTTCCCGTCGCCATCGTCCACCCCAGCGTGCCGTGGCCGGTCGACAGCCACAGATTGGGCAAGGGCGTGGGCCCGAGCACCGGCGTGCCATCCGGCGTCATCGGCCGCAGTCCGCTCCAGAAGCTGGCCTGCGACACGTCGCCGCCCTGCGGGAACAGGTCCGTCACGACATGCGCGAGCGTGCGCCGCCGCGCCTCGTGCAGCGCGAGTCCGTAGCCGCTCAATTCGGCCGTGCCGCCAGCGCGGATGCGGTCGCCCAGCCGGGTCACGGCCACCTTGTGGGTCTCGTCCATCACGGTGGATTCCGGTGCCCGTCCAGTGGCGCTCTCCACCGCGTCGATCGGGACCGTCAGCGAGTAGCCCTTGACCGGGTACACCGGCAGCCGCAGGCCGAGCGGGCGCAGCAGCAACGGCGAATAGCTGCCCAGCGCCAGCAGGTAGGCGTCGGCCGTCAACGCGCCCTGGTCCGTGTCCACCGCTTCGATGCGGCCAGCCTGCGCGCGCAGGCGCCGGATGCTGGTGCCAAACCGGAAGTCCACTCCGGCCGCGCGCGCCAACCCGGCCATCTCTCCGGTGAACATGAAGCAGTCGCCAGTCTCATCGCCCGGCAGCCACAGCCCACCGACGAACTTGTCCCGCACCCGCGCCAGCGCCGGCTCCTGGCGGATGCAGCCTTGCGGGTCCAGCAATTCCCATGAGACGCCGAAGCGCTTGAGCACCTCGATGTCGGCGCCGGTCCCATCGAGTTGATGCTGGGTTCGAAACAGCTGCAAGGTGCCCTGCATCCGCTCGTCGTAGCGAATGCCGGTGTCCGCGCGCAACTGGCGCAGCACGTCGCGGCTGTATTCGGCCACGCGCACCATCCTGCTCTTGTTGA
>JBBRSZ010000023.1:0-71225 GCA_038244915.1 Burkholderiales bacterium | reverse complement strand
TCTCGGTGTCGCCCTGGACGATGCACATGTCGAAGCGCTGCGCCGCCATCACGGCGTCGAGTTGCGAGCGGCAATCGGCGCTGAACTGCTGCAGCGAGGAGCCTTCGCGCTTGAGCCGGATGTCGGGCACGACGTCGAAGCAGCCCAGGATCTGGTCCGCCATGTCGGAATGCTGGCCGGTATGGATCCACCTGACGTCGGCCCAGCCCTGCGCGGCGAACTCGTGGTACACGGGCGCAAGCTTGATGATCTCGGGCCGGGTGCCGCTGACGATAGCGATGACGGGTTTGCGCACGAGTTCCTCCATTGGCTGCTAGGGCCGGTAAAACGTTACGGAGACGCGTGCCATAGGGCTGGCCGCGTCCGCGAGCTGACCTTTCGACACATTCCGGAACGCGGCCCGCAGCCCGCCAGCGCGCTGGCTTTCGCGATGTGCGAAGAACTCGGCAGGGGTGTCGTGGGCCATCGGTGTTTCAGGGTGTGTGTTTCAAACTGGTTGCCAATTTAAATTTGGTAACGAGTCCGGTTCGACAGCCTTGCCCGCATTCAGCGGTAGGACCATGCCTACCGCTTTCATAGGAGATCGGGCTCAAGCGCCCGGGCCGATTGCGTGATCGGCGGGGCAAGAAAAAAGGGCCAGCGCTGGTGGCGCTGGCCCTTTTCGGTGATGGTGCGGCTGGCAGGATTCGAACCCACGACCCCTTGGTTCGTAGCCAAGTACTCTATCCAACTGAGCTACAGCCGCGTAAGCCTTAAATTATAGCAGTTCTTCAGCATCATCCCTCCGGGTCCCACGGCTCTCATTGGAGAACCACCTCCCGCACGCTTGCGTGGCCCGCTTTTCGCGGCGCTGCACCGCGCTGGACTTGCCAGCGCGCCAGCCACGCGCCGACCTCCTCGCCGTCCAGCGGCGCCGAGATGAAAGGGCCTTCCCCCAGCACGCAACCCCATTCGTACAGCAGGTTCCACTCCTCCTTGGACCCGATCCCCGCAGCGATCGTTGTGAGCTTCAGGTCGCTCGCAACCGCGAGCCCGACTGCCAGCCCCACGCGCACCGACTCGTCGCAATCCGCACCCCTGACGAACGCGCTGTTGATCTTCAGTTCGGTGAACGCCACCCGTGGAAGCTGTTCGACTGCCATCGGACCGGCGCCGAAGTCGTCCACCCGCAGACCGAAGCCGAGAACCCGCAGCCGCGCCAGGTTCTCCAGCGCCCTGGGCAGATCCGTATTGAGCGTCGACTCACTCACCCCCAGCACCATGCAGCGGGGATCGATACCCTCCTTCTGCGCAATCTGCAGGACCCGCGCTGCCAGGTTGGGGTCGGTCAGCGAGTGAAACGAGAGATTGACCGAGACGACCAGATCATGACCGAGGTCGATCCACCGACGGCAATGCGCCGCGCTCTTGCGCAGCATCAGCCAGACGAAGTCGTCATTCAGCCCGCGCGCTTCGATCGACGCCATGAAGGACGCCGGCTCCAGCCAGCCTTGCTGCGGGTGGCGCCAACGGGCGACCGCGCTCATTCCGCGGACAACACCTGTCGCGAGGTCCACCTTCGGTTCGAACCAGGGTTCGAATTCATCGTTGCTCCAGGCTTGCGCGACTTCGTCCAGCGGAAACTGGGCGTCGCACCGTCCCGGCGGGACGTTCGAGCGATGCAGATCCAGCAGCGGGGACAACTTGCCTGCGGTGACAGGCTTGCCGACGACACCGAGCAGCGGCACCTTGTAGGCGAGCGCCATGCTGGCAATAGAGCCCAGCAGTTCGGGCTGGAGCGCGCTGGCGAGAATGAGCGACACGCGCTCACCGGTTTCGCTCAGGTGCCGGATGAATTCCATCCCGTCCATGCCCGGCATGGCCAGGTCGCTGATCACGACATCGACCCGGCGGTCGGGGTCGTGGATCACCTGGAGCGCCGTGTTGCCGTCCTCGGCGCTGTAAACAGCTTCCGCGCCGAGGGCGTCCAGCAGCCGCACCAGGCTGCTGCGCTGGAACTGGTGATCCTCAACGACCAGGAATCGGAGGTTCGAGCAGGGCATATGTGTCAGTTACCTTTCGTTTCAAACTGAACAAATTGGAACATTCGAGATTGAGATGACGTTAGGCAAATTGCCCGAACGTGCGCAGCAAAGGACCTATCCGCACGCGACCACGCGCGCAGGGCCGCTCAGGCGGGCTGGTCCAGAATCTCGCGGATCCGGCGTGCCAGTTCGTCGCGCCGATAGGGCTTGGCGAGCAGCTGCGTGCCGGGGTCAAGCCGCCCATGGTGGACGATCTCGTTCTCGGCATAGCCCGATGCGTACAGCACCTTCAGCGCCGGCCGCAGCGCGCGCGCCCGGTCTGCCAGTTGCCGCCCGCTCATGCCGGGCATCACCACGTCGGTGAACAGCAGGTCGATCACGATGTCGCTGCCAAGCACCTCCAGCGCCTGCGCGCCGTCGTGGGCCTGGCGGACCTGGTAGCCCAGCGCCACCAGCTGGTCGTACGCATAGCGGCGCACCAGTTCGTCGTCCTCCACCAGCAGCACGCTCTCGCTGCCGCCGACGGCCTGGCTATCGCGGACGGCGGGCCGGGCCGGCGCGGCAGCCTGCAGCGCCCGGGGCAGGCATAGCCGCACCGTCGTGCCATGCCCCGGCTCGGAGTCCACGTTCACGTGCCCGCCGGACTGCTTGACGAAGCCATAGATCATCGCCAGCCCCAGGCCGGTACCCTTGCCGGTTTCCTTGGTGGTGAAGAACGGCTCGAACACGTGCGACAGGTGTTCCGGGGCGATCCCCGTGCCGGTGTCGGAGACCGACAGCATCACGTAGTGGCCGGGCAGCGCGTCGCCGCGCCGCGGCGCCTGGTCTTCGCTCACGTGCGAGTTGGCCGTCTTGATGGTCAACTGCCCACCCCCGGCCATCGCGTCGCGTGCGTTCAGGCACAGATTGAGCAGCGCGCTCTCCAGTTGCACCGGATCGACGAGAGCCGGCCACAGCCCGGCGCCCGGCGCGAAACCGATCTCGATGTGCTCGCCCAGCGTACGGCGCAACAAGGCATCCATGCCTGCGACCAGCTGGTTGACGTCGAGCGCCTTGGGCTCCAGCGCCTGTCGTCGGGCAAAGGCCAGCAGCCGCTGGGTCAGCTCGGCACCGCGCTGCGCTGCCTCCACCGCCATGTCGGCCAGCGGCGCCAGCCGGGCGTTGCCGGCCAGTTGCTCGCTCAGAATTTCGGCATTGCCAAGGATCACCGTCAACAAGTTGTTGAAGTCGTGCGCGACCCCGCCGGTCAGCTGCCCAATTAACTCCAGCTTCTGCGATTGCCGCAACTGCTCCTCGAGTGCCAGCCGGCCTGTGACGTCGGTCATGCTCCCGATCATCCGGACGGCCACGCCGGCGGCGTCGCGGATCAGGTAGGCGCGCCCGGAAATGTCGGCGTAACTGCCGTCCCTGCGCTGGAAGCGGTAGCTGTCCGCCCACTGATCGCGGCTGCCGCGAACCGCCTGGCCGATGCCGGCGACAATCCGGTCCCGATCCTGCGGATGCAGGCGGCTGCTCCACACCTCCGAGCCACGGCTGACAACGCCGCGCGGGTCCCCGGTCAGGAGCTCGAATCCTTCGTTCCACCAGACCGTGTCCCCACTGATGTCCCAGTCCAGGATCGCGTCGTTGGAGGACAGAGCCAGCAGGCGGAACCGTTCCTCGCTCTCCCGCAGGGCTTCCTCGGCCGCCCTGCGCTCGGTGATATCGCGGTAGTTGACGGCCACGGCACCGACATCCGGGTTGTCCGTCAGATCGACTTCATAGGACTCCACCCAGCGCCACGTCCCGTCCTTGTGGCGCACCCGCAGGACCAGAGTGCGAACCCCGCCGCCACCCGGCTGTTGCGAAACTGAAGCGGTGTCCCGCACGAGCGCCACGTCGTCCGGATGCACGAACTCGAGCACATTGCGCCCGACCAGCTCCTGCGGGACGTAGCCCAGCACCCGCGTGACCGACGGACTTTCGTAGGCGATGCGGCCGCCCGGATCGACCAGCTGGAACACATCCCAGGAACTCTGGACCACGGTCCGGAAGCGCGCTTCGTTGGCGCGCAGGGCCTCTTCGGCGCGCTTGCGGTCCGTGATGTCCTGGAAGGCGCCCTGCAGCCGGATGATCCGGCCCTGGGCGTCGCGCACTGCCTCGCCGATCGAGCGCACCCAGATCTGGCGTCCCTTGGCGGTGTGCTTGGGCAGCTCGATGTCGTAGGGCGTGCCGTCGCGCTCGCAGGCCTGCACACGACGCAACACCTCGGCCCGATGCTCCGGCGCAAACAGGCCAATGCCCTCTTCGAACGTCGGCAGGTAGCCCGCCGGCACTTCGTGGATGGCGCAGTTCTCGTCCGACCAGCTCAGCGTGCGCTGTGGCAGTTCCAGCGTCCAGCCACCCAGGCGCGCGACCTTGCTCGCGATCCGCAGCATCGCCGCGTTCTGCTCCTGCGGGCCGCCTTCCCTGTGCCGCAACTGCATCCGCACCCGCGCCAGCAAGGTCTGGACCGAGAACGGGCGGTCGATGAAATCGTCGCCCCCGGTGTCGGCTGGCAGCCGCTGCTCCGGCGCGCCTGCAGCCGGGCCCAGCAGCACGACCGGCAGCTCTGCCAGCTCTGCAACCGCCTTGAGTTGGCGCAACACTTCAAGCACTGTCATGTCGGGCAAGTCCACCGAAAGCAGTACCAGGTCGGGACGCTGCCCGCTTGCCTCACGAATGGCGTGCGCGCCGTCCAGCGCTTGCGTCACCTGGTAGCCGGCGTCGGCCAGCATCCGGGTTATCGCCGCCAGGGAAGGAGCATCGCCATCGACGACGAGAACGCGCTTCACGTCAGCGACTCTGCCGGGCCGGCGGCAGCCTCCATCACCTCCCGCAACTGGGCCAGCCGCGGCGGCTTGCCCAGGACCTGGTCGACGCAGGAGCGCCATTCCTGCGTGGGGTCGACGGCGGCGCCCCAGCCGGTCAGCAGCACCACAAACGTCTGCGGCCTGGCGGCTTTGATCGCGCGCGCCACTTCGCCGCCGTCCATCTCCGGCATGGAGAAGTCCGTGAAGACGATGTCGTAGGGCTGCTGCTGCAAGGCGCGGTCGAACGCCTCGACACCGGCGCGACCGTTCGCGGCTGTGTCGACATGGTGACCGTCCATTTCGAGCATGTTTCGCAGGGCAATCAGGACGATCGGGGTGTCATCGATCACCAGGACGCGGTGCGTGGGTCTGGCTGGTGGCAGGGGTTGGTTCATTGATTGACGACTCAGGCCTTGATCAGCCCGTTGCGCAGGGAGTACAGCGTGAGGCTGGCGATGTCGTGCAGGCCCAGGCGCTCCATGATACGCAGGCGGTGCACGTCCACGGTCTTGGGCGACAGGCCCAGCTTGAAGCCGATCTCCTTGGCCGAGTTGCCCTCGGCGATCAGCTTGAGGATCTCGATCTGCCGCTGCGTCAGCACGTCGTGGATCGTGCGATCGGCGGGCTCCAGCAGCCGCCGAGTGATGTCGGTGGTGAAGTAGCTGCCGTTCTGCATCACGCTGCGCAGGGCCAGCTCCAGCTCGGACGAGCGGGCGTTCTTCATCAGGTAGCCGCAAGCGCCGCAGGCCACCGCTCGCTTGACGTATTCCAGCTCAGTGTGCATCGACAGCACCAGCAGCCGCACCTCGGGATAACGGCTGTGAATGTGCGCAATGGCGGCGATGCCGTCGATGCCCGGCATCTCGATGTCGGTCATCACGACGTCCGGCTGCAGCTGCCCGACGAAGTCGATGAGTTGCTGGCCGTCCGCGGCCTGCGCGATCACTTCGACGCCGGCGATCGCCGACAGCAGCGCCGTGATGCCGGAACGCACCATTTGATGGTCGTCGGCAACGATGACACGAATGAGGCTTGCGTCCTGCAGCGCAGTCATGGAGCCGCCGATCGCTTGCCAAAGGACTGTTCCAGGCGCAGCAGTTCGGCTTCAAACAGGGTCATCGCCGCCTGCAGCGCACCGCTCTGGCCGGCGGCGCCGGCCGACTCCAGCCGCTCGCACGCCGCAGCCAGCCGCGCGGCTCCCAGCATCAGGTTCGCGCCCTTGATGCGGTGGGCAAGCTGCATCACCCGCTTGAAGTCGTTCTCGACCACCGCCTGGCGCAGCGACACCGCGTCCTGCTCGTTCATGCGGTGGAAATCCGCCAGGATCTCCTGCTGGATCTGCGGATTTCCGCCGGAGATCTCGCCCAGCAAGGCGAGATCGATCAGGCCCGGCTCGACCGGCGCGGGCGCGTGCCCGTTCTGCTTCTTCAGCAGCAGCGGCGCCGGAACCGTCGCCATGCGCTCGAAGCGCGCCAGCGGCACCCACAAGTCCAGCTTCTGGCTCATCTCCACCAGCCCCGCCGGCTTGATCAACCAGTCGTCCATCCCCGCGCTCAGGCACTGTTCGGCGGCCTCGCGCATCGCATTGGCCGTGCAACCGATGATGGGGATGCGCCGGGCGTCCGTTTGCTCCTCGGCGCTGCGGATGGCCGCTGTCAGCTCGTAGCCGTTCATCCTGGGCATGTTGCAGTCGGTGATGATCGCCGCGAAGCGCCCGCTCTTCCACGCGACGAGCGCCTGCTCGCCGTCGTCGGCAGTCTCGGCCGCATAGCCCAGCGAGGCCACCTGGCGCAGCAACAGCAACCGGTTGGTCGGGTGATCGTCCACCACCAGCAGCAGCGTGCCATCCCGCTCGGCCTGCTGCAGGGCAGGAGCGGAGCGCCGGCCCGCCAGCAGCGCACCGAGCACCTGCCGATCGGTGTCGCCGGTCACCGGTTCTTCAGCGCAAACGGGAAACGCCACCGTCAGGGTGAGCGTGGTCCCCCGGCCCGGCTCGCTCTGGATGTCCACTGCGCCGCCCATCAGGTGGGCCAGTCGCCTGGAGATGACCAGCCCCAGGCCCGTGCCGCCGAAGCGCGTGCTGGTGCCCCGCCCGGCCTGCACGAACGGCTGGAACAGCCGGCCCAGCTGATCGGGAGTGATTCCGATGCCGGTGTCGCGCACCGTGAAGCGCAGCTCCTCGCTGCCGGGCGCGCGCCCGGCCAGGTCCACCCGCACGTCCACGCGGCCGCGCTCGGTGAACTTGACGGCGTTGTTCACGAAGTTGTTCAGGATCTGCCCGAGCCGCAGCGCGTCGAAGGACAACAGCGGGCTGATCCGCGGGTCCACCTCGAAGGCCAGCGTCAGGTCTCTGCTGGAGGCGATCTGGCTGTGCAGCAGGCAGGTGCGCTCGACGACCTCGGCCACCGAGGCGGCCTGCGGATCGAGCTCCAGCCGGTCGGCCTCGATCTTGGAGAAGTCCAGGATGTCGTCGATGATGTGCAGCAGCGCATTGCCCGATTCGCGCGCGACGGCCAGGGTCTCATGCTGCTCTTTCTTCAGCTTGTCCAGCCCCAGCAGCTCCAGCAGCCCCAGCAGTCCGCTCATCGGCGTGCGCAACTCGTGGCTGATGGCGGCCAGGAAGTCGGACTTGGCCTGGTTGGCGTGCTCGGCTTCTTCGCGCGCCAGGGTCAGTTCAGCAGTGCGCGCCGCCACCCGCAATTCCAGGTCGGCGTTGAGCTCGCGCAGTTCATCCTTGATGCGCCGCCGTTCGGTGACGTCCTGGCTGGTGCCGAAGGCGCGAACCGGAACGCCCCGCGGGTCGCGAAACACCTGCCAGCGTTCTTCCACCACTTTCACCGCACCCGTCGGCAGGACGATCCGGAACTCGAACGTCTGGGCGCTCTGCAGGCCGGCCGGGCGCAAGAAGGCCTGGTCAACGGCAGCGCGGTCATCGGGGTGCACGAGGTTGAGGAACCCCTCGTAGGTCGGCTCGAACAGCTTGGCGTCGGTTCCGAAGACGCTATGGGTCCCCAACGACCACTCCCCCTTGCCGCTGACGAGGTCGGTCGCCCAGTTGCCCATCTTGGCCACGCTTTGCGCGGTGACCAATTGCGCGTGGCTCGCCTCCAGCTGATCGGTCACCTTGCGCAGCTCTGCTTGCTGGCGCTGCAGGTCGCGGTTGGCCTGCAAGACTTCAAGCTGCGCCAGCTTCATGTCGTGAATATCGGTGCAGGTGCCGATCCATTTGAGGACCGCGCCGGTGTCGTCCCGCAGCGGCACGCCGCGGATCAGCCACCAGCGGTAGGCGCCGTCGGCGCGGCGCAGGCGTGACTCGATCGAATACTGGCCTTGGGTGGCCGTCGCGTGTTGCCAGGCATCCCACGCCGCCTGCCGGTCGTCCGGGTGAAACGGCTCGTTCCAGCCGTGGCCCCGGCTCTGCTCCAGGCTGAGGCCGGTGTAGTCCACCCAGTGCTGGTTGAAATAGATGTTCCAGCCGTCGCTGCGCGTCACCCAGACGATCTGCGGCATGGATTCGGCCAGCGTGCGGAATTCCGCCACGCTGGCGCGCAAGGCTGTCTCGTTCTGCTTGCGCTGTGTGACGTCCCGGCTGGATCCGACCACGAAATCGACGCTGCCATCCGCACCGATCGCCGGCGAAAGGATGTACTCGTAGTGGCCGCGCTGGCCTGAAGGGCTGACATATGGAGTCTCGTCGGTGATCCTGGCTTTCGAGGTGATGACTTCCTGCACTTGCTGGTGCAGCCGCTCAGCAAGTTCGCGGGGATAGCCAAGCTGGAAAAAGGTGGTGCCCACGACCTGGTCGAGCGTCACACCCCATAAGTCCAGCAACGGCTGGTTGGCGTAGAGGAGGCGCCCCTGGCGGTCGAACAGGTAGGTGAAATCGCTGATCGACGCGAGCATGGTGTTGAGCATGCGCTCACGACGCTCGGTGTGCAGGGACAGTGTCGTCAGGGTTTGCGCCGCCTCGATGCGCTCGGTGATGTCAAGGTGCATGACCACCGCACCGCGGACATCTCCCTGGGCCAGCGCGGCCACCCGCATGCGAAACCAGCGTCGTTGGGTCGGCGAATGGCAGGGATAGTCCAGCGAAAAGGAACTTGCTTCGCCACCGAGAACCTGGCGGATGCCGGCGGCAGCGGCGCCCGCCTCCGCGGAATCATCGCCCCGGGCCCGGTCGCATATCTCGAGGTAGCTGGCCCCGGGGCCCTGCCCCTGCGCCTGCATGTCGTTCTCGACCGCGAACTGCTTCCAGTCGGCGTTCACCCAAATGACCTTGCCGCGCGCATCGAGCACGGCAATGCTGGCGGGGATGGCATCGGCGATCGCCGACTGCATGGCTCCATCGCCTTCGAGCAGCTGCCGCTGGGCGCGCCGCAGCAGCATGGTGCCGCCATGGGCGTCGGAAACCGAGTCGACCTGCCCGTCCATCAGCGCATCAAGTTGCCGGTCGGCCTCGAACAGGGTCGCGACCAGCGCCGCAATGTGCTCGGACTTGCTGCGCCCAGCGGTTTCGGTCACGACATGCCACGCAGCTGCTGCATGCCGGTGCGTCCGTGCGCCCCGGCCGACGGAGCGGCAGCGGCTGATAGCGGGGAAGTCATGGGCGTCCTTGTCTGCGGCGTCGGGGAAGTGAACGACGCCGCTCGTCCGTCAAGGCACTGGTGGCCAGCACCGATGAGATGGCCAGGAATCATCGGCCATCAAACCGACAGTGGGGCCGAAACCGTCAAAGTAAAGCTTCTTACTTCCAAAGCGGGGACAAATTCACTGTTTCTGCAGCCGGGTGCACAAAATCGACTGCGAGGTCGAGAATCCCAATGCGTTGAGCATGGACAGCCACGATCGGGCCCAAACGCCAGAGACGCCGTTGCTGCAGAAACACGAAAGCGCGTGGGTCACATCAGAAACCGTAGGCAAGACCCGCGCTGACGTCGTCGGTGTTGGAACGGCGCTCCACCTCGGACAGGAATGCGCCGGCGATCAGGCGCAGGATTGATCTTGTAGCCCCGGGCGCGAGCGCAGGCCGGGCCCGATCAGGGTGACTTCATTCGGCGCTTTCGGGACGGGCCGGCCGCGCACCCGCCGGCAGTTGCCTGGTAGGACGTGTTGGACTTGAACCAACGACCAAAGGATTATGAGTCCTCTGCTCTAACCAACTGAGCTAACGTCCCGCCACCGGGGATTGTATGAGCGCTACTTCTGGTGGCTCAGGGCGTTGCTCACCAGCCGCGCGGTGATGTCCACGATCTGGATCATGCGGTCATAGGGCATCCGGGTCGGCCCGATCACGCCCAGCGTGCCGACCACCTGGCCGTCGACCTTGTACGGCGAGCTGACGATGGACAGCTCCTCGAACGGCACGACCTGGCTTTCGCCGCCGATGTAGATCCGAACGCCGGCAGCCTGGCTGGAGACTTCCAGCAGCCGCATCAGCTGGGTCTTCTGCTCGAACAGGTCGAAGGCCCGCCGCAGGTGGCTCATGTCGCTTGAGAAATCGCTGACCGACAGCAGGTTGCGCTCGCCGGAGATCACCACTTCCTCCTGCTGGCTGAGCGCCTCGGAGCTGGCCTGCACGGCCGTCTGCATCAACTGGCCGATCTCGCCGCGCAGACTCTCCACCTCGGTCTTCAGGCGCTCGCGCACCTGCTCGATTTCCATTCCCGCGTAATTCGCATTGAGGTAATTCGACGCCTCGATCAGCTGGCCCTGGGTGTAATCGGCCGGTGTGAAGACGACGCGGTTCTGCACGTCGCCTTCGGGCGACACGATGATCACCAGGAAGCGCTTTTCCGACAGCCGCAGGAACTCGATGTGGCGGAACACCGAGGTGCGGCGCGGCGCCATCACCACGCCGACGAACTGCGACAGGTTGGACAGCAGCTGCGCGGCGTTGTTGATCACCTTCTGCGGCTGGTCGGCGGCCAGGCTGGGCGTTTCCAGTTCCTCGCGCTCGGCGGTGAGCATGGTGTCGACGAACAGGCGGTAGCCGCGCGCCGTCGGGATCCGGCCGGCGGAAGTGTGCGGGCTGGCGATCAGCCCCATCTCCTCCAGGTCGGACATCACGTTGCGGATGGTCGCCGGTGAGAGGTCCAGCCCGGACGCGCGCGACAAGGTTCGCGAGCCCACCGGCGTGCCGTCGGCGATGTATCGCTCGACCAGCGCTTTCAACAACAGCTTGGCACGGTCATCGAGCATGATTTGAGGGGTTTCCGGGATTTTAATGATGTAATTTGCCAATGAAATCCCAATTCCGCCAGGTCGCGCTGATCGGCAAGTACCCAACTGCGGTCTCGGGAACTCTGGCCAGCGCAGCACGCGCCGCGCTGGAGGATATCGGCCATTTTCTGGCTGACAGCGGCTGCAGCGTGGTGATGGAGCAGGCCACCGCGGCCAACAACGGAATCACCGGATATCCCACCCTGGACGTGCAGGGCATCGGCGAGCAGTGTGACCTCGGGCTGGTGGTTGGCGGCGACGGCACCATGCTCGGCATCGCCAGGCAGCTGGCGAAATTCGGTGTTCCCCTGATCGGAATCAACCAGGGGCGACTGGGTTTCATCACCGACATTCCCCTTGACAGTTACCGCGCCACGCTGACCCCCATGCTACGCGGAGAATTCGAGGAAGACCAGCGCAGCCTGATCCAGGCCCAGGTGATACGCGATGGCGGCTGCGTGTTCGACGCGCTGGCGATGAACGACGTGGTCGTCAATCGCGGCGCGACCTCGGGAATGGTGGAGCTGCGCATCGAGGTCGACGGCCACTTCGTCTCCAACCAACGCGCCGACGGCCTGATCGTCGCCTCGCCCACCGGCTCGACCGCTTATTCGCTGTCGGCCGGCGGCCCGCTGCTGCACCCTTCGATTCACGGCTTCGTGCTGGTGCCGATCGCGCCCCATACCTTGTCCAACCGACCGATCGTGCTGGCCGACGCGGCGGAAATCGCGATCGAGATGGTCTCCGGCCGCGATGCCAGCGCCAATTTCGACATGCAATCGCTGGCGTCCCTGCTGCATGGCGACCGGATCATCGTGCGGCGCTCCCAGCATCGGGTCACGTTCCTGCATCCCAGGGGCTGGAGCTATTTCGACACGCTGCGCGACAAGCTGCACTGGAACGAAGGCGTCTGACCCATGAGCCTCAAACGCATCGCCCTGCGCGACTTCGTCATCGTGCGCGAACTCGAGCTGGATCTCTCATGCGGCTTCAGCGTGCTGACCGGCGAGACCGGCGCCGGTAAATCGATCCTGATCGACGCCCTGCAACTGGCGCTCGGCGCGCGGGCGGACGCCGGCGTGGTGCGCGAAGGCGCGGCCCGGGCCGACATCAGCGCCGAATTCGAACTGCCTGCATCACTGGTCCCCTGGCTGGAACAAGCCGGGTTCGAATCGCAGGACGCGTTGCTGCTGCGACGCAGCATCGACAGCCAGGGAAAAAGCCGCGCCTGGATCAACGGCGGCCCGGCCACCGCCACCCAGCTGCGCGAACTCGGCGACCAGCTGGTGGACATCCATGGCCAGCACGCCTGGCAAAGCCTGACCCGGCCCGACGCCGTGCGCGCCCTGCTCGACGCCTATGCGGGGATCAGCACCCAGCGCCTGCTGCAACTGTGGCAGGCCTGGCGTGCGGCGCAGAAGACGCTGCTGGAGGCCCGTTCGGCGCAGGACTCGCTGCAACGCGAGCGCGAGCGGCTGGCCTGGCAGATCGGCGAGGTCGAGAAACTGGCCCCCGGCGACAACGAGTGGGACGAACTCAACACCGACCACACCCGGCTCTCCAACGCGCAGAGCCTGCTGCAGGCGGCCCAGCTCTCGCTCGAAGCACTCGAAGGCGAGGAAGGCGGCGCCACCTCCCGGCTGTCGCAGGCGCTGTCGGCGCTGCAGGAGCAGGAGCATGTCGAACCGGAATTCGGCGCGCTTGCCGCGGTGCTGGCTTCCAGCCTGGCGCAGGCGGAAGATGCGGCGCACTCGCTGGGCGCCTACCTGCGCAAGACCGACCTCGACCCGGCCCGGCTGGCGGAACTCGACGACCGGATGGCGCTGTGGATGTCGCTGTCGCGGCGCTACAAGCGCTCGCCGGCCGCACTGCCGGGCCTGCTGGCGACCTGGAAGGAAGAAATGGCGCGGCTCGATGCGGCCGCCGACCTGGCCGCGCTCGAAGGCGCGGAAAAGAAGGCCGGTGATGGCTACATGGCGGAGGCGCGCAGCTTGTCGAAAGCCAGAACCAAGGCAGCGCCGCAACTGGCCAAGGCGATCACGCTGGCGATGCAGGGCCTTGGCATGCAGGGCGGCCGCTTCGAGGTCGCGCTAGAGAAGGCGCAACAGGCCACCGCCAGCGGCCTGGAAGAAGTGGCGTTCCTGGTCGCCGGCCATGCGGGATCGACGCCGCGGCCGGTGGGCAAGGTGGCTTCGGGCGGTGAGCTGTCTCGCATCGCGTTGGCGATCGCCGTCACCACCAGCCAGCTGGGAACGGCGCAGACGCTGATCTTCGACGAGGTCGATGCCGGCGTCGGCGGCGCAGTGGCAGAGACAGTGGGCCGGCTGATGAAGCAGCTCGGGCGCGACCGCCAGGTGCTGGCCGTCACTCACCTGCCGCAGGTCGCGGCCTGCGCCGACCATCACCTGGTCGTCGCCAAGCAGAACCGGGGCGCCACGGTCATCAGCTCGGTGGCCGCCGTCCAGGGGGAACAACGCGTCGCCGAAGTCGCCCGCATGCTCGGCGGCGAACGGCTGTCCGGCACCACCCTGGCCCATGCCAAGGAAATGCTGGGCGAGGGCAGCACGAACACACGGCCATGACACTGGAAGCGGTCCTGATCACCGGCATGTCGGGCTCGGGCAAGTCCGTGGCCCTGCGCGCGCTCGAAGACGCCGGTTACTACTGCGTCGACAACCTGCCGCCCGAGTTGCTGCTGTCGTTCGTGGCGCTGGAGTTGCAGAACAATGCGCAGCGGGTCGCGATCGCGATGGACGTTCGCAGCGCAACCTCGCTGCCGCTGGTGCCGGCGCAGCTCAAGGAGTTGCGCACCCAGGGCGTGATCGTGAGGCCGCTGTTCCTGGATGCGACCACCGACACGCTGGTGCGCCGGTTCTCCGAGACCCGGCGCCGCCATCCTTTGTCGAGCAGCCGCGCCACCAGCGATGGCGAGGACCTCGGCAGCGATCGGCAGCACGCGCTGGTGGAGGCAATCGAACTGGAGCGGGAACTGCTCTCCGACCTGCGCGAACAGGCCCATGTGATCGACACCAGCGTGATCCGCCCGTCCCAGCTGCAGGCCCACGTCAAGTCGTTGCTGTCGGCGCCGGTGAGCCAGTTGACGCTGGTGTTCGAGTCGTTCGCCTTCAAGCGCGGCATCCCGGTGGACGCCGATTACGTGTTCGATGTGCGGATGCTGCCCAACCCGCATTACGAAGCCGCCCTGCGCGACCTCACCGGCCGCGACGAGGAGGTGGTCGCCTTCCTGGAGCAACAACCGGATGTCGAGGTGATGTACACGCAGATCCAGCAGTTCCTGTCCCACTGGCTGGGGCCGCTGGCGCGGGACCATCGCAGCTACGTCACGGTGGCGATCGGCTGCACCGGGGGCCAGCACCGTTCGGTGTATCTGGTCGAAAAGCTCGCGGCATTCTTTGGCGAGCACTGGATCACGCTCAAGCGACACCGCGAGCTGGACGTGGGCTAGAGCCCGCTGCCCGCCGGCGACGAGGTGCAGGAGCGCAGGCGCCGAGGCCCGTCAGCAGGCTGAGTGATTCAGGCCAGCAGAAGCTTGCGGATCGGCGCGGGCAGTCCGAGCGCAGGCCACTGGACGGCGTCGAACCAGGCGCCTTCATCCTTTTTCAGCGCGGAGCTTTCGAGCTGCGCGCCGACCGGGTGCAGGTAAAGGTCCTTGTGGGTGAGCACGTGCAGGAATGCCGGGTCGTCCGTCAGGCCGCCGCGCAGCCCTGCCGGCACCGTGGCGGCGAGCTCATCGCGGCTCTCGAATACCGGCAGGCAGTACAAACCAGCCCAGATGCCGGTGGCCGGCCGCTTCTCCAGCCACACCGAACCGTCGGGCGAGCGCGCGTGCAGCAGCCACAACGACTGGGCGCTGCGCTTGAGCTTGCGGCTCTTGACCGGATAGTCCTGCGCCCTGTCCTGCCCGCGCGCGGTGCACAGCTCGCTCACCGGACACAGCAGGCATTGCGGGTTGCGCGGCAGGCACAAGGTGGCGCCGAGGTCCATCACTCCTTGCGTGTAGCGCGGCATGTCCTCGGCGCAACCGGCGGCCGGCAACAAGTCCTGGGCCCTGGCCCAGAGATCACGCTCGTTCGCGGCCACAGCCAGGTCGTGCTCGAAGCCCAGCACCCGCGTGAGCACCCGCTTGACGTTGCCGTCGAGGATCGCGACCCGCTCACCGAAGCAAAAGGATGCGATGGCGGCGGCGGTGGAACGGCCGATGCCCGGCAAGGTCGCCAGTTCGGCGGCCGTCGCCGGGAACCGGCCACCGTGGCTGGCCACCACTTCCTGCGCACAGCGGTGCAGGTTGCGCGCCCGGCTGTAATAACCCATCCCGCTCCACAACGACATCACCTCGTCCTGGCTGGCCGCCGCCAGCGCCGCGACATCGGGAAAGCGCGCCAGGAAGCGTGCGAAGTAATCGAGCACGACCGAGACCTGGGTCTGCTGCAGCATGATCTCCGACAGCCAGACCCGGTACGGGTCCCGGCTGCCCTGCCAGGGCAGGCCGCTGCGGCCATGGGTCTGCTGCCACCGGACCACGCGGCCGGCAAAGCCCGCAGCGACCGACGTCATGCGGTCTGGCGCAGGGGCTCGACCGCCGGGGCGTTGGCGGCCGGCGCCAGGATGAGGTGGCTGGTGAGTTCCGCCAGCTTCGCATCCAGCTCGTCGAGCGCCACTTCCTGCGAAGTGATCTCGGCGATGCGGTCATCCAGGCCGCTGGCGGCCTGCTGGATCCGCTCGATGGCTTCGAGCCGGCGGCCGAAGTTGCGGCGCCGCTCGCGAAGTTGAGCGTCGAGCTGAGCGGCGGCGGATTTGTTCCAGAGCTCCACCTCGGCCAGCGCCGACTCGTACACCATCCGCAGCCGCGTGCCGAGGGCGCGCACCAGCCGGTCGGCAAATTCGGGTTGCGCCAGCCGCAGCGCGTTCGCTACGCCCAGATACTGGTTGTGGCTGCGCTCCACCAGCTCCAGGTCGCGGGCGTAGCGCGCCAGGTCCGGCTCCTTGGGCGCCTGCAGCGAGAAGCCGTATTCGGTATTGAGCTGGCGGAAGGTGCCGGTGAGCATCGACTGGATGTCGCCGCTGGTGGACTGCGCCCGCTGCAGCCCTGCGCGCAGGCGATCGAAAGTCAGCGTGTAGGCCCGCTTGACGCCGAGCTTGATGCCGGGCGTGCGCAGCGCCTTGGTCAGTTCGGCCATCTCCGCCTTCAACGTGGCGTTGCCCAGCAGGTTGAACACGTCGCGCAGCAGCTTCAGGTGCACCGACCGCACGGCGTGGATCTTGGCGCCGCTGACGTCGAAATCGCCCTGCTCCTGCTCGATGCGGGCCCGCATGTGCCGGATCACCGACGTGTTCTTGCCGCGCAGGCCTTTCAGTTCGATCATCTGCTCGGCCAGGTCGCGACGGCGGATGTTGATTGCCCGCAGCGCCTCGACTCGCAGCTCGCCGATGCCGACGGTGACAGCGTGCTGCAGGATCTTCTGGCGGTGGCCCATCACGCCCTGGCTCAGGGCGCGCTCGAGCACCGGCAACTGGCTGGCCTCCAGCAGCGCCGCGTCATTGTTGACCTTGGCCACGAGCCCCTTCTGGGCCGAAACGGCGATCACCTGGTCCATCCGCAAGCCGAGGATCTCGGCCGACGTGGCGCGTTGCCGGTCGATCTGGGCCTGCACCTGTGCCGGCGTGCTCAGCGAGTCCCACATGGTGTCGATCTTGTTCAGGACCACCAGCCGTGAATCCGAATCGTCCGATTCGCTGATCAGGTGCTCGCGCCAGATCGCCAGGTCCGACTTGGTGACGCCGGTGTCCGCCGCCAGGATGAACACCACGGCATGGGCCTGGGGAATCAGGTTGACCGTCAGTTCCGGCTCGGCGCCGATCGCGTTCAGGCCCGGCGTATCCAGGATCACCAGCCCCTGCTTGAGCAGCGGATGGGCGATGTTGATCAGCGCGTGGCGCCAGCGCGGCACTTCGACCAGGCCGTTCTGGCCCAGCATCGGGTTGTCTTCCGGGGTGTCGTCGTGCCAGAAGCCCAGCGCCTTGGCGTCGTCGATGGTGACGTGGCGCACCTCGGCCACCTTCTCGAAGGCCTGGGCCAGCTGCGCCGGATCGTTGACGTCCAGGTCCACCCGGATCCATTTTTCCGGGACCATCCGCCATTCCATCAGGGGCTGCGGCTGCAGCCGGGTTTCGATGGGAAGTAGTCTCAGGCAGGGCGGGACATCGCCGTCGTAACCCAGTTCGGTCGGGCACATCGTGGTGCGGCCGGCGCTCGCGGGCATGATGCGGCGCTTGTAGCCGGCGAAGAAGATCGCGTTGATCAGTTCCGACTTGCCGCGGGAAAACTCGGCGACGAAGGCCACCATGACCTTGTCCGAGCGCATCTGGGTTTCGAGCCGACGCAGGCGCTCCTCCACTGCGGCATCGAGCAGCTCGTGGTCCTTGAGCCATTCGGACAGCAGCTTCAACCGCAAGGCGAACTCGCGGCGCCAGGCGCCATGCTGGTCGAATTGGTCGTTGAAGGAAGTACCCACTAAGCCCCCAGTATGGCGACCAATATAGCATCCAGCCCCACTGGCGTCTTCATGCTTTCTGACAGTGCGGACAGAAGTACGTGGCCCGTTGGCCCTGGCGGATCTGCCGGATCGGCGTGCCGCAAACCCTGCATGGCAGGCGCTTGCGGTCGTACACCATGGCTTCGAGCTGGAAGTAGCCGGACTGGCCATCGGTGTTGGAAAAATCCCGCAGCGTGCTCCCGCCCTTGCTCACGGCCTTGGCCAGCACCTCGCGCACGGCAGCCAGCAAGCGGGCTGCGCGCGGGCGGCTGATGCGCGCCGCCGACAGCGTCGGCCGGATGCCCGCCATGAACAGCGCCTCTGAGGCGTAGATGTTGCCGACCCCCACCACCAGGTCGCCGGCCAGCAGCACCTGCTTGACCGGTGCCTTGCGGCGCTTCAGGCCGGCATGGAACGCTTCCAGCACGAAATCGTCGCCCAGCGGCTCGACGCCCAGCCCTGCGAGCAGCTTGACCGCCGCCGGCGCCGTTTCGCTGTCCGCATAGACCACCGCGCCGAAGCGCCGCGGATCGTTCAGACGCAGCGAGCCGTGGCTGGTGACGAGGTCGAAATGGTCGTGCCCACCGGCCTGCGGCAGGTTGCGCACGAAGCCGAGGCTGCCGGACATGCCCAGGTGCAGCAGCAGCAAGCCCCGGTCGAGATCGACCAGCAGGTACTTGCCGCGCCGCCTGACGCCGGTAACGGTTCGTCCCACCAGCAACGCGGGCTCCAGGCCCAACGGCCAGCGCAGCGGCTTGCCCATGCGCACGGCTTCGATGCGGCCACCGGCGATCCGCTCGGCAAAGCCCAGGCGGGTCACTTCGACTTCTGGCAGTTCAGGCATAGGGGAAAGAGGCTTGGATTATTATGGTTTGATGAAGCGCACACATCGCCTTGCCCCGCTCGGGCTGCTCCTGCTCGCCCTGGCCCAGGCGCCGCACGCTCAGACAACGAACAGCGCCACCGACACTTCGGACACCACTCCCACGGCCCTCGACGCGGAACTGTTCTACCAGCTCCTGCTTGGCGAGATCGACGCCGGCGGCGGCGAGCCGGGAGCGGGCTATTCGCTGATCCTGGACGCCGCCCGCAAAACCAACGATGCGGCACTGTATCAGCGGGCGGTGGACATCGCTTTCCAGACGCGCAACGGCGACGCCGCGCTGCTGGCGGCCCAGGCCTGGAAGCAGGCCCAGCCCCAGTCGCGCGAGGCGAACCGCTACCTGTTGCAGATCCTGGTGGCGCTCAATCGCGTCGCGGACAGCGCCGACATCCTCCAGAGCGACATCGCGCTGACCAGCCCGGGAGACCGGCCCGCCATGCTGGCCGCCATCCCCCGCCTGTACGCGCGGGTGAGCGACAAGAAGCTGGCTGCGACGGTGGTGGAAAGGGCCCTGGCCAACTCCCTGACGGTGCCCGCTCTGGGTCCGTCGGCCTGGACCGCGATCGGCAGGATGCGACTGGCCGCCGGCGATACCACCGGAGCGCTCGATGCCGCGCGTCGTGCCCAGGCGATCAATCCCCAGGCCGAGGGGCCTGCCCTGCTCGCGCTCGAAATGATGGACCCCAAGCAGCCGCTTGCCGAGCCCATCGTGCGCCGCTACATGGAAGGCAAACCGGTCACCGAATTGCGAATGGGCTATGCCCGCGCCTTGCTCGACGCCCAGCGCTATGCGGAAGCAACGCAGCAACTCAAGGTCATCACCGCCGAGCGTCCCACTTTCGCCGAAGCCTGGCTGGTGCAAGGCACGCTCCAGGTGCAGGACAACCAGCTCGGGCCTGCCGAGGCTTCGCTCAAGCGCTACGTTGAACTCGCGCAGAACCAGCCCGCCGGCGAGGAGCGCAGCCGCGGCATGGCGCAGGCCTACCTGTCGCTGTCGCAGATCGCGGAAAAGCGTAAGGATTACGCGGCAGCCAGCGCCTGGCTGGACCGGATCGAGAACTCGCAGGACCTGGTCGCCGCCCAGAACCGCCGCGCGCTGCTACTCGCGCGCCAGGGAAAGATCGAGGAAGCCCGGAAGCTGCTGCGGGCGATCCCCGAGCGCAGCCCGGGAGACGCCCGCAACAAGTTGCTGGCCGAGGTGCAATTGCTGCGCGACAACAAGCAGAACAAGGCGGCCTACGAGCTGCTGGCGGACGCCGTCAAACGCGATCCGACCGACCTCGACCTGATCTACGACCAGGCGATGGTGGCCGAGAAGCTCGGCAACATCGCCGACATGGAGCGGCTGCTGCGCCAGGTCATCGCGGCCAAGCCCGACTACCACAACGCGTACAACGCGCTCGGCTATTCGTTCGCCGAGCGCAACGTGCGGTTGCCTGAAGCGAGGCAACTGATCCAGAAGGCGCTGGAGTACGCGCCCGGCGACCCGTTCATCAGCGACAGCCTGGGCTGGGTCGAATTCAGGATGGGCAACCGCTCCGAAGCGATACGCATCCTGGACACGGCCTACAAGGCGCGGCCGGACCCCGAGATCGCCGCCCACCTGGGCGAGGTGCTCTGGAGCAGCGGCCAGCGCGACCGCGCCCAGGCGGTCTGGAAGGAAGGCCTGCTCATGAACAGCGAAAACGAAACGCTGCAGGAGACCCTCAAGCGGCTGCGCGTCAAGCCATGAGCGCCATCGTGCGACGGGCCGCGCTCGGCCTGCTGGCCGGCGCCATGCTGTTGCTCGCTGGTTGCGCCCAGCCGCCCCGCGCACCGCAGCAGGACGACATCTCGGTGAGCGTCTGGCGCGGCCGGATGGCGCTGCAGGTGCAGGACAACCCCTCGCAATCGTTCTCGGCCGGCTTCGAATTGCGCGGCCGCGCCGACGCCGGCGAGTTGATGCTCTACAGCCCGCTGGGCGGCACCCTGGCTGCGCTGCGCTGGGCCCCGGGCGTGGCGACCTTGCGTTCCGGCGAGCAGGTGCGGCAGTTCGATTCGATCGACGCCTTGCTGACCGGCGCCACCGGGACGGCGATCCCGGTGACCAGCCTGTTCGACTGGCTGGCCGGCAGCAACACGCCCGTCAACGGCTGGGAGGCCGACCTGTCGCAACTGGGCGAAGGCCGCCTGCGAGCGCGGCGGGTGGCGCCGCCGCCAATGGCTGACCTGCGGGTGGCGCTGGACAAGTAGCGGGCATGAACGCCCTGTACGACGTGCCGGCTCCGGCCAAGCTCAACTTGTTCCTGCACATCACCGGCCGCAGGCCGGACGGCTACCACCTGCTGCAGTCCGTGTTCATGCTGGTCGACTGGTGCGACACCCTGCATTTCGAACTGCGGCCCGGCGGACAGATCAGCCGGGAAGACAGCGGCATCAGCCTGCCGGACGACGACCTCATCGTGCGCGCGGCCCGCGCGCTGCAACAGGCGGGCGGCGGCAGCGCCGGCGCGCACGTCCGGCTGGAAAAGCGCATCCCGGTTCAGGCCGGCATGGGCGGCGGCTCCTCCGACGCCGCCTCCTGCCTGCTGGCCCTGAATCGCCTGTGGGGCTTGAATCTGCCGCTGGCCCAGCTGGAGAAAATCGGGCTGGCGCTAGGCTCGGACGTGCCGTTCTTCCTGCGCGGCCGCAACGCCTGGGTCGAGGGGATCGGCGAGCAGATTCAACCGATCGAGCTGCCGCCCGCCACGTTCGCCGTGGTGAAACCGCCCGCGGGACTGGATACTTCGCTCATCTTCCGCGACGGCGCGCTGAAGAGGGACTCGGCTCCTGCTATAATTTCAGGCTTTGCTGCAAACCACGACGGCTCCTATCCTTTCGGATTCGGCCACAACGACTTGCAGCCGGTTGCGCAGAGGCTTTGCCCGGCGGTCACACAGGCACTTCGGTGGCTGGATGACCAGGGATTGCAGGCGCGCATGACCGGCTCGGGCAGTGCGGTGTTTGCGCAGATGCCGCAGGAGAAGTCCCTGCTCCCTGCTCCGGCGGGATGGCAGGTTCGGCATTGCGGTAATTTGGCGGTTCATCCTCTTTTTGGATGGGCAGCCAGCGACGAATTCGGTGGAAGGCCGGCCTCCTGAAAGGGAATCGGCCTTCGACCTGTGTAGGGGAGTCGCCAAGTTGGTTAAGGCACTGGATTTTGATTCCAGCATGCGAGGGTTCGAGTCCTTCCTCCCCTGCCAAATACGTTCCGACGAAATTCAGTTGGGGTCAGAGCCCAATTTTGAGTGGCGTCCCACCAGACGCTGAACAGCGAAAATTGGGTTCTGACCCCAATTGAATTGGACGCCAATGCAAGCAGCTCCATCCCCCGACTTCATGGTGTTCACCGGCAACGCCAATCCGGGGCTGGCCGCGGAAATCGCCGGCCACCTGGGGATCACCCTGGGCGCGGCCCATGTGGGCCGGTTCTCCGACGGTGAAGTCACCGTCGAGATCAACCAGAACGTGCGGGCCAGGGACGTGTTCGTGGTGCAGTCGACCTGCGCCCCGACCAACGAAAACCTGATGGAACTGCTGATCATGGTCGACGCGCTCAAGCGCGCCTCGGCCGAGCGGATCAGCGCAGTGATCCCGTATTTCGGCTACGCCCGTCAGGATCGCCGGCCACGCTCGTCGCGGGTGCCGATCTCGGCCAAGGTGGTGGCCAACCTGCTGCAGACGGTGGGCGTGTCGCGGGTCCTGACGATGGACCTGCACGCCGACCAGATCCAGGGCTTCTTCGACATCCCGGTGGACAACATCTATGCTTCGCCGGTGCTGCTGACGGACCTGCGGCAAAAGAATTACGACGACCTGATCGTCGTCTCGCCCGACGTCGGCGGCGTGGTGCGGGCGCGGGCCCTGGCCAAGCAGCTCAATACGGATCTCGCGATCATCGACAAGCGCCGGCCGCGGGCCAACGTCAGTGAAGTGATGCACGTGATCGGTGACATCGATGGCCGCAACTGCGTGGTCATGGACGACATGATCGACACCGCCGGCACGTTGGTGAAGGCGGCCGAGGTGCTCAAGGAGCGCGGCGCCAAGAAGGTCTATGCGTACTGCACGCACCCGATCTTCTCGGGTCCGGCGATCGAGCGCATCACGAACGGCACGGCGCTGGACGAAGTGGTGGTGACCAACACCATCCCGCTGTCCGAGGCGGGACATGCCTGCAAGAAAATCCGCCAGCTCTCCGTGGCGCCGCTGATCGCCGAGACGATCCAGCGCATCGCCAAGGGCGAGTCGGTGATGAGTTTGTTCTCGGATCAGGAGAACCTGTTCTAGGGAACGATGCAAGTGGGGTCGGCAACGATCCTTTTTTTGAACCGGAGTCACACTGGTCGCGGTGGACTCTTCATGGAGAGAGTTATGAAATTCGTCGCTTTTGAGCGCGCCAAGCAGGGCACGGGTGCGAGCCGCCGTCTCCGCAATACCGGCAAGACACCGGGCATCGTCTACGGTGGCGAAGGCCAGCCGCTGCTGATCGAACTTGATCACAACGCGCTGTGGCACGCCCTGAAGAAGGAAGCCTTCCACGCGTCGATCCTGGACATGGAGCTCGGTGGCAAAGAGGCAAAAGTGCTGCTGCGCGACGTGCAGATGCACCCGTACAAGCCGATGGTCCAGCACATCGACTTCCAGCGCGTGGACGCCAAGACCAAGCTGCACATGAAGGTGCCGCTGCACTACGTCAACGCCGAGGAATCGCAGGCCGTGAAGTTCGAGCATTGCGTGGTCAACCACGTGATGTCCGAAATCGACATCACCTGCCTGCCGGCCGACCTGCCCGAATTCGTCGAGGTCGACCTGTCGAGCCTCAAGAAGGGCATGTCGCTGCACCTGAACGAAATCAACCTGCCCAAGGGCGTCACTGCCATCACCCGCGGCAAGCCGAACCCGGTGATCGTGTCCGTCGTGACCGTGGCCGAGTCTGAAGAGCCGGTCGCCGAAGGCGCCGCTCCCGCCGCCGACGCCGCCGCCAAGCCGGAAGGCAAGGGCGAAGCCAAGGGTGACGCCAAGGCCGCCCCGGCCGGCAAGGCCGCTCCCGCAGCCAAAGCTCCGGCAGCCAAAGCTCCGGCAGCCAAGAAGAAGTAATCTTCTTCGCGACCACACGGCCCACTTCGGTGGGCCGTTTTGTCGGACTCGGCCCACCTCGCAGTGGGCCGTTTTTGTTTTCAGGCCTCGATAATCGCCAGCATCATGATCAAACTGTTCGTCGGCCTGGGCAACCCGGGCACTGAATACGAGGCCACCCGGCACAACGCCGGCTTCTGGTGGATCGACGCGCTGGCGCGGGAACTGAAGGTGACGCTGGTTCCGGACCGCGGCTACCACGGGCTGGTGGCACGCACCTCGGTCCATGGCCAGACCCTGTGGCTGCTGGAGCCGCAGACCTTCATGAACCTGTCGGGCAAGTCGGTCGCGGCGCTGGCGCGCTTCTTCAAGATCCAGCCGGATGAAATCCTGGTGGCCCACGACGAACTGGACGTGGTGCCGGGCCAGGCCAAGCTGAAATTCGGCGGCAGCCATGCCGGCCACAACGGCCTGCGCGACATCCATGGCCAGCTGGGAACAGGTGATTATTGGCGGCTGCGGCTGGGAATAGGTCACCCCGGCGTGAAGTCGGAAGTGATCAACTGGGTGCTGAAGAAACCAGCCCCCGAACAACGCACGGCAATGGAGGAATGCATAGCGCGCACGCTCAAGGCGGTTCCTGCGATGCTGGCCGGCGAGATGGAAAAGGCGACGCTGATCGTGCACACCAGCAAGCCGCCGCGTCCCAAGCCGCCGCGTCCCGAGGGCACCTGACCCGATTCGAGGAGGAGCCAGACCGATGATCAAGCCAGCCCCTTGCGCCGCCCTGCTGCTGGCGCTGTCCAGCCTGTGGGTGCCGGCCCGCGCCCAGAACGTCTACCGCTGCGGCGAGAGCTACAGCAACACGCCCTGCCCCGGCGCCACTGTGGTGCCAACCGACGACCCGCGCAGCCCGGCGCAACGGGCCCAGACCGACGCGGCCGCGCGGCGCGACGCCAGGTCGGCCCAGGCGCTCGAACACGAGCGCCTCAAGCAGGAAGGCAAACCGGTTCCCGCGACGATCCTGGCGCCAGCCGCTGCGAACGAGCCGCCCGCGCCCGCGGACCGGACCGCCTCCAAGGCCAAGCCCAGGAAACCGGAACTGTTCACCGCCGTCGTACCGAAGAAGCCGGGCGATGCGGACGCGAAGAAGAAAAAGAAAAAGAAGAAGGCCACCAAGGCGCCGACGACCTAGGAGGGAGCGCCGGGCTCAGGGGTTGCAGGCGCCTGCGCAACCGCGTGGGCCTGCGCCGTCAGCCGCTGGTATTTCTGCCACAGCGTCTCTCGGCTCTCGACATGCTCGGGATTGATCGGGATGCAAGCCACCGGGCAGACCTGCACGCATTGCGGCTCGTCGAAGTGGCCGACACATTCGGTGCAGCGCGAGGGATCGATCTCGTAGATTTCGACGCCCAGGTAGATCGCCTGGTTCGGGCATTCCGGCTCGCAGACATCGCAATTGATGCATTCGTCCGTGATCATCAATGCCATGCCGAAGTTCTCCCACAACCAGTTCTGGCATTATCGGCGCCCTGATGAGTGTTTTCCTGTTCAAGCGCCTGATCACCCTGATCGCGACCCTGGTTGGCGCTTCGATCGTCATCTTCCTGGTGCTCGAAATCCTGCCGGGCAACGCGGCCCAGATCCTGATGGGACCCGACGCCGCGCCCGACGCGGTGCAGGCGCTGGCCATCAAGCTGGGCATCGACCGCCCTCCCATCGAACGCTACTGGCACTGGGTCAGCGGCATGCTCACCGGCGACCTCGGCCTGAGCTACGCCTACAGCACGCCAGTCAATGAACTGGTGCTGGAACGGCTGGCGCTGACGGTGCCGCTGGCCCTGATGGCGATGGCCATCACCACCGTGCTGGCGCTGGTCGCGGGCATCTACGCAGCGGCGCACCACAACAAACCCGGCGACGTCGGCCTGATGGCGCTGACCCAGGTCGGCATCGCGATTCCCAACTTCTGGTTCGCCATCCTGCTGATCCTGCTGTTCTCGGTGAAGCTGGGATGGTTCTCGGCCGGCGGTTTCGAAGGCTGGGACGAAGGGGTGCTGCAGGGCCTGAAGGCATTGCTGCTGCCGGCCATCTCGCTGGCCGTCGTGCAGTCGGCCATCCTCGCGCGCATCACGCGCTCGGCCGTGCTCGAGGTGCTGCGGGAGGACTTCGTCCGCACGGCCCGGGCCAAGGGCGCGTCGCAACGGCGCACGCTCTGGGGCCACGTGCTGCGCAATGCGCTGATCCCGGTCATCACCGTGATGGGGCTGCAGTTCGCCGAACTGCTGGCCGGCACCATCGTGGTCGAGAGCGTGTTCTACCTGCCTGGGCTGGGGCGGCTGATCTTCCAGTCGATCTCCAACCGCGACCTGATCGTGGTGCGCAACTGCGTGATGCTGCTGGCCGCCATGGTGGTGATCGTCAACTTCGTGGTCGACGTGCTGTATTCCGTGATCGACCCGCGGGTCAAGGCCAGCGACATATGAACAGGGCCGCAACTGCGATCGCAGCCCCGGCGCGGCCGCCCGGCTTCTGGCAGCGGGCGCCGGCCAACCGCAGCTTCCTGATCGGCGCGGTGCTGACCTTGCTGCTGGTGGGCGCCGCGCTGCTCTCGCTGGTGTGGACGCCGTTCTCGCCTTACGAGATGGACCTGCCCGGCAGGCTGCAGCCGCCCAACGCAACCCACTGGCTGGGCACCGACCCGTTCGGGCGCGACGTCGCCTCCCTGCTGCTGATGGGGGCCCGCGCCTCGATCATGGTCGGCGTGATCGCCGTCAGCATCGGACTGGTGATCGGCACGGCTTTCGGGCTGCTGGCCGCGGCGAAGCGTGGCTGGGTCGAGGAAGCCATCATGCGGCTGGCGGACTTCGGCTTCGCCTTCCCCGCCATCCTGTCGGCCATCATGCTGACGGCGGTGTTCGGCGCCGGCATGGTCAACGCCATCATCGCGATCGGCATCTACAACATCCCGACCTTTGCCCGCATCACGCGCGCCTCGGCCAATGCCGTGTGGTCGCGCGAATTCGTGCTGGCGGCGCGGGCCTGCGGCAAGGGCACCTTCAGCATCACGATGGAGCACGTGCTGCCCAACATCCTGTCGGTGCTGATCGTGCAGGCGACCATCCGCTTTGCCATCGCCATCCTGGCCGAGGCGGCGCTGTCGTATCTCGGCCTCGGCACGCAGCCGCCGCAGCCCTCCTGGGGCCGGATGCTCAGCGAGGCACAGACCTTGCTCTTCCAGGCTCCCATGCTGGCGGTCTTTCCCGGCGTCGCGATCGCATTCGCGGTGCTGGGGCTGAACCTGCTGGGTGACGGCCTGCGCGACCTGCTCGATCCCCGCCTGGCCAGGAAGCGGTAAGAAAAAAGCACGATGACCCTGCTCGAAGTCAACGACCTGAGTGTCCGCCTGCAGACGCAGCGCGGGCCGGCCTATGCCGTGCGCAACGTGAGTTTCTCGCTGGAGCGCGGCGAAACGCTGGGCCTGATCGGAGAATCCGGCTGCGGCAAGTCGATCACGGTGATGTCGTTGATGGGGCTGCTGCCCGAGAACGCCCAGGTGACGGGAAGCATCCGCTTCGACGGCCAGGAACTGGTCGGCAAGAAGGACGCGGACCTCTGCCGCATTCGCGGCGACCGCATCGGCATGATCTTCCAGGAGCCAATGACGGCGCTCAATCCGGTGCACAGCATCGGCCGTCAGGTCGCCGAACCCCTGCGCCTGCACCGCGGCATGAACGCGGCCGATGCGCGCAAGGAAGCGATCGCGCTGCTGGACCGGGTTGGAATTCCCGACGCCGCGCGCCGCATCGATGCCTACCCGCACCAGTTTTCCGGCGGCCAGCGCCAGCGCATCACCATCGCCATGGCGCTGGCCTGCGGGCCGGACCTGCTGATCGCGGACGAGCCGACCACCGCGCTGGACGTGACCATCCAGCAGCAGATCCTTGACCTCATCGGCGACCTGGTCGCCGAGCGCAGCATGGCGCTGATGCTGATCTCGCACGACCTGGGCGTGATCGCGCAGAACGTCGAGCGCATGCTGGTGATGTACGGCGGCAGCGTGGTGGAGAGCGGCCCGACCGGATCGGTGTTCGCCCACATGATGCATCCGTACACGCGCGGCCTGTTCGCGGCCCGGCCCAAGCTGAATGCGGGGCGGGGCCAGCGGCTGGCGACCATTGCCGGGACCGTTCCCGAACTGGTGGACCTGCCGCCCGGCTGCCCGTTCGCCGGCCGCTGCCGCTTCACGATCGATGATTGCTTTAGCGTTGTGCCGCCGCCGATCGAGGTCGATCCCGGCCACCAGGCCCGCTGCATCCGCCTCGACGCCGTGGCCGAAGCAGCCGCGCAAGGGGTTTACGCATGACTGCCGCCGGCGCCGGCGTCCCGCTGCTGCAGGTAGACAACCTGGTGCGCGAGTATTCGATGCCGCGCGAGAAGCTGTTCGGCCCGGTGCCCAAGGTCCATGCGCTCAACGGCGTGAGCTTCACGATCCATGCCGGCTGCAGCATGGGTGTGGTGGGCGAGTCGGGGTCAGGCAAGTCGACGCTGGCCCGCCTGGTGATGGCGCTGGACCATCCCACCTCGGGCACAGTGAAGCTGATGGGACGCGACCTGCACACCCTGGCGCCGGAAGAACTGCGCAACGCGCGGCGCGACTTCCAGATGGTGTTCCAGGACCCGTATGGCTCGCTGGACCCGCGCCAGACCGTGGAACGCATCGTCGGCGAGCCGCTGGCGGCTCAGCGCAATACGACACGGGCCGAGCAGCGCAAGCAGGCCGGCGCCGTGCTCGACTCGGTCGGCCTGCGCGCCGGCGACATGGACAAGTACCCGCACGAATTCTCCGGCGGCCAGCGCCAGCGCATTGCAATTGCTCGCGCACTGATCACCCGGCCGCGCCTGATCGTGGCCGACGAGCCCGTCAGCGCGCTCGACGTCTCGGTCCAGGCCCAGGTGCTGAACCTGATGCAGGACCTGCAGGCGGAGTTCGGCATCACCTACATGTTGATCAGCCACGACCTGGCCGTGGTGCACCACCTGTGCGAGGACGTCGCCGTCCTCTGGCAGGGCCGGATCGTCGAGCAGGGGCCACCGGACAAGCTGTTCCGGTCAGCCGAGCACCCCTACACGCGCGCGCTGGTCGCCGCCGTGCCCAAGGCCGAGCCGACAGCCCGCGCCCACCCGCCGTCGGCTCGGCAAATCCCTCTTGCCACCGCTCGCCAAACTCAGGGATGATGCAAATTCGGCCCCCGCAGAGGGGCCAGTCGCTTTCGTCAATGCCTTTCTTTCTCTGGAGTTACGGAACATGTTGAAAAGACGCACCGTCCTGACCACCGCCGCCCTGGCCGCCGTGCCGCTGGCACTGCCACATGGCGCCCTGGCGCAAGGCAGAAAAGACTCCATCGTGCTGGCCATGGCGCTGGAGCCGCCGGGACTGGATCCGACGGCGGGCGCGGCCTCGGCCATCGCCGAGATCACCCAGTACAACATCTACGAGACGCTGACCAAGATCAACTCCGACGGCTCGGTGACGCCGATGCTGGCCGAAGGCTGGGAGGTTTCGCCCGACCTGCGCACCTACACGTTCAGGCTGCGCAAGGGCGTGAAGTTCCAAAACGGCGAGCCGTTCAACGCCGAGGCCGTCAAGTTCTCCTTCACCCGCGCCGGCGCCGAGAAGAGCACCAACAAGGACAAGCGCACCTTCGCCAGCATGGAGAGCATCTCGGCGCAGGACGACCACACGCTGGTGATCGTCAACAAGGAGCTCGATCCCGACTTCCTGTTCCTGATGGGGCAGGCCACGGCCATCATCGTCGAGCCCAAGAGCGCCGAGGCCAACGCCACCAAGCCGGTGGGCACCGGCCCTTACAAGCTCGATAGCTGGAGCAAGGGATCGTCGGTCACCCTCAGCAAATGGGACGGCTACCGCGACGCCGCCAGGATCAAGCTCAAGAAGGTCACCTTCCGCTTCATCTCCGATCCGGCGGCGCAGGTGGCGGCCCTGCTGGCCGGCGACGTGGACGCCTTCCCACGCGTCACGCCGCGCAGCGTGGAGCAGTTCAAGAACAACCCGAAGTTCCAGGTGGTGGTGAGCGGTTCGCGCGCCAAGACCATCCTGGCGATCAACAACAAGAAAAAGCCCCTGGACGACGTGCGCGTTCGCCGCGCGATCGCGATGGCGATCGACCGCAAGGCCGTGATCCAGGGCGCCGGCGACGGCTACGGCACGCCGATCGGCGCCCACTACGTGCCGGGCGCCCCCGGCTATGTCGATGTCACCGGCGTCAACGCATACAACCCGGAAAAGGCCAAGGCGCTGCTCAAGGAGGCGGGGATCACCACGCCGCTGGAATTGACGCTGACATTGCCGCCGCCGCCGTATTCACGCCAGGGGGGCGAAGTGATCGCGGCGGAGCTGGCCAAGATCGGCATCAACGCCAAGCTGCAGAACGTCGAATGGGCCCAGTGGCTCTCGGGCACCTACGGCGCCAGGAACTACGACCTGACGATCATCTCGCACGTCGAGCCGTTCGATCTGGGCAACTTCGCCAAGCCGGATTATTACTGGAACTACACGTCGCCCAAGTTCAACGACCTGTACAACAGGTACAAGACCTCGCCCCGGGCGGCGGACCGCAACAAGCTGGTCGGCGACATCCAGCGCCTGCTCGCCGAGGACAGCGTCCACGCCTTCCTGTACCAGCCGCAGTGGATCACCGTGGCCAACAAGAACATCAAAGGCCTGTGGAAAGACATGCCGATCTTCGTCAACGACGTTGCCGCATTGTCCTGGAGTTGAGGCTGTTGACGCATGAATGAGCAGGACCCGAGAGACCTGCGCTCGCCGCAGGCATTGCACGAACTCCCCGCCGCCACGCTGATCGAGGCCTTCCGCCGGCGCGAACTCTCGCCGGTGGCAGTCACGCAATCGGTGCTCGGTCACATCGAGCGTTGGGAACATCACCTCCGTGCGCTGTATCTGCTGCGGCCCGAACTGGCCTTGCAGCAGGCCCGCGCTTCCGAGGCGCGCTGGCTGAAAGGCCAGCCGGCCGGTCCGCTGGACGGCGTGCCCGTGACGATCAAGGACAACATCGCCACCCAGGGCGACCCGACGCCGCTGGGCACCGCCGCCGTGGACCTGGTGCCGGCAGCAGCCGATGCGCCGCCCGCCGCCCGGCTGCGGGAAACCGGCGCCGTCATCATCGCCAAGACCACCATGCCGGACTACGGCATGTTGTCGTCGGGCCTGTCGAGTTTCCACAAGCTGGCCCGCAATCCCTGGGACCGCAGCAAGACGCCGGGCGGCTCGAGCGCCGGCGCCGGCGCCGCGGCCGCCGCCGGCTACGGTCCGCTGCACATCGGCACCGACATCGGCGGCTCGCTGCGGCTGCCGGCCGGCTGGTGCGGCATCTTCTCGCTCAAGCCCAGCCTGGGCCGGGTGCCGATCGACCCGCCCTACATGGGCCGCGCCGCCGGGCCGATGACCCGCAGCGTCGCCGATTCGGCGCTGATGATGCAGGTGCTCTCGCTGCCGGATCCGCGCGACAGCATGAACCTGCCTTACCAGGACATTGCCTGGCACCAGTTCGATCAGGGCGTCGGCAAGCTCAAGGGCCTGCGCATCGGCCTGTTGCTGGAAGCCGGCTGCGGGCTGGCGGTTGAGCCGGAAGTGCGCGCCGCCGTCGAACACGCCGCCCGCCTGTTCGAGCGCGCCGGCGCGGTGGTGGCGCCGATGCAGCCGTTCATGACGCAGGCGATGCTCGATGGCATGGACCACTTCTGGCGCATGCGATCGCACATCGACATGAAGGGCCTGCACCCCGCGAAAAAGGCGCAGGTGCTGCCGTATATCCAGCACTGGGCTGACAGCGCTGCCGGCATGAGCGGCGAAGCGGTGTTCAAGGCCTTCAGCCAGTTCCACGCCACCCGGCTGGCGACGGTGAGCGCCCTGCGCGCATTCGACTTCGTGATCTCGCCGACGTCGCCGGTGCCGGCGCCGCCGGCGCAATGGGCATCGCCCACCAATGACCCCTTGCGGCCGCTGGAACACATCGGTTTCACCGTGCCGTTCAACATGTCGGAGCAGCCGGCTTCGTCCATCAACTGCGGCTACACCGCCGGCGGCCTGCCGATCGGCCTGCAGATCGCCGGCCAGCGCTTCGACGACCTCGGCGTGCTGCAGGTCTCGCGCGCCTTCGAGTTGATCCGGGACGCGCAGCGCGCCTGGCCGCAGCCGCCATCCGAAGCGCTGCAGCATGTGGACTGACGGCCTCGGCAACCCCGTCTCGCTGCAGTATGCGGGCAGCCTGGCCGGGCTGAACGATTTCGTCGAGGGCTTCATCTCCAGCCAGGCACGCGTTAGCAACATCCTGGAGACCGCGGCGGTGGACGAGGGGCCGCTGGTGCAGGCCTATGCGGCTGCGCTCCATATGTTCGCGGAAACGCACTCGGCGAGCGCCAAAGCGCGGCCGTTCATCGACAAGGCGCTGGGCTCCCCCGTACAGCCGACGGCGCGCGAGCGCAGCTTCATTGCCGCGGTCCAGTCTTGGGTCGAAGGCGATGCGCTGCGCTGCGCCGTAGTGCTGGAGCAGCACGTGCGAGAGCACCCGCGCGACCTGGTGGCCCTGAAGCTGGCCCACTATCACTTCTTCAACCTGGGCGATTCGCCCGCCATGCTGCGCGTGGCGCTGGCCGCCCTGCCGGCAGCCGCCGACGTTCCTTACCTGCACGGCATGCTGGCCTTCGGCTGGGAGCAGTGCCACCTGCTCGAACAGGCCGAGGCCTCGGCGCGCCGCGCGATCGCAATGGAGCGCAAGGAGCCGTGGGCCCACCACGCGTTGGCCCACGTCATGCTGACGCGGGGCCGCATCCACGAAGGCCACCAGTTCCTGTCGGAGGTGAGCGACAGCTGGGTGGGGCTGAACTCCTTCATGGTCACCCATAACTGGTGGCACCAGGCCTTGTTCGCGCTGGAGCTGGATCGACACGACGAAGTGCTGGCGCTGTACGACCAGCAGGTCTGGGGCGTCGCCAAGGACTACAGCCAGGACGAAGTCAACGCCGTGTCGCTGCTGTCCCGGCTGGAACTGGCGGGCGTCGACGTCGGCGATCGCTGGCAGGACCTGGCGGATCACCTGCTGCAGCATGTCGAGGATCAGGTGCTGCCGTTCCTTGACATGCAGTATGTCTACGGCCTGGCGCGCGCCGGCCGGCCCCAGGCCGACCAGCTGCTTCGAAACATCGAGCGGCACGCCGCGCAGGTGCCGCCGGCCTTGCAGAATGCCTGGCAGCGCGTCTGCGTGCCGGCCAGCCGCGGACTGCTGGCGCATGCGCGCGGCGACTGGCAGCGCGCGGTCGACGCGCTGGGCCAGGCCCTGCCGTGCCTGACGGAAATCGGCGGCAGCCACGCGCAGCGCGACCTGTTTTCGCAGGTTCACCTCGATGCCCTGGTTCGCAACGGCAGTCTCGCCGCCGCCCAGAACCTGCTGCAGCAGCAGGTGCGGAGCCAGCCGGAATCGCTGCGCTTGAAGCGGCAGCTTGCCGGCGTGTACCGCGGCCTCGGCCTGGGCGCGATCGCATGACCCGGCTGGTCCTGATTCCTGGCCTCGCCGCCGACGCCGCCATGTGGCAGGCGCAGCTCGGCGCGCTGGCCTCATGGGATGCCGTGGTCACCGACGTCCACATGCGCCACGACAGCATCCCCACCATGGCGCGGGCGCTGCTGGCGCAACACGAAGGACCACTGGTGCTGTGCGGGGCATCGATGGGCGGGATGATCGCGATGGAAGCAACCCGCCAGGGGCCTGATCGCATCGCGGGACTGGCCTTGTTGGGAACCAACGCGCAACCGGAGAGCGACGACATGCGGGCCCTGCGCGAAGCCGCGATCGAGCTGTTCGCGCAGGACCGCGTGGCCGAAGTGATCGAGCCGAACGTGGCCCTGGCCTTTCATCCGGACAACGCGGCGGCGCTGGCGCCCGGCTACCTGGAGTTCGTGCTGCGGGCCGGAGCCGGCCAGTTGATCCGGCAGAACCGGGCCGTCATCGCCCGCCCGGATGCGCGTGAGCATTTGCCTGCCGTTCGTTGTCCGACGCTGGTGATGTGCGGCGACACGGACCGGTTGACCCCACCCGACTGCTCGCGCGAAATCGCCGGCCTGGTGCCGGGAGCGCAATTGGTGATAGTGCCCAACTGCGGCCACATGTTGACGATGGAGCAGCCAGAGATCGTGAACGCCACGCTCGCTGCGTGGCTCGGGAGCCTGGATGCCGGATCAAGTCCGGCATGACGACCGCCTATTCCCGGCCCAAGCTGCGAACCTTCTCCTGCAGCCGCTGCTGCACGGTGGCCGACACGAACTTGTCGACCTCGCCGCCCAGCACCGCGATCTCGCGCACGAAGGTGCTGCTGATGAACTGGTACTTGTCGCTGGGTGTGAGGAACACGGTTTCCACGTCGGGCATCAGGCTGCGGTTCATGCCGGCAAGCTGGAACTCGTAGTCGAAGTCGGTCACCGCCCGCAGGCCGCGCACCATCGCCTTGCCGCCACGAGCCACCACGAAATCGCGCAGCAAGCCGGAAAAGCTCTCGACGCTCACCTGCGGGTAGTCGGTGATTACGTCCTTGGCCATCTCGATGCGCTCCTGCAGCGTGAACATCGCCTTCTTGTGGTGGCCGGCCGCGACGGCCACGATCACCTTGTCGAACAACTGGGTGGCACGCCGGATCACGTCTTCGTGGCCGAGGGTCATCGGGTCGAAGGTGCCGGGATAGACGGCGATCACGCTCTGGGCCATGGTGCTTTCTCCTCAACGCGACGCGCGCGGGCTGCCGTCATTGCTGTGCGGATTATGGGCCCGGCGGGGGCTGCCGACGGCCGAGCAGATGCGCGTGGACGGCCCCGGCCCGCAAATGCTTTTGCAACGCCAGCCCGAACGGCTCCAGCCGGGCGTCGTCCCAGACGTCGGGCGCCTCCAGGTAGATCAGGCCCTGCGGCGATATCGCCATGGCGGCCGCCTTCAGCGCCGTTTCATGGAGCTTGGCGTCGAACGGCGGGTCCAGGAACACCAGGTCCATGCTGGCCGTCGCCAGTTGCTTGAGCACCGACACGCCGTTGGCCCGCTGCACCGAGACGGCGTGCGCTGCAAGCTTGAGTTGCAGCGCCCGCAGCTGGGACACCAGGCCGGGATCCTGTTCGACCAGCAGCACCTGGGCGGCGCCGCGCGAGGCTGCTTCCAGGCCCAGGGCGCCGGTGCCGGCAAAGGCGTCGACGCAGCGCCAGCCGCTCAGGTCCTGCCCCAGCCAGTTGAAAAGGGTCTCGCGCACCCGGTCCGGCGTCGGCCGCAGGCCGGGTTTGTCCGCCACCGGGAGCTTGGTCCGTTTCCACTGGCCGCCGATGATGCGGACTTCCTTGGGCAGGGCTTTGGGTGCTGGCATGCCCAGAGGATAAGGCCTGCGGGCCAGGCATAAAAAAAGCGCAGTCCCGGGGCAGGGACCGCGCTTTCAAACTCTTTTCTTTCTCTTCCTCCCCGGTTGCGTGACAGCCGGTGAAACCCATTTTTGCCCGGAAAAAAGAAACCGCAACGGCTACCCCTGTCAGAGTTGACAGGGGTAGGCCCGCTTTTTCGCGGTTTTTTTACTGGCGGGCGACCGGATCGGTGGCGCCGACCGTCACCAGCACCATCCGGGACGGCTGCAGCTTGCGGGCGAAGGCAGCCTTGATGTCGGAAACCGAGACGCGCTCGACCTGGCGGGTCCAGGTGTCGAGGTAGTCCAGCGGCAGGTTGTTCCAGGCGATGTTGGCAACGTTGTCCAGCAGCTTGCGGTTGCTGTCGATGCGCAGGGCGAAGCCGCCGATCAGGTTGTCCTTGGCCGCCTTCAGCTCCACCGCGGTGGGGCCGTCCACCACGAAGCGCTCCACCACCTCGCGCGACACCTTCACCGCCTCCGCGGTCTGGTCCGGCCGGGTCTGCATGCCGACGGTGAACGCGCCCGCGTGCAGGCCGGGCGCGAAATAGCTGTAGACGCTGTAGGACAGGCCGCGCTTTTCGCGCACTTCGTTGGTCAGCCGCGAGACGAAGCCGCCGCCGCCCAGGATGTAGTTGCCAACGAACAGGGGAAAGAAATCGGGGTCGTTGCGCTTGTAACCCGGTTGGCCGATCAGCACGTGTGCCTGGGCCGACTGGAAAGGAATCGCCTTCACCTCGGGCTGCGCCAGCGGCGCCACCTCGGGCACTGGCGGCAACGCTTCGCAGGCGCCTGCCGGGCGCTGCGGCAGCCGGGCCAGCAAGGCACTGACCAGCGTCTCGGCCTGCGTGCGGGTGACGTCGCCCACCAGGCTCACCTTGGCCCGGCACGGCTCGACATGGCTGCGGTAGAAGTCGCGCATCTCGCCGACGCTGATCTGCGCCAGCGACGCTTCGGTCGTCTGGTACCCGTAGGGATGGGTGCCGTAGACCGCGGCGGCGAAGGCGCGCCCGGCCACGGTGGCCGGCCGGGTGTTGGCCTCGCGGATTGCGGCCGCCATCCGCTCGCGATCGCGCAGCCAGATCCGCTCCGGGAACGACGGTTCGCCCAGCTGGCGGGCAGCCAGTTGCACCGCCTTGGGCAGCAAGTCGGGGTAGGTGAGCGATCGCATGGTGAAGCTCATGCGGTCGGCGCTTGCGCCACCGCCGAAGCTGCCGCCGATGTCGGCCCAGGCCTCGCTCAGCTCGTTCTCGTCCAGCGCCGGGCCGTCGCCGGCGGCGATGCCCTTGGCCGTCATGCTCGCCGTGACGCTGGCCAGCCCGGACTTGCCGGCCGGGTCGCGGCGGGCGCCGGCGTCGAAGTCCACCTGGACGTCCACCATCGGGATGCCGTGGCTTTCCACCAGCCAGACCCTGGCGCCGTTGGCCATGTTCCATTGCTGGATCGGAAGCGCCGCCAAAGCGGCCTGGGCCGAGACAAGGGCCAGCGCCAGGGCGGCCAGCGCGTGTCGCGCCATCGATTTCATTGCTGTCATGTGGGTTCCGGGCTAGTGGCGAAAGCCCGGCGGGGGCGTGCGCGGTTTGCGGTTCTTGTCGATCGGCTGCGGCCGCAGCATGCCGATGGTGAGCTGGTCGTCGCCGAAGTATCTGGCCGCCACCGCCTGGACCTGGGCCGCGGTCACGGCGCGCAGGCGCTCGATCAGGCGCTCGTCGGCGTCCAGCGCGAAGCCCTCGATCCAGTTGCTGCCCAATTCGCGGGCCTGGTACATCACCGAATCGCGCTTGTAGACCTCGCCGGCAACCCACTGGGTCTTGACCCGGCTCAGTTCGGCCTCGGTGATGCCGTCGCGGGCCACGCGGGCCACCTGGGCGCGTAGGGCGGCCTCGACCTCCTCGGGCGTCCTGCCCTTGGCGGGGACGCCGTCGAGCGTGAACAACTGCGGCCCCCGGCCCGACAGGCCGTTGCTGGCGCCAGCGCTGTCGGCCACGCGGTTTTCGCCCTGGGTCAGGGCGCGGTCCAGGCGGGCGCCGCTGTAGCCATCGAGCACGGCCGCGAGCACCGTGAGGGCGAGCGCATCGTCGTTCTCCGGCGTCTTCTCGAAGGAACTGAGCTGCGGCACCTTGAAGGCCAGCGCCACGTAGGCCTGGTCGGCTGGCGCCTTGAACTCCATGCGCCGCAGGCCGACCTGCTCGGGCTCGGTGCGCGGCTTGCGGGGCGGCACCGGACGGGCCGCGATAGTGCCGTAGTATTTGTCGGCCAGGCGCTTGACCTCGGCCACGTCGACATCCCCGGCCACGACGACCGCCGCGTTGGCGGGCACATACCAGCGCCTGAAAAATTCCCGGGCGTCCTGCGGCGTCATCGACTCCAGGTCGCTCATCCAGCCCACCACCGGGCGGCGATAGGACGAGGCAACGAAAGTGTCCGCGTTCAACGCTTCCCAGAACAACGAGCGCGGCGAGTCCTCGGTGCGCATCCGCCGCTCCTCCTTCACCACCTCGAGCTCGCGCCTGAACTCGTCCTCCGGCCACTGGTTGTGGGCGAAGCGGTCCGACTCCAGCTTCATCACGTCTTCCAGCCGGCTGGCTGGAATCTGCTGGTAGTAGCCGGTGTAATCCTTGTCGGTGAAGGCGTTCTCCTGGCCCCCCAGCGCGGCGACGCGACGCGAGAACTCGCCCGGCGGAACCGTCGCCGTGCCCTTGAACATCATGTGTTCGAGCAGGTGGGCGACGCCGGTTGTGCCGTCGACTTCGTCCATCGCGCCGACCCGTACCCAGACCATGTGGACGGCCGTCGGCGCCCGCCGATCGGGCTTGACGATCAGCGTCATGCCGTTGGCGAGGGTGAATTGCTGCGCCTTGGGAGGGCTCTGTGCCAGCGCGGCGGGCAGCACGCCCAGGCACAGCAGAAAGGACAGGAAGAAGGCGGGCAAGCGCGGCGGGGGGTGTTTCATAGAATCATGTGATTCTAAAAAGCTCCTCAATGTTCAGTTTCTTCCGGAAAAAACCTCCCGCACAACCGGTGGCACCGCCGCCAGTCGCGGTCCCAGCCGGCCCGGCCGCCGCGCCCGCCCTTTCCTTTCCGGCGTCCGGCGGCGGCCTGATCGGCACGGCACTGGTCACGCCGATGGAGATCCCGATCCCGGCGCCGATCGCGCCGGAGCGCCAGAGCTGGATGGACAAGCTCAGCTCGGGCCTGCGCAAGACCAGCACCAACATCTCCCAGGTTTTTACCGGCGCCCAGATCGACGACCACCTTTACGAGGAGCTCGAAAGCGCATTGCTGCTGGCCGACACCGGCGTCAAGGCGACCGAGTTCCTGCTGGCCGACGTCAAGCGGCGCGTCGCGGCCAGCGGGGCGACCCGGCCGGTGCAGGTGAAGAACATCCTGATCGCGTCGCTGACGGAACTGCTGCGGCCGCTGGAGAAGCCTTTGGTGATCGGCCAGTTCAAGCCCACGGTGATCATGGTGGCCGGCGTCAACGGCGCCGGCAAGACCACCTCGATCGGCAAGCTGACCGCGCACCTGGCGCTGGAAGGCGCCACGGTGCTGCTGGCGGCGGCCGACACCTTCCGCGCCGCCGCGCGCGAGCAACTCGCCATCTGGGCCGATCGCAACACGGTGGAAATCGTCAGCCAGGAAGGCGGCGACCCGGCGGCGGTGAGCTTCGACGCTGTGACAGCGGGCAGGGCCCGCGGCAAGGACGTGGTGCTGGTGGACACCGCCGGCCGGCTGCCGACGCAGCTGCACCTGATGGAAGAACTCAAGAAGATCCGCCGCGTGGTCCAGAAGGCCGATCCGACGGCGCCGCATGAGGTGCTGCTGGTGATCGACGGCAACACCGGCCAGAACGCGCTGATGCAGGTGAAGGCCTTCGACGACGCCTTGCAGCTCACCGGCCTGATCATCACCAAGCTCGATGGCACGGCCAAGGGCGGCGTGCTGGCCGCGATCGCGCAGGAGAAGCCGGTGCCGGTCTATTTCATCGGCGTCGGCGAAAAACTCGAAGACCTCGAGACCTTCAGCGCGCGCGAATTCGCGCTCGCGTTGCTGGCTTAAGACCGACAGCGGCTGCCGGCGCGCCAACAGTGCCCAGCCGAGCCACACCGGCACAATGGCGCCAAACTTTCTGCCGGTGCAAGGTAACCAATTCAGCTCATGGAACGAATAGGCAAGGACGGCCCGGTAGCGAGCGTCGAATCGCGTCTGAAGGCACTGCTGTTGCAGGGCCTGGAGGGCGAGGCGTCGGCGTACCAGAGCTTTCTTGAGGAGCTGGGGGCGTATCTGCGCGGCTTCTTCCGCAAGAAGCTGTTCGGACGGCCCGATGAAGTCGAGGACCTTGTGCAAGAAACCCTGTTGGCGATTCATTCGCAGCGTCACACCTACCGCAGCGGCCAGCCGCTGACGGCGTGGGTGCACGCGATCGCCCGCTACAAGCTGGCGGACTTGCTGCGCAGCCACTATGGCCGCGAGCGCCTGCACGATCCGCTGGACGACGAGATGCAGCTGTTCGCGATCAATGACATCGACGCAGCCGACGCGAAGCGCGACTTGCAGGCCCTGCTCGACACGTTGCCGCAGCGGCAGCGGGCGCTGATCGTCCACATGAGGCTGGAAGGACTGTCGGTGCGGGAGACCTCTCGCCTGACCGGCGTCTCCGAGTCGGCGGTGAAGGTCGGCGTGCACCGCGCTCTGAAGACACTGGCCGCGAGAATCAAGGGGGAAACATGAAAACCGAGCAGCTCGTGCAGATGCTCGCGGTCGCGGCGCCGGGCGTGGATCGCAGCGCGATCTATCGGCAGCAGGGCCGGGCGCTGATGCTGGGCGTGGGCGTGGCTCTGGTGCTGATGGTCGCGACCCTGGGCCTGCGCGCCGACATAGCGCAAGCCGCGGCGCTGCCGATGTTCTGGCTCAAGCTTGCCTTTCCTGCCAGCCTGGCACTGGCCGCGCTGGCAGCGGCGTGGCGGCTGGGTCATCCGGGAATGGCCGTCAACCGGGCGACGATCATCGCGCTGGCGCTGCCGGTGCTGGTGATCTGGGCGCTCGCCCTCACCGTGTGGCAACAGGCTCCGGCAGCGCAGCGCATGGCGCTGCTGTGGGGTGCGAGCTGGCGCGAATGCATGCTCAACATCGCCTGGTTGTCGGCGCCGATTTTCCTCGCCTCGTTCTGGGCCGCGCGACGGCTGGCGCCGACCCGGCTGCGCGTGGCCGGGGCCGCCTGCGGCGCCTTCGCGGGGGCGGCGTCGGCCACGGCGTATGCCTTGCACTGCAACGAGATGCAGGCGCCCTTCATGGCCGTCTGGTACCTGCTGGGCATGCTGCTTCCGGCCGCCATGGGCGCCGCGATCGGGCCGCGCTGGCTGCGCTGGTAGGGAAGGCTCCCGTTTGAACAAAGAACGCCCCGGATTTTCCGTCCCACCGCAACGCTTCGCGCGCACTCAATTCTCCCGATGACACGAATCTCTGCCCTTTCGCGCCGCGCCGTGCTGGCGCTTGCGGCGGCCGCCACGGCCGGCCGCGCCTTCACCCAGACCGGCACGCCATGGCCTGCCATCCAGTCGCGGGCCCGCGGCCAGACCGTCTACCTCAACGCCTGGGGCGGCAGCGAGCGTACCAACGCCTACCTGCAATGGGCCGCTGGTGAAGTGCAGTCCCGCTTCGGCGTGCAGCTCGAGCACGTCAAGCTGGCCGACACCGCCGAGGCGGTCAAGCGGGTCCGCGCCGAGCAGGCGGCCGGCAAGCTGACCGATGGCTCGGTCGACGCCATCTGGATCAACGGCGAAAACTTCCTCGCGATGAAGCGCGAAGGCCTGTTGTTCGGGCCGTTCGCCGAATCGCTGCCCAACTACCGCTATGTCGACACGGTCGCCAAGCCGACCACCAGGATGGATTTCTCGGAGCCGGTGCAAGGGCTGGAGGCGCCCTGGGGGATGGCCCAGTTCACCTTCTATGCCGACCGCCAGCGCGTGCCACAGCCGCCCCGCTCGATGGCCGATCTGGCGCGCTTCGCCGCCGCCAACCCCGGCCGCGTCAGCTATCCAGCGCCGCCCGCCTTCGTCGGCACCACCTTCCTCAAGCAGGCCCTGGTCGAACTCAACACCGATCGCGCCGCCTTGTACCGCCCTGTGACGCCCGAGGCACTGGCCCGGGGCGCGGCGCCGATGTGGACCTATCTGGATGCACTGCATCCGCACCTGTGGCGTTCCGGCAGGCAGTTCCCGCGTACGCCGGCGGCGATCCGCCAGATGCTGGCCGATGGCGAGCTGATGGTGGCGATGACGTTCAACCCGAACGAGGCGGCCAACGAAATCGCGGCCGGGCGCCAGGCGAGCACCGTCTACAGCTGGCAGATGGCGAATGGCTCCATAGGCAACACCCACTTCCTGGCGATCCCCTTCAACGCCCGCGCCCGGGAAGGCGCGCAGGTCGTTATCGACTTCATGCTGTCGCCGCAGGCCCAGGCCCGCAAGGCGGAAATCGCCGTGTGGGGCGACCCCACCGTGCTGGCCCTGGACAAGCTGCTCCCGGCCGACCGAGCCCTTTTTGCCAGCCGGCCGATGCCAGGTCAGGTCGAGCGCCCGGCGCCGGTGATCCTCGAGCCGCACGGCAGCTGGACCGAGCCGCTGGAACGTGAATGGCTCAGGCGCTACGGCAAGTAAGCCCCCTAGGTCCGCCTCGGCCGCTGCTTTGGCCGGCCGCCATGCTGGCCGTGGTCATCGCCGTGCCGCTGCTGTGGACCGCCGCGTCGGCGGTGGCGGCCGCACGCGACGGCTCGGCCTGGCACGCCGTCTTCGCCGAAGCCCGGCTGCCGCAGGCGATCGCGCTCACGCTCTGGACCGGCCTGGCGGCCACCGCGCTGTCGGTGGCGGTGGCGGCCTGGTTGCTCTCGCAAATCTTTCCCGGCCCGCTCTGGGCGCGCGCCGTGCGGCTGCTCTCGCCCATGCTGGCAGTGCCGCACGCGGCATTCGCGATCGGCTTCGCATTCCTGATCGCGCCCAGCGGCTGGCTGCTGCGGGCCGTGTCGCCCTGGGCCACCGGCTACGCCGCGCCGCCACCCTGGCCGACGACGCAGGACCCCTGGGGCCTGGGCCTGATCGCGGTGCTGGTGGCCAAGGAGGTGCCCTTCTTGTTGTGGGCCGCGGCCACCCAGTTGCAGCGAGCCGAGGTCGCCACGCGCTGGATCGGCGAGCTGGACCTGGCGCGCGGCATGGGCTACTCGGCGCGCACCGCCTGGTGGCGCGTGTTGTGGCCGCAGCTGTGGCCGCTGCTGACCGGGCCGCTGGTCGCCGTATTGGCGTACAGCCTGACGGTCGTCGACATGGCGCTGGTGATCGGTCCGACCGCGCCGCCGACGCTGGCGCTGCTGGCCTGGCAATGGCTGCTGGACGCCGACGTCGCCATCAACGCCCAGGGCGCGGCGGCGGCCTGGCTGCTGGCGGCCGTGGTCGCCTCGCTGGCCGGGCTGCTGTGGCTGCTGCGCGATGCGGCGCACCTGCGGCGCACGTGGACCAGCGGCCGGCGCGGACGGATCCGGTGCGCCGCTACCAAGCGCATGAATCCACTGCTGATCCTGGTGCTGCCCTATCTCGGTGTGCTGCTGGCGCTGGCCGTGGGCAGCGTCTCGGGGGTCTGGCCCTTTCCGCGGCTGTGGCCGCAGAACCTGAGCCTGCAGGCCTGGCAGTCGGTGGTCGACAGCGCCGACACCCTGTGGACCACCACCGGGTTGGCCGCGGCCAGCAGCGTCACCGCGCTGGCCTGGGCGGTCGCCTGGTTCGAATGCGCGCCGCCGGGCTGGGACGCGCGCCTGCGCCGACTGGTCTACCTGCCGTTGCTCCTGCCCTCGGTGCTGTGGGTGGTGGGCCTGCACCGGCTGGCGCTGGCCTGGGACATCGACGGCGAGTGGCCGGCGATGTGGCTGGCCCACAGCCTGGCGGCGGCGCCCTATGTCCTGATTGCGCTGAGCCCGGCCTACCTCGGCTTCGATCCACGCTACCACCAGCTGGCAGCCTCGCTGGGCAAGAGCCGCGCCGTCTTCCTGCTGCGCATCAAGTGGCCGCTGCTGCGCGCCGCGCTGCTGGCGGCGCTGGCCGTGGGCTTCGCGGTGAGCGTGGCGCAGTACTTGCCGACGCTGTTCGTCGGCGCCGGCCGCTATGCGACCGTGACCACCGAGGCGGTGACGCTGGCCAGCGGCGCCCAGCGTTCGCTGACCGCCGCCTATGCATGGCTGCAGTGGCTGCTGCCGGCGCTGGCCTTCGCCATCGCCGCATGGGCCGGCCGGCCGCGAAAATTCGAGGGCGGCCATCCATGAGTCTGGTGATCGAAGTCCAATCGCTGAAGGTCGGCGCGACCACGCTGATCCGCGACCTGCAGCTCGAGGCGCAGCGCGGTGTGGTCCATACCCTGATGGGCGCAAGCGGCTCGGGCAAGTCCAGCCTGCTGGCCGCGGTGTGCGGCACGCTGGCGCCGGCCCTCGAATTCAGCGGCCGGGTGACACTGGACGGCCAGCCCCTGGACCACCTGCCGACCGAACGCCGGCGCATCGGCATCCTGTTCCAGGACGACCTGCTGTTCGCCCACATGACGGTGCGCGAGAACCTGCTGTTCGCGGTGCCGCCGGGCCCGCGGGCGCAGCGCGAGGCGCTGGTGCAGCAGGCGCTGCAGGACCTGGAGCTGCCTGGCTTCGGCAAGCAGGACCCGGCCACGCTCTCGGGCGGCCAGCGCGCGCGGGTGGCGCTGATGCGGGCCCTGCTGGCGCAGCCGAGGGCGCTGCTGCTGGACGAGCCGTTCTCGCGGATGGACGCCGGCTTGCGGGCCCGGATGCGCGACTTCGTCTTCGCCACCGTGCGCAGCCGCGACATTCCGGTGCTGCTGGTGACCCACGATGAGGAAGATATCGCTGACCGGGCCCACCTGACGCGTTTGCCGGCCCCCGGCTGAAACTCAGCTGCGCAGCGCGTCGAGCTTGGCGAAGAAGTCGCCGAAGATCGCATCGCGGTCCACCGAGTGCGCTTCGCGCATCAGATGGCTCGCAGGCGCGGCGCGCCAGCGCCGGTCGGCCGTCAGCGCCGGCGTGCGCACCAGCGTGCTGGGCACCCACTCCGGCTGCAGCAGCCAGGCGACATTGATCACGTCCCAGATCACCCAGCTGTGCGCGGCGTGGCCGGGCCGGCCCAGGATGGTCCACAGGGGGTTGTCGGTAAACAGCCGATACAGGTAGTCGCCGATCGCGCCCCGCCCCTTCACATAGCGCTCCATCTCGGCCAGCGACAGCCTCAGCTGAGCGCCGACATGGAAACCGGGCAGGTAGACATGCGGCACGCCGCTTTCCAGCAGCAGCTGGCTGGCCGCCAGGTCCTGTTCCAAGTTGAACGAGTTGTTGACGTGAGGCGCGTGCGACGGATAGCCGCTGGTCCAGACCACCACGATGCGGTCGACCAGGTCGGGCGCCAGCAGCAACGCGCTGGCGATGTTGGTGACGCAGCCCAATGCCAGCACATAGAGCGGCGCGGCGCCGTCGCCCTGGCGCGCGCAGGCGATCAGATGGTCCACCGCCTCGCTGCGCTGCGGCTCGCCGGGCCGCGGCAGGTAACCCGCGCTGCCACGGAACACCCGACCGGCCGACGCCACGCCGAGCTTGTCGAAAACGGTGCGGATCTCGTCGTAACTGCGCTCCATGCCGCGGGCCGGCGGGTTCAACGGCGGCGCATCGGCAGGGGCGTCGGGCAACGCGGCCCGGCGATGGGCGAACGAGAACGGCGCTGCATACACGCCCAGCAGGTCGAGCTGATGCTGCGACATCAGCGCCCAGGCCAGCGCGAACTGATCGTCGATCTCATTGGCGGTGTCGGTGTCGATCACCACCCGCGGCCGCCCCGTCGGCGGCGCCAGCCGGGCCCGGTACCAGTCGTCATCGTGTCGCGGGAAATCAGTCACTGCGCTGCTCCAGTTGTTGCAGGCGGTCCCAGTCCGCCGGTTCGTCCACATCCCACAGCGGTTCCAACTCGTGCCACGACGCCCCTACAACGCGCAAGCGTTCCCGGGTCTGGGCCAGCACCGCCGGCGTGCTCCATTCGATTTCATCGAACACCTGCGGCACCATCCGGCGCATTCCGATCAGCACATAGCCGCCGTCCTCGGCGGGGATCAGCACCACGTCGTGCGTTGCCAGCGCCCGGGCCGCTTGCTGCAGATGGGCCGGCGCCAGCACCGGGCAATCGGTGCCCACCAGTAGCAGCGGCAAATCCGTGCCGGACTCGAAGTGGGAAGCGAACGCATGCAGCATGCGCTCGCCGAGCTCCCCGGCCGGCTGCGCTTCGCAGGTGACAGCGAGTCGGCGAACCAGCGCGCGAAAAAAGTGCTGCCTTTGGTCCGGCGCGCACCACAGGGTCAACGCAGCAGGCCCGGCCGCTTGCGCCGTCTGCAGCGTCTGCAGGCAGAACCGCCGCTGGGCCCGGGCCGCGCCCGCCGCGCCCAGGCCGGGGATCAGCCGGGTCTTGGCCCGGCCGGCCTGCGGCGCCCTGGCCAGCACTGCGATCGCCGCCGGCGCGACAATATCGTCGCTGCCGCGCGGCGCGTAGCCATAACGCGGCGCCAGCCGGCGCGGATCGGCGCCCAGGAAGTATTCCAGCCGCAGTCGCCACATCAGCGCGATGGTGCGCCAGACGCCGTGCCGCTGCCAGCGCCGGCCCGACGTGACCACCGGCGTGCGCAGGAGGGCCGGGCGGGACAGGCGCTTGAGCCGCTTGCTCAGATCCACGTCCTCCATCAGTGCCAGATCGGCGTAGCCACCGGCGGCCTCGAAGACATCGCGGCGCACGAAGATCGCCTGGTCACCGGTGGCGATGCCGGTCCAGCGCGAACGCCAGTTCATCAGCCGCTCGACCAGCCGCAGCGCCGACTCGGGGCCGTCGATCCGGACATCGAAGCGGCCCCATTGCGCGCCCTGCGCCAGCGCTGCGTCGATGAGCGTGTCGGCCGCCGGCGGCAGCTCAGTGTCGGCATGCAGAAACAGCAGCACGTCGCCCGAGCTGCAGCGTGCCCCGGCGTTCATCTGGGCCGCACGGCCGCGCTGCGCCAGCACCAGCCGGTCGCCGTGCGCGCGTGCGATGGCCCAGGTCGCGTCGCGGCTGCCGCCGTCCGCCAGCACCAGCTCGACGCCGCGCTCGCGCAGCGGCCGCAGTCGGCGCAGCGCTGTCGCCAGTTTTTCGCCCTCCTCGAGCACGGGGATGACGATGCTCAGTTGCATGGATTCCAAGCGCGATCAAGGGCCACGGATTCCGTCTGGACCCAGCCCACACCTTCCAGGCTGAGGTAGTGATCGACCCGGTCGCGCACGTGGGCGATCAGGCTCTGCGCGCTGCGCTGCGCCGACCAGTCCTCGCCATCGGCCGAGACGCCCGCAGTACGCCCCGACAGGACCAGCCACTTGGCGCACCAGGTGATCGACCACAGCCACATGGCGCGGCGCAGTGGCAGATGCCAGGGCCGCGCCGACGCCGCAGCGGCCGCACCCACCGCGTCCGACCATGCCTCATAGGCACCGAGCACCTGCGGCAAGGCCAGCACCGCGTTCGACTCCAGGTCCCAGGTCGTCGACGTGTACAGGGTGGCGTGGGCCAGGTCCAGCCCCGGGTAGGCGTAACGGCATTTCTCCAGGTCCACCAGCACCGCCTCGCCATCCGGACGAACGATGAAGTTGCCCGGGTGGCCGTCGAACGCGATCAGATGGATAGTCGGCCGATGTGGCCCCTGGCAAAGCACTCGCAGGCGTGACCGCTCCCGGTCGATCGCCGCTCGCGCCTCGGGCGCCAGAGCCGCTGCGTCCAGATGCGTCGCCTGCTGTTCGATCTCCTGCCACAGGTCCCGCAGCGGATCGTCGGCATGCAGCAGCGGGTCACGCTCGGCCGGTGGCGGCAGCGCCAGGGAGTGAAGGGAAGCCAGCGCCCGGGCGATGGCGGGCAGGTCGCCGGGCAGGGCCGCGGGCCGGCCGACGATCTCCTCGACCAGCAGGGCGCCGCGCGGCAGGTCAGGCGAAGGCGGCAGCGTCGCGAACAGACGGGGGGTGTGGCCGGTCGGGGCGGCCCGGTCGAAGCAGGCGCCCTGGTAGGCGAGATTGGCCGCAGCCGACAGGCGCAGCTGGCTTTGCTTGGGGATGCGTGCCAGCAGCCCGGAGCCGGCCAGCCGGATGTGGTCGTGCGCCAGGCCCTTGTCCGCCAGCGGTTCGAGTCGCGCCGCTGCGAACGGGCTACCGGCCGCAGCCAGCGCCAGGCGCAGCGGCCCGGTGGCGACAGCGCCGTCCCGGATCGTGTCGCCAGCGGCTCTCGCGGGCGCCGACCGGTTCGAGGGAGAGCCTGCGGAATCAGCGGTCACCACTGGAATGTACCGCGTGCCCTCGGCGCCGCCGGCTGCACGCGACCGGTCGCCGCCCTATCATGGACTGCAAGGCGCATTGCAGCTCGCGCGCGCCAACCCCTGTTCCGGAGACATGTCATGACCACCCCTACCCCCCTGATGCCGCGCGCCGCCGTTCCCAGGCTTGACGTGGCGCTGACCGACGGCTCCCGCTTCGTCCTGGGCCAGGCGCCCGGCAAGGCTTTCGACCTGATCGTGTTCTATCGCGGGCTGCACTGCCCGATCTGTACCAAGTACCTGCTGGAACTCGAGCGGCTGGAACCGGAGTTCCGCCAGCGCGGCGTCCAGGTGGTCGCCATCAGCAGCGACGACGCCGACCGCGGCCGCCAGATGGCCGAGAAGGTCAACGCCAAGGGCGTGAAGTTCGGCTATGGACTGGACCTGAATGCGGCGCGGGCCTGGGGCCTGTACATCAGCACGTCGCGCGGCAAGACGTCCACCGGCGTCGAGGAACCCGCGCTGTTCAGCGAACCGGGCGTGTTCATCGTGCGTCCCGACGGCACGCTGTACTACGGCTCGACCCAGACCATGCCGTTCGCGCGTCCTGCCTTCCAGGAGCTGCTGGGCGCGATCGATTTCGCGGTCGCCAAGGACTACCCGGCGCGCGGCGAATACGGCGGACCGGTATGACCGGCTGGGTCCCAGCGCCGCGGCGCCACGGGCGAGCCGGCCGATGAACTGGAAGAAGCTCGGCGCGGCGCTGTTCGTCGTGCTGCTCATCGTCCTGTTCTTCGCGTTCAATCTCGAGCGCTTTCTCAGCCTCGACTACCTCAAACGCAGCCAGGCGGCGCTGGCCGGCTTCTATGCGCGGCAGCCGCTGACGGTGGTGGCTTCCTATTTCGCGCTCTATGTGGCGGCCACGGCGCTGTCGCTGCCCGGCGCGGTGATCCTGACACTGGCCGGCGGCGCGATCTTCGGCCTCGGCTGGGGCACGCTGATCGTCTCGTTCGCATCGAGCGTGGGCGCGACCCTGGCCTTCCTGGCGGCGCGCTTCGTGCTGCGTGACAGCGTGCAGACGCGCTTCGGCCAGCGGCTTGCCGACGTCAATCGCGGCATCGAGCGCGACGGCGCGTTCTACCTGTTCACGCTGCGGCTGATTCCCGTGATCCCGTTCTTCGTGATCAACCTGGTGATGGGGCTGACCAAGATGCCCGCGCGCACGTTCTACCTGACCAGCCAGTTGGGCATGCTGGCCGGCACCCTCGTCTATGTGAATGCAGGCACCCAGATCGCCCGGATCGAATCGCTCAAGGGCATCCTCTCGCCGGGCCTGATCGGCAGCTTCGTGCTGCTGGGGCTGTTCCCGCTGATCGCCCGCAAGGCGGTGTCCTGGTGGCAGCGGCGAAAAGTCTACGCGCGCTGGGCGGGCGTCCGGCCGAAGAAATTCGACCGCAACCTGGTCGTGATCGGCGCCGGCGCCGGCGGCCTGGTGTCGGCCTACATCGCGGCCACGGTCAAGGCCAAGGTGACGCTGGTCGAGGCGCACAAGATGGGCGGCGACTGCCTGAACTACGGCTGCGTGCCGAGCAAGGCGCTGATCCGCAGCGCCAGCCTGGCGCACCAGATGCGGCACGGCAGCGACTACGGCCTGACGGACACCACGCCCCAGTTCAGCTTCAAGGCGGTGATGCAGCGCATCGATGCCGTGATCCGCAAGATCGAACCGCACGACAGCGTCGAGCGCTACACCGCGCTGGGCGTCGAAGTGCTCAAGGGCCACGCCACGTTGATCAACCCGTGGACCGTGGAAATCAAGCTCGACGACGGCAGTACCCAGCGTCTGACCACCCGCAGCGTGGTGATCGCGGCCGGCGCGCGGCCGGCGGTGCCGCCGCTGCCCGGCATCGAGGAATCGGGCTACGTCACCAGCGACACCATGTGGGAGCGCTTCGGCCAGATCGATCAGGTGCCACGCCGGATGGTGGTGCTGGGTGGCGGGCCGATCGGCTCGGAGCTGGCCCAGGCCTTTGCGCGGCTGGGCGCTCAGGTGACGCAGGTCGAGATGGGCGCCCGACTGCTGGTGCGCGAGGACGAGGAGGTGTCGCAGCTGGCGCGCGAGGCGCTGGAGCGCGACGGCGTACGCGTGCTGACCGGCCACAAGGCGCTGCGCAGCGAAAAGGCTGACGGCGTGAACACGCTGGTGGTCGAACACGAGGGCAGAGAGCAGCGCATCGAGTTCGACGCGCTGCTGTGCGCCGTCGGCCGCTGCGCCCGCCTGACCGGCTATGGGCTGGAGGAACTGGGCATCCCGACCGACAAGACGATCACCACCGACGATTATCTGCAGACGCTATACCCCAATATCTATGCCGCCGGCGACGTCGCCGGTCCCTACCAGTTCACTCACGTGGCGGCGCACCAGGCCTGGTACGCCACCGTGAACGCGCTGTTCGGCGAGTGGAAGATGTTCCGCGCCGACTACTCGGTGATCCCGTGGGCCACCTTCATCGACCCGGAGGTCGCACGGGTCGGCCTGAACGAGCAGGACGCCCGCGAGAAGAAGATTCCGTACGAAGTCACGCGCTATGAGCTGGAGGAACTGGACCGGGCGATCGCCGACAGCGCCACCCGCGGCTTCGTCAAGGTGCTGACCGAGCCGGGCAAGGACCGGATCCTCGGCGTGACCATCGTCGGCGCCCATGCCGCCGACCTGCTGGCCGAGTACGTGCTGGCGATGAAGCACAAGATCGGCCTGAACAAGATCCTGGGAACCATCCACACCTACCCCACCATGTCCGAGGCCAACAAGTACGTGGCCGGCGACTGGAAGCGGGCCCATGCGCCGCAGCGCCTGCTGCAATGGGCACGTCGTTATCACGACTGGAAGCGAAGATGAAGCGATGTTCCCGCCTGGCGCTGGCACTGACAGCCTGCAGCCTTGCGACCGCGGTGCTCGCGGCCGAGCCGCCGGCGCTGGCGCCGTTCTCCGCCGCCACCGGGCCGCAGCCTCCTGCCGCCTGGCGACTGGTGTTGCTGCCGCCGTCAAAGGACATTCCCGCGACCCGGCTGGACGTCGGCAGCGTCGACGGCGAGCGCCGGCTGCGACTGCAAACCGACGGCTCCTATGGCGCGCTGGTGCACAACGTGCCGCGCTGGACCCCGGGCCCGGCCGACACACTGCGCTGGCGATGGCGGCTGGACCAGCCGCTGGCCGGCGCCGACCTGCGGCGCAAGCAGGGCGACGACGTGGCAGTGAAGGTGTGCGTGCTGTTCGACATGCCGCTGGACGGCCTGGCGTTCGGCGAGCGCACGGCCCTGCGGATCGCCCGCAGCCTCTCGAGCGAGCCGCTGCCGGCCGCCACCATCTGTTATGTCTGGGACCCGGGCCTGCCGACCGGCACCGTGCTGGCCAACGCCTTCTCGCAGCGCGTGCGCTATGTGGTGGCTGACGGCAACCAGGCGCCGATGGGCCAGTGGCGGGCGCAACAGCGCAACCTCGAGGCCGACTTCCGCCGGCTGTTCGGCGCCGAGAGCGCCACGGTGCCGCCAGTGATCGCGATCGCGGTGGGCGCCGACGCCGACAACACCGGCGGCCGCAGCCTGGCCTGGCTGTCCGATGTGGAGATCCGGGCCGACGGCCCGGCGCGGCCAGCAACGCCTCCACAATAGGCGGATGCAAATCCAAGAACAACCGGTCCTGCGCGACATCGTGCTGGTCGGCGGAGGGCACAGCCATGTCGGGGTGCTGCGCCGCTTCGCCATGAACCCGGTCGCTGGCGTGCGCCTGAACCTGATCTGCAGCGACAGCCACACCCCCTACTCCGGCATGCTGCCCGGCTACATCGCCGGCCACTACGACTACGACCAGGTCCATATCGACCTGGACCGGCTGTGCGTCTTCGCCGGCGCCCGCATGTTCCGCGCCGAGGCCGTCGGCGTCGACCGCGCGGCCGGCCGGGTGCTGTGCCGCGACCGGCCGGCGATTCCCTACGACCTGCTGTCGATCAACATCGGCTCGACCCCGCAGATGGCGCAGGTGCCGGGCGCGGCCGAATTCGCGGTCGCGGTCAAGCCGATTCGCCAGTTCAACGACCGCTGGCTGGACCTGCTGGAGCGGGTGCGGCGCCATCCCGGCCGCACCACCATCGCGGTGGTCGGCGGCGGTGCCGGCGGCGTCGAACTGACGTTGGCGATGCAATACCGGCTGCGCAACGAATTGCGGGCCCTGAACCGCGACCCGGACGAACTCGCTTTCCACCTGTTCACCGCCGGCGCCGACATCCTGCCCACGCACAACCCGGGCGTGCGGCAGCGCTTCGAGCGGGTGCTGGCGCAGCGCGGCGTCAAGCTGCATCGCAGCGCCGAAGTGCGTCAGGTTTCGGACGCTGGCCTCACCAGCGCCGACGGCCAGCAGTGGCCGGCCGACGAGGTGGTGTGGGTGACCCAGGCCGGCGGCGCGCCCTGGCTGCGCGAGACCGAGCTGGCGCTGGACCCGGGCGGCTTCATCGAGGTCAACGACAACCTGCAAAGCGTGACTGACGCGCGCATCTTCGCCGCCGGCGACATCGCCGCGATCGTCGGCCGGCCGCTGGAAAAGGCCGGTGTTTTTGCCGTGCGCATGGGTCGGCCGCTGGCCGACAACCTGCGCCGCAGCGTGCTGGGCCAGCCGCTGCAGCCCTACCGGCCGCAGCGCAGCTGGCTGGCCCTGATCAGCACCGGTGACCGGCACGCGATCGCGTCGCGCGGCGCGCTCGGTTTCGAGGGCGACTGGGTCTGGCGCTGGAAGGACTGGATCGACCGCCGCTTCATGTCACGCTTCAGCGACTTCCCGCCGATGGACCCCAACGCCGCGCCGAAGCCGGCTTCGGGGCCGCAGCTGCCACTGACGCAGGAGGAATCGCTGCAGGCGATCTCGGCGATCGCGATGCGCTGCGGCGGCTGCGGCGCCAAGGTCGGCGCCACCGTGCTGTCACGGGCGCTCGGCGCGCTGGTGCCGGTGCCGCGCGACGACGTGCTGATCGGCCTGCACTCGCCCGACGACGCAGCGGTTGTGCGGGTGCCGGCCGGCCAAGCGATGGTGCACACGGTGGACTTCTTTCGCGCCTTCATCGACGACCCGTATGTGTTCGGCAAGGTCGCCGCCAACCACGCGCTGGGCGATATCTTCGCCATGGGCGCCCAGGCGCAATCGGCCACGGCCATCGCCACCGTGCCGCCGGGGCTGGAAGCGAAGGTGGAAGACCTGCTGCTGCAAATGATGACCGGCGCGGTGGAAGTCCTCAACGAAGCCGACTGCGCCCTGGTCGGCGGCCACACCGGCGAAGGCCGCGAACTGGCCCTGGGCTTCGCCATCAACGGGCTGATCGACGAGTCCATGGATGGCGTGATGCGCAAGGGCGGAATGAAACCCGGCGACTTGCTGCTGCTGACCAAGCCGATCGGCACCGGCACCTTGTTCGCGGCGCGCAACTCGCTGCGCGCCAAGGGCCGCTGGATCGACGCCGCGCTCCAGTCGATGATGGTCTCGAACAGGCGCGGCGCGCTGATCCTAGCCGAGCATGGCGCCACCGCCGCCACTGACCTGACCGGCTTCGGCCTGCTCGGGCACCTGGTCGAGATGACGCGACCTTCCGGCGTGGATGCCGAACTGAAGCTCTCCGCGCTGCCGCTGCTCGACGGCGCGCAGGAGTGCGTCGCCTCCGGCATCGTCAGTTCGCTGCAGCCGGCCAACGTGCGGCTGCGCCGGGCGTTGCGCGACCAGGCGGCGCACGTGCAGCATCCGCGCTACCCGCTGCTGTTCGATCCGCAGACGGCCGGCGGCCTGCTGGCCACGGTTCCGGCGGACCGGGCGCAGGCCTGCGTTGCGGCCCTGCGGGAAGCAGGTTATCCCCACACCGCGATCATCGGCCGGATCCTGGCGCAGGGCGACGCGCTGGAACCGATCGTGCTGGTGGAGTAAGGCGCTGACCGAGCTGGCCCAGGCGGTCAGGATCGGTGAGGCTCTCAGCGCGTCATCAACCGCCGTGCGCCGAAGCTGACGCCGTCGACGATCGCCACCAGCAGCAGCATCGCCACCAGCACCGAGCTGGTCTCGGCCATCTGGAACAGGCCCAGGTGGAAGGCCAGCAACTGGCCCAGGCCGCCGGCGCCGACCACGCCCAGGATGGCGGCAGCGCGGATGTTGTTCTCCCACCGGTACAAGGTGTAGCTCAGGAGCTGCGGCAGGAGCTGTGGCAGGCTGGCGTAGAGGAACACCCGGCCCTCGCCGACGCCACGCACCCGCAGCGCGAAACCGGGCCCCTCGGGTGCGTTTTCGATGGCCTCGGCGAACAGGCGCCCGAGCACGCCGGTCGTATGGATGGCAAGCGCCAGCGTCCCCGCCAGCGGCCCCAGGCCGGCGGCGATCAGCAGCAGCACAGCCCACATCAGCTCGGGCACGCTGCGCAGCACATTGAGCAGCAAGCGGGTGGGTGCGCGCCAGAGGGCTCGATCGCCAGCATGCGTCCGGCTCGCGGGCAGGGCGAGCAGCAAACCGAAGATCGCAGCCAGCAGGGTGCCGACAGCCGACATTGCCAGCGTCTCCAGTGTTGCCGGCAACAGCCTGGCAAGGAACCTGCCATCGGTGCTCGGCGCCAGCAACTCCGCCAGGAACCGTCCCATCCGGGCGGCAGCGTCGGGCGCAAAGAAGCGCGCCCATTGCAGGTCGAGCGACCAGAAGCTCAGCGCCACCAGCGCAGCCAGCGCCAGCACCAGCCAGCAGGCCTTGCAGCGCGCATCGAACAGCGGCGGCGGCAGCCGGTACACCTCATTGGCGGCGGTGGCAGGTCGCTCCATCGCCATCAGCCCAGCGCCTCGCGCAGCCAGGCGCTGAGCTTGTCGGTCAACATCACCAGCGCCACGAACACCAGCAGCATGGTGCTGACCTCGGCGCCGTTGAACATCTTCATCGACGAGTCGATCTCCTGGCCGAGCCCGCCGGCGCCGACGAAGCCGAGCACGGCCGACGAGCGGATGGCGCATTCCCACCGGTACACCGTGTAGCTGGTGAGCTCCGCCGCGCTGGTCGGCAACAGGCCGTAGAAGAAGGCCTGGATGCGGCCGGCGCCGTTGCGCAGCAGCGCGGTCGTCGCATGGGTTTCGCCGCTCTCGAGGATCTCGGCGTAGACCTTGCCCAGCATCCCCCCGTAGGTGAGCGCGATTGCCAGCACGCCCGAGGTCGGGCCCAGGCCGACGACCCGCACGAACACCAGTGCCCAGATCAGTTCCGGCACGCTGCGCAGCACGATGAGGACGGCACGGACGGCGAGCCGCATCAGCGCGGGCAACGCCGCCATGCGCCCGGTCAGCGCCGACACCGACAGCACGCGCACCGACAGCAGCGCCAGCGGCACCGCGATCAGCATTGCCAGCGCCAGGCCGGCCGTGGCGATTGCGACCGTGCGCCAGGTTTGCCGCGCCACCAGCAACATGAATTGCGCGTCGACACGCGGCGGAAAGAAATCGGCGAGGAAGCGCAGCGTCGGCTTCAGGCTCTCGGGCGACAACAGGACCCAGGGCTTGAATTCGGCCAGCACCAGCAGCGGCCAGAGCACGACGGCCGCGGCCAGCAGCCAGAACACGCGGCCGAGCCATGCCGGATCGCGCTGGATGGTGGCGGCTGCGGACACGGCGCGGTCTATCCGGTCAGCGGCAGGTCATGATGGCCGCGGGCGGCTTGTCCGCGGGCGGGATGTCGAGCAGGGGCTGGACGCCCTTGAGCTCATCGAGGTGCTGCGCGTAGAGCGCCTCCAGCCGATCCGGCGTGACGGCCGCTGCCGGCAGGTCGAACATCACGGCGCCGGCCCGCATTCCCACGATGCGCGCAAAGTGCGACAGCGCCATCGGCACGTCGTGCAAGGTGGTGACCAGGGTCGCCGCACCTTCGCGCGCAGCATCGGTCAGCGACACGATCGCCTGGCCGGCGCGGGTCGGATCCAGCGCCGACAGCGGCTCGTCCACCAGCAGCAACCGCGGCTGCGCCACCAGCGCCCGGGCCAGGGCGACCCGCTGGCGTTCACCGCCCGAGAGCCGATCGACCCGCGAGAACAGCTTGTCGCTGACATCGAAGCGCGCCAGCGCGGCGTCGGCCTGGGCGATGCCGGTCGGATAGAACAGGCTGCGCAGACTATGTGCCAGGCTGATGCGCGGCAAGCGGCCGGCCAGCACCGCCGTCACGACCCGCTGGCGCGGCGGCAGTGGCGGCACCTGGGGCGCAAGGAACAGTGTGCCGCGCAGCCGCTGCAGTTCACGCCGCGGCAGGCGCCAGGGATCGCGGCCGTCGAGTTCGATCTGCCCGGCGCTGGGCTGGATGGCGCAGGCCAGCACCTGCAGCAGCGTGGTCTTGCCGGCGCCGGAAGGGCCGATCACGGCAATCTGCTCTCCGGAGAGAACCTCGAGGTCCAGGCCACGCAGCGCGGGGGCGGCGCCGGCGGAGCGGGCTGCCGGATGGCGGGCTGAAAGGCCCTGCAGGCGGATCTTCACTGGTGGAACGGCGGCCGCTTACTTCAGCAGGCCGGCGCTGCGGGCCGCCGTCTCGATGCCCTTGTAGTTCTCGGCCTTGGTCGCAATGAACCGGGTGGCACGCTGCAACTCCAGGATCTGCTTGCCTTCCGGCGTCGCCGGGCTCAGGTCCAGCAGCGCCTTGACCAGCTTTTCGCGCAGCGCCACCGGCATGTCGGCATGCACCGACCAGTTGTAGTCGAAGTAGGTCGGGGTGGTGTAGAACACGCGCACCTTGGACGGGTCGACCTTCTTGTCGGCCACCAGCTTGTCCCAGACCGAGATGTTCAACGCACCGGCGTCGACCTTGCCCGAGGCCACGGCCGCCGCGGTGGCGTCATGGGCGCCAGAATAGGCCACGCGCTTGAGATCCTTGTCGGGATCGATCCCGGCGGCCAGCAGGTAGCTGCGCGGCATCAGGTGACCCGAGGTGCTGGATTGCGAACCGAAGCTCAGGGTCTTGCCCTTCAGATCGGCAAGCGACTTGATCGCCGGCTCGGTGGTGATGAAGACCGAGCGGAATTTCTCGTCCTCCTCGCGCTGGACCAGGGGGATCACCTTGCCGCCGGAGCGGTGCTGCGCCTGCACGAAGGTGAAGCCGCCGAACCAGGCCATGTCGACCTGCTTGTTGACCAGGGTCTCGACGGCAGCCGCGTAATCGGTGACGGGGGTGAACTCCACCTTCATGCCGAGCCTGCCCTCGAGGTACTTGACCAGGGGCTCGGCCTTGCGCGCGAGTTCCGTCGGCGATTCGTCGGGTATGGCGGTGATGCGGAACACCTGCTGTGCCTGCGCCGCGGCGCCCAACGCGAGCAAGGCCAACGCGAGAACGAGACGGCGGCCGCCGGAAAATGAAGTGAAACCCATGGTTTTTCTCTTTCAGGAATGTCTGCGCCGATTACACCGCAACTCGCGCCGGCGCTCAGGCACAGGAGCGAAAACCCGCAAAGATATCGCTGCGCTGCGGCTCGAAGAAGTTGCGGTAGCCCGGATGCGCCAGCCAGGGCGAGGTGACGCTGCAAGCGCCACGCAGCACCCGCCTGCTGCCGAACCACGGCTGCGAGTAGTCACGATATGGATGGGGCGTGAAGCCCGGATACGGCTCGAAGTCGCAGGCGCTCCACTCCCAGACCTCACCCCAGGCGAAGCCGGGCGCACTCGCTGCGGATTGCCACTCGGCTTCGCTGGGCAGCCGCCGGCCGGCCCAATCGCACCAGGCCTGCGCATGCGCGGCGCTCACATGGACGGCTGGCGCATGTGGATCGCCTGCGGCAGCCTCGGCCCAGCCATGCTGCGGTTCGCAACCGCCGGCCCGCACGAATGGCATGAAGCGGGCCCAGCTCACCGGCTGCGAGTCGATCTCGAAGGGGTCCAGCGCCACCTCATGGGCGTGCAATTCGTTGTCGAACGCGAAACCGCTTGCCGCGCTGCCGAGCCGGATGGTCTGCGCCGGCAGTGCCAGGCGGGTCAATGCGGGGCGATTTTTTGGCTGGACGGGCTCGGGCTGGGGCAGCGGGATCCCGAGCGTTCGGGCCATGTAGACCGCGGCTTCGGCATGCATCGCTTCGTGCAGCGCCACCAGCCGGAAGAAATAGAGCTCGTCGTGGCTCGCGTCGTCCGGCAACTGGTCCAGCAGCACCAGCGTCTGGTCGAGGGTGGCCTGCAGGTACTGCTGCGTCGCCGGCAGGTCCGGCAGCGGCAAGCTCCAGCGGCTGCGATGTTCTACCCGGCTGGAGTCGTACCAGAGGTCCGTCTGCGGCAGCCACGAAGGAAATCTCGCGTGGTCGGGCTGGCACCGCACCCCGAGGTGACGTTGTCGGTTGCGCCCAACCCAGTATTCCTGGAACCATGCGAGATGGCCCCATTCCCACAGCGGCGGGTTGAGCTGCGGCGCATACGGAACCTGCAGCGCGGACGCCGCCAACGCGTCGGCATAGGCGTCGACGAGTTCCAGCGTGCGCCGGCGAGTTTCGAGCAGCGCTTCGCGCACCGCCGTCCTGCCGCCGGTGCGAAGCGCCTGCGCCTTGCTATAAACCTGAGATGTCTCGTCCATCGGTCGTCATCGTAAGCCCCGCCGTCGCCTCGTCCAACAACGGCAACTGGCAGACCGCATGCCGCTGGCAGGAATTCCTGGCGCCGGGCTGCGACGTGCGGATCACGCAGCACTGGACGCAAGGGCAGGCACCGGGCGAAGCGGTGATGCTGGCCTTGCACGCCAGGCGCTCGGCCGACTCGATCGAGGCCTGGTCCCGCGCACATGGCGACCGCGGTCTGGCCGTGGTCCTGACCGGCACCGACCTCTACCTGGACATCGCGGTCGACGCCAGCGCCCAGCGCTCGCTGGCATTGGCACGGCGCCTGGTGGTGCTGCAGGAATTGGGTGTCGAGGCGCTGCCGCCGGACCTGCGCGGCAAGGCCCGTGTGATTTACCAGTCGACACCATCCCAGGCCCCCGTCCCCAAGCCCGACACGCTGCTGCGGGCGGTGATGGTCGGCCATCTGCGCGCGGTCAAGAGCCCGCAGACACTTTTCCAGGCCGCACGACTGCTGGCCGACCGCGCCGACATCCGGATCGACCACATCGGCGAGGCGCTGGAGCCGGGACTGGCCAACGCGGCGCTCGCCACGCAACGAGACTGCGCCAACTACCGCTGGCTGGGCCCGCTGCCGCACGACGAAACGTGCGAGCAAATCCGCCGCGCCCACCTGCTGGTCCATCCGAGCACGATGGAAGGCGGCGCCCACGTGATCATGGAAGCGGTGTGCAGCGGCACGGCGGTGCTGGCATCACGGATCCCAGGCAATGTCGGAATGCTGGGTCTGGACTACGACGGCTATTTCCCACCCGGGGACGCGGCGGAACTCGCGACCCTGCTGCTGCGCTGCCGGCAGGGCCAAGGGGCACCGGCCGATGGCCCTTGCATCCCGTTGCTGGCGCTGCTGGGGACACAATGCGACCTTCGCGCGCCGCTGTTCGCCCCCGAAGCCGAGCGCGCCGCCCTGCTCCGGCTCGTCGCCGAATTGATGGATTCCAGCCCATGAACGCTCATCACGACAATTTCCCCATCCCCGCCGGCGAGCCTCGCCTGAGTTCGCTGTCCCATGGCGGCGGCTGCGGCTGCAAGATCGCGCCCGGCGTGCTGTCCGAGATTCTCAAGGGCACGGCTCAAATGCCGATTCCCAAGGAACTGCTGGTTGGGATCGAGACGGCCGATGACGCCGCCGTCTACCAGTTGAACGACGAGCAGGCGCTGATCGCGACCACCGACTTCTTCATGCCGATCGTCGACGACCCGTACGACTTCGGCCGCATCGCCGCCACCAACGCAATCTCCGACGTCTATGCCATGGGCGGCAAGCCAATCCTGGCGCTGGCGCTGGTCGGCATGCCGATCAACGTGCTGAGCACCGCCACCATCGGCCGCATCCTGGCGGGCGGCGAATCGGTTTGCCGCGAAGCGGGGATCCCGATCGCCGGTGGCCACACCATCGATTCGGTCGAGCCGATCTACGGCCTGGTCGCGCTCGGCCTGGTGCATCCCAAGCGGGTCAAGCGCAACGCAGACGCCAAGGCCGGTGACGTGCTGATCCTGGGCAAGCCGCTGGGCGTCGGCGTGCTGTCGGCGGCGCTGAAGAAGGAGCTGCTCGATGCCGAGGGCTACCGCCAGATGATCGCCACCACCACCAAGCTCAACACGCCCGGACCCGAACTGGCGGCCATGGACGGGGTGCATGCGCTGACCGACGTCACCGGCTTCGGCCTGGCCGGCCACGCGCTGGAACTGGCGCGCGGCGCCAGGCTGGCCGTGCGGATCGACTGGTCGCGCGTGCCCTTGCTGGCGGGCGTGGCCGAACTCGCCGCCGCCGGCCACGTCACTGGCGCGTCTGGCCGCAACTGGGCCGGGTACGGCGACGAGGTCGGACTGCCGGTCGGCTTCGATCCGACGGCCAAGGCGCTGCTCACGGATCCGCAAACCAGCGGCGGCCTGCTGGTGTCCTGCGCGCCGGAAGCGGCGGAGGCGGTGCTTGCGGTGTTCCGGCGCCATGGCTTCGACGGCGCCGCCGTGATCGGCGAGGTCACCGCGGCCGGTTCCGGCCCGCGACTGCAACTACGCTGAGGCGCCAGCCAGCGTTTCGCAAACCCATGCGGCATAGGCGTCGCTCGCGTCCATCACTGTCGACAGGAACTGCGGCAGCTCGTAGGGGTGATGCTCCGCGAAAAATGCCTGCAGCGCTGCCACCCGGTCCGGCAGGGTCTTGATCGTGAGCCGCAGCTCAGGCTCCTCGCGGACCCGGCCCTGCCAGACATAGTGCGAGACCAGGCCTGGCTCGATCTGCACGCAGGCGGCCAGTCGCCGCTCCAGCAGCAGCCCGGCCAGCCGCTGCGCGTCGGCCAAGGCGCCGACGGTGGTGACGAGACTCAGGACAGGGTGGGGTTTCGCGTCTTTCATGGCGCAGACCTTTCGTTGCAGAATGCAAGCCGATCTTGTCCCAACTGGAGCCGCGATGAACACCCTGACCGAGCCAGCCCCGGCGAGCGACGCGCGCAAGGTGGACCAGCTGCTGGCCCACTACGGCGAGAGCCACCGCAACCCCCGCAACGAGCTCATCCACTTCGTTGCGATTCCGCTGATCATGCTCAGCCTGCTGGGCCTGCTGTCCGCCATCCACCCCTGGGTTGCGTACGTCTTCGTGGCCGCGAGCATGGTCTATTACGCAAGGCTCTCCGTGGTGTTCCTGCTGGCGATGGCGGCGCTCTCCGCCATCGGGCTGCTGCTGGTCCATGCCATGGGCACGCGGGTGCTGCCGATCTCGGCGTCGATCTTCGTGGCGGCCTGGATCGCTCAGTTCGTCGGCCACAGGATCGAGGGCAAGAAGCCGTCGTTCTTCGAGGACCTGCAGTACCTCTGGGTCGGTCCGCTGTTCGTCCTCAGCCGGCTGTTCCGCCAGCTCGGCTGGAGTTGGTAGGCGCTCGCTTCCGCTTTCGACTCCTAAGACTGGGCTAATCCTGCCCGGCCATACTGTGTCCAACGTGTGGTGACACTCACGTTTTGACACCCGGGAAAACCCTGATTTTGCTATCGTGGCGATAGAACTTCCCGGTTAGCACTCTCTCTAACCGAGTGCTAATATGTTTGGCTTGTATGAAAGGAGTTACTGGTATGTCCATTGAAAAAGGAGCCTCAGGCACCGCGCTGGCCATGGCCAATCCGTGGTCGGTCGTACCCTCCCTGGGCAATCTGGACGCATACATCTCCGCCGCGAATCGCCTGCCGATGCTGACGCTGGAAGAAGAACAGCGGTTCGCCAGGCAGCTGAAGGACAACAACGACCTGGAAGCGGCTGGAAAGCTGGTGCTGTCGCACCTGCGGCTGGTGGTTTCCGTGTCCCGCAAGTACCTGGGCTACGGCCTGCCGCATGGCGACCTGATCCAGGAAGGCAACATCGGCCTGATGAAGGCCGTCAAACGCTTCGATCCGGACCAGGGCGTGCGGCTGGTGAGCTACGCGCTGCACTGGATCAAGGCCGAGATCCACGAGTACATCCTGAAGAACTGGCGGATGGTGAAGGTCGCCACCACCAAGGCGCAGCGCAAGCTGTTCTTCAACCTGCGCTCGATGAAGCAGGGGTTCAAGGACGACGCCGAGACCCAGACCCACCGCGACACGCTGACGGACGCGCAGATCGAGACCATGGCGCGCCAGTTGAACGTCAAGCGCGAAGAAGTGATCGAGATGGAAACGCGCATGTCCGGCGGCGACGTGCTGCTCGACCCGTCACCCAGCGATGACGGTGACGAAGGGTTCGGCCCGATCGCCTACCTGGCCGACGCGGCGCACGAGCCCACGGCGATGATGGAATCGCAGCAGCGCGACGTGATGGCCACCGATGGCATCGCGGCGGCGCTGGAAACGCTGGACGCGCGCAGCCGGCGCATCGTCGAAGAGCGCTGGCTGAAGGTGAACGACGACGGTTCGGGCGGCCTCACGCTGCACGACCTGGCCGCCGAGTACGGCGTGTCGGCCGAGCGGATCCGTCAGATCGAATCCGCCGCGATGAAGAAGATGAAGAAAGCGCTGGCGGCCTACGCCTGACGCGCCGACCGCGTCGACCAGAAAAGCCCGGAGAGTCCGGGCTTTTTTTTATTGCGCGTGACCGCATGCACGCGCGCCCGGCGTCTTGAACTTCCGCGTTAAGGCAAGACCCGAATTCGCAGGCTGTAGCATTCAAGGCTCGGCTCGCGACGTAGCCGCCCCTTCTTTCGCACTCAAGGACACCCCAAAATGACCCGCCCCGCACTTCGCCGGACCGTGCTGGCCCTCGCCCTCGCCGCCGTCGCCACAACCACCCTGGCGCAGAAAACCGCCAAGCCCCAACCGGCCCCGACCGCTGCCGGCTGGCCGACCAAGACTGTGAGGATCATCGTCGGCTTCCCCGGCGGCTCCACGCCGGACCTGGTGGCCCGCACCATCGCCGAGCCGCTGTCCAAGGCGCTGGGCCAGCCGGTGATCGTCGAAAACAAGGTCGGCGCCGGCGGCAATATCGCCGCCGATATCGTGGCCAAGAGCACCGACAACCACACCATCGGCGTGATGATCAACGGCAACATGACGATCGCCAGGCTGCTCAATCCCGCCGTGCCGTTCGACCCGCTCAAGGATTTCGCGCCGATCAGCCTGATCGGCACCGCGCCGCTGCTGCTGACGGTGCCCGCCAACGCGCCGGGCAAGGACGCGCAGGAATTCTTCCTGGCGGCCCGCAACGCCGGCAACAAGTGGAGCTACGGCACGCCGGGCGTCGGCACCGTCGCCCACATCGGCATGGAACTGCTCAAGACCAAGACCAACATCGACCCGGTGCATGTGCCCTACCCCGGCAACCCGCAGGTGATCACCGCCATGATCGGCGGCCAGATCCAGCTGTCGCTGCTGCCGCCGGCGCTGGCGGCACAGCAGATTCGCGCCGGCAAGCTCAGGGCGATCGGCGTCACCTCGGCCTCGCGCAGCCCGCTGGTACCCGAGTACCCGAGCCTGCAGGAAGCGGGCATCCGCGGCTTCCAGCTGGAAATCTGGACCGCCGCCGCCGGCCCGGCCTCGATGCCCAAGCCGATCGTGGCCAAGCTGTCACAGCTGATCAGCGAAATCGCACGCACGCCCGAAGTGCGCCAGAAGCTGTTCCAGCAAGGCTGGCAGACCGCCGGCACCACCTCCGAGGGCCTGGCCAATCGCATCAAGGCCGACACCGCGTTGCTCGGTGGCGTGATCCAGATGCGCGGCATCAAGGCGGAGTAGGCTCCCCCGCCGCCGCCGCCGCCGCCGCGACAGGGCCGCAAGGCTGCGACTCAGCCCTTGAGCAGCAGCTTGAGGTCGGACACCAGCGCGGTGGCGCCGCTGCCATAGCGCGTGTACAGGCGCAGCTGGCCCTTGGTGTCGTAGACGTAGCTGGCAGCCGAATGATCCATGCTGTAGCTGGTCGGGGTCTTGCCTTCGGTCTTCTTGTAGAACACCTTGAAGTCCTTGGCCATCGCGGCGAGCTGCTCCGGCGAGCCGCGCAGCGCGATGAAGCTGGGATCGAAGTTGGCCATGTAGCCCTTGAGCACCTGCGGCGTGTCGCGCTGCGGGTCGACCGTGACGAACAGCACCTGCAGCTTGTCGCCGTCGGCGCCAAGTTCCTTCTTCACCTGGGCCAGCTCGGTCATCGTCGTCGGGCAGACGTCGGGGCATTGCGTGTAACCGAAGAACAGCACCACCAGCTTGCCCTGGAAATCCTTCAGGCTGCGGATCTTGCCGTCCTGGTCGGGCAGCTGGAAATCCTTCGCGTAGTCGGCCCCGGTCAGGTCGATCGAGCTGAACTGCGGCTTGCTCTCGCCGCACGCGGCCAGCAGGCCCACGGTGGCGGCGACCAGCGAGCAGCCGGCGATGGATTGGAGGGCGGAGCGTCTCAGCATGGTCAGGCCATCACGTAATGGTCCACCAGCAGCGCCGCGAACAGCACGCTGAGGTGAATCAGGGAAAAGCGGAAAGTCTTGCGCGCCAGCGCATCGGAATACTCGCGCCAGAGCCGGAAACCGTACCAGCAGAAGCCGACGCTCAGCGCCACGGCCGCCGCCAGGTACAGCCACGAGCTCATGCCGTAGGCGAACGGCAGCAGGCAGGCCGCGAACAGCACCAGGGTGTACAGGAAGACCTGCAGCCGGGTGAACTCGTTGCCGTGCGTCACCGGCAGCATCGGCAGGCCGGACTTTCGGTAGTCCTCGACCCGGTACAGCGCCAGCGCCCAGAAATGCGGCGGGGTCCACAGGAAGATGATCAGGAACAGGATCAGCGCCTCGGGGCTGACATCGCCGCGCATCGCGGCCCACCCCAGCACCGGCGGCATGGCGCCGGAGGCGCCGCCGATCACGATGTTCTGCGGCGTCAGCGGCTTGAGGATGACGGTGTAGACCACGGCATAGCCGACGAAGGTGGCGAACGTCAGCCACATGGTCAGCGGATTCACCCAGCGGTACAGCACCCACGAACCGGCGCTGCACAGCACGGCGGCGAACAGCAGCGCCTGCAGGTCGCTCAGTTCGCCCCTGGCGGTCGGGCGCCAGGCCGTGCGCTTCATCTTGGCATCGATGCCCTTTTCCACCAGGCAGTTGAACGCCGCGGCAGCACCCGCCACCAGCCAGATGCCGGCGCAGGCGATCAACGCCAGCTGCACGTCATCCCAGCCGGGCACGCCGGGCACCGCCAGCACCATGCCGATCAGCGCGCAGAACACGATCAGCTGCACCACGCGCGGCTTCGTCAGCGCGTAGAACTGGCGGCCGACCTGGATGGCGGTCGTCATGCCGATGCCCTCGAAGGATGAAGTTGCGAAGCCTGGCCCGCCGGCGCCGCGGCGCGCAGTTGGCACAGGGCGAATGTCAGCACCACCACCAGCGCGGCGGCGCCGCCGGTGTGGGCCACCGCGGCGGCCAGCGGCCAGTCGAGCACGACGTTGGTGATGCCGGTGGCGAGCTGCCACAGCGCCAGCCCGACCAGCCAGTTGCGCTGCGGGTGCAAGGCCGGCACGCGATGCAGGCGCAAGGCCAGCAAGGCCAGCACCAAGACCACCACGTAGGCGCTAAGCCGGTGCGTGTAGTGGATGGCGGTCAGCGCGGCGAACCCGATCTGCTCCCCCGCGCCGGTCAGGCCCAGGCCGCGCCACAGCTCGAAGCCCTGGCGGAAATCCATGGCCGGCCACCAGCTGCCCTGGCAGGCCGGGAAGGTGTTGCAGGCCAGCACAGCGTAGTTGGTGCTGACCCATCCGCCCAGCGCGACTTGCACCGCCACCAGCACCAAGGCCAGCAGCAACAGCTTGCGTGTGCCGGCGTCAACCTGGATCGGTGCCTGGCCGTCGGCACGTGCATAGGCCGCAGCCTGCACCGACAACAGCGTGAGCAGCACCAGCCCGCCCAGCAGGTGCAGCGTCACGATGGCGGGAAACAGCTTCATGGTGACCGTCAGCGCGCCGAACGCGCCCTGCAGGCAGACCCACCCCAGGGTCAACCACGGCAACCACGGCTGCATCGGCACGTTGCCGCGCCGGCGCAGCAGCCAGGTCGAGGCGGCCAGCGTCGTGATCAGCACACCGACCCCGGTGGCGAGGTAGCGGTGAACCATCTCGACCCAGGCCTTGCCATGCGTGACCGGTCCGGTCGGCATCGCGGCCTGCGCTTCACTGATCTGCGCGTGGGCGCCGCCCGGGCTGGCGCTGCCGTAGCAACCCGGCCAGTCGGGACAGCCCAGGCCGGAGTCGGTCAGGCGCGTGAAGGCGCCGAACAGCACCAGGTCGAACGTGAGGAACAGCGTCAGCACCGTCAGCGCCCGCAACCGGCGGGCCGGCGAGGCGTTCTTGTTGCGCACCCACACCCAGGCCAGCGGGCCGAGTGCGACCACCACGCCGAGCAGCATCACGCGCAGGGCGGGGCCCAGGTCGTACAGCGATGCTCCCATCTCAGTGAACCTCGCGGCCTGGCTTGTCCCAGCCAGCGGAAGCACGCAGCAGGCGATCCAGGTCGCGCTTGGCCTGCGCCGCCGACCCGCGGTCCAGCGACGCCGGAAAACGCATCATCAGGTTGCCCAGCGGATCGACCAGGTAGATGTGGTCCTGCAGCTTGTGGCCCTGGGCGGGCTCCAGCCATCCGGACAGCAGCTCGCCGCGCACCCGCAGCACCGTGGCCTGGGCCAGCGCCGGCAGCAGGGCCGGGCGCACCGGCGTCTCGTCGGGCACCAGCCAGACCCAGTCCATGCGGTCCTTTTCCTTGCCCAGGGTTTCGCGCAACTGCCGCTGCAGGTACAGGTGCTTTTCACAGGCCGGGTCGCAACTGCCTGCGGCGACGCTGATCAGCAACCACTGGCCCCGCAGCGACGGCAGCGGCGTTGACCTGCCCTCCAGCGTGGTGACCGCGATCGGCGGCAGCGGCCGCTGCGGCTCGATCAGTTCGCCGTAACTGGCGTGGCCCTGGGGCCGCACCACGTAGTAGGTGAAGTACGAAGCAAGTACAGGCGCCGCGCAGATGGCCGCCAGCCCGAGCAGGCGCCAGCGGCCCTGCACCGTCCGGCGCGCGCCATCGCCGGCCTCTTCAGGCGAGGGCAGCGAGTGCACCGTCAGGCCCAGCGGCTGGTCAAGCAGGTGGGGTTTTCCGGCGGGGGGCGATGAATTGGAACCAGACATATAGGATTGCGATGAGGGCGCTCAGCGCGAACCACTGAAACGCGTAGCCATAGTTTTTTTCGACGCCGCTGCCCGGTTGCGTCCAGTCACGCAGCAGGCCCTCGGAGGCCGGGCCCTGTTGCTGCACCGACAGGCCGGTCAACAGCGGCAGGCCGGTGCGGGCGCGGAACTCCGCCAGGTCGAGATTTTGCCGGATCGGGCCGGACTCGGCGCCGGCGAAGGCATAGAGCTTGGGCGGCGGTGGGGCAATCAGCCCCGACACCGAGACGGCGCCGGCCGGGGTCTCCACCGGCGGCAGCCTGGTGCGGTCGAGAAAATTGCGCTGGACCCAGCCGCGCTGCACCACCACCACGGCGTCGCCGCCGTCGATCCGCAGCGGCGTCAACACGTCGAACCCGGCCTTGCCCTGCATCTGCCGGTTATCGAGAAAGACCGTCTGCCCGGCCACCCAGTGGCCCTGCAAGCGCACCGGGCGCCAGACCGCGGTGCCGCTGGCGGCGGCCAACTCGCGCCCGTCCAGCTCCGGCATGCTCTTGTGCTGGTCGAGCGCCGCATGCATCGCGTTTTTCTGGGCGGCGCGCGATAGCTGCCACGCGCCCAGCGCCAGGCCGGCCGCCACGCCCAGCACGGCGGCGACGGTGATGCGCCAGAAGCGGCCCGGCCGGTGTGGCGTCAAAGGATAATTCCCCGCATGAAGTATCTCGTCCTGCTCGCTTTCGTGGCCATCATCGGCAGCCTCGCCTCGGCGCTGTTCTTCATGATGAAGGACGGCCGGGACGGCAAGCCCAAGTCCAGCAACATGGTGCGGGCCCTGGCCCTGCGGGTGGGCCTGTCGATTCTGCTGTTCGCCTGCATCCTGATCGCGTGGAAACTGGGTTACATCCAGCCCACTGGCATCCCGCTCGCCAACTAGCCAACCATCAGCAAAAGGACAAGGCGCCGTTGAAGGCGCCTTGTTTTCTCCTTGGGCGCTTGCGCCCTTACAGCCAGTACACCAGGGTGTAGAGGCCCAGCCAGACCACGTCCACGAAGTGCCAGTACCAGGCGGCGCCTTCGAAGCCGAAATGGCGCTCGGGCGTGAAGTGGCCCTTCTGCAGCCGCAGCGTGATGAAGAACAGCATCAGCATGCCGACGATCACGTGGAAGCCGTGGAAGCCGGTCAGCATGAAGAAGGTGGAGCCGTAAGCGCCGGACCGCAGCGTGAGATTCAGCTCGGTGTAGGCGTGGAAATACTCGTAGCCCTGCACGCCGACGAAGGTGGCGCCCAGCAGCACGGTGATCCACATGAAGGCCAGCGTGCGGCCGCGGTGGTTTTCTCGCAGCGCATGGTGGGCGATGGTCAGCGTCACGCCCGACGACAGCAGCAGCGCGGTGTTGATGGTCGGCAGCCAGAACGGCGTCATGGTCTGGAACGGCTCGATGATGCCGGCCGGCGAGGCGGTGGTGCCCGGCGCAACCGACGGCCACACGGCCTTGAAGTCGGGCCACAGCAGCGCGTTGTCGATGCCGCCGAGCGCCGGCACCGAGTGCGCCCGCATCCACCACAGGGCGGTGAAGAAGGCGCCGAAGAACATCACCTCGGAGAAGATGAACCAGCTCATGCTCCAGCGGAACGACAGGTCGATCTTGTGGCTGTACATGCCGCCTTCGCTCTCGCCGATGGCCTGGCGGAACCACTGGAACAGGACGACGAACAGCCAGAGCAGGCCGAACAGCGTCACGTACATGCCCCAGTGGTTGCGGTTGATCCACTGCGCCGCGCCGAAGATCACGCAGAGCAGCCCGAAGGCCGCCATCGCGGGGTGGCGCGATGGCTGGGGCACGAAGTAATAGGGCGTTGCGCCTGTGGTGCTGGTACTCATTTCAACTCCTGGATTCCCGAAATTCTTGTCTTGATGCCCTGCGTCACTTCACGACCCAGTGGACCAGCAGGATCATCGCGCCCACGAACAGCGCGACCGCCACCAGGGCGACGGCAATGATGTGGAACGGATTGAGCTTGCCCAGGTCCTGCTGGGACTCGCTGTTCTTGCGGATGCCGATGAACGACCATGCGACCGCCTTGGCCGTGTGCAACAACGAACTCACGTGCCGCTCCGCGCGCCTTGCGGCTGCCGCAGGGCGGCCAGCGGCGCCGCCGGGGTCTTGCTGCCAACCTCGAAAAACGTATAGGAAAGCGTGATGGTGGTCACGTCCTTCGACAGCTTGGGGTCGATCACGAACACCACCGGCCACTGCTTCTTCTCGCCCGGGTCGAGCGTGTACTGCTGGAAGCAGAAGCATTCGAGCTTGTTGAAGTGCGCGGCCGCCTGGCTGGGCGCGTAGCTGGGGATGGCCTGCGCCGCCATCCGCCTGTCCTGCACGTTCTGGAACTCGTACATCACGCTGGCGAGCTCACCCGGATGGACCTGGACCGACGCCTGCAGGGGCCTGAACTTCCACGGGCCATGGGCATTGGCGTCGAACTCCACCGTGATGGTCCGCGTCAGGTCGACCTGGGAATTGCCGGGCAGCTTCACGTCCGCGCCAGTCTTGCTGCCGCCGGGCACCTGGCCCTCGGACACCGACAGGATGTTGATCCCGGTCAGCTCGCAGATGTGCTTGTAGATCGGGATCATCGCGTAACCGAAGCCGAACATGCCGACCGTGACCACGGCCAGCTTGCCAAACATCTTCAGGTTTTCCGCGCGGATGGACATGGAAATGGGACTCAGTGGCCCAGCAGCACCATCCTGGCCATGAAGCCCAGGAAGAACACCAGCGCGATCGACGCCAGCAGCAAGCCCATGCGGCGGTTGTTTCTCTTCTGTTCAGGCGTCATGGACAGCTCTTTTAGTGGCCGGCGGCGCCAAGCACCTTGGTGGCGGTGACGTCCAGGCGAGGCGGCGTCTCGAAGGTGTGGAACGGCGCCGGCGACGGCACTTCCCATTCCAGGCCTTCGGCGCCCTTGCCGTCCGGGTCGTTCCAGGGCCGCTGCGGCGCCTTGGCGCCCTTGCCGCGCATGCACGGCAGGACCACGAACAGGAAGAAGTACACCTGCGTCAGCCCGAACCAGAACGCGCCGATCGACGCAATCGCGTTGAAATCCGCGAACTGCATCGGGTAGTCGGCGTAACGGCGCGGCATGCCGGCCAGGCCCAGGAAGTGCATCGGGAAGAAGGTCACGTTGAACGAGATCAGCGAGCTCCAGAAATGGATCTGGCCGCGGCGCTCGTTGTACATCACGCCGGTCCACTTGGGCACCCAGTAATAGAAGCCGGAGAACATCGCGAACAGCGAGCCGGCCACCAGCACGTAGTGGAAGTGGGCCACCACGTAGTAGGTGTCCTGCAGCAGCAGGTCGATCGGCGCCATCGCCAGGATCAGACCGGTGAAGCCGCCGATGGTGAACACGAAGATGAAGCCGATCGCGAACAGCATCGGCGTCTCGAAAGTCATCGAGCCCTGCCACATGGTGGCGATCCAGTTGAAGATCTTCACCGCCGTCGGCACCGCGATCAGCATCGTGGTGTACATGAAGAACAGCTGGCCCGTCACCGGCATGCCGGTGGTGAACATGTGGTGCGCCCAGACGATGAACGACAGGATGGCGATCGACGACGTGGCGTAGACCATCGAGGCGTAGCCGAACAGACGCTTGCGGGCGAAGGCCGGGACCACCTGGCTGATGATGCCGAACGCCGGCAAGATCATGATGTAGACCTCGGGGTGGCCGAAGAACCAGAAGATGTGCTGGTACATCACCGGGTCGCCGCCGCCGGCGGGGCTGAAGAAGCTGGTGCCGAAGTGGCGGTCGGTCAGCGTCATGGTGATGGCACCGGCCAGCACGGGCATGACGGCGATCAGCAGATAGGCCGTGATCAGCCAGGTCCAGCAGAACAGCGGCATCTTCATCAGGGTCATGCCGGGTGCGCGCATGTTCAGGATGGTGACGACGATGTTGATCGAGCCCATGATGGACGAAGCGCCCATCAGGTGCATCGCGAAGATGCCGGCGTCCATCGATGGGCCCATTTGCAGGGTCAGCGGGGCGTACAGCGTCCAGCCCGCAGCGGGGGCACCGCCGGGCATGAAGAACGAGCTCACCAGCATCAGCGCGGCCGGAATCAACAGCCAGAAACTGAAGTTGTTCATGCGCGCGAAGGCCATGTCGGACGCGCCGATCTGCAGCGGCACCATCCAGTTCGCAAAGCCGACAAAGGCCGGCATGATCGCGCCGAACACCATGATCAGACCGTGCATCGTGGTGAACTGGTTGAACAGTTCGGGGTTGAAGAATTGCAGGCCCGGCTGGAACAGTTCAGCGCGGATGCACAGGGCCAACACGCCGCCGACCATCAACATCGTGAACGAGAACAGCAGGTACAGCGTACCGATGTCTTTGTGGTTGGTCGCATAGACCCAGCGCCGCCAGCCGGTAGGCGCATGGTGATCATCGTGATGATCGTCGTGCGCAGGATGCGCGGTGGGGTGATCAAGTACTGCACTCATGGTCGGGCTCCGAGGCTGTCTGTTCTGTTACTTGCGGGCAGCGACAATTTCCGCCGGCGGCACC
>JBBRSZ010000022.1:0-74213 GCA_038244915.1 Burkholderiales bacterium | reverse complement strand
CATCATCGATTGCTCGAACCCATCGGCTACATCCCGCCGGCAGAAGCTGAGGCAAACTACTACCGGCAACTCGCCAGTCAAGCCTCCACGGTGGAGGTCTGACTTAAACCAACTGGCCTCCACGATTCCCGGTGCGGTTCAACCTGCAACCTGCGCGATAGCAGCGCGGCGCCGCCGAACGACTGGGATGCGCAACGCGAGCAGGACTCTACGCCTGGGCGAAGCGGGTCGTTGACGTGCTGCCTCGCGTCCATGAGCGGCTGTTGGAGCGTTCGGGGAAGCATAAGGGCAAGGCTTTCGCTCGTGATGGGCAATGCGAACGCGGCAGACATCGCGCCTGCGCTACTCCGTTTCCGTAGGGAAATTGGCATGAGGCTCATGACGTGACCCTGCCCAACTGTTCGACCATCCAGCCTTCCCCGCTGAAACGCCACACCTCCCCAGCTCACAGGGGGAGCCCGGATGACGTGACAGTCATGCTCATGCAGAATGCCACCGACAACAAAAAAGAGGGGTCGCTCCAATGAGCGAGGTTGTACGCCTTTATCAGTACAAGGGCTTGCTCAGTGGCCGGCTCGCAATGTCGGCCGAGGACATCATGGCCAAGCTGGAGATCTCGCGCGCGACGCTCAAGCGCGATTTGGCCAAGCTGCGCGACCAGCTGCACGTGCCGATCGAGTTCGACCGCGACCGCGGCGGCTATTTTCTGGCCGGCGGCCACACCGACAGCGAGCTGCCCGGCCTGTGGTTCAGCCAGCAAGAAATCCTGGCGCTGGTCACCATGCAGCACCTACTTAGTCAGCTCGAACCCGGCCTTCTCGGCCCCAAGCTTAAGCCGCTGCAGGATCGACTGGGCCAACTGATGGAGAAGCACGGCCTGAACAGCCAAGACGTCGCCAAGCGCGTGCGCATCGTCCATGCGGGCAAGCGGCTGGTGGCGCCTCAGTCGTTCGAGGCCGTGGCCACTGCCACGATGGCGCGCAAGCGCCTGAAGATCCAGCATTTCAGCCGTCAGGATGGCAAGACGACCGAGCGCGAAATCTCGCCGCAGCGCATCGTGCACTACCGAGACAACTGGTATGTGGATGCATGGTGCCACCTGCGCGACGACCTGCGGCAGTTCTCGATCGACGCCATCAACGGCATCGATGTGTTGGAAACGAAAGCGAAAGAGGTTGCCGCCAAGTCCATCGATGAAGCGATGGGATCGAGCTACGGGATCTTTGGCGGCAGCCCGAAGGCGATGGCGGTGTTGAAGTTCACGCGCGAGCGCGCTCGCTGGGTGAAGGGCGAGACTTGGCATCCGATGCAGGAGAGTCACGAGGAAGAAGATGGAAGTTTTGTGCTGTCGGTTCCTTACTCGGATGATCGGGAGATCATCGGGGACATCATGCGGTTCGGGGGCGATGTCCAGGTGGTCGAGCCGCCAGAGCTGCGCTCCAAAGTTCAGAAGGCGCTGCTTGAGGCGGTAGGCAAGTATGTGTGAGTACGGTCACACGAAAGACCAACTATGAATACGAAGACCGGTAATGACCTTTTCATCGTCGACAACAGTGACAACGACTGGAAGGTCCTGAGCTACCTGGCTGAATGGTCGGAAATCTCCTCGCGGTTTGACATCGCCACGGGCTACTTCGAGATCGGAGCCCTCCTTGCTCTAGAAGGCAAATGGCAGAAGCTGGAAGAAATCCGCATCCTGATGGGCAATCAGGTCAGCAAGCGAACCCACCGTTCGCTTTTGGAGGGCGTCGCACAACTGAAAGCACTGCTAGACGACAGCATCGAGCGGGAAAAGCAGAAGAACGACTTCCTTGCGGGAGTACCCGCGATCGTCGAGGCGATCGCGAACGGAACGATCAAGTGTCGTGTGTATACCAAGTCAACTTTCCATGCCAAGGCGTACATCACGCACAGCAAACTCGCCGTCGTTGGTTCATCTGCTTTGGTCGGGTCCAGCAACTTTACGTATCCGGGCCTCACAGGCAACGTTGAACTCAATGTCCAGCTCAGGCGCGAGGTGGAGGAACTGCAGCAGTGGTACGAAGCTCACTGGGACCAAGCTGAAGATGTCTCGGCCGACATCCTGACGCTCATTGAGCGTCATACCCGCGCCTACCTTCCGTTTGAGGTCTATGCCAAGTCTCTGCAGGCTTACTTCAACAACTACGAACAAACGGCAGGTGACTGGGAGCGAAATCACTCCCGCATGTACCCGGTCCTGGACCAGTATCAGCGCGATGGCTACGGCGCCCTGCTGAAAATCGGCGGAAAGTTCGGTGGGGCCTTTTTGTGCGACGGCGTAGGCTTGGGTAAGACCTTTGTCGGCTTGATGCTGATCGAGCGATTGGTGAAATTCGAGCGCAAAAGGGTGCTGCTCGTAGTGCCCAAGTCCGGCCGCGAGCCGGTCTGGGAGTCCAGCTTGCGGCGCTATCTGCCCGAGCTGTTCGGGGACTTCTCCAACCTTGTGGTTGTCAACCACACTGACTTACAGCGCGGTGGGGACTGGGCGGAGAGAATCCAGCGCCTCAAGGAACAAGCTGACGTGGTAATCGTCGACGAAGCCCATCACTTCCGCAACCCAGGAACAAAGAAAGAGACCTCGCGGTATTGGCAGATGCAGGACCTCGCTAAGGGCAAGCAGCTCTTCATGCTCACGGCGACGCCTATTAACAACCGGCTGATCGATCTCCAGCACCTGATTGAGCATTTCACGCAGCGCGAGGCGGGGCACTTCAGGGAAACCCTGGGGATTCATTCCTTGGCAGGCCACTTCCGCAAGCTGGAGAAGGAGCTGGCCAAGCGCATGGGGGGCGAGCTGGGCCAGGGTGAGTTGGCCGGGGTCGAAGCCGGGGACTTGCTGTCGCAAGACAACCTGTTTCGTGAGCTGGTCGTGCAACGCAGCCGCGCGTACGTCAAGCAGAGTCAGATCACCGCTGGCGCCAAAGAGGCGATGTTTCCTAAGCGGGAGGCACCCAAGGTCGCGGCGTACTCGGTCAAGAAGACCTACGGCAAGCTGCTCGCGATGGTGGAAAAGGCTTTCAACAAGAAGAAGCCTCTGTTTGCGTTGCCTATGTACTACCCTCTTGCTTATTCGAAAGTGCCTGTGGAGGCCAGCCTTGAAGCGGGGCGGCAACAGCAGGTAGTTGGACTGATTCGAATCCTGTTCCTCAAACGCTTTGAAAGCTCGGCGCGCGCCTTCGAAGCGTCGTGCGAGCAGCTGCTCAAAAAGGTGATGGCGTTCGTCCAGGTGAACAGCACGACGAGCCATGAGAAGACGGCGTTCGAGCGGTGGCGCATCCATCAGGAGGAACTCCTCGGCGACGTGCAGAAGCGCCAGAGCCTGCTGTTCGGCGACGACTCCACGGAGGAGCAAGAGCAGGACGAAGACGTCATCCCTGACGAAATGCTGGAAGCGGCGGAAGTTCTTGACCGCGATCAGTTCGATGTGCCGCAAATCCTGTCCGAGTCGTTGCAGGACTTGAACCAGCTGGCCGAGTTCCTCAATGAACTCCGCCAGTTCAAACCGAGCCACGATGACAAGCTGCGCGCGCTCATCAACTTGCTCAAGACCGACCCGGTGCTCAAGAAGCACAAGGTCATGATCTTCAGTGAGTTCATGGCCACAGCCCGCTATCTGCAAACCGAGCTGGAGAAGGCCGGCATCAAAGGGATCGACCAGATCGACTCGGCCACCAAGCGTAGCCGTGGCGACGTGATTCGCCAGTTTGCGCCTTACTACAACGGTATGACCAGCAAAGAGCTGGCCGATAAGGGCCAGCCAGAGACCCGTGTGCTGATCGCAACCGACGTGCTGAGCGAAGGCCTTAATCTGCAAGATGCCACACGGCTTATCAACTACGACCTGCACTGGAACCCCGTAAGGTTGATGCAACGCATCGGCCGTGTCGACAGGCGCATGAACCCGGAGATCGAGAAGAAGCTGGTCAAAGATCACCCCGATGTCAAGGCCATCCGCGGCACGGTTGAGTATTGGAACTTCCTGCCGCCAGATGACTTGGACGAGCTGCTCTCGCTGTACAAGAAGGTCTCTAACAAGACGATGTTGATCTCCAAAACGCTCGGGATCGAAACGAGCAAGCTGCTCACTCCCGACGACGACTACGACCCGTTGCGCGACTTTGACCACCAGTACGAGGGCGAGCCTACGGCGCTGGAAACCATGCATCTCGAATACCAGCGCCTGCTCGCTGCCCATGCCGATCTGCCCGCTCGGCTGGATGCGTTGCCCGGCCGGGTTTTCAGTGGGAAAGCGAACGTCCAGCCTGGTACCCAAGGTGTTTTCTTCTGTTTTGCTCTACCCGGCAAGGATCAGAGCGTGAAAGACCCCGCCATCGAGGCCGATGCGTGGACGCTGACTGCTGGACGCACGGACTGGCTGCTGCTGGATCTGCAATCGGCCAAGGTGCTCGAAGACCCATCAGCCATTGACGCATTCATCCATTGCGAGCCGGAAACCCCGCGCCAGTGTCAGATCGCGCAACCTACGCTAGCCGAGGCACGCGCGAAAGTCGAAAAGCACTTGAAAAACGGCTACTTCCGCCAGGTGCAGGCCCCTGTGGGCGTCGCCCCCGTGCTTGTGGCCTGGATGGAGCTGAACTGACCGTGTAACCAGATCAATAACAAAGACTGTTTGGAGAGGCAACCCCCCATGGCTATCGCACTCGATCCGCAGGCAGAGAAACTCAGCCACATCCACACGATTCCCGCCTTAGTCAAGTACCTCGATGAAGAGCTGGGGTGGCCTGTCGGAGTGGATGACTGGGAGGATGCGGTCTTTGACTGGCAGCCCGAAGAGCTCAACCTGAAAGCCGAGCACCAGGTCGCCATCAAGTCCATCAAGCAACTGCGTCCCCTGGTGTCGGGACAGCCGTGGGGCATCTTCTTTGTTGACTTTGACAAGGGGCGCCTTCCCGTCACCGTGCTACGCAGGATGCTCAATGGCTTGGTCATCAAAAGCCGAGTCAAGGGGAGCGGCCACCAGACATGGCTGGCGCGGGACCTGCTTTTTGTCTCAAGCTTCGGCGAATCCAGATCGCGTGAGATCGCGCTGGCACACTTTACCGACGAATCCGATGTAGGCGACCTGCCTACCTTGCGCGTGTTGGGTTGGGATGAGTCCGATACGGCGTTGGAACTCGGTTACGTCGCTCGCACGCTGAAGGAAAAGCTGCGTTGGCCAGCAAAGACCCAGTCCAGGGCAGACCAGGAAGCTTGGCGAACCCAGTGGTCCAGCGCCTTCGCCCTCAAGTACCGCCAAGTCATCAACGACAGCAAGTCGCTGGCGCTCGCTTTGGCCGAGTTGGCAAAACGTATCCGGAACCGTGTCAACGTAGTGTTAGAGCTTGAAAGCGACAAGGGCCACCTGCGCCAGTTGCACAAGGCCTTCAAAGAGAACTTGATCGCAGACTTGACCGAGGACGGCTTTGCCGACATGTTCGCGCAAACGATCACCTATGGCTTGTTTACCGCCCAGGCCAGCCGCGCGAGCGGCGCGTTGGTGGCTGACGATCTTGCCCACATGGTTCCCAGCACCAACCCGTTCTTGAAAGAACTGTTGGGGGATTTTCTGAACGCTGCGGGCCGCGACCGTCACAAGAAGAAGCGCGTTGACTTTGACGAGCTGGGCATCAACGACGTGGTTAGTACCCTGCGCGATGTTCCGATGGACGCCGTGCTTCGAAGTTTCAATGCCGCCAAGCCCGGCGATGACCCGGTCATCCACTTCTACGAGGACTTCCTCAAGGCCTACGACAAGAAGATGCGCGCCAAGCGCGGAGTTTTCTATACCCCGCGCCCGGTGGTGCAATTCATCGTCCGCAGCGTTGACGAGATCCTGAAAACAGAGTTTGGCGTCGAAGACGGCTTGGCCAGCACCGTCACCTGGGGCGAGATGATCCAGCGCAAGCCCGAGCTGAAGCTGCCGAAGTTCTGTACCGCAGATACCCCTTTCGTCCAGGTTCTGGACCCGGCCACTGGCACTGGAACGTTCATCGTCGAAGTCATTGACCAAGTCCACGCCCATATGCTCACCAAGTGGGCCAAGCAAGGCAAGGTGACCAAAACCCAATGGCAGCCGCTATGGGTGGCGTACGTGAAATCACACCTCCTCCCTCGTTTGTACGCCTTCGAGCTGATGATGGCCCCGTATGCCATCGCGCACATGAAGATCGGCCTGAAGCTCTTTGAGACCGGTTACACGTTCCCTGAAAGCGGACCCCGGGTGAACGTGTTTTTGACTAACGCGCTTGAGCCGGCACACGCCATCAACCCGGGGTTGGAATTTGAGGCACCGATGTTGGCGCATGAAGCCGCGGCTGCGAACCGAGTTAAGGAACAGCTGGCTGCAACGGTGATAGTTGGGAACCCACCGTATTCGGGTGAGTCCAGTAACCAGGGCGACTGGATCACCAAACTAATGCGCGACCGCTTGCCTGACGGCGCCGATAGTTACTTTCGCTTCGACGAAGCTGATTTGGGCGAGCGCAACCCCAAGTGGGTGAACAATGACTATGTCAAGTTCACGCGCTTGGCGCAGGCAAGGCTTGCGGCGATCGGTACGGGCGTGCTCGGCTACATCACGAGCAATTCGTATTTGGAAAGTCCAACGTTTCGAGGTGTTCGCCAAAGCGTTCTTCACACATATCCGCAGTTGCGCATTGTCGACTTGCATGGCAATGCAAACAAGGGCGAAGTTGCGGCAGGTGACGAAAACGTATTCGAAATTAAGGAAGGTGTTGCCATTGCAATTGGATGTGTGAATCCAGGCATGGCGCGGCGCGTGGAGCAGGCCGATCTGTTAGGGGCCCGGCAGGCCAAGTACGACACGTTGCTGGCCGATGGTCTGAAGCTGCTGAACCCCTTCGCTCCCATGGGTGACAGACTTCAGTTGGCTCGGAGTGACGCCATCGGACTGGGGGAATACGAACACGGATGGCCGCTGCCCACTATTTCGCCGGTGAACTCGGTCGGAGTTGTAACTGCGCGGGATGCTCTTACCATTCACTTCGATGAGAAGTCCATATGGAACGCGGTTCGCGACTTTGGGAGTCGTGATGCTGAAGATGCGCGAGCGACATACTCGCTCGGCGACGATGCGCGCGACTGGCAGGTTGAGCTTGCTCAGAAAGACATAAAGGCGTCTGGTCCCAATAGAAGGCTAATTCAGCCTATTTCTTATCGGCCGTTTGATATTCGGCGAACCTACTACACCGGGCAAACGCGCGGTTTTTTGTGCAGGCCACGGCCTGAGGTCATGCGACACATGCTGGCAGGCGTCAATCTTTCGATTGCGGTTTGTCGACAGCTGGCTGCATTGCCATGGCAACACGTCTTGGCTGCCAGATCGTTGCAGGATGATTGCTACGTATCCAACAGGACGAAGGAGCGCGGATACTGTGTTCCGCTTTGGCTCTATTCGTCTGACGTCGCATCTCCACGCCGCGCAAACTTGAGTACATCGTTTATCGTCGCATTGCTGGGCGCCTTGGGCCTCGTGACAAATGACTATAGTGCGGAGGACCCGAAAGGTCCGGTAAACGCTGAGAAGATCTACCACTACATCTACGGTATCCTGCATAGCCCAGGGTACCGCAATCGCTACGCAACATTCCTTCGCAACGACTTTCCCCGTATTCCCATCCCCGCATCCCGTAACGTGTTCGACGCGATAGCACTGCTTGGCGGGGAGCTGGTCCGGTGGCACCTATTGGAGCATCCAAAAGGCGCAACGCAGGCGACAACAGATGCCCGAGGGATGCAGCGTGTTGCTTGGTTCGGCACTGACTTCAGCTTACACAAGGTAGCCGAGAAGGGACGTGAGCTTTCCGGGGTAACCGGAAATTGTGGCAAGGTCTATGTCAACGCTACCAGCGGGTTCTCGGGTGTGCGACTGTCAGTGTGGCAACACGTCATCGGCAGTTATCAGGTCCTCCACAAGTGGTTGGATGATCGACGTAGGGCGGGGCGGAGTCTTGGCCAAGACGACATCGCAAACTGGCTATGCATCTATACCGCACTGGAAGCGACCCAAAGCTTGATGGAGCAGCTAGAGGTGGCAATCAAGAGCAATGGCGGCTGGCCGACTGCCTTCAGCCAGAACTACCCGCCGCCTATCGCGGCCACGCTTGCGATCGAACTCGGGGCTAATAGAGATGAACTCAGGGCTCAGAAGAAGGCAGCCAAGGCCAATCCAGTGGCGACCAATGCGAACAACATGACGCTGTTCGATGCCGATGACGATCTGGATGCGCTGACCGCCACCTCAGGAGCACCCCCGCGCCCAAAAGCTAGAGCCACCCCTGCCGCAAAGGCAGCGGGTGGCGCCACTTCAACCCCCTCAGTTGCCAACTTGGGGGATGGGCAGGTCATGTGCGCCATTCGTGCGACGTTGTCGCGGGAAGGCGCCTCTACGCGTTCCGACCTGATCCGCGCTGTCGGCCGGGAGTTGGGGTACGCCCGAATTGGTCCACGTATCAACGAAGCGGTGGATGCTGCCATCCGGGTTGCGGTGCGTCGCGGTATCGCGCAAAACACGGGAGCGCATCTGGAATTGCTCGTCCGCGACATCGATGAATATGACCGCAATCACTTGAAGGGCCAGCTGGTCGCGGCCCTGAGGGCTCAGGGCGGTTGGGGCGATAAGGCTGCTGTCCCGCAGCTTATGGCCCGGTGGATGGGTTTCGGTCGCACGGGCAAGAACATAGTGGCAGCGGCCGACTCTCTGCTGCGCAGCCTGGTGAGGACGGGCGTTGTCGAGGCGGACAGCGGCCAGATTCGGATTTCGAAAGGGAAGAAGTGAGTATTGATGTTCAAGAGACGTTGAATGCGTTGACGCCGACCGCGATCCCAGCCGTCATGGATCTGGTGGCCCAGGCTGGGGTGGACGTGTCGGGCTGGCACGTTAACCCGGATGGGACGGCAGTGAAGAAGCCGCGCGCCAATCCGAAGTATTGCTATGAGTGGTCTTTTGGCTCGGAATCCGAGGCACTTGTCGTCTGCGTGTGGCACGACAGCTTGCGCGGTGAAGAACTGGAGTCCGGTCCGGCCGTCGTCTATGCGAGGAACATCCGCGACCGTGCTCTTGCGCTGGATCGGATCGCCATAGACCGCACAAGGCCTGGCCCGGAAAGGGGTCGCGCACGTGACCAGGCCAAGCGGGCGCGCGCGTTTGACGGGGTCCTGCAGACGGCCTTCCGGCGAGGCCTGCCGGTCCGGATGATCTTGAATGAGGGCGATCAGAAGAAGGGCGCGGAACTGGGAACGGACTCTGCGTCCGTCAAGTTCCGCAAGCTCGATACTGAAAACTGGTACATGCACCGGTACGACATTGCTACGGGGGACACCCTGCTCGTGCGTGGTGTGCCACTGACACTGCAAGTGACGACGGACAAGCCCGCTGTTGCTCCTTTGCCGGAGCTCCTCTTGCAGACCGTCCCGTCGGTTTCACCGGCTGCGGTACATGGGGCGGAGCATTTGGCCGAGCCCTTCCCCGCGTTTGTCGATCAGTTTTCGGAACCTGCTGCGGCGAGCCAGCGCGAGGTCACCATCACGGTGCGCGACCGGTCCGCTGCGGTTCGGGGCCGGGTATTGCAGCGCGCGGGCGGCATATGTGAGCTTTGCTGCCAGCCCGGCTTTGTCACAGCGTCTGGCTCAATCTACCTTGAGACGCACCATGTCATTCCATTGTCTGACGAGGGGCCAGACCATGAGTCGAATGTGGTGGCGTTGTGCCCAGACGATCACAGGAAGGCACATTTCGGAGCGGCGCGAGCGAGCATTGCGGAAACGCTCCTCGCCCTTGTCTGTCGCAGCAACTGACCCAGCCGGAACAGACGGCATTTTCAAAGCAGATAGCCTAACCAATGACAAAGAACAAGTCACCCAAGCAGCTACGGCAGGCAATTGAAGCGGCGAAGTTGAGAATCGACCTTGTCCGCAGGGTCCTCGATGCGAATACGCAAGAAAGGGATTGGGGCCTGGGAGTCGAATGTTTCAAGACATCAGCGGCCTTGAAGGAGCTTGTTGAGAGGTTTGACGTGCCCGCCGAATACAAAGTGGCGGTTGTTGGTCGATTCAAGGCCGGGAAGTCGTCCTTCGTCAACGAGCTTCTCGGGCGCTCGCTTGCCGGTGAAAACACCAACCCGGAAACAGCGGCGGTCACGACGTTCTGCCACGGCAATTCAGTCAAGGCAGCGATCCAGTTTGTCGCGCAGGCGGAATGGGACGAACTCAAGCAAGTCTATAAAGAAGAACCCAAGAGCCCGGATGCACATCGCGTGGCGAATTGGTTCAAGTTCAACAAGAAGAAGCCTGATCCGGACGATACCGATGGCGAAATCTACGACGAGGCTGCACTAGCGGCGCTTGAGAAGCAGTACCTGGCTGCCGGTGGGCGGCCCAAAGAGATTGTGCTTGATGAATCGCTCGGAAAGAAGGGCGAGTCCGCATTCCGCAGGGAGCTGAAGCGCTTCACCACCAGCACCAAGCCCCATCACTGTCTTGTCCAGACTATCGACATCTCTACACCGTCTGACTTGCTGGATGAAGGCGTTCGACTGATTGATACGCCGGGACTGGACGACACGGAGCGCTTTCGCGTCAGCCTCACCGAGGAGGCGGTCGAGGGGGTGGACGCCATACTGTTTCTCACCCAATCGGGAGTCGCATACGGTCAGTCAGAAAAGGACTTCCTGCTCACGCTCCTGCGCAAGGGCACGGTCAAGCAACTAGTCTTTGTTATTACCCAGGTCGACAAGACGTACGCACAGCATGTACGACAAGCGCGGGACGAGGGAGAGCATCCCCAGCCGATCGAAAAGCGCGTGGAAATTGAGCGCCGGCGAATTGAGCAGCAGGTCGAGGCCACACTGCTTGAGCTGGGTGATGGTTCCGACTCTCCAGCCCTGCAACGATACCAGGAGCAGCTGGGTGATGTTGAGGTGATCTTTACTTCGGCGGCGAGTCACAGGGACTGGCTTGCGAAGGAGGAAGTGAAACATCCGCTCCAGGCAGGTGACCCAGGCGGCATGATGGCGGTCAAACGAGCATTGCTTGACTTGCTGTCTACAGAGTCGCGATTGGCAGCAACGGCGCGTGCGATCGAGGCTGGCGCGGGAAGTCTTCTCGATACCATGGTGGGGATCATCCAGAACCGACGTGCCGCGGTTCACAACATCAAGAATCGCGAGGAGGCAGAGCGGAAGCTCGGCTTGTTTCGTTCTCAACTTGAGCAGGCTGGCAGCGAATTTTCAGCGACGACAAGCAAGGATATGCAGACGCTGACTTCTTCCCTGTCTGCGAAGGCGCGTCTGATCGAGTCGCTAGTCGAAAATATCCTGTTGCAGGCTGAGGCTGTTCTGTCTGAGTATGAGACAAGCGATGCTGCGCGCCATTGGAAGACAAGGCGAAGTGGAAATTGGGGCTTCATGAGTGCCCTGCAGGCCAAGGTGGCAAATGCAATTTTCCCGAAGGTCGCTGGTCTTCTGAGCGAGCAGCAAGAGGAGTTCCTGACCTTCATCGACAAGTTCAAGGCGCACCTCGACTACTTGTCGGCCACGAGCCATTCCGTTTCAGAATCGCTTGAGCTTGGCAGCGAAGTGCGGCTCGACGTCTCGGAACGGCTCGCCAAATTCCTCCAGGAAATATTGGTCGATCTGCAATCGCTCGTGACGGCTGAGGAGCAGCGAATCGTGACGCTGCTGGATGAATTTGTGACACAGGACGTCCAGGACCGAATTGCCGCGGCACGGGAAAGCGTGGCCGACGAGTGGGGCGCCGGCACGACGTACCGTCAAACACTCGGGGTGCGCAAGTTCTACTCGGAGCTCAAGCAGATACTCAGGGACGCGTTGCGAGATCATGTGCAGCAGGCGCGCCACGGCTTCGCCGAGTACCTGCAAGCACAAGCCAGCCTCCTGCCTGACAAGGCCATAGGTGAAATCGGGGCCGAGCTTGAGCGTATGCAGGCGAATATTACGGCTGCGGCGGAGGCGGCGATGCAAGGCAAGAAGGCCGCGTTTGACGAGCTCGCAGAGAGACTGTCGAAGCCGCTAAGTGAGACGGCAGCGTGGCTGCACGAAAGCCTTGCGATTGACGGGCCGAATGAGGTTCCGGACGGATGCCGCATTTTGCAGGTCCATGCCAAAGCACCGGCCGAGTCGTCGCCTCAACACCCATTGGGCTCGGTGACTGCGTTGTCAACCGAGGCCAAAGACCACTCGGCTCCCTTGGATCCACCAGAGACCGGTGTGTTTGACAAGATCCGGCGGGATGCAAGCGACCTGCGCGAGCGTTATGTCTTGAAGCGTGGTGCAGGCAATTGGGCATTACCCCGAATCTTCGCGGACCGATATCTGAAGGACGCAACTCATGCCCTGATCGTCGATCCGTACCTGTCAAGGCCACAGCAGATGCGAAACCTTGGGGAGTTCATTGCTTGCTTGCGGAGGATTCCGACTTTCAGGACGCTGCGGGTCATCACTGGGACGATGCGCAATGAAGATGTGGCGGAACACGATGCGAGTTTGCGCGAACTGGCCCTTCAGCTCGAACAGGTGGGGGTGAATCTCGTTTGGGATCGGGTGGACTCAGTTCACGATAGGTTCGTCGTGCTTGATACCGGCGTTGTTTTCAAACTTGGGCGGGGCTTGGATATCTACAAACATGCTAGTGGGCTGGCACGCACTACGCCGGAATTGAGGCAGGTCCATGAATGTGAGATCGACGTTTTCTCAAGAACAGCGGTGAAGTGACATTGGGAAGAGGACAAATTGATCCGGGGATTCCTATGAGCGGTGATGCAATGTTCTGCTCCTTGCCATCGGCGGGCATCGCAGATCTCGTACGGTCAGCGCGGCATGCCGTTTGCTACGCTGGGCCCGGCGTTCAGTGTGACGTTGCGCAGGCAATGGTGGAGACAAGTATCCGGCTTGGCCCGGAAATGCTGAGCGTGTGCCTCGATTTCGATGAACGCGTGATGCGCATGGGCTATGGGGAGCTTGACGCCGTGAAGCTGCTGCGAGATGCCGGCATCCGCGTCGGAACCACACCCGGCTTGCGAACGGCCTTGGTGATCGCCGATAACACAGGCTATATTTTTACGCCGACCGCGCTGTATCTGGAAGCATCGCCCATAGCCGGTGCGGCCCCCAACGCCATTCGCATGTCCGGCGGCCAAGTAGCTGAGGCCCTGGCCCGGCTGTCGCCGTCGACCAAGGCTATTGCGGCGGCCCAGGCCGCGTCGCCGGAGGAAAAGATGCGAATAGGGTCATTGCCGGTGGACGTGGGTTCGAAACAAGTGACTGACGATCAGTTTGCCCAGGTCTCGACCAGTCTTGAAAAGGCGCCGCCAGTGCGATTCGATGTGGCGCGTCAGGTGCGCGTGTTTGAGCCATATCTCCAATACGTTGAACTGAGCCTCACAGGTGCGGCCATTCAACGTCATCGAATGGCGATTCCGCCGAGCATTCAGAAACTGGGTGGAAGCGAGGATTTGGAAAAACGTTTGAGGACGACATTCGAATTGATCGAAAAGGGCAGCAAGCTATCTTCTAAGCCGCTTGAAGATGCACTCAATGAGATACGCAAGAATTTCACTCCCTCGCTCGGCAAGGATCACGGGCGGGTCGTTTTGAAGGCTGCAAAGCCCCACTTGCTGGCGCGTTTGTCGGCGTTTCGCGCGAAACTGGTGAGCCACCAGGCAACCGTTGCCGCTGAACTCCAGGCTCATCTCGACAAGTCGAGAAACGCCATCGTTGACTACTATCTTCCGCGCGTGATTGCAGCCCCGCCCGACGCAATGCTGGGAAAGCTGCTCAGCGGTGTGTCTTCAGACGACGGCGCACGCAGATGGCTCAATACCCAGTTGGATCGAGTCTTTCCAAGAGCCGATTCGCTTGTTCATGAAATGAAGTTAGATGAACGCTTCAAGGACGTGACTTTTGAAACCTTGAATCGCGACGACTTTCTTGAGTCGGTGAAGGACGCATTTCCTGATGTCGATTGGGAGAGGGCGTACGCGGATTTTCGGGCCGCTGGTGAGAGCGAGGGCGAGTAGTGCGCGTTAGAAGCGATGACTCCCGTTTTCGAGAGCCTTTCCTGAAATGGGGCGGGCCCCTAGGCTCACGCCATGAGCCTCGCCGAATATAGCGTGGCGATCGTCCCTTCTAGGAGTCCTCGCCCATGAACAACGACCTATCCATTCTTCCCGCTGCGGAGGCCTCTTCCCTTGGGGATTTGGCGCCCCTATACCTCCACCTCTCCGTCACCGACCCTGAGACTATCGCTGCTCTGTCCGACTCCGCTGAGGGCCGCGACCGCCAAGAACTGGCGCTCACCGCGTTGAAGATCGGCATTCTCTCCCTCAAGGCCGCGCGCGGAACCGTCGATGGCGCTGCCATCCGGCAGGAAGGCGACCGCCTGCTCGGCACGCTGGAGGAACGGCTCGGCAAGCATCGGGAGCTTGTGGACGAAGCAATGGGTAGCACGTTGCGAAGCTACTTCGATCCTGCCAGCGGAATGTTCACCGAGCGGGTGCAGCGCCTTTTGCGGCAGGACGGCGAGCTGGCGACCGTCATTGGCGGGCAGGTGGCCGCGGCGCGACAGACGCTCGACGATCTGCTGGCCCGGCACCTGGGCGAGGACAGCCCCTTGCGCACGCTGCTCAGCGCGGACGAGGGCAATGCGTTCATTGGCGCGCTGCGCAGCCAGGTGTCGCAGGCGCTGCAGCTGCAAACCGATGCAATTGCCGGCGAGTTCTCCCTTGACCGCAGCGACAGCGCGCTGAGCCGCCTGGTGCGCGAGCTGAAAGAACGCCACGGCGACCTGGAACGCAACCTGGGCGAGCGCGTCACCTCCGTCGTCGGCGAGTTCTCCCTGGACAATAAAGACTCGGCCCTGTCGCGCCTGGTCGGCCGGGTCGAGCAGGCGCAGGGGCAGATCAGCGCCCAGTTCTCGCTGGACAACCCCGAGTCGGGCCTGACCCGCATCGTGCAGCGGCTGGAGCGCTTCGAACTGGCGCAGGGTGAGCGCTCGCGCGAGCTGGAGCTGCGCGTCACCTCGCTGCTGGAGCGGCTGGTGACCCGGCGCGAGGAGGCGCGACGCTCCACCATCCACGGTAATGAGTTCGAGCAAAGCGTCGGCGCCCAGTTGCAGACACATTGCCTGGCGGCCGGCGATGTGTTCGACGCCGTTGGCGACACGGCTGGCGTCATCTCTCGTTGCAAGGTGGGCGATTTCGTCGTGACGATGGGCCCGGATTCGGCGGCGGCTGGCGCCAGCATCGTGATCGAGGCCAAGGCCAGTGGCGCCTACACCTTGAAGAAGACGCTGGAGGAGGCCGACGAGGCCCGACGCAACCGGTCAGCGGCGGTGTGCCTGTTCGTGCACTCCACGCAGACCGCGCCGGCCGGCCTGCCCGAACTGCACCGCTGGGGCCATGACATCGTGGTGGTCTGGGACGCCGAAGACTCGGCCACGGACGTGAGGCTGAAAGCCGGATTCCTGCTGGCCAAGGCACTGTGCGTGCGCGCCAGCCTGCACGACGAGGACGAAGCTGCCAGCCTGGCTGAGATGGATGGCGCGATCGAGGCCATCCGTAAGCAGATCAGCGGCTTCGAAGAGATCAAGACCTCCGCCAACACCATCGTCGGTGGCGGCGAGAAGATTCTCAAGCGGGCGCGCTTGATGGAGGAAGAGATCGGCAAGCGCCTCGGTGTGCTTGACGTGCAGATGCAGCAGTTGCGAAATGCGGCGGGCGCCGGCGAGGCCTGAGTCCGGATGCAGCTCCAGAACGGCGCCCACCTCTTCTCGGCCTCGGACCTCGTCCACTTCCTGGAGTGCGAGCACCTGACAGTGCTGGACCTGTCCGCGCTGCAAGGCGATCAGCCGCAGTTCAAGAAGACCGAAATCGACGAGTCCGCCGCCCTCATCGCCCGCAAGGGCAACGAGCACGAGCGGGCTTACCTCGATCGCCTGCGCGCCGAAGGCCGTGTCGTGGTCGACATTGCGGACGATGGAGGGAGCACCGACGACAAGGTGGCCCGCACGCTTGCCGCGATGCGCGGTGGTGCCGAGGTGATCTATCAGGCCACGCTGCGTGACGGCCCGCTGTTCGGGCATGCGGACTTCCTGTTGCGGGTCGATGGCGAGCCCTCCGCGCTCGGCAACTGGCGCTATGAGGTGGCGGATACCAAGCTGGCGCGCTCGCCCAAGGCCAAGTTCCTGGTGCAGCTGGCGTTCTACAGTCGCCTGCTGGCGTTGGCGCAGGAGGCGGACCCGAGGCGAATGCATGTGGTACTGGGCGACCAGGCGCAGCGATCCTTCCGCTGTGCCGACTACATGCACTACTTCAATGCGCTGCTGGTCCGCTTCCAGGCGCGGGTGCAGGCGCTGGGGGCAGGTCAATCGGCTGGCACGTATGGGCTGCCGTGCGGCTATTGCGATCTGTGTCACTGGCGCGAGCGTTGCGAGGCGCAGCGTGTCGCCGACGATCATCTGTGCCAGGTGGCGAACATCCGGCGCACGCAGTGGATCAAGTTGCAGGAGGCAAGTGTCGAGACCTTGTCCAAGCTGGCAGCCCTTTCGGCTAACGCTGTCATTCCGCGCCTGAACCCGGACACCTTCGTCAAGCTGCAGTCGCAGGCCGCGCTGCAGGAGTACGCCCGACGCACCGGGGAGGGAAAGCACGTTGTGCTGCCGCTAGACCCGGATGCGCGGCGCGGCTTCTTCCGGATGCCGCAGCCGGATCCCGGAGACATGTTTTTCGACATGGAAGGCGATCCGTTGGAGATCGGAGGGCTGGAATACCTGTTCGGCGTGGGATTCTTTCAAGATGGCGCCTGGACCTTCAGGCCCTTCTGGGCTCACAGCCGTGGCGAGGAACGCGTGGCCTTCGAGCAGTTCATGGATTTCGTCACCCAGCGGCGGCGGACGTTTCCGGGCGCGCACATCTACCACTACGCCAGCTACGAAGAGTCGGCGCTCAAGCGCCTGGCCAGCATGCACGCCACGCGCGAGGTAGAGGTGGACAACCTGCTACGCCAGGGCGCGTTGGTGGACCTGTACAAGGTGGTGCGCGAGGGCATTCGCATTTCCGAGCCCAGCTACTCGATCAAGTACGTGGAGCACTTCTACCGGCCCGCGCGCAAGGGCGACGTGCAGAACGCCGGCGCCAGCATCGTGTTCTACGAGCGCTGGCGCGAGACGCAAGACCAGCAACTGCTGCAGGATATCGAGGACTACAACCGCGACGACGTCGATTCGACGCTGCAACTGCGGCAGTGGCTATTGACGCTGCGGCCCGTTGAAGTGCCGTGGAAGACGAATGCCTTGCCAGTCGAAGCAGAAGAGGGCGGCACTGGCGCCGCTCTGACCAAGACGCAGTTGGCCGAGCAGCGGTTGATCCCGTATCGCGAGCAACTGGTTGATGCCCTTCCGCCGGACCGTGCCACGTGGACGGCCGCCGAGCATGCATCCGAGCTCACGTGGCAGTTGCTCGATTTCCATCGGCGCGCCGAGAAGCCGGGCTGGTGGGAATTGTTCGCCCGCATGGACATGACGGAAGAAGAGATGCTGGAGAATCCGGAATGCCTGGCGGGGTTGGTGCTGGATCCGGCGCATCCGCCGGAGCTGGTGAAGAAGTCAACGCTCTACACCTACCTGGCACCGGAGCAGGAAACCAAACTGGCCGATGGCGATGGCTGCACCCGGACCGACACCGCGGAGCCCCTCGGCAAGCTCTCGTTCGACGAAGCAAGCCGGCGCGTACAAATCAAGCTCGGGCCGAAGAAGGATCCGTTGCCCGCGCGTCTGAGCATCGGGCCGACCGGACCCATCGCCTCGGCGGCGCTGATCGACGCTGTTTACCGGTTTGCTGACAGCGCGCTGGCGCAGGATGGCAAGTACCTGGCGTTGCGGGATCTGTTGCTGCGAGAGCCGCCACGGCTCACGGGCCGCGCCGCCGGCCAGCCCGTCATCGGCCCGGGGCAGGACCTGGTGCAGGGCAGCATCGAAGCCGCGCTGGCAATGGACCACACCTGCCTCTACGTGCAGGGGCCGCCTGGATCGGGCAAGACCTATACCGGCTCGCGCACGATCCTCAGCCTGCTGGCGACGGGCTGGCGGGTGGGGATCACTTCCAACAGTCACAAGGCCATCAACCACCTGCTCGCTGGGGTGATGAAGGAGGCAGCCGCCAAGGGGGTTGAGATCCATGCCGTCAAGAAGTGCACTGCAGGAAATCCGGATTCGGAGTTCGACGACCCGGTCGGTGGTGTCGAGAACCTGATGGACAACGGCGATGCGCTGGTGTCCGGGGCCCAGCTGGTCGCGGGAACGGCCTGGCTGTTTGCGGATGCAAGGGCGAATCAGCAGTTTGATGTGCTGTTCGTCGATGAAGCCGGCCAGGTAGCCCTGGCCAACCTCATTGCTGCTGGAACTTGCGCACGCAACATCGTCCTGCTCGGCGACCAGATGCAATTGAGCCAGCCGGTGCAGGGCGTGCACCCGGGACGCTCAGGCGATTCGGCGCTCGACTACCTGCTCGATGGCGCCGCCACCATTGCGCCCGATCGGGGCATCTTTCTCGCGACGTCCTGGCGCATGCATCCCGGCGTGTGCCGCTTCATTTCCGATGCGGTGTACGACGGCCGTCTGGAGCCGGAAGCGGGCAACGTGAAGCGCACCTTGGTTCTGAATCCGTCGGCCCATCCGCTACTGAAATCGTCCGGCATCGTGCACGCGGCCATCGAGCACAAGGGCTGTGCGCAGGGCAGCGCGGAAGAAGCAGACTTGGTGGCGCAGATCTACCAGAGCGCGCTCCAGCAGCGATACACGGACCGAGATGGCGTGGTGCATGCGATGACGCCGGACAACATCCTGGTGGTAGCGCCGTACAACGTGCAGGTGAACCTGCTAAAGCGGACGCTGCCGGCCGGAGCGCGCGTCGGCACTGTCGACAAGTTCCAGGGCCAGGAGGCGGAGCTGGTGATCGTTTCGATGACAACCTCCAGCGAGCAGGACCTGCCGCGCAACATCGAATTCCTCTACAGCAAGAACCGGCTGAACGTCGCAATCTCACGGGCCCGCTGCACCGCCATCGTCATCGCCAACCCCGCCCTGATGGCGATCAAGTGCCAGACGCCTGAGCAGATGGCGCTGGTGAACCTGCTGTGTTGGGTGGCGGAAGTGGGGAGGGTCTTGCCTTGACGTCTGGCATTTTCCTGCTCGACAATCGATGCAAATAAAGCGACAATTGACGCCTTAAATGCATCAATCTCTCGCCTCCATCCTGTTCCCCGAATACCGGCGCCGCGTGCTTGGCCTGTTGCTGCTCAGGCCCGAAGAAGCGTTGCACGGTCGGGAGATCGCTCGCCGTACCGGCCTGCCTGCAGGGACCATCACGCGTGAGTTGACCAGGTTGGCACAGGCCGGACTGCTCAAGCGGGAGAAACGCGGCAACCAGCAGGTGTACAGCGCAGACACGGGCGCGTCGATCTTCACGGAGGTCGCCAGCATTCTGCGCAAGACCTCCGGCTTGGCCGATGTCCTCGTCCAAGCGCTGGCCCCATTGGCGCCGGCGCTGCGGGTTGCTTTCGTGTTCGGCTCCATGGCGCAGGGTCGCGAAACCGCAGGTAGTGACGTCGATGTGATGCTGATCGGGGACGTCAGCTTCGGCCTGGCGGTGGAGCATCTCCATCCGGCGCAGTCGGTGCTCGGGCGTGAGGTGAATGCGCAAGTCTTATCGGAGGCGGAGTTCCGTGCCAAGGCCCGCACGGAGCCGTTCCTTGTCGATGCATTGGCCAAGCCCAAGCTTTTCCTGATCGGAAACGAGCATGACCTTGAAGAACTTGCTGGGCATCAGCCTTGACACGGTCAATCCCGACAAGGCGCAGCTGGCCAAGCTGCTGGCGGCTGCGCAGCGCAATATCACCGACGCGCAGCTGCAGGGGCTGAGCACCGAAAACCGTTTCGATGCCGCGTACAAAGCCATCATGCAGCTGGCGATGGTGGCGCTCCATGCCAATGGCTACCGCACCCTGACCAGCAAGCCCGGCCATCACCAGACCGCCATCCAGACCTTGCCGTTGACCGTCGGCTTGGCGCAGGCGAAGGCCATCGTCCTGGACGCCCTTCGCAAGCAACGCAATCTTGCGGACTATTCGGGCGACCTCACCTCGGAGGCAGCGGCCACGCAATGCCTTTCTAGTGCGCAGGATCTACTGGTTCATGTCCGTGCGTGGCTAACAGCCAATCGCCCGGAGCTGGTTTGAAGCCTGCGTGGCGTTTCTGCCCAAGGCTCACTACGTGAGCTCGCAGCCGCCAGCCTTGCACCTTCGCGGTCTGTAGAAACGAACAGTTCCCCAGGCTCAGGGGGTGAGACCGGTGCAATCGATCATCGGTCCTCACTCACCGAAGGAGCCGCCGATGACTTACCGCAACGCACAGCCTGGCTACGTCCTTACGACCCATGCGTCGATGCGCCTGCAGCAGAGGGGCATTCCCGCGTGGTTCCTGGCGCTGCTGGTGCGGCATGGCAAGACGGTTCACGACGGGCATGGCGCGGTCATCAAGACCGTGAACAAGAACACGCGACGGCGCCTGCAGAAGGTGCTCAGTCGGACGGAATACGCCAGCGCCGAGCGCTACTTCGACGTCTATGCAGTCGTCGCGCCGGACATGGCTGTCGTCACGGCGGCTCACCGCACCAGTCGAACCCATTTGCACTAATCTTGTTGGCTGAAGTGCGCAATGCAGCGAAACATAATGAATTGGGTGAGCTGGAATGCGCTTCTTGCGATCGCGATCTATCTCGGCATCTGGCAGGGCATGCCCTACATCGGCTACGTCGTGTCTGTCTTTGTGTGGCTGATGCTTGGCCTCTACCTACTCGTGCTGCATGGCAGCGCGGGTAAGGCGAAGCCCCATGCCCGTCCCGTCCCATGGCCGCTCGAAGTCGCTCTTGATGTCGCATACGTCTGCGTGTTCATTGCGAGCGGCTGGGTGATATCAGCGACGGCGTACGCCCTCAGCGCGCTGGCACTCGCTTTCATCTATCACCGATCGCGGCCGGGAATCGACTCGGATCAGCAATAGGCGAGGCGCGTTAACGAAACCATTCGCTCTGCGCCCAAGCTGCTGTCAAGGACTTGCGGAGCCGGAACATTCCAGGAAGAATTGTCGTGCGGCCGTCGCAATCGGGTGACAAAAAATCCGATTCGAATCCTCCGAACAAGGATTCAAATCGGATAAAAAAGTAGGCCGAAAGTACCGAAAAGGTGATGGGGTACTTTTGGGGGGCGAACAAAATCAGATCGGCCAAGCCTTGCGTCAACAAAGGCTGCGGACCGTACATAGGAATCCCTCCGTTTCCGCCAGGGACCCATTTCAGGGCCTGATGTTGATTCCCACGCGCGCGCGCGCGCGTGAATGCATTGTGGACATTTCCGTCCGGTCGGATGCCGGATCGAGTCCGGCATGACAGCCAGATGTCATCGCGGGAGCTACTTCGCGGCGACCGCCTCCTCCCCCAGGTACCCGCCGCTCTGGTGCGCCCACAGCCGCGCATACAGGCCGCCGCGCTCGAGCAGCGTGCGGTGGTCACCTTCCTCCACGATGCGGCCGTGGTCCATGACGACCAGCCGGTCCAGCGCCGCGATGGTGGACAGGCGGTGCGCGATCGCGATCACGGTCTTGCCTTGCATCAGCCGCTTCAGGCTGGCCTGGATCGCCGCTTCCACTTCCGAGTCCAGCGCGCTGGTGGCTTCGTCCAGCAGCAGGATGGGCGCGTCCTTGAGCATCACGCGGGCGATGGCGATGCGCTGGCGCTGGCCACCGGAGAGCTTGACGCCGCGTTCGCCCACCTGCGCGTCGTAGCCAGTGCGGCCCTTGGGGTCCGTCAGCTGCGCGATGAAGCTGTGCGCCTGGGCGCGCCGTGAGGCGGCCAGCATCTCGTCCTGCGTCGCGCCGGGGCGGCCGTAGCTGATGTTGTCTCGCACGGATCGGTGCAGCAGGGATGTGTCTTGCGTGACCATGCCGATGCTGGCGCGCAGGCTGTCCTGGGTCACCAGGGCGATGTCCTGGCCATCCACCAGGATGCGGCCGCCCTCCACGTCGTGGAAGCGCAGCAACAGGTTCACCAGCGTGGACTTGCCTGCGCCCGAACGCCCGATCAGGCCGATCTTCTCGCCGGGCCGCACGGCCAGGCTGAATTCCTGCAGCACCGGTGTCTTGCCGCTGTAGGAGAAGTTCACGTGATCGAATCTCACTTCACCGCGTGTCACCTGCAAGGGCTGGGCCGACTCCGCGTCCACCACATGGCGGCGCTGGGTGAGGGTGGCGATGCCGTCCTGCACCGTGCCCACGTTCTCGAAGAGCCCCGCGAATGACCACATCACCCAGTGCGACAAACCGCCGATGCGCAAGCTCATCGCCGTCACGGCGGCCAGGGCGCCCGGGCCAACCTGGCCAAGGGTCCAGAGCCAGAGCGCCTGGCTGACGGCGCCCACGGTCAGCAGCACCACCAGCGTGTGGTTGACGACTTCGAAGGTGGTGATCAGTCGGTTCTGCTCGTAGCCGATCTCGCCGGAATCGGACAGCGCCTGGCGCAGGAACGTCGATTCGCGCTGCGTATGCGAGAACAGCTTGACGGTGTTGATGTTGGCGTAGGCATCCGAGATGCGGCCGGTGACCAGGGCCTTGGCATCGGCATAGGCCTTGCCGATCCGTGCCAGGCGCGGCACGAAGTAGCACAGTGACAGTGAATAGAGCAGCATCCAGGCCAGGAAGGGCAGCATCAGCCGCGGGTCCATGGCGCCGGTGAGGGCGACGATGGTGATGAAGTACACGCCAATGCCGATCACCACCTCGGTGGTGGTAAAGATCACTTCACGCACCGCCAGGCCGGTCTGCATCACCTTGGTGGTGATCCGCCCGGCGAACTCGTCGGCGTAGAAGGCCATGCTTTGGCCCAGCATCAGCCGGTGGAAGTTCCAGCGCAGGCGCAGCACGTAGTTCATCGCCAGCGTCTGGCGTTTGAGCAGCGATTCGATGGCGACCGCGCCGATGCTGAGGACCAGCAAGGTCGCGAACGTGCCCAGGGCCTGCCCGTGAGCGGCCAGGAAGCCATCGGGCGGCGTGTGCGACACCCAGTCCACGACTTGCCCGAGCACCGAGAACAGCCAGGCCTCGTAGCCAGAGATCAGCGCGCTGAGAAACGCCAGCGCCAGGATGTAGCTGCGCAGCCCCCGCGTACAGGCCCACATGAACGAGAAGAAGCCGGACGGCGGGAGATCCGGCTCGGCTTCGGGGTAGGGGTCAAGGAGGGTTTCGAAGAGGCGGAACAAGCGACGGGGCTCCCGGAGGCGGGGCGTGCGTTGGGGTTGAAACGCGATTTTGCCGCAGTTGATCAACGGCCACTGCGCTCAGCTCGCAGATTCGCCGGGACAGCAGGCGCCTGAAAGCGCCCTGGTCGGAGGCGCTTCCCGCGTTCGTTACGGAAGGCTCGCGGATCAACGGGTGGTCACGGCCGACGGCTGTGGCCGTGAAGCCTGGACGGTAGATGCGGGCAGCGCCCGGCGCCGGCCCAAGGCTTCTGGTGAGGCGGCGGTTCAGGGCGCCGGCCATGACCGGAGCAATGCAGGTCACATGGGCGAGGCCCCGGACCGCTTCGGCCAGCCCCCGCGGATCCACGCCGTAGAAACGCGACCCCGGCTTGTTGGTCAGTGCGATGACGGGCAGGCTGCGCGCGTCGGACAGCAGGTGGGTATAAAACGCTGACAGTTGCTCCTCGTCCTCCACCATCCGCGGGTCGCCGAGGACTGGAATCCCGCCGTCATCGAATTCCAGGTTCTGCACCCAGGCCCCCAGCAGCTTCGGCGGTGCGATCACGAGCGGAGCGCCAGCATCGCTGGAACACGTGGTTTGCAAGCCGATGACATCGACATCGCCGGCGTCGGCGACCATCGCCCGGGTCCGCCAGGTCCGTGCGCCGTCCCGTTCGGTGGAAGTGACTTCAAGAGTCCAGACCAGTCCATCGTCGCTCGTCGAGACCGAAAGTCGCCGGCCGGGCAGCGCGTATTCGAGATGGGCCTTCTCCCGCTCGGCAGGGGAGGGCAGCAGGCGGGGCCACTTGGCCCCCACCCAGTCCCAGGCCAGTTCGCGCGCGCGCAGACGCGTCTTGCGCGAGCTGGCTTTGCTTTTGAGCGCGCAGCGAACGACCAGCGTTCCCTTGGTAAGTGGGGTCTGTATGACCTTGTGTGCGACGAATTCCAACTGGGACTCCTTGTGGGGCTCATGCTTTCTCAAAGCAGGAACGGTGCCACCCCAGGCACTGCGTAGGACCAGTCCCGCCTGGATTCGTCCCTTCGGACCACATCCGCTGCTGCAACTTGGCGCACGAACTGCTCGTCCTTGTGGCAGTAGGTTCGACAGGAGTGGCGCAAGGCTGCCACCTCTCTTCACTTTTTTCCCACATTCCAGGAGTTACTGCCATGAACACCAAGAAGTCCCTCACCACCCTGATCGCGGCCGCTACCCTGGCCATCGCCGGCGTTGCCATGGCGCAGCCCAGTTCCACGGCCGGCGCAGGTTGCACCGCAACAGCCAACGCGATGAAGGGCGGCAACATGAGCGGCAGCCCGTCCAACACGGCGTGCGCGACCGCCGGTAGCGCCAGCACTGCGGCAGCAGCGCCGGTCACCACCACCACCACCACCAGGACCGAGGCCCCGGCAAGCACCAGCATGGCCGCCCCGTCGACCGCCCCCGCGCCGATGGCAGCCGCTGCCGAGCCGACCCGCATGGCCCGCGCTCCCGTCCGGATGGCCCGCGCGCCCCGCGCCGACCGCAACTAAGCCCGGCACCATCCAGCTAAAAAAGGGGGGCGACTGCCTCCCTTTTTGCTTTGTCGTGCGGCAGACTCCGGCGCATCGGCATACCATGAACGCTCAACCGAAAGTCACACCATGTCTCCCATTGCCTTGTTCTTCCGGCGCCTGCCCGCCGCAGGCGTTCTCGCCGCCGTCGCCCTCATCGCGCCGCTCGCCGGCCATGCCCAAAGCCAGCGCGCCGTCGTCGTGGCGCAAGCCGAGTGCCGCAACTGCGGCACGGTCGAATCGGTGGAGAAGGTCCAGCGCACCGGCCACGTCAACGGGATCGCGGGGACGCAGGTCACGCCCGGCATGGCCATCGGCGGTGTCGTCGGTGGCCTGCTCGGCAACCAGGTCGGCCACGGCAACGGCCGCGCGGCCGCGACGGTGGTGGGCGCTGCCGGCGGCGCCTACGCCGGCCACGCGATCGAGAAGAACCAGACGCACTACACCGCGTACGTCATGCGCATCCGCATGAACGACGGGACCACCCGCACGGTGGAACAGCGAACCGCGCTGGCGCGCGGAGCGCGCGTGGTCGTCAAGGGCCACACGGCGCAGCTGCAGTCCGCGCATCGGGGCTGAGTCGAGTGGGGCAACGCATGCAGGGCCGCTAGGCGGGGATCTCCAGATCGGGACGCGGCTCTCGGCCGGCGGGGTGGACCTGGTCATCTTCCTGTGCGACCCGATGACGCCGCAGCCGCGCGAGCCCGACATCAACGCCCTGATGCGTGCCTGCGACGTGCACGACGTGCCTTGCGCGACCAACGATGCCACTGCCCGGATGCTGCTGTCGCTGCTCGCGCAGTGACCTCGCGTTGCAGCGCGCGCAACTTGTATCGCGCTGCCAGATCGAGGCCGCACATCTCCCTGTCAACATTGACAGTGCGGCTGTGTGACGAGCGGACGCAAAAAGATGACAGGCGTTGCAAGCCGCTTCGTTAAAGGCCTCGCTGCTCTCATGTTGATAGCGAAAAGTTGACGCGCCGGCTCGCAACAGTCCGTAAGAAGCGTAATCCGGTCGAGATTTCCTTAGGGCTCTCGCGCCGGAGCATCGAATACTGGCTCAGCTGAAATTGCCGGGAGTCCCCGGACTGAAGCAGGGAGCCAACATGAAACGCCGAACCATCCTTCGCAGCGGCGGCCTCGCGCTCGCGGCCGCAGCCGCCAGCCCGTGGCTTTCCACAGCACGCGCGTCGACCCCGATCCTGGTGGGGCAGACGGCGGCGCTGACCGGGCCGCAGGCCGGCTTCGGCACCGCGATGCGCGACGGCATCAAGGCCGCCCTGCAGGCTGCCAATCGCATCGGCGGCATCGGTGGCCGACCGGTGCACCTGCTGTCGCTGGACGACGTGGGCGACAAGGCCAAGACCGAAGCCAACATCGCCGAGCTGGTCGCCAACCGCCAGGTGGTCGGCGTCACCGGCTGCACCACGCGGCCCTGCTCCGAAGCGGCGGCGCTGATGGCCGCCAGCGAGGGCATCGCTCTTGTCGGCGCTTTCTCCGGCACGCCGCTGCTGTACGGCGACAAGGCGGCCACCACCTTCACCACTCGCGCCAGCTACGAGCGCGAGCTGCAGGCCATCGTCCACCACTACCGCCAGCTTGGCGCCGAGCGTTTCGGCTTCGTGCACCTGGAAGACGCCAAGGCCACCAACGTGCCGCTGCTGGAGTCCATCCTGGCGCGCGAGGGCGGGAAACTCACGGTCACGGCCGGCGTCGACCGCAAAGGAGCCAGCCAGAACGCCGCCGCCATCAAGACGGTGGAGGCCAACAAGCCGGAGGTGCTGATCATCCTGGCCAACAACGCGCCGCTGACCGGCTTCCTGCGCGAGTTCGCGCCGCGCACGCTGGTGCTGCCCAAGATGGTGATCTCCTTCGTCGACCGCGAGAAACTGCTGGCCGACCTGGGCAAGGATGCGGCAGGCGTCGGCTTCAGCGTGGTGGTGCCCGAGTACACCAAGGAGAAGTACACCGTGGTGCGCAATTTCCTGCCCGAGGCGCGCGCCATGAACATCGCCGTCACGCCGGTCTCGCTGGAAGGCTACATCACCGGCCTGGCCCTGCTCGAAGGCCTGCGCCAGGCCAGGAACGACACTCGCGCCGGCCTGATCGAGGGCATGGCCCGGGTCAGCGCGCTCGACCTGGGCTACACCAACATCCGCTTCAGCAAGAGCGAGCGCACTGGGTCACGCTTCGTCGACCTGTCGCTGGCCTCGCGCAACGCCGGTCTGGTCTGAGGAGATGACGATGGCCATCACGTTCGACCCTGTCACGCCCGTCATCGGCGCCCGCGTCAGCGGCGTGTCGCTGGCCACCATCACGCCGGCCCAGTTCGACAAGCTGCACGGCATCTGGCAGCAGCATCACGTCCTGGTGCTGCGCGGCCAGGAGCTCACCAACGCGCAGTTCGAGCGCTTTTCCGCCATGCTGGGCGAGCTCGATCCGCCGCCCAACCAGGGCGCGGGCCGCAAGAGCGTGCCCGACCATCCCAACCTGTACGTGGTGTCGAATCGCAAGAACGGCGCCGGCGAGCCGATCGGCGCGCTCGGCGACGGCGAGGCGCAATGGCATACCGACATGTCGTACCTGAAGCAGCCGCCGTTCGCCTCCATGCTGTGGTCGATCGAGCTGCCCGACAGCGGTGGCGACACCTGCTTCGCCAGCATGCCGGCGGCCCTGCGTTCGATGCCGGCCGACCTGGTGCGACGGCTGGAGCGGCTGTCGATCAAGCATGACGGCACCTACGACAGCGGCGGCTTCGTGCGCAAGGGCATGACGGCCAACGACGATCCGACGCAATCGGTCGGCACGCTGCACCCGATCGTGATCGAGCAGCCCGAATCCGGCGAGCGCACGCTGTACCTGGGCCGGCGCCGCAATGCCTACATCCCCGGCCTGTCGTTGCTGGAATCGGAAGCGCTGCTCAACGCCATCTGGGGCTATGCCACCGACCCGCAGGTGACGATGCGGCATGAGTGGCGGCTGGGCGACGTGGTGCTCTGGAACAACTTCACCACCATGCACCGGCGCGACGGCTTTCCGCCGGAGCAGTTCCGCACCTTGCACCGCTCGCAGATCAAGGGCCAGTACGCGCCGGTTGCCGCGGCGCAGAAGGAGGCAGCATGATTTCCCGTCGCAACTTCAGCCGGGCGGTGGCGCTGGCGCCGGCCTTCGGCTATGCGGGTTCTTCGGTGGCCCAGGACGACTATCCGCGCAAGCCGATCCGGCTGCTGGTCGGGCTGGCCCCCGGCGGCATCGCCGACATCACGGCCCGCTTCATCGCGCCGCGCCTGGGCGAGCTGCTGGGCACGCAGGTGATCGTGGAGAACCGCACTGGCGCCGGCGGCGCCATTGCCACCCGCGCTGTCGCCTCCAGCCCGCCGGACGGCTACACCCTGCTGATGGCGTTCGACGGCACCCACGTGACGCTGCCGGCCGCCAATCCCGCCATCGGCTTCGAGCCGGTGGGCGACTTCGCGATGATCGGCAAGGTGGTCGACGCGCCGGTCATGATCACCGCGCATTCGAGTTTTCCGGCCAGGGACTTCGGCGAGTTCATCGCGCTGTCACGCAAGCTGATCGGCGCCGGCAGCGGCAGCCGCGTGTATGACTACGGCACGGCGGGCGTGGCCAGCACCGGGCACCTGACGATGGAACTGCTCAAGCAGCGGTTCGGCTTCTACGCGGTGCACATTCCGTACCGGGGCGGGGGCGACGCCAGGGCCCAGGTCCTGGGCAAGCAGATTCCGCTGATGCTGGCCGCCGTTCCCGCCACCTCCGGCGACGTGCGCGCCGGCCTGCTCAAGGGGCTGGCCGTCACCAGCGCGCAGCGTTCGCCGGTGTTGCCCGGCGTGCCGACGCTGGCGGAGCTCGGGTTCAAGGAGACGGCCGGGATGGACATCAATTCCTGGGTCGGCCTGATGGCGCCGTCGCGCACGCCGCCGGCGATCGTCGCCCGGCTCGACGCCGCGCTGCGCCAGACCCTGGCCACCGACGAAGTGCACGCCCGTCTGCTCAATTCCGGTGCGACACCGGTCAAGAGCTCACCCGAGCTGTTCCGGTCGCAGGTCAGCAGCGACCTGGCGCGCTGGAAGGGCGTGATCCGCGATTCGCACCTGCGGCTCGAAGCCTGATCAGGCCAGCCGCTCCAGCCGCCACATCTGGTATTTGAGGCCGGCGGTGGCGCCGGCGATCATGGCCGCCACCGCCACGAAGCTAGTCGCGCTCAGCGTCGAGACGCCGGTGATGCCCTGGCCGATGCTGCAGCCCATGGCCGTCACGCCGCCCATGCCCATCAGCACCGCGCCCACCAGGTGGTGGCCCAGGTCGGCGGTGTCGCCGAAGCCTTCCCAGCGGAAGCTGCGCTGCGCCAGCGCGACGGCGGCGGAGCCCGCGATCACGCCGACCACCGTCACGATGCCCACGCTCAGCAGCTTGCTCTTGTCGCTGAAGAACATCAGCCAGTCCAGGCTGTAGGCGATCGGCGAGACGAAGCTCAGGCCCTCGGCCCGGGTGGAGTTGGTCGCCAGGAACGATTCCTCCAGCGTCTGCGGGTGCTCCGCGATGTGGCCCAGGTGCCCTGTCACCCACCACATGGCGAGCACGGCGGCGCCGACGCCGACACCGGCCAGCAGGTTGTTGGAGTGGCCGGAGAATTCGCGGTTGAACAAGGCCCACGCGACCAGCGCCAGGCCGATCACCAGCGCGATCGCCAGCGCCGCCACCGGCACGCTCACCGGCAGCAACTGCGCCAGCCACACCGGCAGGCTGGCCTGGCCGGCCGTGTCGACGGCCACCCGGTCCACCGTCGCCGTGCGCCAGACGGCAGTGATGCCCTTGAGCGTGGCGAAGCCGGCCACCCCCAGCACGATCATTACCACCAGCGATTTCAGGCTGCCGCCGCCGACCCGCACCAGAGTCTTGCTGGCGCAGCCCGAGGACAGCACCATGCCGAAGCCGAAGATCGCGCCGCCGGTCAGGGCCGACAGCCAGAGGAAGCGGGTGGAGGCGTAGAGCGTCTTGTCGGGGCTGACCGCGCCGGTCCAGGCCAGCGCCGCGAACCCCAGCATGGCGACGCCGCTGGCCAGCGCCCATTGCCGCATCCGCGTCCAGTCGCCCATGGCGACCACGTCGCTGACGGCCCCCATGGTGCAGAAGCCGGTGCGCTGGGTGAGGGCGCCGAAGGCGGCGCCGATGGCGAAGGCGGCCCAGAGCACCAGGTGCGTGAGGAACGCGAGGGCGGCATCGGACATTGCCCGCCAATTCTAGGGGCAGGTCAGGCAAGGCTGGAGCTTTCAATCTATTGAAACGTAAACTGATATCCTTCGCCGAATTGTTCTGAGGCCCTCACCATGACCCAAGAAGTGATCGACCTGGACGCCGTGCGCGCGTCGGCCGAGGCAGCCTGTGCCCTGATGAAGGTGCTGTCCAACCAGCACCGCCTGTTGCTGCTGTGCGAGCTCTCGCAGGGCGAACGCAATGTGGGCGAGCTGGAAGCCCAGCTTGAGATCGTCCAGCCGACACTGTCGCAGCAGCTCGCCGTGCTGCGCGAGGCGCAGTTGGTGCAGACCCGCCGCGACGGCAAGAGCATCTATTACCGCGTCGCCAGCGAACGGGCGCTGGCCGTGATGCAGGTGCTGTTCGAGCAGTTCTGCCAACCGGCCAGGCCTGCACGCACTCTGCGCCGGAGCCGCCCATGACGATCGACTGGAACCACTTCACGCCCTGGAGCTCGCTGGCCGGCGGCATCCTGCTGGGGCTGGCCGCGGCGCTGTTCATCCTGCTCAATGGACGGGTGCTGGGCGTCAGCGGCATCGTCGGCGGCCTGTTGCCGCCGCGCCGGGGCGACGCCAGCTGGCGGCTGTTCTTCCTGGCCGGCCTGCTGGTCGCGCCCACGGTATGGGCCTTGTTCCATCCGGCGGTGGTGCCACGGATCGCGGCCAGCGCGCCGGTGGTGGTGATCGCCGGCCTGCTGGTGGGCTGGGGCACCAGTTACGGCTCCGGCTGCACCAGCGGCCATGGCGTGTGCGGCCTGGCGCGGCTGTCGCCGCGCTCGCTGGTCGCGACCCTGGCCTTCATGGGCGCGGGCTTCGTCACCGTGTTGTTGGCCCGGCACCTGCTGGCCTGAAGGAAATGAGCATGGAACAAGAAGTCTCCCTCCAGCGCATCCGCACCACCCAGCGCATCACCGAATTCCTGGTCGGCCTGCTGTTCGGCCTGGGTCTGATCCTGGCGGGCATGACCGATCCGGGCAAGGTGCTCGGCTTCCTCGACCTGGCCGGCGCCTGGGATCCTTCGCTGGCGTTCGTGATGGGCGGGGCGATTGTCGTCGGCCTGTTCGCCTTCGCGCTGGCGCGCACCCGCACCCAGGCGTTCCTGGGCAACGCGATGCAGTTGCCGAACCGGCGCGACATCGACAGCCCGCTGATCGTGGGCAGCGTGGTGTTCGGTGTCGGCTGGGGGCTGGCCGGCTTCTGTCCCGGTCCCGCGCTGGTGTCGGCCGGTGCCGGCCAGCCGCAGGCCTGGGTGTTCACGCTGGCGATGCTGGCGGGCATGGCGGTGCATCAACTGAGCGCCAATCCGCCGCGGCGCCGGACCGCTCGCGGCTGATCCGGTGATTGCCGTCGTCGCTCCCGTCCTGGGCCTGTTCGTCGGCTTCGTGCTGGCGTTGACCGGCGCGGGCGGGGCCATCCTGGCGGTGCCGCTGCTGGTGTTCGGGCTGCACCTGACGATGGCGCAGGCGGCGCCGGTCGGCCTGCTGGCGGTGGCCGTTGCCGCCGCATTGGGCGCGGCGCTGGGGCTGCGCGCCAGGGTGCTGCGCTACCGCGCCGCGGGCGTGATGGCCGTGGCCGGTTTGGTGGCCAGCCCGGCCGGCCTGTGGCTCGGGCAGCGCCTGCCCAATGCCCCGCTCACCGTGCTGTTCGCCCTGGTGCTGGGGACGGTTGCCTGGCGCACCTTGCGCCGCGCCAACCGCGAGTTGCGCGGCGAGCAGCAGTCGCGGCCGGCGCAGCCGCCGTGCCGGCTGGACCCGATCGAGGGCCGGCTGCACTGGAATGGCGCCTGCGCCCGGGCGCTGCTGCTGGCCGGCGCCGGCGCCGGCTTCCTGTCGGGCCTGCTGGGCGTGGGCGGCGGCTTCGTGCTGGTGCCGACCCTGCTGGCCTTCACCGACCTGCCGATGAAGGCGGTGGTGGCCACCACCATGGGCGTGCTGGCGCTGGTGTCGGCCGGCGTCGTCGTCAACGCCAGCATGGCCGGGCAGGTGTCGTGGGACATCGCGTTGCCGTTCGCGGCCGGCGCCGTCGCGGGCCTGCTGGTGGGGCGGCTGTTCGCCAACCGGCTTTCCGGTCCGCGGCTGCAGCAGGGCTTCGCGCTGCTGTCGCTGGCCATCGCGGCCGCCATGCTGATCCGGATCGGGATGGCCGCGAGTGCGGCGCCGCTTTGATTGACGTGGGTCAAGCCGCGCCGGCGTGGCCGTCCTAAAGTGGGTCTGTCATTCGAAAGCGAAGCCATGGCCGCCCTCACAGACCTGCAGCCGCACCCGGCCCCGGCCGAACCGCCGCTGGATGGATTTTCCCGCTGCCACCTCGGCATCCTGTCGCAGCTGTCGGCCGCGGCCGAATTGCCGCAGCTGGTCGCCGCTGCCGACCGCGCCCGCCACGTGGCGTCCGACACGCTGGCCCTGTTCGAGTCGTCGGTGCTCGAGCACCATGGCGACGAGGAGAAAGACCTGTTCCCCGCCGTGCAGCGCAGCGCGACCCGGGGCGAGGAGAGCGAGCGCGTGGCCGACATGGCGCTGCGCCTGACCCAGGAGCACCGCACGATCGAGGCCTTGTGGGCGCAACTCAAGCCGGCCATCAAGAGCCTGGCGCATGGCCGGGCCGCGGAGCTCGACGCCGCGGCGCTGGAGCAGCTGGTGCGCATCTACACGGCCCACGCGCGGTTCGAAGAGCAGCACTTCCTGCCGCTGGCGCAGCAGATCCTCAGCCGCGACAGCAAGCACCTGGCAGCGCTGGGCATCGCGCTGCACATGCGGCATGTGCCGCAGCCCCTGGGCTACATCTGAAACCGGTCAGAAGCCGATCGCCAGCAGGGCGACCGCGGCTACCAGCGTGATCGCCATCGCCAGCCCGTAGCAGACCAGCTTGGCGGGCGTGCCGGTCGGGATGCCGACATCGTGCAGGCTGTGATAGATGCGGTGCACGGCATGCCAGGCGAACAGCATGATCACAGCGAACAGGAAGCCCTTGGCGAACCACTGCTGCGAGAACGCCAGCATGCGCGGATAGCTCATGAAACCGGGGCCCATCCAGCCCAGCGGCGTCGCAATGCCGCTCACGAACACCAGCGCCGTGCCGAACAGCGCCGACAGCATGCCGCCGGCGCCGAACAGAAGCCAGAAGATCGGTGCGTTGGAGCGCTTCTTCATGGCCGCAACCACCACGCCAGTGCCAGCAGCGCCAGCGATGCCAGAACCGCCGCGGTCCAGCCGGTGCGCATGATCGCCGCCTCGCCCACGCGCTTGCCGCCGACGAACAGCATCGGCATGGTCTTGGGCATGATCTCGAACCAGCTTTGCGCGTGGACCATCATGGAGACCAGCAGCACCACGTGCAGCGCGATCGACCAGGGGGAACGCAGCGCGTCCAGCCAGCCGTTCCAGGCGGCTTCTCCTTGCGCCAGCCGCACGGTGCCGACCATCAGGATGATGGCGTACGCCAGCACCGCGAAGGCCGTGGCCTCGCGCGCCATGTAGCGCATGAAGAACGGGTCGGTGCGCCACCAGCCGGCCATCGGCCGCACGTAGCCGTGATGGGGAACGGTCTTGTCACTCATTTCGCCGCTCCTTTCGGGGAGAGGAAGCGCAGGAAGTAATCCTTGGCGCTGTTGACCTTGTTCTGGTTGATCGCGTTGGCCGGGTCGACATGCTTGGGGCAGACCACCGAGCAGTAGCCGACCGCGGTGCAGGTCCACACGCCTTCCTCGGTGTTGACGAACTCCATCCGCTCGGCCTTGCCGCCGTCGCGCGAGTCGGCGTTGTAGCGGTGCAGCAGGGCCAGCACGCCGGGGCCGGTGAAGTCCGAATCGAGCCCGAACTGGGGGCAGGCGGCGTAGCACAGCATGCAGTTGATGCACGAGCTGTACTGCTCGAACTGCTCCAGCTGGTGCGGCGTCTGCAGGTATTCGCCCTGGGCCAGCGTGCGCGGCTCCTTGGGGATCAGGTAGGGCTTGATCGCCTCCAGCTTCTCCATGAACGGCTCGACGCTGACCACCAGGTCGCGTTCGATCGGGAAGTGCGCCAGCGCCTCCACCTTGACCGGGCCGGGGGCCAGCTCGCGCAGGAAGGTCTGGCACGACAGCTTGGGCTTGCCGTTGACCATCATTCCGCAGCTGCCGCAGATCGCCATCCGGCACGACCAGCGAAAGCTCAGGCTGCCGTCCAGTTCGTCCTTGATGTACTGCAGCCCCTGCAGCACCGACATGTCGTCGGTGTAGGGGACCTGGTAGCTTTGCCAGACCGGCTTGTCTTCTTGCTCGGGCCGGAAGCGCAGCACCTGGATCTCGATGCGTTGGCCGTCATGCATGGGCGAGCTCCTTGGCCTTGCGGTCTGCCTCGTCGCCGGCGGCGCCGTAAGCGCGGGTGCCGGGCGGGGAACTGGTGATCTTCACCGGCCCGTAGTCGATGCGGGGGGCGCTGCCCTGGCTGAAGTAGGCCAGCGAGTGCTTCAGGTAGTTCACGTCGTCGCGCGCCTCGAAGCCGTCCAGCCGCTGGTGCGAACCGCGCGACTCCTTGCGCTCGAGCGCCGAATGGGCCATCGCCTGCGCCACGTCCAGCAGGTAACCCAGCTCGATCGCCAGCAGCCATTCGGTGTTCCAGCCGCGCGAGCGGTCGTCCAGTTGCACCTTCAGGTAGCGCTGCTGCAGTTCGGCCAGCTTGTCGCAGGTGGCCTGCATCGTCGCGGCCGTGCGGTAGATGCCGCAGCCGTCTTCCATGCTCCTGGCCATTTCCTTGCGCAGGGTGGCGATGCGCTCGTTGCCGTCGGTGCGGGCGGCAACGGCCCGGGCCCGGCGCGCGGACTCGTTGGCCAGCAGCCCGACCTTCGCCGGGTCGCCGTGCGACATGGTCCTGGCGTAGGCGGCGGCCTCGAGGCCGGCGACCTTGCCGAACACGATCAGTTCGGTCAGCGAGTTGGACCCCAGCCGGTTGGCGCCGTGGATGCCGACGCTGGAGCATTCGCCCACCGAATACAGTCCGGGCAGGGTGGAGGCGGTGTTGCCGCCCGCGATGATGCCGCCCATGGTGTAGTGCACCGCCGGCAGCACCGGGATCGGGGCCTTCGCCGGGTCCACGCCCAGGTATTCGACGGCCAGCTCGTAGATCTGCGGCAGCCGCTCGCGCAGCTTCTTCTCGCCCAGGTGCCGCAGGTCCAGGTGGACCACGTCCCCGTGCGGGCCGGGGATGGTGCGGCCCTTCTGCTTTTCGTGCCAGAAGGCCTGGCTGAGGCGATCGCGCGGGCCCAGCTCCATCGCCTTGTTGACCGGGGTCGGCGAGGCCGGGCCGAGGCCGTAGTCCTGCAGGTAGCGGTAGCCGTCCTTGTTCAACAGGAAGCCGCCTTCGCCGCGGCAGGCCTCGGTGAACAGCAGCCCCGTGCCGGGCATGCAGGTCGGGTGGTACTGGACGAATTCCATGTCGCGCAGCGGCACGCCGTGCCGGTAGGCCAGCGCCATGCCGTCGCCGGTGACGATGCCGCCATTGGTGTTCTCGCGGAACACCCGGCCGGCGCCGCCGGTGGCGATGATCACCGACTTGGCCTTGATCAGGCGAAACTCGCCGGTGGCGATCTCCACCGTGACCACGCCCTGGACCCGCCCCTCGTCCACCACCAGGTCGACGCAGAAGTGCTCGTCGAAGCGCTTGATCGAGGGGTACTTGATCGAGGTCTGGAACAGCGTGTGCAGCATGTGGAAGCCGGTCTTGTCGGCGGCGAACCAGGTGCGCTCGATTTTCATGCCGCCGAAGGCGCGCACGTTGGCGTGGCCGTCGGCCGTGCGGCTCCAGGGGCAGCCCCAGTGCTCCATCTGCACCATCTCTTCATGGGCCTGGCCGACAAAGAATTCGACCACGTCCTGCTCGCACAGCCAGTCGCCGCCCGCCACCGTGTCGTGGAAGTGCGCCTCCAGGCTGTCATGGGGCTGCGTGACCGCTGCCGCCCCACCCTCGGCCGCCACCGTGTGGCTGCGCATCGGATAGACCTTGGAGATCAGGGCAATGGTGAGCGTGGGATCGGCCTCGGCGACCGCGATGGCAGCCCGCAGGCCGGCGCCGCCGGCGCCGACGATCGCCACATCCGCCTTGAATGTTTCCATGATGGTGTCAGCGGGTCAGGACCAGCTTCTGGTACAGCCCGCCGTAGTAGGTGCGTTTGTCGATCGCGGCCGGGCGCACGTCGGTGGGGAGGAACTCCTCGACCTCGTGTTGCCACAGGTCCATCGCGTAGGGTTCGAGCCGGCGGAACACGCCGGTCATCAGCAGGCGCAGCGGATGCAGCCGGACCGGCCGGTGGTAATCGACGATCACGATCTTGCCGCCGGGTTTGACGACCCGCATGGCTTCGGCCAGCGTGCCGCGGCGCACGTGCTCGGCATTTCGTGCAGCAGGAAGAACAGCAGCACCTGGTCGTAGCTGGCATCGGGCGCGGCCAGCGCGGACGCGTCGCTGTGCACCAGCGCGACGCGCGGGTCTGCCGACAGCTTGCCGGCCAGGTTCTTGAGCTGGACCGGCAGGATGTCGACGATGTCCAGGCTGGCGTCCGGTGCCAGCCGCTGCTGCAGGCGCGGCGTGAGGTTGCCGTAGACGCAGGCCAACTGCAAGGTCTTGCCCGTCACCTCGGCGCCGAGGTCGGCCAGGGCGGCGTCGCGCAGGCGCCCGTAATTGCCGAACAGGATCAGGTTGACCAGCCACTCGCGCTCGAAGATCTGCACCGCGTTGGGATGGACGTAGGCCCACCAGTAGACCTGCTCGAGGTACCGCGGGATGGGCGGTGCCATTGCGGGAGCGAAGGTGGACGGGTCAAACCCCGCGTCGGCGACTGTAGGCTGGAGCATGGCTCTCCTCGTGCGGGGTGGGGATGCGCGGGCTTACTGCGAAAGGATGAACTGGATCATGTTCTTGAGCTGCCCGGCATCCTTGGCCGCGACGGCCTTGTGCTCCTCCTCGGCGTCGTCCACCTTGACCTTGGGGCTGGTGGTCAGGAACGTGTTGAGTTTTGCCTCGGCGTCGGCCTTGCCCTTGTACTTGGCCGCGGTCTTCTGGAACGACGGGCCCTTCTTGGTCTTGTCGACCGAGTGGCACTTGGTGCAGCCGTTGTCCTTGAGCGCCTTGTTGGCGGCTTCCACGTCAACCGCGGCCTGGACCGGCAGGGTGAACGCAACAAGGGCAGCCGCGGCGGCAAGCAGGGGGGTGAATTTCATGGAGCGCTCCTGGAAAGGGGAATGAAGGGTCAATCAGCCCCATGGTAGCCGCCGCGGGCCCACGGCCGGGTTGACAATTGTCAACCGGTCGCGGCTCACAGCGCCATGCCTTTGAAGAAGCCGTTGACGATCAGCGCCAGCAGCAGCAGGCCGAACGAGATCAGCACGAACCCGAGGATCCGCGAACCGATGGTCAGCTGCCGCGACGGCGCATCCACCAGGTACTTGGCCAACTCGCCGCTCTCGACCAGGCGTTGGTACTGCACGGTGTGGTCGCGGGCAAAGTGTTCCAGTGACATCGAGCCGGTGAACATCACGTCGTCGAAGGGGAACTTCTCGGGCCGGAAGTGGTTGTTGAAGAAGTGCACCGTGAACAGGAAGACCGCGGCCAGGAACGCCTCCTCGCCATGGGTGATCGCCGCCACGTTGAAGACCCAGCCCGGCAGGATCGACGAGGCCAGCTGCGGAAACCACATCAGGAAGCCGGTCACGCCGACGATCGCCACGCCCCAGAACGGTGCCCAGTAGTCGAACTTTTCCCAGTAGGTCCAGCGGTCGAACACCGGGCGCGGGCCGCGGCCAAAGAACCACTTGAACATGGCGATCACGTCTTTCAGGTCCTGCCAGTTCGGGATCAGCGAATCGGGGCCGAACCACTTGAAGGTCTTGCGGTTGCGCACCAGGAAGATGCCGATGTAGACCAGGTGCACCAGGAACACCGCAGTGAACACCAGCGCGTTGACACGGTGGACCCAGCCGGCGACCACCGGGCCGCCGAACATGCGCATCACCACCGGCGCCCAGTCGCTGCCGGCGTACATCAGCGTCATCCCGGTCAGCGTCAGGATCATCAGGCTGACGGCGAACAGCAGGTGGCCCAACCGCCACCAGGGGCCGAAGCGGCGCACCTGCTTGCCGGGCGGGATTCCCAGCAGGTCGACCCGCACCAGCGGCCGGGTCTTGCCCTGCAGCCGTTCCCGGCTTTCGCGGTACAGCCACAGGATCAGGTGGATCCAGAAGAAGGCGAAGGTGCCGGCCAGCAGGCCGACCATGAACTTGGTAGTCAACCAGATCTGCGGATAGCGCTTGAAGTCGTGGGCGTTGCCGTGCGGCTGGAAGCTGACGAAATTGAGGCTTGCTTCCTTGTGGCACTGCTGGCAGGTCTTGAGGCGGTTGTCCGCGTGGACCTTGGACTTGGGATCGTTCGGGCCGAGGATGTCGTGGCTGCCGTGGCAGCTGAAGCACTTGGCCGTGTTGGTGTAGCCGAGCGCAGTGATCTGCCCGTGATAGGTGTCGCCATAGGAGGCGGCGTTGTCCTTGTGGCAGCCGGCGCAGGCCTGCACCGCGCCGAGCTTGGCTGCCGCGGTGCTGGTCTTGTCGATGCCGTGCGGGTTGTGGCAATCCGAGCAGATCGCGCCCTTGGCGTCGTGCTTGGTGAGAACGGCCTTGCCGTGGACCGACGACGAATACTCTTCGAGCTGCTCCTCGTGACAGGTGCCGCAGGTGGCCGGGATCGACAGGCGCAGCGCCGCGTGCGCTGGCGTGCCGGGCGCCGGCCTGGAGAAACTGTGGCTGTCGTGGCAGCCGGAGCAGGTGGCATTGACCTGTTTGGGGTCGTCGGCGTTCGGCTTCGAGTGGATCGACAGGCGCTGCTTCTCGGCCTGGGTGATCACCACCCCGAGCGCCGGCCGGGCCTTGTCCTGCCCGGCCTTCTTCGCTTCGTCCCACAGCGTCTGGTGGCAGCTCAGGCAGTCCGGCGCCGCGGCCGCCGTCTTCTTGTGCGGGGCCTGGTTGTCGATGACATCCTTGTGGCAGTCGTTGCACTGCAGCTTCGCGTGCACGCCCGCCGCCAGAGCGTCAGCCTTGAGCGGGTGCGCCGCTCGCGGCTTTCCGTCCTTGCCCGCGATCTTGAGTTCCTTGCTGCCGTCGTGGCAGGTCAGGCAGGCTGCGCTGGAAGGCGAGGTCTGGGCCAGGGCGGGGACGCCGCCCAGGAGCCACAGCGCCGTCGCGACCAGCGCGATGGTCCGGATGAACGTCTTCATGAGCGGGGGAGGGCGGTGCCGCCAACCTGGATGACCGCCGAGTTTGCGAACCGGTTCTTCTTCATTGTCGTTTCTCCAAATCCTTGGCCCGCCGCAGCCATGCGTCGGCCGGGCGTGGCGCAAAACCGCCACGCCAGCCCAAGACTACTTACCGAACACCATGAACAGTGCGTCGTCACCGGTCGCATGCCGGACTTGCGCGTTGTCGAACGCCGCGAATCCGAATGGATAGCGCGCGCCGAGGTTGGCGAACTGCACGTCGAACTTGCTGCCGGTGACCAGCTTGCGGCTGACGACCGAGGTGGACAGGCCGTTGCTCCAGGCCTTGTTGACGCGGATGTCGGCGCGGTCGCCCTGCAGCGGGTTGATGATGAACGAAGCCACCTCGTCGCCGGCCTTGAAGCGGGCGTCGTCGAAAGCAACCTCGTCGCCGCGCTTGACGTAGTAGGTCCCGCCGGCGTTGGCGGCACGCGCGTCGCGGCTCATGAACTGCGGCCTGCCGTTGACCATCGGGATGGCGTTGTACTCGCCCATGGTGCCGCCCGGGTCGCTCTTGCGGCCCGCATTCGGAGCAGTCTTGGCGTCGTAGCGGGTGTGGTCCACGTACTGGTCGTCCACGAAGCCCAGGGGCGCCGTGCGGCCGCCCTTCATGTGCCACATGTCGCCGATCTGCCCTTCGCCGGGCGTGTACTTGTTGCCGTAAGGCTTGGTCTGGCCCTCGTGGCACAGCACGGCGCAGCCCTGCGTTTCGAAACCCTTGATCGAGTTGTCGATGGGCCAGATCATGGCCCACTTGTCCTCGTAGTAGATGTTGTCGTCGCCGCCCTTGTCGGCCGGGTCGACCAGCTTCTTCCAGGTGCCGTCCGCCTGCTTCTGGTAGGGGCCGCGGCGCTGCGAGTCGGTGGGGTCGGCGTATTGCACGAGCATGTACAGCATGTCGCCGGCGTACACCGCTTTCAGCGTGGCGGTGGTCTCGCCCTTGCCGCCGAAATTGGCGCCGCCCGACAGCGGCACGGACAGCGAGCGGGCCTTGGCCCATGCGGGATCGGAAGCCAGGGCGTTCATGTCGGGTGCCGCGGCGACCCGGGCTGCGACGAGGGTGTTCGGCGCCACCTGTTCCTGAACCGAGCCGCAACCGGTAAGGAGCAGGCCCGCGACTGCGAGGCTGGTGGCGGACAGAAGAAGTCTTGTTGTCATTTCATGCTTTCGCGTTCATTCGAAACACATCCGATGAAGGGGCTGACCACTGGTCGCAAGGACCCCATGATCGGTCCGATTCAATTGAACGCTTCCAGCCCGGGCGGCGCGTTGATTTAGGTCAACCGCGGCTTTTTGCGGCGGGAACCTGCGCATCCGCTCAGGGCCACCGATGGATGTAGGTGACGCCGACGAAGCTGACGCTCTGTGTCACCCTGCCGTTCACCGTGCTGGCGTCGGAATAGACGAACGGCGTGCCGTTGTAGCCCCAGGCCCAGTCGCTCCAGCGCGAACGCTGGTGGACGATCTCGAACTTCACGGCGGATTGCTTGTTCAGCGTGTACTTGCCGAACAGCTTCAGGCTGGTCTGGCGGAACGTGATGTCCGGCAGACCCCCGGTCGCCGCCAGCAGCGCGGCGCTGGCGCCGTCCGCCGTGGCGTCCAGCGTCTGGTTGTAGGCGTTGCGGTCGTCGATGAAGGCGAAGGTGCCGCCGACCTCCCAGCGCGCGGCCGGCTTGCCGGTGAAGCCGATGCCCAGGGTGGTGGACCGGTTGTCGTAGGCGATCAGGGCGGCGCCGGGCCGGGCCTGCTCAAGCTGCTGCTGGCCGCTCGAGACATATCCGTTCACGCTCCAGGCCGTGCTGACGACGTAGTTCCAGTCCAGGCTGACCTGGTTCATGCTGGAGTTGCGCAGTCCGTAGACGCTCGGCGTCTCGAACCGGTCCCGGCCACCTTCGGCCGAGACCTGCAACGACAGCTTTTCATTGGGTTGCCAGTCGGCCTGCAGGCGGACCTTGTCGCGCCTGCGGTCGGCCAGCGTGGGGCTGAAGATGCCGTCGGACAGGCCGGCGCCAGGCGCGGACGGGTCGCTCACCTCGGTCACGCCGACGCCGCTGTTGTTGCGCAGCCAGTTCGAGCCGTCGCGGCGGCGGCTTTCCAGGCTGATGGCGCCGCTCAGGTCCTCCGACATCCGGCGCCGCAGCTCGGCGCGGACGCCGGTCTCGTCGGTCTTCTGGCGCAGCGCGGTGATGCCGGCGACCGCGCTGGTGGCGGTGAACTCGCCGCGGTCGATGGTCTGCACGTCGGCGCCCAACGTGCCGCGCCAGTCGCTGGTGAACTCGTAGCTGCCCTGCACCTTGCCGCTGACACGGGTGAGCGGCAGCTGCCGGTTGGTGTAGGTGGACGTGCCCTCGATGTTGTACAGGGCGATCGGCGTGGTGTCGCTGCGGTGTTCGTAGCGCACGTTGCCCGAGAGCGACAGCTTGGGCAGCGGGCGTGCCGTCAGCCCCACCTGCGCCAGCGTGGTGGCCAGCTTGCCGCCCAGGTCGGTGCGGCCCGCCGGCGCGCCGGTCAGGCCCATGCCGGCGAAGCCGGCGGTCTGGCTGGCCTGCGAATAGGCCAGCTTGAAATTGAGCAGGGTGGTGCGGGTGAAGCCGTATGTGCCTGCCAGGTCCAGGTGATGCGCCTGGTTGTCCGGCGGCAGGGCCACCGCCTGGCCCAGGATGGACTGCAGCCCGGGCGCGAGCGGGAACAGCGTGCCGACCGGGTTGTAGAGGCTGCCGGGCACCACCGGGTTGAGGCTGCCATTGGAATTGCGATAGAACGAGCCGTAGTAGCCCGCCGACAGCCGCAGCTGGCCGCTGGCGTAGCTCACGCGCCCTTCGGCCTGCGTGTGGTTGGAGTTGATCGGCTCGGGCAGCAGCAGCACCGCCGATCCCGCCTGCACGCCGGTGGTGACGCCGCAGCCCGGCGCGATCACCGAGGGACAGGCCATGCCGATGCCGAACAGGCGCGAGCCTTCCTTGTCTTCGGTCTTGAGGCTGCCGTCGAACTGCCAGTCGCGCGACAGCACCTTGGAGAACGCCACCCCGAGCGCGGTGCGCTTGGTCTTGAGGTCGAACTCGGCGCCGCTGCCCGGGCCGTTGAGCAGCGGAACGACCGTGGGATTGGTCGATCCCGCGCCGGCCAGGCCGGAGTTGACGCTGAACGGGTCGCGCCGGGTCAGCTCACGGTAGTCGGCGGACAACTTCCAGTCGCCCTGGCGCTTCCAGCGCAGCCCCAGTTCGCGGTTGCTGCTCAGGAGGTCGGCGGCCTCGAACTGGACGCTGGTGCCGCGCTCGTCGTCGCGGCGGTAGTAGTCGGCGTCGAACCGGCCAAACACGCTCGCGCCCGGACGCAGTCCGTTGTACTGGTCGTATAGCGCGCGGTCCGCGCGGTCGCCGTCGATGTAGCCGACGCCGACGCTGGCCGAGCCTTCGACCACCGTGGTGGGCGTGGGGGCGGCCGCGGTTTCGGTGGCCGGGGCTGTCTGTGACCACGCCGGCGCGAAGGCGGCGAGCAGCGCAAGGGACAGCAACGTCAGGCGGCTGGCGGGGAAACGGGAGGAGGTGGCCATGGCTTTGCTCATCGCGTCAGGAAGCCCGGCGACGGGTTGGTCGTCGAGGGGTTGTTGCTGCCGTGCACCTGGGTGTGGCAGTTCATGCAACTGCGGCCCTGCCACAGGTTGACCACGTTCTTGCCGTTGCTGGTCGCCGACACGGCGGGCGCAAGCTGGCCGGGCGCCGCCGGCCCGAACACTCCCCGCTGGCCGCCGACCGCGCCGACACCGCCCGCCACGTGCGGCGTGTGGCATTGCTGGCACAGCATCGGCGGGCGTGACTTGAGCATCGCGGCCACGGTGCTGCCGTGCGGGTTGTGGCAGGTGGAGCAATCCTCGTTGACCGGCTCGTGCGAGTGGACGAACGGGCCGCGCTTTTCCGCGTGGCAGGTGTAGCAGGTGTCGTTGATGCTGTCGCGCTTGGCCAGCTTGGGGCCGGCCGAGCCGTGCGGGTTGTGGCAGTCCGAGCAGGTCATCTTGCCTTCCGGCACCGGGTGGTGCGACGGCCGCGACATCTGCGTGCGCTGCTCCTTGTGGCAGGTGATGCAGACCTGCGTCTCGGTGCCGCGGGCCAGCGCCTTGTCATGGTTGACGTGCACCTTGTGACAGGACGAGCACGTCAGGTCGGCCGACTCGTGCTGGCTGCCGCCCCAGAGCATGCGTTTGGCGTCCTTCTGGTGGCAACCCAGGCAGGCGCCGTTGCGCACGCTGGCGGGCGTGGCGGTGTTCTTGCCGAACGTCACGTCGGGCTTGGGCTGGTCCTTCACCCCCGCCGGCTTCTTCACGTGGGTCGGGCTCGGGCCATGGCAGGTGACGCAGCTGGGAGTGCGCGCGTCGGTGGCGACCGCATGCGCGCTGCGACTCATGTCCGGCAGGTCCTCCGAGTCGTGGCATTCGACGCAGACTTTGGAGGCGGCCGCGTCCTGGGCGGCCCCGCACGGCGCGGCCCATGCCGCGAGGCCGATGGCGAGGGCCGCCAGGATGAAGCGCAGCCGCATGGCTACTTCTGGCCGTGGACGATGTCGACACCCTTGAAGCCGCCACTGGAGTGGCAGTCCGCGCAGATCTCCTGCGTCTGCAGCGACTGCGCCTGGGTCCGGTTGCCGAACGAGCCGTTGCCGAAGCTGGTGACGTGGGCGATCGACTTGGGCGAGTCGTGGCAGGCGGTGCAGCTAGCGGCCTTGGGCGAGATCACCAGCCATTGCATCGGATCGGTGATGCCGGTGGGCTTGGAGATCACGGCCGCCAGTGGTCCCTGGTCGACCTTGTACGAGTTGTTCACGTGGCAGGCGTTGCAGTTGATGCCCACGCCCGGCCAGGCGACTTCGGCGGCGTAGTTCTCGACGTCGGCCGCCAGCGGCGCGCCGCCGGTGGCAGAGGTGCCGTCCTTGTTGAAGACGCCGACCACCTTGTTGCCTTCGGTGAACGGGTAGGTGCGCTTGGAGTTGCCGTGGATGCCGTGGATCATCCGCTTGAACTGGAACGACTCGTTGAGGTCCAGCCCGTTGGTCATCTTGGTCGCCGACATCCGGTTGGGATCGTGGCAGGTGATGCAGGCCTCGACGGTGTCGCGGGCGCCGCCGTGGAAGGCCTCGGCCAGCGTGTTCGATCCCGACGTGGTGCCCAGCGCCGCATGGCAGGCGTTGCACTTGTCGTTGGAGACGATCACGCGGCGCGGGTTGAGCGTGCCGGTCAGCGCCAGTTCCTTGAAGGTGTGCTGCACCACGGTATTGACCAGGACCCTGGGGGTCTCTTCGGGCCTCGGATCGGTGGCCCACTTCACCTGGAGCTTGGGCTCCTTGATCTGGCCGATGCTCACCACCCGGGCCGTGCCGGCGGCGACGCTGGTGGTGGTGTCGGCAGGGACGCTGATCTGGGCGGTGTAGTGGTTGCTGCCGTCGTTGGTGCCGGTGTAGGCGTAGACACTGGCGCTGTTGCCGCCGTTGTTGTACGCCGATGGCTCGGTGACCGCCGTCGATTGTCCCACCACGTTCTGGTAAGCAAGGTAGAAGCGCAGGTTGCCGAACTTCGTCGTGGTGGCGCACACCGGGACGCCCGTGCACTCGGAGGTGACGAGGTTGTACGCCGCGTTGCCGTTGGTCGGGTCCGACAGGAAGTACTTGACCGTCACCTTGCGCGTCGCGGCGTCGTACGTGGCGCTATCGACGTTCATCTTGTACTTGGCGGAGTTCTCTTCGTTCTGGTTCCAGTGGACGCGCTCGGCCGAGATGTTCGAGCCGACCCGGTGGCAGTCCGCGCATTGGGCGTTGGTCAGCTCATTGGCGGCGGCACCGGCCTTGACCAGCGTGCCGGCGAACACCTTGTGGCTGGCTTCCCAGCTGGAGCCTGGCAGGTTGGCGTGGCAGGTCAGGCAGGCTTCCTTGCTGGGCTTGGTCTTCCAGTTGTCGCCTTGCGGCGTGTTCGGGTTGGCGCCCGTGTGGCACTTGGTGCAGTTGCGCAGGTCCTGCGGGAAACCGACCTCGGCGAACCCGACCTTGGTGTCCCGGAAGCCCCAGATCGTGTAATCCTCGCCGCCCTTGCCGGCGTCGAGCTTGGCCTTGAGCAGCTTGCCGGCGTGGAGCTTGTGCGCCATGGTCGAGAGGGTCAACACGTTGCCGCTGTTGGCATCTGTGGTGCCGGGGTTGTGGCACATCACGCAGAACTGGGTGTCGACCCGGCCGCCGCCGTGCAGGCCTAGCTTCTCGTGGCAGGAGTTGCAGGACGTGACGTCGGTCATCTTGCGGGTCTTGTTCGGGTCGGTCACGGCCACGGACTTGCCGGCGGCGTCGAAGGTCACGTCGAAATACGGATTGACCAGGATGGTCTCGCCGGCGGCGTTCTTGTAGTTCAGCTGGATCGCGATCCGGTGGGTGCGGTCCGGCTCGAACACCACGCCGGTGGTCTTGGTCGGGTCCTTGATGTCGGTGCGGAAGGTGTAGGTGTAGTAGCCGTCCGCGTTGTAGACCAGCTGGGCGGCCGCCAGGGCCGGGTCGGTCTGCTTGCTGTCGCTGGTGGCCTGCTGCGCCGTGGCCAGCACCGGCTTGCCGCCCGGGCCGACGCCGGCAGTGGCGGTTTCGGTGCGGTAGACGTAGCTGACCCACTGGTCGGGGTTGCCGTTGGTGCCGGGCACCAGCTTGGCGATGGCGAAGCTGACGTTGGCCAGGGCCAGGCCCTGCTTGACGACGCCGTCAGAGAACACGGTGAAGTTCACTTTCGGCGGGCTGGCGACAGTGACCGCGGGGACGCCAGCCGACTGCAGCACGACAAACGACGCGGAGGAATTCACCGCGGTGTCGTTGGCCGCGACTGCCGCCGCCTGCGCCAGGGTTTGCTGCAACGTGGCCGCTGGCGTGGGCGCCGGGGCCGGGTCGGAGCCGCCGCCCCCACCGCCGCAGCCCCCCAGAGTCAGGACCAGGGCCGCGACCATCGCGAGACCGTACCGACCGGAATTCTTCTTCATATCGACCTCCATCAACTCGCAGTGGCTGGCACGTCGCCGTCCGCTGGTTTTTGCATTCTGTCTGCCAATGCGCCGCCGGGATATCGGAACCCGATCAAAGTTCCCCTAGGAAAACTCCTATCCGCCGGCGGTATCCAGCAGCTTGTGCTCGATCGCGTAGCGCACCAGTTCCACCTGTCCGCCCAGCGTCATCTTTTCGAGGATGTTCGACTTGTGGGTGCTGACGGTCTTGATGCTGAGCGACAGTTCGTCGGCGATCTCGGTGAGCCTGGCGCCGCTGATGATCCGGCTGAAGATGCCGTATTCGCGGTCGGTCAGCCTCGTGTGCGGCAGTTCCTGCGCATCGCGGATCGGGTCGGTGGCGAGCAGTTCGGTGACCTTGTGGCTGAAGAAGACGCTGCCGGCGGCGATCTGGCGCATCGCCATCAACAGCTGGTCGGCGCCGGTCTTCTTGCACAGGTAGCCCGATGCGCCGGCGCGGATCGACCGCACCGCGTACAGGTCCTCGCGGAATTCGCTGAACACCAGCACCGGCATCCGCGGCCGTTCGGCCTTGATCATCTTGATCAGTTCCAGGCCGTTGCGACCCGGCATCGACAGGTCCAGCACCAACAGGCTCCAGGGTTGGTCGCGGACCATGTGCAGCGTCTCATGGCCGTCGGCTGCTTCGCCGCCGACCTCGATGTCCTCGCAATCGCGCAGCAGGCATCTGAACCCGTAACGGATGATCGGGTGGTCGTCGGCGATCAGGACCTGGCGTTTCAAGAGCATTTCTCCAAGGGCGGTTGTGTCGCGCCGTGAGCCATCTTTTTGCTCCGGCCGCAGGGTTGTTGCGAGTGTGGAACCGCCCTTGCCGGGGCGCTTGATCTATGTCAACGGCAGCGCTGACACCGTGTTGGCGTGGGCCGCACCGGCAGCCGGACATGCCCGACATCCAGCGCGGCAGGGCGCGTTGATCTTTATCAACGGCTGCGTTTTGGCCCTGTTGGCCTCGGTCCCGCCGGCCGGCGACAATGGCTACATGCTGAGCGCCCATGGCCTGTCCTGTGTCCGCGGTGAACGCCCCCTGTTCGCCGGGGTCGACCTCGCGCTGGAACCGGGCCAGTGGCTGCACGTGCGCGGGGCCAACGGGGTCGGCAAGACCAGCCTGCTGCGGCTGCTGGCCGGCCTGTCGCAACCGGCCGCGGGCGACATCCGGTGGCAGGGCGAGCCGATCGCCGACTGCGCCGCCCGCTACCGCAGCAACCTGTTGTTCCTGGGCCACCAGGGCGCCCTGAAGGACGACCTCACCGCGCTCGAGAACATCGAACTGGCCGGCGCGCTGGACGGCTCGCCGCCGCCACGCGCGCAAGTCGGTGCGGCGTTGCGCCGCTTCGGCCTGCAGGGCCGCGAGGAGCTGCCGGTGAGGGTGCTGTCGGCCGGGCAGAAGCGGCGCGTGCTGCTGGCCCGGCTGCTGACCCGCAAGGCCAGGCTCTGGGTGCTGGACGAACCGTTCACGGCGCTCGATGCGAAGGCGGTCACCATGCTGTCGGACCTGATCGCGGAGCATGTCGCGCAGGGTGGCATGGCCGTGATCACCAGCCATCAGCCGGTGCCGATCGCCGGTGGCAAGGCGGTCGACCTGTGAAGGCGATGCTGGCCGTGATCCATCGCGACCTGCTCCTGGCCATGCGGCGCAAGACCGAAGTGCTGACGGCGCTGGCGTTCTTCGTCATCGTCGCCAGCCTGTTTCCGCTGGGCATCGGCCCCGAACCGGCGCTGCTGCGCAAGATCGCGCCCGGCGTGCTGTGGGTCTGCGCCTTGCTGGCCACCATGCTGGGGCTGCAGCGGATGTTCGCGGCCGACCATGCCGACGGCACGCTGGAGCAGATGCTGCTGTCGCCGACGCCGCTGGCGCTGCTGGTGGGCGGCAAGAACGTGGCGCACTGGCTGGTCTGCGGCTTGCCGCTGGTGCTGCTGGCGCCGTTGCTGGGCATGCAGTTCGACCTCGATGCCGGGGGCCTGGGCGTGCTGACCCTGGGCCTGCTGCTCGGCACCCCGGTGCTGTCCCTGATCGGCTCGATCGGCGCGGCGCTGACGCTGGGCGTGCGCGGCGGCGGCGTGCTGCTGAGCCTGCTGGTGCTGCCGCTGTACATTCCCACCTTGATCTTCGGCGCTGGCGCCGTCCAGGCCCAGGCATCGGGGCTGGGCGCTGCCGGCCATCTCTCGCTGCTGGCGGCCCTGCTGGTGGTGGCGCTGTTTTTCGCGCCGTGGGCGACCACGGCCGCCCTGAGGATTGCACTCGAATGAGCAACAACGGCATCGTCCACTTGTTCAGGTTCGCCAGCCCGGCCAGCTTCTATCCGCTGGCCGGGAAGATGATTCCCTGGTTCGTGGCGCTGGCCGTGCTGTTCGGCGCGGCCGGCCTGTGGGTCAGCTTCTTCGTGGCGCCCACCGACGCCACCCAGGGCGAGGGCTACCGGATCATCTTCGTCCACGTCCCCGCCTCATGGATGTCGATGTTCATCTACCTGGTGATGGCGGCCTGGGCCGGCATCGGGCTGGCCCTGAACGCCCGGCTGTCCGGCATGATGGCGCAGGCGCTGGCGCCCACCGGCGCGCTGATGGCCTTCCTGTCGCTGTGGACCGGCGCCTTCTGGGGCAAGCCGATGTGGGGCACCTGGTGGATCTGGGACGCTCGCCTGACCTCCGAGCTGGTGCTGTTCTTCCTGTACCTGGGCTTCATCGCCCTGCAGGCGGCCATCGACGATCCGCGCCGCGCCGACAAAGCCGGCGCCATCCTGGCGCTGGTGGGCGCGGTCAACGTGCCGATCATCTATTTCTCGGTCAAGTGGTGGAACACGCTGCACCAGGGCTCCTCGGTGTCGCTGACGCGGTCGCCGTCGATGGCGACCACGATGCTGTGGGGCATGCTGCTGATGGCGCTGTGCTTCTGGATGTACTCGGTGGCCATGACGCTCAAACGGGTGCGCGCCATCATCCTGGAGCGCGAGTCGCACACCGCATGGGCGCACCAGTTCGCGGCGCAGGGGGCGGCATGAGCTGGCACTCGGTCGGCGAGTTCTTCGCGATGGGCGGATACGCCCTGTATGTATGGGGCAGCTTCGGCGCCTGCGCGCTGGCGCTGGCGCTCGAACCGCTGCTGGTCGGCCAGCGCCACGGCAACGTGCTGCGCAGCCTGCGGCGCCAGGTGCTGGCGGACCGCCTCGACAAGGAAAACTCATGAAAGCCTGGAAGAAGCGCGGCGCGATCGTCGTCGCCGGACTGGCCGTGGTCGGCATCGCCGCCGCGCTGGTGCTCAACGCCCTGAACAGCAACATCGCGCTGTACGTGACGCCCACCGACGTGGCGGCCGGCAAGTCGCCGCACGGCCAGGCGTTCCGCATCGGCGGCATGGTCAAGGAGGGGTCGCTCAAGCGCGACAACCTCACGGTGCACTTTGTCGTCACCGACATGGCCAGGGAGATCCCGGTGGCTTACACCGGCATCCTGCCGGACCTGTTCAAGGAAGGCAAAGGCGCCGTGGTGCAGGGCCGGCTCGGCCCGGACGGGCAGTTCACCGCCTCCGAAGTGCTGGCCAAGCACGACGAGAACTACATGCCGCCGCAGGCCCAGGCCGCGCTGGACCAGGCCAAGAAGACCCAAGGAGCACCCCAGCCATGATTCCCGAACTCGGGCATTTCGCCCTGATCCTTTCGCTGTGCGTGGCCGCCGTGCTGGGCACGCTGCCGCTGATCGGCGCCCACCAGCAGCGGCGCGAGTGGCTGGTGCTGGCGCGGCCCGCGGCGCAGGTGTTCTTCCTGCTGGTGGGCGCCGCGTTCGTGGCGCTGTCCTGGAGCTTCTACGTCAACGACTTCTCGGTCACGTACGTGGCGGAGCACTCGAATTCGCTGCTGCCCACCGTGTACCGGCTGGCGGCCGTCTGGGGCGGCCACGAGGGTTCGCTGCTGCTGTGGATGCTGATGCTGTCCGGATGGACGGTGGCGGTGGCGCAGCTGTCGAAGTCGCTCGACGAGACCATGGTGGCGCGGGTGCTGGGCGTGCTGGGGCTGGTCGCGACCGGGCTGCTGCTGTTCATCCTGCTGACCTCCAATCCCTTCGACCGGCTGGTGCCGGCGCCGGACAACGGGCGCGACCTCAACCCGCTGCTGCAGGACCCGGGGCTGGTGTTCCATCCGCCGATGCTGTACATGGGCTACGTCGGCTTCTCGGTGGCGTTCGCGTTCGCGATCGCGGCCCTGCTGTCGGGCCGGCTCGATTCCGCCTGGGCGCGCTGGTCGCGGCCCTGGACCACGATGGCGTGGATCTTCCTGACCATCGGCATCGCGATGGGATCCTGGTGGGCCTATTACGAACTGGGCTGGGGCGGCTGGTGGTTCTGGGACCCGGTGGAGAACGCCTCCTTCATGCCCTGGCTGCTGGGCACCGCGTTGCTGCATTCGCTGGCCGTGACCGAAAAGCGCGGGACCTTCAAGAGCTGGACGGTGCTGCTGGCAATCGGCGCCTTCTCGCTGTCGCTGCTCGGGACCTTCCTGGTGCGCTCGGGCGTGCTGACCTCGGTCCACGCCTTCGCCACCGACCCGCGGCGCGGCGTCTTCATCCTGGTGCTGCTGGCGCTGGTGGTGGGCTCGTCGCTGGCGCTGTTCGCCTGGCGGGCGCCGAAGGTGGCGCTGGGCGGCTCGTTCGCGCTGATGTCGCGCGAGACGCTGATGCTGGTGGGCAACGTGCTGCTGGTGGTGGCCTGCGGCTCGGTGCTGCTCGGCACGCTGTATCCGCTGCTGATCGACGCGCTCAACCTGGGCAAGATCTCGGTCGGCCCGCCGTATTTCAACACCGTGTTCGTGCCGCTGATGGCGCCGGCGCTGTTCCTGATGGCCGCCGTTCCGCTGGCGCGCTGGAAGCATGCCGACGCGCGCGACATGGCGCGCCGGCTGTGGCTGGCCGGCTTGCTGGCCGTCCTGGCCGCGATCGCGATCCCGTTGCTGATGGGAGGCTGGACCTTCCTGACCGGACTGGGCACGCTGCTGTCAGTCTGGATCGCCGCGTCGATGACGCTGCAGATCATCGCCCGGCTCAGGATCGGCGTGCCGCCGATGTCGTTCTGGGGCATGCAGCTGGGCCACCTGGGGGTCGCCGTGTTCGTCATGGGCGTGACCCTGGTGGGCGGCTACCAGGAAGAACAGGACGTGCGGATGGAGCCGGGCGACACCGTGCGGGTCGGCGGCCACGACTTCCGGTTCATCGGAACCAGCGCCGTCACTGGCCCGAACTACAGCGCGGCGCGCGGCGAGTTCGAGGTGAGCCGGGGCGGCAAGGTGATCCGGCTGCTGCCCGAGAAACGCACCTACGTGTCGTCGACGATGCCGATGACCGAGGCGGCGATCGACGCCGGCCTGACCCGCGACGTCTATGTCTCGCTGGGCGAGCCGCTGGAAGGCAAGGCCTGGGCTGTGCGGGTGTACTACAAGCCCTTCGTCGACTGGATCTGGGCCGGCTGCCTGCTGATGGCGCTGGGCGGCGTCTGCGCGGTGTCGGACCGGCGCTACCGGCTGCGGGTCAAGGCCGCGGCCCCGGTCGTGGCGACGTCGCTGCAGGGAGCCGCCGCATGAAGGCCAAGTTCCTGATTCCGCTGGCGCTGTTCGGCGTGCTGGTCGGCTTCCTGGCCGTGGGCCTGCAGCGCGATCCGCACGAGGTGCCGTCGCCGCTGGTGAACAAGGCCGCGCCGGCCTTCAAGGTGGCGCAACTGATCCAGGCCGACCAGGCGTTCTCGCCGGCCGACATGAAGGGACAGGTCTGGATGCTCAACGTCTGGGCCTCCTGGTGCGTCGCCTGCCGCGCGGAGCACCCGCTGCTGGTCGAACTCGCCGGCTCCAAGCTGGTGCCGGTGATCGGCCTGGACTACAAGGACAAGCGCATCGACGCGCTGGGGTTCCTGCAGAAACATGGCGACCCGTACAACCTGTCGGCCTTCGACGCCGACGGCCGGGTGGGCATCGACTATGGGGTGTACGGCGTGCCGGAGACCTTCATCATCGACAAGCAGGGCGTGATCCGGCACAAGCAGATCGGCCCCATCACCGTCGAGGCGCTGCAGAAAACGATCCTGCCCCTCATCAACGAGCTCAAGAAATCGTGAAGCACTTCCTCATTTCGCTGCTGCTGGTCTTGCTTGCCGGCGCCGGCGCGGGCGGCTGGGCCAAGCAGGCGACGCCGCTGGCCGATGACCCGGTGGTCGAGCAGCGCCTGATCGCGATCTCCGAGGAGATGCGCTGCCTGGTCTGCCAGAACGAGTCGCTGGCGGGCTCGCGCGCTGAGCTGGCGCAGGACCTGCGGCGCGAGCTGCGCGAGCTGATCCGGGCCGGCCGCACCGACACCGAGATCAAGGAGTTCATGGTCAGCCGCTATGGCGACTTCGTACTGTACCGCCCGCCGGTCAAGCCGACCACCTGGCTGCTGTGGGCCGGGCCGTTCCTGCTGATGGTTGTGGGCGTGATCGTGCTGCTGGTGTACCTGCGGCGGCGCGAGCGCGCGCTGGGCAGCGATGTGTTGACGGACGAGGAACGCAGCCGCGCGCAGGCGCTGTCGCAGGAGGGTGAACGATGACCGGATTCATGTTGGCCGCGGCGCTGGCCGTGCTGCTGGTGCTGGGCTTGCTGCTGCGGCCGTTCATCCGCGGCAGCGTCGCCGCGCCGCTGTCGCGGCGGCAACTCAATACCGCGATCTACCGCGAACAGCTGGCCCGGCTGGACCAGGACCTGGCTGACGATGCGATCGGGGCGGTCGACCACGCGCAGGCGCGCACCGAGCTGCAGCGCCGGGTGCTGCAGGACACGGAGCAGGAAGACGCGGCACCAAAGCTGCATGCGCCCAGGCGCACGCTGGTCGCGATCGCGCTGCTGCTGCCGATTGCCGCCTTCGGCCTGTATTTCGTGATCGGCAATCCATCCAGCATGAATCCGGTGGCGGCGACCGGACCGGCGGCGCAGGACGTCGAGCGCATGATCGCCACCCTGGCCGCCAAGCTGGAAAAGGAACCCGGCAACGTGAAGGGCTGGGCCATGCTGGCGCGCTCGTACAAGGTGTTGGGCAGGCCGCTGGAAGCGGAGCGGGCCTATGAGCGGGCCGGCGCCTTCATCGAGGGCGATGCGCAGCTGCTGGCCGACTATGCCGACGTCGCCGCGGCCAATTCGGGCAGCTTCGCCGGCAAGCCGGCGAAGCTGATCGACAAGGCGCTGCAGGTCGATCCGCAGAATCCGATGGCCCTGTGGCTGGCCGGCACCGCGGCCATGAACGCCAACCAGGATGCCAAAGCCTTGGCCATCTGGGGCGGGCTGATGAAGCTGTTGCAGCCCGGCTCGGACGACGCGCGCCAGCTGCAGGCGGCCATCGACGAGGTACGTGCCCGCAGTGCAATCGGCGGCAAGCCGGCGCCGGTTGCGGCCGCGGCGGCAGCCGCCGCCACGGGCCCGGCCCCAGCGGCACCCGCGGCCGCTGGCCCCGGCGCCAGCGTGAGCGGCACAGTGGAACTGGCCGCCGCGCTGAAGTCGAAGCTGTCGGGTGACGACACCGTGATGGTCATCGCGCGGCTGCCCGGCTCGCGCATGCCGCTGGCCGTGCTGCGCGTGCGCGGCGCCCAGCTGCCGATGAAGTTCACGCTCGACGATTCGCTGGCGATGAATCCGCAATCCTTGCTCTCCTCCGCGTCGCAAGTGGAGGTGGAAGCCCGCATCTCCCGCTCGGGAATGGCCAAGGCGGAGGCGGGCGACCTGTTCTCGCCGGCGCAGACCATCCAGGTTGGCGCGAAAGGCGTCACGCTCAACGTGGCGCAGGTGCGGCCCTAGGCGGCGGCCTGGAGCGATCAGCGCGCGCATGCATTGCGCGCCGTGGGATCAGACCTCGTGGGCGTAGACGATGAAGCCGGCGTGCCTGGCGACTTTGTCGTACAGCAAGCGGCCGGCGGCATTGGTCTCGTGGGTTTGCCAGTACACCCGCCCGATGCCGGCTGCCTTCGCCGCCTGGTCCACTCCCTGGATCAGCGCGCGCCCGACGCCTTTGCCGCGCGCCGCCTCCAGCGTGAAGAGGTCCTGCAGATAGCAGGTCAGCTCGATCCGGGTCGTGCTGCGGTGGAACAGGAAGTGCGCCAGGCCCAGCAGCTCGCCGCCGGCTTCGGCCACCAGCCCGAACACGGGTTCGGCCGGGTCGAAGAAGCGTTGCCAGGTGCGCTGCGTGATCTCCATTGGCAGGGCGGTCTCGTCCTTGCGGCCGTAGAACGCGTTGTAGCCGTCCCAGAGCGGTAGCCAGGCTGCGAAGTCGCCTTGCCGGACGGGACGGACCAGGACGGGCGCGCTCACCACGATCAGCTCGCCACCCTGGCGATCGCCGCGCTCAGGACGTCCGCGGAGCAGGGCTTGGGCAGCACTTCGAAACCGAGCGCCGTGATCGCATCGATCTGCTCGGCGTAGCCGGTCATCAGCAGCACCGGCAGCGCGGGGCGCGTCTGGCGCAGGAACTGCGCCAGGCCGATGCCGTCCATGTCGCCGGGCATCAGCACATCGGTCAGCACCAGGTCCGGCAGCTCAGTCTGCGCCGCCAGCCACTCGCGCGCGGCCGAGGCGCGGTCGACCCGGGTGGTCTTGCATCCCAGCGCCTCCAGCAGCGGCAGCAGGGCGTCGGCGACGTCGTTGTTGTCCTCAACCACCAGCACGGTCTTGCCCAGGCGCCGGTCGATCGGCTTGCGCGCACCGTCTGCGGATGGTGCCGGCGCCGTCGCCGCGGGAAAGAACAGGCTGACGCGCGTCCCCTGCCCAGGCACGCTGGTGATGGCCGCGGCACCGCCGGCGCGGTCGCACAGGCCGTAGACCTGGCTCAGGCCCAGGCCGGTGCCCTGGCCGACCGGCTTGGTGGTGAAGAACGGCTCGAACACCTTGTCGATCACGCCCGGGTCGATGCCGGCGCCGGTGTCGCTGGCCTCGATCACCACCGCGTCGCCGCTCAGCTTGCCCGGCAGCTCGCCGGTGGCGTTGCGAGCGCGGATGCTGAACGAGCCGCCCGAGGGCATCGCGTCCCGGGCATTGATGCCCAGGTTGAGCAGGGCCAGCTCCAGTTCGGCCAGGTCGACATCGATGCCCCGGGTGTCGGGTGCAACCTCGATCGACAGCCGGACCTGGCTGCCCAGCACCGGCAGCAGCAGGTCGCGGGTGGCGGGCAGCTTCTCCTGCAGGCGGACGTGCTCGGGCACCAGCGCCTGCCGGCGCGAGAAGGCGAGCAACTGGCGCGTCAGCTTGGTGGCCGAGTCCACCGCGCGCCCGATCGACTGCAGCTGCTTGGCGCCCGCCTCCGTGACGTTGCGCTTGAGCAGGTAGGCGTTGTTGCTGATCACCATCAGCGCGTTGTTGAAGTCGTGCGCGACGCCGCCGGTCAGCCGCCCCATCGCCTCGAGCTTTTGCGCCTGCAGCAGCGCCTCCTCGGCGCGCCGGCGGGTCAGCGTTTCGCGGTCGAGGCGCTCGGCCGATTCGAGCGCTTCCCGCGTGCGCCGCAGGGCCACGCGGGCCGCGAAGTACAGCGCGGCGAAGGGGGGAATGCCCAGGACCAGCAGGATCGCCATCTCCCTGAGCAGTTGCCCGCGCAGGGTCGACAGGCTCATTCCGGTGCCGACAAACAGCGGATAGTTGCCGACCCGGGCGAACCCGATCAGACGGTCCTGGCCGTCGACGCTGGAGATGCCGCGGCTGGGCGTGCCGCTGTCGCCGGCGGCCAGGCGCGCCATCACCGGGCTGCCTGGCCCCAGCCGGTCCGGCGCATCGGGCAGCAGGGGCCACCTGGAAAAGATCGCGCCGTCCTCGCGGAACAGGTTGACGGCCAGGCCCGGCTCGTCCGCCACCAGGTCGCTGTAGAACTGCTGGAAATACGAGGTCAGCAGGCTGATGTTGATGACGCCGCCGAATCTGCCGTCGGGCCCGTTGAAGCGGACGCTGAGGTCGGCGATGCGCTCGCCGGTGGTACGGGTGGTGAACGGCTCCGACAGGAAACGGCCCTGCATCCCGGCGCTGTGGAACTTGAAATAGGCGCGGTCCGAATAGTCGATCTGCGGTACCGGGAAGAAGCGGCTGCTGGCGATCGGCTTGCCGTCGGCCCCGATGATCCAGATCGACTGGATCTGGCGCTGGCCGCGCACCTTCGCTTCCAGCGTGGCATGCAGCGCCGCTTCGCCGGCGCGCAACTGCGCCAGGCTCTTGCCGTCGACCATGTCGAACAGCCTGTCCTGCAGCGCTTCGGCGCCGCCGACCACCTTGGCTGCGTGCTCGTGGGCGACCCGCAGTGACCGGCTCACCCGCTTTTCGGCGCCGTCGGTGGCCTCCACGTAGCGGAAGATGCCCAGCGCCGCATAGATGAACATGGGAACCGCAATGCTGAGAATCCCCAGGATTCTCAGCGACCACAGGGGAGTGCGGACCCGACGTTCGAGCATTTGTTCGCAGCGTAGCAGAAGGCCGGGGCCGGGCCGGCGACGCTGGAACCTTTGAATCAGCGGTCGCGGCCTACAGCGCCGGGCGGGTTTCGCTTATAGGCTGAACGTTTTACCGACCGGAGCAGCACATGCAGGAACAATCCACCGACAAGCACCCCTTGAGCAATCTGGCCTACGACTGGATCACCCTGATGCAGAACAAGGCCCAGGCGCTGATGGCCTACGACCAGTACATCAAGGACGCGGAGCAGGCCGGCTCGCCCGAATGCGCCGCGTTCTTTCGCAAGGTGCACGATGCCGACAAGGCCCAGCTGGCTGAGGCCAAGCAGCACCTGGTCGCCGTGTTGCAGGGAAAGATGGGCAAGTAAGGAAGCGCGGCGCCGATCGAGGGCTTCATCGGCTAGTCACCGCCCCACGCTTGCGGCAGTGTCATGGCGTTGCCTGGGGCGAACCTTCGGCTGCCCCCATGGCGCCGGTCGGCTTTGTCGCCCGTCGCCTGCGAGGCGCTGATCTGGTCCGCGGTGGTCGTTAGGCGGGCGAGCGCCGCGTCGAATACCGCGAGTTCGGCGGGCGCTAGCGCTTCCAGCATCAGGTTGTTGAAGTGCACCGACTGTGGGAACAGCTCATCGTGCAGCTTGCGCCCGCGCGCGTTGAGCGCCACGCTGGCGCGGCGCTTGTCGCCCTCCAGCCCGACGCGATCAACCAGCTGCTTGGCGACCAAGTCACCAACATGGCGCGAAATGCGAGCGCGCTCAAGATGAGCGCGCTCGGCCAGCGCCGATGGCGACATCGGACCCTCAGTCGACAGGATGCAGATCAGCCGCCATTCGCGCCGGGTGATCCCGTAGCGGCCTTCGCACAGCCGCGTGACCATGCTGCCGCTGCTCTCCAGCAGGCGGCTCAGCCGGTAATTCAGCAGGTCTTCAACGGTCACGGGGCAGGCGAAGCTCATGGGGCGGCAGGCAGGGCGAGGTAGTTGTATAGAAGCATTACCGGTTGGGCTCCTAAACTGAATTCGAGCCAACCACTTTGATCCAAGTCATGACTACAACACAACTGGAGCCGGACGCCAAGATCGCCGGTTCCGACGTCTTCGACCTCGCCATGTCCTGGCGCGGCTTGCGCATCAACAAGATGTGCAACGCACTGTCTCAGCCGGGGGAGCGCGCGGCGTACCAGGCCGACGAAGAGGTCTTCATGGCCCGCTTCGGGCTTCGCGAGGCGGAAAAGAACCTCGTGCGGGCCCGCGACTTCGGCGGGCTGCTGGAGGCGGGCGGCAACATCTACTTTCTGCTCAAGCTCGGCGTTGTCACCGGCAACGGTCTGTACAGGATGGGAGCGAAGATGCGCGGCGAAAGCTATGAGCAGTTCCTGGCCACCCGCAACGACAGCGGAGCGACCTGATGGGCAAGATCGTCGCCGGCATCGGCACCTCCCACGTTCCCTCCATCGGCGGCGCCTACGACCGCGGCAAGACCGGAACCCCAGCCTGGAAGCCGCTGTTCGACGCCTACGTCCCAGTGCGCGAATGGCTCAGGGAGCTGCAGCCCGACGTCGCCATCATGGTCTACAACGACCACGGCGCCGACTTCTTCTTTGACAAGTACCCGACCTTCGCCGTCGGCTGCGCCGACAGCTACGCCATCGCCGACGAAGGCTTCGGCACCCGGCCACTGCCGGCCATCCCCGGTGACCTCGCGTTCTCGCAGCACCTGTGCCGCTCCCTGGTGTACGACGAATTCGACATCACGGTTTGCCAGGAGATGGCGGTGGAACACGGCTTCCTGGTGCCGATGCACCTGTGCTTCGACCCGGCCGACAGCTGGCCGGTGGCCTCGGTGCCGATCGCCGTCAACGTGCTGCAGCACCCCCTGCCGACGGCGCGCCGCTGCTACCGGCTGGGGCAGGCGATCCGCCGCGCGGTGGACAGTTACCAGCGCGACATCAAGGTAGCGATCATCGGCACCGGCGGCATGTCGCACCAGCTGACCGGGAGCAGCTTCGGCCAGATGCACCGTGACAACGACCTGGACTTTCTCGACAAGATCGAAAGCGACCCGGAGCTCCTGACAGGACTTACGCACCAGGTTCTGATGGAGCGATTCGGCGTCGAGGGCATCGAACTGATCATGTGGCTGGTGATGCGCGGGGCTCTCTCGGCCAGGGCGAAGCAGATGCACCGCAACTACTACGCGCCCATGACCACCGGCATGGGCCTGATCACCCTCGAGGAGCAATCCTGATGCGCACGCAGGTGGGCATCGTCGGCGCCGGGCCGGCGGGGTTGATGCTGGCGCACATGCTGCACCTGGAGGGCATCGAGTCGGTACTCGTCGAGCGCGCCGGCCAGGAGCACGTGCGCACCCGGCTGCGCGCCGGGGTGCTCGAACAGGGCACGGTGGAAATGATGCGGGAGCTGGGGCTGGGCGCGGGTATCGCCGCGCGCGGCCTGGAGCAGCACGCCATCGACTTCCGCTTCGGCGGAGAGTCGCACCGCCTCGACTTCCATGCAGCCAGTGGCGGTCGCAGCGCCTGGGTCTATCCGCAGCACGAGGTGGTGACCGATCTGATAGCGGCGCGCACGGCCGCCGGAGGCCAGATGCTTTTCGATGCGCCGGTGACGCGCATCGAGGGCGTGGATGGCAAGCGCCCGGTGATCCACTTCGAACAGGACGGCCGGCCGCAGCGGCTGGAGTGCGATTTCGTCGCCGGCTGCGACGGCTTCCGCGGCGTCTGCCGCGACTCGATCCCCGCCGAGGTGCTCAAGGTCTACGACCGCATCTACCCGTTCGGCTGGCTGGGCATCCTGGCCGAGGCGCCGGCGCCGACCAACGAGATTACCTGGGGCTGCCATGAGGAGGGCTTCGCGATGCTGAGCATCCGCTCGCCGAGCGTGACCCGCCTCTACCTGCAGTGCGAACCCAACGAGGACGCGGACGGGTGGTCGGACGATCGGATCTGGGCCGAGCTGCACAAACGGCTGGACGTGCCGGGTCTGCCGCCGGTCAACGAGGGGAAGATCACCCAGAAGGGCGTGACGGCGATGCGCAGCTTCCTGGCGGAGCCGATGCAGTACGGCCGGCTGTTCCTGGCCGGCGATGCCGCCCACATCGTTCCGCCCACCGGCGCCAAGGGCCTGAATTCGGCGATGGCCGACATCAGGGTGCTGGGGCGCAGCCTGGTGGAGCACTACCGGCGCGACGACGGCAAGTGGCTGGCGCAATATTCGCAGTCCTGCCTGGAGCGCATGTGGTTGGTCCAGCGCTTCTCGGCCGGGCTCTGCACGATGGTCCACCAGTTCCCCGGCGACAGCGCCTTCGTGCGCCGGCTGCAGCGGGCGGACCTCGCGTACATGACGGGAACAGCGGCCGGCCGGCTGCAGTTCGCGGAGAACTTCACCGGCCTGCCGATCGCAGCCTGACAACCCCAGGAATGACCAGAATGCAAAATCCCAAGCTCCTTCGTTTTCGCCGCGGCCTGCTGGCTGCCGCCGCGGTCGCCGTCGCGATTGCCGCTGTCTTGCCTGCGGCCCACGCCCAGGGCGACACCTGGCCGGCCAAGTCGATCCGGCTGGTGGTGAACTTTCCGCCGGGCAGTTCGCCTGACGTGTTGGCGCGCGCCCTGTCGCTGCCGTTGCAGCAGGCGCTCGGGCAGCCGGTGGTGGTGGACAACCGCGCCGGCGCCAGCGGCATGATCGGCGCCGACCTGGTCGCCAAATCGCCTGCGGACGGCTACACCTTGCTGATGACGGCGGGCAGCACGATCACGACCAACCCGTTCATCTATCCGAAGATGGCGTACGACACCGACAAGGACCTGGTGCCGGTGGCCGCCGCGGCGCGGGTGGCGTTGTTCCTGGTGACGCGGCCGGACCTGCCCGTGAACAACCTGCGCGAGCTGGTGGCGTACATGAAGGCCAATCCAGGCAAGCTGAGCTACGGGTCGGCGGGCAATGGCACCGGCCTGCACCTGGCCGGCGAGATGCTCAAGAGCCAGGCCGGCGTCTACGCGGTCCACGTCCCGTACAAGGGCGCTTCGCCCGCGCTGCAAGACCTGCTGGCCGGCCAGATCGATTTCTACTTCGATCCCGGCATCGCACTCGCCCACGTGCGGTCCGGCAGGCTGAAGATGCTGGGCGTGGCGGTGGCGCACCGGTCCTCTGCCTTTCCCGATGTGCCGACGCTGTCCGAGGCCGGCTTGAAGGGCTTCGACGCCGGCACGACGCACGGCTTCTATGCACCGGCCGGCACGCCGCCCGAGATCGTCGTCCGGCTCAACCGCGAGATCAACAAGACCCTCGCGCTGCCCGCCGTGCGCAGCCAGATCGCGACCATGGGCGCCGAGCCCAGCCCGATGACGCCGGCGCAGTTCGCGGCGCTGATGGCCGATGACAGCCGGCGCTACGGCGCGGTGATCCGGGAGCGCGGGATCAAGGCGGACTGATCGCGCGCCGACGGCAAGCGTCAGCAGCCGAAGCAGGTGTCGCTGGCCTTGCCCGAGCGCAGCGGGAAGCTGCCGGTCCGGCGGGCGGATTGCCGGATGCGGGAGGGCAGCGAGGTCATGGATTGCCGTGGTTACGGGGCGCTGAAGCCGAGGTCGCGAAGATTCTGCAGGGGCAGGAACAGCGGCTGGGGAAGCTGGTTTCAGGCGTGCCAAGACGACAGCGACCCGGACGCCGGTGGTGTGAGGAGAGAGGGGATTCATGCAGAAGAGCCGTCAGCTCCCGAGTGCCTTGCGCCAGATCAGTTGAACCTCATCGGGCAGCTCCGGGTACGCGCCGCGATTCGCTCGCCGCAAGGTGCAACCTTGCCGTGCATAGAACCGGCACGCGGCGACATTGGTGTTCTGGGTTTCGACCTTCAGCTCGATGCACTGGCGCTGCCGGCCCCAGGCCTCGACGGCCTGGAACAGGGCAGCGCCGATTCCCCGACGCCGCGCGGCGGGCGAAACGCGCAGGTCCCAGAGCACCACGAGGTCCTTGCGACCTTCCAGCATGTCCACGCCCGGCGTGTCGAAGGCGGCGATGGCGCCGCCCACCCTTGCGCCCCCTTCGTACGCGCCGATCAGTGCCCAGTTGGAGACGTCGAAGCGTGCAGGCCACTGCCGCGGATCTTCGAGCAGGTCGTAGTCCTTGCGGTGCGGCTCCGCCAGCAGGCGCTCGCGCAGCCCAAAGCCTGAGCCCGTTTCCAGCACGTCGAACACACTGCCGGATTCGTAGACGCTGGGGATCGCGGCGTGCCCGGTGCTCTCGGTGAACGGCTCCTCGCGTAGTTCGATGCCCGGCCTGGAATCCAGCGCCTTGTCGATGCAAATGGCCTGGCCGACCAGATCAGGCAGCTCCCGGCGCCCCACCTCGTGAAAACCGTGCCGGAGCCAGAAGGCAAGAGCCCGCACGTTCGCTGAATCAACGACGGCGGTGAGCTTGCTCGATTGCCATGATCGCGCCAGCTCCTCGATGCGCTCCAGGCAGGCCGCGCCCAGCGACCGGTTCTGGAATGCCTCCATCAGGACGAGGGCGACGAGGTAGGTGACGCCGGCCGTCGGATAACCGCGCATGAGGAAGGCGATGCCGCACAGCGTGCCGTTCACGTCGATCGCGAACAGGTGCACATCGTCTTGTGGTTGCCCCGCCGGCAGGGTTCGCATCATGCGCTGCGCATCGGCGTCGGTCGGGGGCCGGCCCTGCGTGGCGAAGGTGAACGCCTGGGCGCCACGGAACACGCGCTGCCATTCCAGCAGGTCTGGCGCGCTGGCTGGGTCCAGCCTACGAAAGCGCAGCTGGGTCATGGGCGCGCTGCGCCACGGCTTGCCCGATCTGGTCGCAGATGGCGAGGAAGGACTGCACCGGATCCGGCGAGCGGGAGATCGAGCGGCCGATGACAAGATGCGTCGAGCCGGCGCGAATGGCTTCGGCCGGCGTGGCGGTGCGCGCCTGGTCAGTCGGGGCCTCGCCTGGTAACTGGGTTCCCGGGGTGACGATCAGCGCATCGCCTGGCAGCGCCGCGCGAAGAAGGCCGGCTTCTTGCGGCGATGCCACAACGCCGTGGCAGCCCGCGGCAACCGCGAGCTTCGCCAGCCGAAGGACCTGCTCCCGGACGCTGGAACTCACACCGACCTCGCGAAGTTCCTGCTCGCGCATGCTGGTGATCACCGTCAGCGCGAGAACCTTCAGCTGCGGGAATGGGCGCGCCGCGTCGACCGCCGCCCGCAGGACGGCCGTGCCGCCCGACGCGTGAACCGTGACCATGCCTACGCCGAGTTGGCCGGCGGCCGCGACCGCGCCGGCGACCGAGTTCGGAATCTCGAACAGCTTGAGGTCGAGGAATACCTGCTTGCCGGCCGTCACCAGCTGGCGCACCACGGAAGGTCCTTGCGCAGTCAGCAACTGGAGGCCGACCTTGTAGCTGTAAGCTGCCGCGCCAAGTTGCTCGACCAGTCGAAAGGCCTGCGCGGCGCTCTCGAAGTCGAGCGCGACGATGACTTGACGGTTTCCCGGAGAGGCGTTGGTTGCATGACCGACAAGTCCGACCGGGCCATTTGCGACAGCCTCCACGTGATGCCCGTCGGGGTCAATGACGAAAGCGGCGTAGTAGTGTTGCCCGTAGTTCGGCCTGGGCCCGGGCGCGCCGTTGTCTGTTCCACCGGCAGCAAGCGCTTTCGCGTGAAATGTATGAATCGACTCCCGTGAGGGCGCATCAAACGCAAGATGAAAGCCGGGGCCAGGCGCGACCGGGTTGCTGCGCAGCTTCAGGCAGAACTTGTCTTTGCCATCCTCGATGCCGTAGCCGATGGCTGTCTGGTCCTGGAACACCCGACGGTATCCAAGCGCACCCATCGCTGCGTCATAGAAGGCGCCTGCGACCGCCAGATCACGGACGGCAAGTGAGACGTGGTGAAGCATGAGGCTTGCCTTTCAGGCCGCGTCCAGCAGCGCGTTCCGGGTGCGGACGTCGACGGTCATGCCGCGTGCCACTCGCAACTGCGCTCGCCCAGCGTGAAGACAGCGACGCCTGGAGCCTCCATCGGCAGCCGGAAGACGAGCTCACCCGTCGGCGAGATCACCGCGCTTTGGCCCGCGTTCCTGCTCTCCTCGGGGCGATTCAGCGCATTGGGCCAGTTGGCCTGGATCACGTAGGCGCGCAGGTCCTGCGCCATCTTCTGGGCGCGCACGACGTGGGCCGGCGGATCGGTGACCGGCTTGTCCGGGTCCGGCCGCATCTGGCCGGGCCAGAACAGCAGGTCCACGGAGCCCGGCGCCAGTTGCGCGCGGATCTGTTCTTCGTCTTCCATTTCGCGGCAGATGATGGCGGCGCAACGCATGCCTGACAAGGATGCCACCGGCCGATCGACGCCCGGACGGAAGAACGTTGCTTCCGGCGCCGTCAGGCCGATCTTGGCCGTGGTGGACACCAGCTGGCCGTCCTGGTCGATGAACAGGTGGCTGTTGAAGCGGGCGCCGTCGTCGCCGAAGGTGGGAGCGCCGACGGCGGCCGCGATGCCGAGCCGGGCGCAGGTCTGCTGCAGCCTGCGGACCTCGGGCGCCACCAGCTCCGGCTTGGCCAGCGAAACGATTTCGCGATGGAAGCCGGTGAGGGCGAGTTCGGGAAAAGTGCAGATGCTTGCGCCGCGGCCGCTGGCCAGTTCCAGGGCGGCGACGATCGACGCCATGTTGGCCTCGATCGTCCAGTGCATCTGCAGCTGCGCGATGGCGATGCGCAGTGGTGCCGGCGTGCCTTGGTCGAACAGGACGCGCACTTACGTCGTGGCGAGAGAGCTCTTGGCAGCGTGTTCCAGCACGGAGCGCGCCTGCTCGATCGTGACACCGGGGAAGAGATCGGCTAACTCGATCATAGAGACGCCATCCTCAAGATTCTCGAACAGGGCCGCCACAGGAACCCGCGTGCCACGGAAAACCCAGGCTCCAATCACGCGATCCGCATCGCGTTCCACGGCAGCACAGGTTGACCAGTCGATCATGGGAAAGATGGTAGCACCGGGCTATCAGACCGGAAGCCGTTTCGAAACCGCGGTCAACGGCTGCTTCAGTTGAGCCCGAACACCGACGGCCAAGGCAGGCCCCTGGCGGATGTTTTGTCCACTGCCAAGCTGCTCTTCACGGCGCTCCATTCGCTCACCTGACGGATTCATCGGTTGGACTGTTGCGGGAGTGGAATGAGGACGCCGGGCCAGCGCCGTGCGGTGACAAAGGACACCACGGTGCTCAGCACCAGCGTACCGCCATAACTGACCATTTCAAAAACCTGCATGGTGCCGTGACTCCACTGCGGTGATGATCGAGCCGGGCGCGCAAAGCGCGGGCTGCTGAATGTCCCTGCGGTCGGCGGTACTGTCTCCCCTGCGTGCGGCTTGAGTAGATGCGTCGGGGGTTTCGTGCGCGTTGCGTGATCAACCCCGAGGCGGCTGCCGCAGATCCAGCGTGAACGGAAACTCCCGGCTCCCCGGCACATGGATCGTCGCCGGCGGCACCTGCATCCGCCCCGGCGTATGTCCCATCCTGAAGAATCTCGCCATGCGTCGACTCTCCGCTTCGTACGCATTCACCGGGAAGGTGTCGTAGTTGCGGCCGCCCGGATGCGTCACGTGGTACTGGCAGCCGCCCAGCGAGCGGTTCATCCAGGTGTCGACGATGTCGAAGGTCAGCGGCGCGTGCACGCCGATGGTGGGATGCAGCGCGGAGGGCGGGTTCCAGGCCTTGTAGCGAACGCCCGAGACGTATTCGCCGGTCACGCCGGTCGGCTGCATCGGCAGCGCCTTGCCGTTGACCGTCACCACGTAGCGGCTCGGGTTCAAGCCCGTGACGCGCGCCTCGATCCGCTCCAGCGACGAGTCGACATAGCGCACGGTGCCGCCGGTCGAGCCTTCCTCGCCCATCACGTGCCAGGGCTCCAGCGCATTGCGCAGCGTCAGCTCGATGCCCATGGTCTGCACCGCGCCCACCAGCGGGAAGCGAAACTCGAAGTGCGGCGCGAACCACGCGTCGTCGAAGGCGTAGCCGGCCTGGCGCATCTCGGCCAGCACGTCGTGGAAGTCGATCTGCACGAAGGTCGGCAGCAGGAAGCGATCGTGCAGCTCGGTGCCCCAGCGGGTGGCCGGCGCGCGGTACGGCTCGCGCCAGAAGCGCGCCACCAGCGCCCGCAGCAGCAGCTGCTGCGCGATGCTCATGCGCGAGTGCGGCGGCATCTCGAAGGCGCGCAGTTCCAGCAGGCCCAGCCGGCCAGTGGCCGAATCGGGCGAGTACATCTTGTCGATGCAGAACTCGCTGCGGTGGGTGTTGCCGGTGACGTCGATCAGGATGTTGCGCAGCGTGCGGTCCACCAGCCAGGGCGGCATGGCCTGGCCGTAGACCTTGCGGTTGCGCTCGATCTCCTTGAGCGCGATCTCCAGTTCGTACAACTGGTCGTTGCGCGCCTCGTCCACCCGCGGCGCCTGGCTGGTCGGGCCGATGAACATGCCGGAGAACAGGTACGACAGCGATGGGTGGTTGTGCCAGTACAGCAGCAGGCTGGCCAGCAGCTCGGGCTTGCGCAGGAACGGCGAGTCGTCCGGTGTCGCGCCTCCCATCACGAAGTGGTTGCCGCCGCCGGTGCCTGTGTGGCGGCCGTCGGTCATGAACTTCTCGGCCGACAGCCGGGTCTCGAACGCCGCGTTGTAGAGGAACTCGGTGTGCTCCACCAGTTGCCGCCAGTCGTGCGCGGGGTGGATGTTGACCTCGATCACGCCCGGGTCCGGCGTCACCTGCAGCAGCTTCAGGCGCGGGTCGCGCGGCGGCGGATAGCCTTCCAGCACGATCTTCACGCCCAGCTCCTGCGCCGTGGCTTCGACGGCGGCGAGCAGGTCGAGGTAGTCCTCCAGCTCGGCCAGCGGCGGCATGAAGACGTACAGCATCCCGTATTTCTCGCCCACGGCTTCGGCCTTGGGGCCGTTGGCGCGGCGCGGGTCGCGCGCCTCCACCACCAGCGCGGTTCGGCTGTGGCCGGCGGCGGACTTGCCGCGCTCCGGCGCCGTCACGAAGTCTTCCGGCTCGCGCTGGCCGCTGCCGCCGGGGCCGGGCGCGCCGCCCTTGCCGCCAGGCAGCCGGTTAGAACTTTCCTGGGCGCGGCGCGGCGCTTCTCCGGGCAGCGAGCTGCCGGCGATGTAGGAGACGCCGCGGCGGTCGCCGCCGTCCTCGTAGCGGGCGTGCAGGGCGTTGGCCGGCGGCAGCTCGCCGCGCTGCGCCGACGGGTCCTGCTCCACCAGGTAGGGGAAGTCGGCCTTGCTCACCCACGGCAACGCGTCCAGCGGCAGCCGCAGCCCCATCGGCGAATCGCCGGGAATCAGGTACATGCGTTCGTCGCGCATGAACCACGGGCCGGTCGACCACAACGGCCCTGCGAGGCGGGAGGCATCGGGCTCGTTGGCCTGCAGCGGCAGCACGTAGCCCACCACCGCGTCCAGCTTCTGCTCGAACACGCGGCGCAGCCGCACGCGCTCCATCTCGTCGTCCAGCTTGGAGTCGAATGGGTCGACGTTGACCGGCAGGCGGCGCTCGCGCCACAGGTAGTAGAAGACGTCCTCGTAGCCGGGCTTGATGAAGCGGTCCGTCACCTGCAGCCGGCGCGCCAGCGTGTCGACGAAGCGCTGCGCGTCCTGGCTGGTGTAGTGGGACGGCTGGTGTTCGTCGGCGAACAGCTCCGGATTGGTCCAGGCCGGCTGGCCGTCGGCCCGCCAGTAGATCGACAGCGCCCAGCGGGGCAACTGCTCGCCCGGGTACCACTTGCCCTGGCCGAAGTGCAGGAAGCCGCCCTGGCCGTATTCCCTGCGCAGCTTGTGGACCAGCTCGGTGGCATAGCCGCGCTTGGTGGGGCCGAGCGCATCGGTGTTCCATTCGGCGGCGTCGCGATCGGCGGTGGCGACGAAGGTGGGTTCGCCGCCCATGGTCAGGCGCACGTCGCCGGCCATCAGCTGGCCGTCGACCATTTCGCCCAGCGCCAGCACCTTGGACCATTGGTCGTCGGTATAGGGCCTGGTCACGCGCGGCGATTCGTGGATCCGCGTCACCTGCATGTGGTGGCTGAACTCCACCTTCGCTTCGTCGATCAGGCCTTCGATCGGCGCCGCGCTGGAAGGCGAGGGCGTGCAGGCCAGCGGGATGTGGCCTTCGCCGGCCAGCAGGCCGGAGGTGGGGTCCAGGCCGATCCAGCCGGCGCCCGGCAGGAACACCTCGCACCAGGCGTGCAGGTCGGTGAAGTCGACGGTGGTTCCGCTCGGGCCGTCCAGCGCCTTCACGTCCGGCACCAGCTGGATCAGGTAGCCCGAGACGAAGCGCGCCGCCAGCCCGCAGTGCCGCATCAGCTGCACCAGCAGCCAGCCCGAGTCGCGGCAGGAGCCGCTGGCGTTGGCCAGCGTCTGTTCCGGCGTCTGCACGCCGGGCTCCATCCGGATCAGGTACTTGACGTCCTTCTGGACCTCCTGGTTCAACCAGACCAGGAAGTCGATGGTGCGGCGTTCCTTGCGGTCGATCTTGGCCAGGTAGTTCTGCAGCAGCGGCGTGGGCGTCTCGGTCACCAGGTAGGGCGCCAGCTCCTTGCGCTGGGCCTCGCTATAGGTGAAGGGGAAGTTCTCCGCCTCCGGCTCCAGGAAGAAGTCGAACGGGTTGTAGACCGCCATTTCGACCACCAGGTCGACGGTCACCTTGAATTCGGTGGTGTTTTCCGGGAACACCAGCCGCGCCAGGTAGTTGGCGAACGGGTCCTGCTGCCAGTTGATGAAGTGCTGGGCCGGCTCGACTTTCAGCGAGTACGAGATGACGTTGCTGCGGCAGTGGGGCGCCGGCCGCAAGCGCACCACCTGGGCGCCGATCTTGATCGGCCGGTCGTATTTGTAGTGGGTGACGTGGTTGAGGGCGGCATGGATCGACATCGTTCGATACTAGCAATTCCTACGCCAATCAGGGGAGTGCGCCTGTCCTCACGGGAGTCCGTGACGCCGTTGAAACGAGGTGACCGACGATCGCAACGACGCTGTCCCGCGGGCAGGTTCCTGGCTGGCCTGGGCGATGCTGGGTGGGATCGCGGGCACGGCCTGCCAGTTGCAGCAGGCCGCGCTGTGGATCGGCGCCGGGTATGCGGCGCTGGCTGGGGGCGGCGCGCTGCTCGCCACGCTCGTTGCGTTTCGCCGCGGGCAGGGCCCGCGCTCCTGGCCGGTGCTGCTGGCGGCGGCGATGCTGGCGTTCGCGCTGGTGGGGCTGCGGGCGGTGCAGTTCGCCGCCCACGGATTGGCGCCCGCGCTGGAAGGCCGCGACATCGCGCTGGTCGGTGTCGTCGCCGCGATGCCGCAGCGCAATGACGGCGGCCTGCGCTTTCGCTTCGAGGTGGAGTCGGCCCTGGCCGGCAAGCAGCGTGTCGAGCTGCCGCCGCAGCTGTACCTGGGATGGTATGGCGGCCTTGGTGCGGAGGAAGCGCAGCGCCAGCCCCCCGAGCTGCGGGCCGGCGAGCGCTGGCAGCTCACGGCCCGCCTGAAGGCGCCGCACGGCAACTTCAACCCGCACGGTTTCGACTACGAGCTGTGGCTCTGGGAGCAGGGCCTGCAGGCCACCGGCTACGTGCGCGCAGGCCCCAAGGATCCGCCGCCGCGCCGCATCGGCACCGGCTGGAGCCATCCGGTGGAAGGCGCGCGGCAGTCGGTGCGCGATGCGATCTACGCCCGGGTGGCCGACCGCAAGGCCGCCGGCCTGCTGGCAGCGCTGGTGGTGGGCGACCAGAACGCGATCGACCGGGCCGACTGGGATGTGTTTCGCGCGACCGGGGTCGCCCACCTGATGTCGATTTCCGGTTTGCACATCACCATGTTCGCCTGGGCCGCCTCGCTGGCCATCGGCTGGCTGTGGCGGCGCAGCGGCCGGCTGTGCCTGGCCTGGCCGGCGCCACACGCGGCGCTGGTCGGCGGCATTGCGCTGGCCACCGGCTATGCGGTGTTCAGCGGCTGGGGCGTGCCGGCCCAGCGCACCATCTGGATGCTGGCCACCGTCGGCCTGCTGCGGCTCTCGGGCCGGCGCTGGCCCTGGCCGCAGGTGTGGCTGCTGGCCTGCGCGGTGGTGCTGGCGATCGATCCCTGGGCCTTGCTGCAGGCTGGCTTCTGGCTCAGTTTTGTCGCCGTGGGCGTGCTGTTCGCCAGCGACGCCGGCGCCGGCAGCGGCAACCGCGTGGCGGCGTTTTTCCGGGAGCAGGGTGTCGTCACGCTGGCCCTGCTGCCGCTCACGGTGCTGCTGTTCGGGCAGGTGTCGATCGTCGGCCTGCTGGCCAACGCGGTCGCCATCCCCTGGATCACGCTGCTGGTGACGCCCCTGGCAATGGCCGGCGTGCTGTTCGCGCCGCTGTGGGACCTGGCAGCCTGGGCGTTGCAGGCCTTGAGCCTGTGGCTGCAATGGCTGGCCGGCTGGCCGTGGGCGACGCTGTCCACCGCCGCGCCGCCGCTGTGGGCCGCGGGCGCCGGCCTGCTCGGTGGCGTGGTGCTGGTGCTGCGGCTGCCGCCGCCGGTCCGGGCGCTGGGCCTGCCGCTGCTGCTGCCGGTGCTGCTCTGGCAGCCGGCGCGCCCGCCGGCCGGTGAGTTCGAGCTGCTGGCGGCCGACATCGGCCAGGGCAATGCGGTGATCGTCCGCACCGCCGCCCATACGCTGGTGTACGACAGCGGCCCGCGCTACAGCCGGGAGAGCGACGCCGGCCACCGGGTGCTGGTGCCGCTGCTGCGGGCGCTGGGGGAGCGAGTGGACACGCTGGTGCTCAGTCACCGCGACGCCGACCACACCGGCGGCGCGGCGGCGGTGCTGGCGATGCAGCCGCAGGCGGCGCTGGTCAGCTCGATCGAGGACGACCACGAGCTGCAGGCGCTGCGCAAGGCCAGCCGCTGCGCCGCCGGCCAGCGCTGGCGGTGGGACGGCGTGGACTTCGAGCTGTTGCACCCGCAGGCGGACGACTATGCGGCCCGCGCCAGGTCCAACGCCATGAGCTGCGTGCTGCGCGTCGCCAACGGCCGGCAGGTGGCGCTGCTGACGGGCGACATCGAGCAGCCGCAGGAGGCGCGGCTGGTCCAGGCCGGTGGCTTGCGGGCCGACGTCCTGCTCGTCCCCCACCACGGCAGCAAGACATCCTCCAGCGCCGCCTTCCTGGAGGCGGTGCGGCCGCGGATCGCGATCGTCCAGGCCGGCTACCGCAACCGCTTCGGCCATCCGGCGCCGCCGGTGCTGGAGCGCTACCGCCAGCAGGCGGTGCAGGTGGTGCAGTCGCCGCAATGCGGCGCCGCCTGGTGGCGCTCGGCCCAGCCGGACTCGCTCCAGTGCCAGCGTTCCAGCGCCCTTCGCTACTGGAATCATCGCGCCGAGTGAGGCCCGGCCACCCTTGCAAAGGCCCGGAACTTGCTATCCTGTGATCCAGGAGAAAGCCGTATGCTGAAATTCGACGAGATGTGGGATCAGTTGCCCGCGGCTGGCCAGGTCCAGTGGCAAAGCCAGTCCCAGGGCGGGCAGAGCCAGTCGCAGCTGCAGGGCGTGCGTGACCATTACCGCAATTACGCCCAGTGGCTGGCGCGCCAGCCCGAGGACACGATGCGCAAGCGCCGGGAAGAGGCGGAGATGATCTTCCGCCGCGTCGGCATCACCTTCGCGGTCTACGGCGCCAAAGACGAGGACGGCGCCGGCACCGAGCGCCTGATCCCCTTCGACCTGATCCCCCGCATCATCCCGGCCGCCGAATGGGCCACCCTGGAAAAGGGGCTGGTGCAGCGGGTCAACGTGCTGAACCGCTTCCTGCACGACGTCTACCACGACCAGGACATCATCAAGGCCGGCATCATCCCGGCCGAGCAGGTGACGGGCAACACCCAGTTCCGCAAGGAGATGATGGGCGTCTACGTGCCGCACCGGGTCTACTCGCACATCGCCGGCGTCGACATCGTGCGGGCCGCCAACGCCAAGGGCGAGGGCGAGTACTACGTGCTGGAGGACAACCTGCGGGTGCCCAGCGGCGTCTCCTACATGCTGGAAGACCGCAAGATGATGATGCGGCTGTTTCCGGACCTGTTCAGCTCGCACCGGGTCGCGCCGGTCGCCCACTATCCCGACCTGCTGCTGGAGACGCTGCGCTCTTCCGCCCAGCCGGGCGCCGCCGACCCGACGGTGGTGGTGCTCACGCCCGGCATGTACAACAGCGCCTACTTCGAGCACGCCTTCCTGGCGCAGCAGATGGGCATCGAGCTGGTCGAGGGCCAGGACCTGTTCGTCAAGGACCGCTTCGTCTACATGCGGACAACGCGCGGGCCGAAGCGGGTCGACGTCATCTATCGCCGGGTGGACGACGACTTCCTGGACCCATCGGTGTTCCGCAAGACCTCCACGCTGGGCTGCGCCGGCCTGGTGGACGCCTACAGCGCCGGCAACGTCAGCATCTGCAATGCGATCGGCACCGGCGTGGCCGACGACAAGTCGATCTATCCGTACGTGCCGCAGATGATCGAGTTCTACCTGGGCGAGAAGCCGATCCTGAAGAACGTGCCCACCTACATGTGCCGCAACGCCGACGACCTGAAGTACACGCTGGCCAACCTCAAGGACCTGGTGGTCAAGGAGGTGCATGGCGCCGGCGGCTACGGCATGCTGGTGGGCCCGGCGGCGACCCAGCAGGAGATCGAGGATTTCCGCAAGGCGGTGCAAGCCAACCCCAAGGGCTACATCGCCCAGCCGACGCTGTCGCTGTCGAGCTGCCCGACCTTCGTCGAGAGCGGCATCGCGCCACGCCACATCGACCTGCGCCCGTTCGTGCTCTCGGGCAAGGACGTGCAGATGGTGCCGGGCGGGCTGACCCGCGTGGCGTTGAAGGAAGGCTCGCTGGTGGTCAATTCGTCGCAGGGCGGCGGGACCAAGGACACCTGGATTCTCGAGGTATGAACACAAACTTTTCGTCGTTCCCGCGCAGGCGGGAACCCAGCCACTCCCCGCCTTCGCGGGGACAAGCCTGGATCCCCGCCTTCGCGGGGATGACGAGTTAGCGCTAGGGACTTCTCATGCTGAGCCGCACCGCCGACCACCTGTTCTGGATGTCCCGCTACACCGAGCGCGCGGAAAACACCGCCCGCATGCTGGACGTCAACTACCAAACCTCGCTGCTGCCGCAGTCCGCCGCCGTCGCCCAGGTCGGCTGGCAAGGCCTGCTGTCGATCAGCGAGCTGCTGCCCGCGTACAGCGCCAAGTACAAGGAAGTGACGCCGCACGACGTGCTGGAGTTCATGATCAACGACGAATCCAACCCGTCGTCGATCGTCTCGTGCCTGCGGGCCGCGCGCGAGAATGCGCGGGCCGTGCGCGGCACGCTCACCACCGAGGTCTGGGAAACCCAGAACCAGACCTGGCTGGAAGTCAACCGGATGCTGAACAACCGCGAGTACGAACGCGACCCCGCCCAGTTCTTCGAGTGGGTCAAGTTCCGCTCGCACCTCTCGCGCGGTGTCACGGTGGGCACCATGCTGATGGACGAGGCGCTGCACTTCATGCGGCTGGGAACCTTCCTGGAGCGGGCTGACAACACGGCGCGGCTGGTGGACGTCAAGTTCCATGCGGTGCAGAGCGACTTCTTCGGCGCCGCCAGCGAGAAGGACCAGGAATACGACTTCTACCACTGGAGCGCGATCCTGCGCAGCGTCTCCGGCTTCGAGATCTACCGCAAGGTCTACCGCGACGTGATCAAGCCCGAGCGGGTGGCCGACCTGCTGATCCTGCGCGCCGACATGCCGCGCTCGCTGCACGCCAGCATGAACGAGGTGGTGAGCAACCTCGACATGGTGGCCAACGACCAGTCGTCCGAGACGATCCGTCGCGCCGGCAAGCTGCGCGCCGACCTCAAGTGGGGCGCCATCGACGAGATTCTGTCCACCGGGCTGCACGCCTTCCTCACCCAGTTCCTGGACCGGGTGAACGAGCTGGGCATCCGCATCAGCCGCGACTTCCTGGTGCCGGCCGAAGTGACGCGATAGGGTCATCCCCGCGCAGGCGGGGCCCGGAGCTTGCTTCTTGAACGCCCTGGATTCCCGCCTGCGCGGGAATGACGCTGTTGCGCGTCACGGCCGATCGAGCGCGGATAGGGTCATCCCCGCGCAGGCGGGGACCCGGAGCTTGCTTCTTGAACGCCCTGGATTCCCGCCAGCGCGGGAATGACGCTGTTGCGCGTCACGGCCGATCGAGCGCGGATAGGGTCATCCCCGCGCAGGCGGGGACCCGGAGCTTGCTTCTTGAACGCCCTGGATTCCCGCCAGCGCGGGAATGACGCTG
>JBBRSZ010000021.1:0-75538 GCA_038244915.1 Burkholderiales bacterium | reverse complement strand
TCAGCGGCTCACCGACTTCGTTGAGCTCGGCGTCGGTGCGGATGCCGGCGAACTGGGCCGGCCGGTCGCGGCGGACGTTGGCGCCGAAGGTTTCGTAGTCGTGCCAGAGGAAGGTGTGGGCCATGGCGGCGAATCTACACGGATGCGCCCGGGCCGGCGAAAGAAAGCCGCCCGAGGGCGGCTTTCCGGGCGGGCGCGAAGCCTTACTCGCTGGAGATCTCTTCCGGCTCGGGCTTGGAGCGGCCTTCTTTCTTGGGCAGCGGCTGGATGTCCAGCAGCACCTCGGACGTCTCGACGCCCTTGTCGTCGGTCTTGAGCGCGACGTCCACCGTCAGGCGGCCGCCTTCGGTCAGGCGGCCGAACAGCAGCTCGTCGGCCAGCGCGCGCCGGATCGTGTCCTGGATCAGTCGCTGCATCGGCCGGGCGCCCATCAGCGGATCGAAGCCCTTCTTGGCCAGGTGCTTGCGCAGGTTGTCGGTGAAGGTCACTTCGACCTTCTTCTCGGCCAATTGCTGCTCCAGCACCAGCAGGAACTTGTCGACCACCCGCAGGATGACGGTTTCGTCCAGCGCCTTGAAGCTCACCATCGCGTCCAGGCGATTGCGGAATTCCGGCGTGAACAGGCGCTTGATGTCGGCCATCTCGTCACCCGAGTCGCGGGTGTTGGTGAAGCCGATCACCGACTTGTTCATGGTCTCGGCGCCCGCGTTGGTCGTCATGACGATGATGATGTTGCGGAAGTCCGCCTTGCGGCCGTTGTTGTCCGTCAGCGTGCCGTGGTCCATCACCTGCAGCAGCACGTTGAAGATGTCCGGGTGCGCCTTCTCGATTTCGTCGAGCAGCAGCACCGCGTGCGGCTTCTTGGTGACAGCCTCGGTCAGCAGGCCACCCTGGTCGAACCCGACGTAGCCCGGAGGCGCGCCGATCAGCCGGCTGACCGCATGGCGCTCCATGTACTCCGACATGTCGAAGCGCAGCAGCTCGATGCCCATGATGTAGGCCAGCTGCTTGGCCGCTTCGGTCTTGCCGACGCCGGTCGGGCCGCTGAACAGGAACGAGCCGATCGGCTTGTCGCCCCGACCCAGGCCCGAACGCGCCATCTTCACGGCGCCCGCCAGCACTTCGAGCGCCTTGTCCTGACCGAACACCACGCTCTTCAAGTCACGCTCGATGTTCTTGAGCTTGTCACGGTCGTCGTTGGAGACGGACGCGGGCGGGATGCGGGCGATCTTCGCCACGATTTCCTCGACCTCGGTCTTGGAAATCGTCTTCTTGCGCTTGCCCACCGGCAGGATGCGCTGGGCCGCGCCGGCCTCGTCGATCACGTCGATCGCCTTGTCCGGCAGGTGCCGGTCGTTGATGTACTTGGCCGACAGTTCGGCCGCGGCCTGCAGGGCGCCGGCGGCGTACTTGACGCTGTGGTGCTCCTCGAACCGTGACTTCAGGCCCTTGAGGATTTCGACGGTCTCGGCCACGCTCGGCTCGACCACGTCGACCTTCTGGAACCGCCGCGACAGCGCCGCGTCTTTCTCGAAGATGCCGCGGTACTCGGTGAAGGTGGTCGCGCCGATGCACTTGATCTGGCCGCTGGAAAGCGCCGGCTTGAGCAGGTTGGACGCGTCCAGCGTGCCGCCCGAGGCCGCGCCGGCGCCGATCAGGGTGTGGATCTCGTCAATGAACAGGATGGCGTTGGGCTTGTCCTTGAGCGACTTGAGCACGCCCTTGAGGCGCTGCTCGAAATCACCCCGGTACTTGGTGCCCGCGAGCAGGGCGCCCATGTCCAGCGAGTACACGATGGACTCGGCCAGGATCTCCGGCACTTCCTTCTGCACGATGCGCCAGGCCAGGCCCTCGGCGATGGCGGTCTTGCCCACGCCGGCCTCACCCACCAGCAGCGGGTTGTTCTTGCGGCGCCGGCACAGGATCTGGATCACGCGCTCGACCTCGTACTCGCGGCCGATCAGCGGATCGATCTTGCCTTCCTTGGCCGCCTGGTTCAGGTTCTGGGTGAACTGCTCCAGCGGTGACGCCTTCTCGTTCTTCTCGCCGCCCTCCTCGCTTTCGCTGGACGAGGGCTCGCTGCCCTTGGCCGGCTCCGGCGGGTCGCTCTTCTTGATGCCGTGGGCGATGAAGTTCACCACGTCCAGGCGCGTGACGCCCTGCTGGTGGAGGTAATAGACGGCGTGCGAATCCTTCTCGCCGAAGATCGCGACCAGCACGTTGGCGCCGGTCACTTCCTTCTTGCCGTTGCCGGTGGACTGCACATGCATGATGGCGCGCTGGATCACGCGCTGGAAGCCCAGCGTCGGCTGGGTGTCCACGTCATCGGTGCCGGCGACCTGGGGCGTGTTGTCCTTGATGAAGTTGGACAGCGACTTGCGCAGGTCGTCGATGTTGGCCGAGCATGCGCGCAGCACTTCCGCCGCGCTGGGGTTGTCCAGCAGGGCAAGCAGCAGATGCTCCACGGTGATGAACTCGTGGCGCTGCTGCCTCGCTTCCACAAATGCCATGTGGAGGCTGACTTCCAATTCCTGGGCAATCATGTGATGGTCCTTTTTGCCTTGCTTGCTACGAATACTAAGTCTGATCCGGTTTTACTCAACCGGTTCACTGACACATTGCAGTGGATGTCCTGCCTGCCGCGCCGCTTCCTGCACCTGCTCGACCTTGGTGGCGGCCACGTCCCGCGAATAGACGCCGCAGATCGCCTTTCCGTCCAGGTGGATCTTCAGCATGATCTGGGTGGCCGTCTCGCGGTCCTTGTTAAAGAACTCCTGGATCACCACCACGACGAATTCCATCGGCGTGTAGTCGTCATTGAGCATGACGACCTGGTACATCTGCGGAGGCTTGGTTTTCTGGGTGCGCCGCTCCAGCACCACGTTCCCGCCGTCGTCGGCTTCCTTCGGGCGCGTCTTGGGCGCGACCGGAGCCGGGGTGGGTGTTTTGCTTGCCATGAAAATCATTTTATCGAGCGTGCTTTCGCAGTGCGGCCTGAAGGTGAATTGGTGGCGGTTCCGTCACATTCAAGCGACAGGCCGGCAGCGCATCTTCAAAACCCATTCTGGCAGCCTGAAATGTGTCGCAAAGATGTCCGGCACGGCGCCGGCGCCCCGAAACTTTAGTTAAGTGAAAATATTGACAGGCACGCCCCGAATCGGGACACTGGCAGCCCGAGGGAACAGCAGGAGCCGACGTATGGCGACGGGTACAGTGAAGTGGTTCAACGATGCCAAGGGCTTCGGGTTCATCGAACCCGACGGCGGCGGCTCCGATGTGTTTGCGCATTTCTCGGCGATCGCCATGGAGGGCTTCAAGACCCTCAAGCAAGGCTCGCGCGTGAATTTCGAGGTCACCGAAGGTCCCAAAGGGCAACTGGCGCAGAACATCCAGGCCGAGCCGACCATCTCGCGGATCGAGACGCTGCCGGCCGGCGCGCCGGCTGAGCGGCACCAGCGCCACTCCAAGGTCCGGGCCCCGCAGTTCCACGCCGCCACTTCGGGACACGGCGACATGATGAGCAAGTAAGGCCATCAGCCCAGAAAAAAAGCCGCCCGAGGGCGGCTTTTTTGTGCCCCTGCCGGCGGCAATCACATGTTTTCGATCATCACCTGGCCGAAACCAGAGCAGCTGACCTGGGTGGCGCCATCCATCAGACGGGCAAAGTCATAGGTGACCTTCTTGGACAGGATGGCCTTTTCCAGCGAGCTGATGATCAGGTCGGCGGCGGCGGTCCAGCCCATGTGGCGCAGCATCATCTCGGCCGAGAGGATTTCGGAGCCGGGATTGACGTAGTCCTTGCCGGCGTACTTGGGTGCCGTGCCGTGGGTGGCTTCGAACATCGCCACCGTATCGCTCAGGTTGGCGCCGGGGGCGATCCCGATGCCGCCGACCTGGGCCGCCAGCGCGTCGGAGATGTAGTCGCCGTTCAGGTTCAGCGTGGCCACCACGCTGTACTCGGCCGGACGCAGCAGGATCTGCTGCAGGAAGGCGTCGGCGATCACGTCCTTGACGACAATGTCCTTGCCGGTCTTGGGATTCTTGAACTTCATCCACGGGCCGCCGTCGATCTCCACCGCGCCGAATTCCTTCTTGGCCAGGCCGTAACCCCAATCCCGGAAGCCCCCTTCGGTGAACTTCATGATGTAGCCCTAGTGCACCAGGGTCACGCTGGACTTGTCGTTGTCGATCGCATACTGGATCGCCTTGCGGACCAGCCGCTCCGTGCCTTCGCGCGAGACCGGCTTGATGCCGATGCCCGAGGTGTTCGGGAAACGGATCTTCGTGACGCCCATCTCGTCCTGCAGGAACTTGATCAGCTTCTTTGCCTTGTCAGACTCGGCCTCGAACTCGATGCCGGCGTAGATGTCTTCCGAGTTCTCGCGGAAGATGATCATGTTGGTCTTGTGCGGCTCCTTGACCGGACTGGGTACGCCCTCGAAGTACTGGATGGGGCGCAGGCAGACGTACAGGTCCAGCTGCTGGCGCAGGGCCACGTTGAGCGAACGGATGCCGCCGCCGACCGGGGTCGTGAGCGGGCCCTTGATCGAAACCACGTAGTCGCGCACCGCGCTCAGCGTTTCTTCGGGCAGCCAGACGTCCGGGCCGTAGATCTTGGTCGACTTCTCGCCGGCGTAGACCTCCATCCACTGGATCTTCTTCTTGCCGCCGTAGGCCTTGGCCACCGCCGCATCCACCACCTTGATCATCACGGGCGTGATGTCAAGCCCGGTGCCGTCGCCCTCGATGAACGGGATGATCGGCTGGTCCGGCACGTTCAGGGACATGTCGGCGTTGACGGTGATCTTCTGGCCTTGGGCGGGCACCTTGATGTGCTGGTACATGGGGGAATCTTCTCCGGGGATGAAAGGATTGGCGCGCGCGGCGCAAGCGCCCGCTTGAGCCAGTCGATTCTAGCGGTGAAACCAGGGCCGGCCTCCACCAATGCGGCGACCCTGTCAACCGCGGCTAGCTCTGCCGCGTTTGCGAGATGGTTTCCTGCATAACGCAGGAAGCGCATTTTGAAGAATCCATTCAACCGAAAGACTGCCAAATGAACAAGCTGCTCGCCGCCCTCCTGACCGCCCTCTTCGCCACCGCCTCGTTCGCCGCTTCGCACGTCGGCGCCCCGATGGCCGGCGCTTCCGCCGCCGTGAAGGCTGAAGTCAAGGCCGAAGCCAAGGCAGACAAGAAGGCCGCCAAGGCTGATGCCAAGGCCGAGAAGACCCAAGCCAAGGCCGATGCCAAGGCCGAAAAGACCGAAGCCAAGGTCGAGAAGAAGGCCGAGAAGGCCGCCGCTGAAGTCAAGAGCGACAAGAAGGTCGCCGCCGCCGAAGCCAAGAAGGACAAGGCTGTCGCCGGCGCCAAAGCCAAGGAAGCCAAGGCCGAAGCCGCTGCCGACGCCAAGAAGGAAGAAGCCAAGAAGTAATTCTTCGGACTTCACCGGAAAACCCGCTGCGGCGGGTTTTTTTTCGCCTGCGCGCTTTGTCCGCCGGGCGCGCCGAAGGCTGGCGCTTCGGCACCCAAGGCGCAAGCCAAGGCGGAAAGGAGCCGTGAGGAAGCACCGGAAGGTCAAGAAGGCGAAGAAGGCCAAGGCTGACGAAGTCGCAATTCCCGACTTCGCCTGCCCCGCAATGCCCGCTTCGCGCGGGCATTTTTCCCGGGAGCAGTCACAATGCCAGCGATGAAACGCCCACTCCAGATTCTTGTCGCCCTGGCCGCCGCGGTCGCCCTGCACGGGGCCCGTGCCGAAGAACCGCAGACCACGTTGCCGCGGGTCACGCTGTCGGCCGGCATGCACCAGATCGAAGCCCAGGTCGCGCAGAACAACGACCAGCGCATGACCGGCCTGATGTACCGCAAGGAGATGCCCCAGCACGAGGGCATGCTGTTCGTCTTCGAGCAGTCCTCGATGCAGTGCTTCTGGATGAGGAACACGCTGCTGCCGCTGACGGCGGCCTTCGTGTCTGACGATGGCACGATCGTGAATCTGGTGGACATGAAGCCGCAGACGACCGATTCCCACTGCTCGCTCAAGCCCGTGCGCTACGTGCTGGAGATGAACCAGGGCTGGTTCGCAAAGAAGGGCATCAAGGCCGGCGCCAGACTGGCCGGCACGCCGTTTGCGGTGGTTCGTTAAGCCCACTTGAACCGCCCATGAAAAAAGCCGGCCTCGGGGCCGGCTTTTTTCGTCTCGGCGTGGGCCAATCAGCCGAAATTCTTCTGCGCGAAGTCCCAGTTGGCCAGCTTGTCCAGGTAGGTCTCGACGAACTTCGGACGCAGGTTGCGGTAGTCGATGTAGTAAGCGTGCTCCCACACGTCAACCGTGAACAGCGCCTTGTCGGCGGTGGTCAGCGGGGTGCCGGCGGCGCCGGTGTTGACGATGTCGATGCTGCCATCGGGCTTTTTCACCAGCCAGGTCCAGCCCGAGCCGAAATTGCCGACGGCGGACTTGACGAAGGCTTCCTTGAAGGCGGCGTAGCTGCCCCACTTCTTGTTGATCGCGTCCGCCAGCGCGCCCTTGGGCTCGCCGCCGCCGGCCGGCTTCATGCAGTTCCAGAAGAAGGTGTGGTTCCAGACCTGGGCCGAGTTGTTGTAGATGCCGCCGGAGGATTTCTTGATGATCTCCTCGAGGGTCATGTTCTCGAACTCGGTGCCCTTTTGCAGGTTGTTGAGGTTCACGACGTAGGCGTTGTGGTGCTTGTCGTGGTGGTACTCGAGGGTTTCCTTCGAGTAGTGCGGAGCCAGCGAATCGTACGGGTACGGCAGCGGGGGCAGGGTATGTTCCATGGTCTCTTTCCTCGGGTTGTGGCGTTGCAGGGGACTGATTCTAGGGACTAAATCAAGCGCCTTGGCGCGACAGTGAGATCAACCTCGCCATCGGCGAGGGTCGCTCGCAGAGCCTGCCCGCTGCGGGTCTGGCAGGCGCTGGTGATGGCGGCGCCTTCCAGGTCGGTGAGCAGCGCGTAGCCGCGTTGCAGCACCAATCTGGGGTCCAGCAGCTCCAGCCGCATCTGCTGCCGGTCCAGCCCTTCGTGCGCACGCCGCAGGCGGTTGGCCACGGCATTGGACAGTGCTGCCTGCATCCCGGGCAAAGCCGTTTGCGCGGTTTGCAGCCGGCCAGCCACCGCATAGCGCAGCCGGTGGGCCGCGCCCGCCAGCCGCAACTGCTGGGTGCCGATGCGCGCCGACGGCCGGCCCAGCCGCGCAGCGGCCACGTCGATGCGCTGGCTGTCCAGGTCGAGCCGGCGCCCTGCCACCGAGCGCAACCGCGCCTCGGCCTGGTCGAGTTCGGCCAGCCATTCGGAGCGGGCCGTGGCCGCCAGCTCAGCGGCCGCCGTGGGCGTCGGCGCACGCAGGTCGGCGACGAAATCGGCAATCGTGAAGTCGGTTTCGTGGCCGACGCCGCTGACCAGCGGCACCGGGCTGCGGGCGATGGTCCGGGCGAGGTGTTCGTCGTTGAAAGCCCAGAGGTCCTCGATCGAGCCGCCACCGCGCACCAGCAGGATCACGTCGAGCGTTCCCGCGGCGGCCAGCCGGTACAGGCCCTCCAACGCCTTGACCAGATCGCCGGCCGCCTGGCTGCCCTGCACTGCCGCCGGCGCCAGCACCACCGGGATGTGCGGCACGCGCCGGGCCAGGCTGGTCACCACGTCGTGCAGCGCCGCGGCGCCGAGCGACGTCACCAGCCCGATGCCGCGCGGCAACGCCGGCATCGGCCGCTTGCGCGCGCCATCGAACAGGCCCTCGGCCTCCAGCGTGGCCTTGAGCCGCAGGAACTGCTCGAACAGCGCGCCCTGCCCGGCCCGGCTCAGGCTTTCCACGATCAGCTGCAGATCGCCTCGCGGTCCATAAACGTCCAGCCGGCCCAGCACCTCGACGCTGTCGCCGTCGCGCGGGCTGAAGTCCAGCAGGCCGGCCGCACGGCGGAACATGGCACAGCGGATCTGGCCGTCCCCATCCTTCAGCGAGAAGTAGCAATGGCCGCTCGCAGCCCGCGAAAAGCCCGAAACCTCGCCCCGCACGGCCACCGGGTTGAAGCGCGCATCGAGGGCATCAGCAACGGCGCGGCACAGCGCCCCGACTTGCCAGATCCGCGGCCCGGCCACGGTAGCCGGCGTGCTCGCCGTCAACGCCACTGCGGTTTCCCGGCCGATCCGTCGGGCAATTTAGTCCACAGAGGCCGTTCCGACGCGGGTTTGCGCCGGGTTTGCTGGCCGAGAGGCCATTTTGTCGAGCAAGCCATTGATTTCATTGATCTTTTTCCTGCTCAATTTGTCATCGATCTGTCACGGTGAAGGATTGGTGCGGCTTGCCGAGGCATCGAGGGTGACTTTTCAACAAAGTTATCCACAACTTCTGTGGGTCACGTCCTACGGCACCGAAGTTTTCATCCTACAAAAAGAGTAGGGATGGGCCCTAGCCGACCATGCGAAATGGGCCTACTGCCCCTGGGCCATAATCGGCGCTCTGCAACGCCATTACGCGCGGAGAGTCTTCATTGTTTTCGATCATACAAGCCGCAGGCTGGCCCATCTGGCCGCTGGTTGCCTGCTCCGTCCTGGCGCTCGCGCTCATCATTGAACGATTCATCAGCCTCAAGACCGCGAAGGTGGCGCCGCCCAAGTTGCTGGAGGAGGCGCTTGCCGTGTCCCGCACTTCGGTGCCGGCCCCGGACGTTGTCAAGCAGCTGGAACAGAACTCCGCCCTGGGCGAAGTGCTGGCCAGCGGCTTCCGCGCATTGAACTCGGACCCGCGCTGTACCGAAAACGATCTGCGCGCGATCATGGAGAGTACCGGCCGGGCCGTGGCGCACCGGCTGGAGCGTTACCTGAGCGCGCTGGCGACAATCGCCTCGGCGGCCCCCCTGCTGGGCCTGCTGGGCACGGTGATCGGCATGATCGAGATCTTCGGCTCCCAGGGCTCCGGCACCTCGACCGGCGCCAACCCGGCGCAGCTGGCCCACGGCATTTCGGTGGCGCTGTACAACACTGCCTTCGGCCTGGTCGTGGCGATCCCGTCGCTGATCTTCTGGCGCTACTTTCGCGCCCGCGTGGACGAGTACCTGCTGACGCTGGAGCTGTCCGCCGAGCGCTTCGTACGCCACCTCAACCAGCTGCGCAAGTAATGCGGGCCCCGATGAACTTCCGTCCGCGCACCAAGGAAGAGCCGGAGATCAACCTGATCCCCTTCATCGACGTGCTGCTGGTGGTGCTGATCTTCCTGATGCTGTCGACCACCTACAGCAAGTTCACCGAGCTGCAGTTGCGGCTGCCGGTGGCCGACGCGAACGTCCAGCGCGACTATCCCAAGGAAGTAATCGTCGCCGTCAGCAGCGACGGCAAGTACTCGATCAACCGCGTCCCGGTGCCGGGCCGCAGCGTCGAAGCGGTGGCGCAGGCGCTGGTGGAAGCGGCCAAGTTCGGCAAGGACAGCGTCGTCATCATCAGCGCCGACGCGACGGCCGCCCACCAGTCGGTGATCACGGTGATGGAAGCGGCGCGCCGCTCCGGCCTGAACCAGATCACTTTCGCCACCCAGTCGTCGGCACAGGCCGGCAACCGCTGACATGCGGCAGGCCTTGCAGAGCGCCTGGCTGCGCCGCGGCGCCCTCGCGCGGCTGCTGTGGCCGCTTTCCCTGCTCTCTCGCGCCCTGGTGGCGCTGCGCCGGCGCCTCTACCGGTCGGGCCGGCTCAAGAGCCAGCGGCTGACCGTGCCGGTGGTGGTGATCGGCAACGTCATCGCCGGGGGCGCGGGCAAGACCCCGGTGCTGCTGGCGCTGCTGGCGCATCTGCGCGGCCGCGGCCTGCGGGCAGGCGTGATTTCGCGTGGCTACGGCCGCGGTTCCCGCGACTGCCTGGAAGTCACCGCCAGCAGCCGGCCTGAGCAGGTCGGCGACGAGCCGCTGCTGATCCAGCGGGCGGCCGCCGTGCCGGTGTTCGTGGCGCGCCGGCGGGCAGACGCCGGCCGGGCACTGCTGGCAGCCCACCCGGATGTGCAGGTACTGATCTGCGACGACGGCCTGCAGCACCTGGCGCTGCAGCGCGACATCGAACTTTGTGTGTTCGACGCCCGCGGTGTCGGCAACGGCTGGCTGCAGCCGGCCGGTCCGCTGCGTGAGCCGTGGCCGCGTCGCGTCGACTTCGTGCTGACCGACAAGGCCTTCGTCCCGGGCACCGCGTGCTTCAACGTCGAGCGCGAACTGGCGCCGTTCGTGTGCAACAGCGGCGGCGAGCGGGTAGAGCTGGCGACGCTGCGCGGCCGGCCTCTGCTGGCGGTGGCCGGCATCGCCAATCCGCCGAGCTTCTTCGGCATGCTGCGCGCCCAGGGGCTGACGCTGGAATGCACCTTCGCCCTGCCCGACCACTACGACTTCGCCGGCACGCCGCTGCCACTGGACCCCGCCACCGGCGTCGTCTGTACCGAGAAGGATGCGGTGAAGCTGTGGCGTAGCCGGCCTGACGCCTGGGCGGTGCCGCTGGTGGTGCGGATCGACGCCGCGTTCTGGCCGGCATTCGACCGCAGCCTCGATGCGAAGCTATCATCGGCGCATGGACCCCAAACTGCTTGAGCTGCTGGTCTGCCCCGTCACCAAGGGCCACCTCGATTACGACCGCGAACGGCAGGAACTGGTGGCGCGCAGCGCCCGCCTGGCCTATCCGGTTCGCGACGGCATCCCGATCCTGCTCGAGGAGCAGGCCCGGCCGTTGAGCGACGAGGAACTCGAGCAACTGCCGGCGCGTACCCCGCTGGTCTGACGCGGGCGATGGGCTACACGGTCCTCATTCCGGCCCGGCTGGCCTCCACCCGCCTGCCCGACAAACCGCTGGCCGACATCGCCGGCAAGCCGATGGTGGTTCGCGTCGCGCTGCGCGCCCGCGAATCGAGCGCGGCACGGGTGGTCGTGGCGGCCGACAGCACCGCGATCGTTCAGGCTTGCGAACTGCATGGCGTGGAAGCGGTGCTCACGCGCGCCGACCACCCTTCCGGCAGCGACCGGCTGGCCGAAGCCAGCCGCCTGCTGGGTCTGTCGCCGCAAGCCGTGGTGGTGAACGTGCAGGGCGACGAGCCGCTGATCTCCGCAGCCCTGATCGACGCGGTCGCGGCACTGCTCGAACGGCGTCCCGAAGCCAGCATGAGCACGGCCGCCCACGCGATCGACGAGGTCGCGGAATTCCTGAACCCCAATGTCGTGAAGGTGGTGCGCGATGCCGCCGGCATGGCGCTGTATTTCAGCCGCGCCCCGATTCCGTGGTGGCGCGACGGCTTCGCCGGCGGGGTCGCGCAGTTGCCCATTCCGGCGCCGCTGCGCCATATCGGCATCTACGGCTACCGGGTCGCCTTCCTGCAGCAGTTCCCGGCGCTGCCGCAGGCGCCGGTGGAAACCTGCGAGGCGCTCGAACAGTTGCGAGCGCTCTGGCATGGCCACCGCATCGCCGTCCACGTGACCGATGAAGCACCCGGCCCGGGCGTCGACACGCCGGCCGATCTGGAGCGGATCCGGCGGCTGTTCTAGCGCCTGGTTTCGCAGCGCCAGCGTCAGTCTTGCGAAAGGCTGCGTGCTATCCTTTGCGGCAATGAGCGCAGCGGCGCGGGGCAGGCGGCCCCCGCTCCAGCAAGCTGCCAGAGTCAAACCATCCGAGGACATCCATGAGACTGATTTTGTTGGGCGCGCCCGGCGCTGGCAAAGGCACGCAAGCGACCTTCATCTGCCAGAAGTACGGCATCCCGCAAATCTCAACCGGCGACATGCTGCGCGCCGCGGTGAAGGCCGGCACGCCGCTGGGCATTGCGGCCAAGAAGGTCATGGACTCCGGCGCGCTGGTTGGCGACGACATCATCATCGGCCTGGTCAAGGAACGACTGGGTCAGCCCGATTGCGCCAAGGGCTTCCTGTTCGATGGTTTTCCGCGCACCATTCCACAGGCCGACGCAATGAAGGCGGCCGGCGTCAAGCTCGATCACGTGCTGGAAATCGACGTCCCGTTCGAGGCCATCGTCGAGCGCATGAGCGGGCGCCGCTCGCACGCGGCATCGGGCCGCACCTACCACGTCAAGTTCAACCCGCCCAAGGTCGATGGCAAGGACGATGTCACCGGCGAAGCGCTGATCCAGCGCGACGACGACAAGGAAGAGACCGTGAAGAAGCGGCTCGAGGTTTATGCCGCACAGACCCGGCCGCTGGTGGACTACTACTCCGCCTGGGCCAGGACCGACACCGCCAACGCGCCGAAGTACCACCGCATCAGCGGCACCGGCAGCGTCGAGGAAATCACCCAGCGCGCGCTGACTGCCCTGTCGGCGTAGCCATCAGTTCCAGCTGCAGCGCGATCCGCGCCTTCACCGGCGTCAGTCCGTGCGCCGATTCGAAGCTGTCCCGGGCCGGGCCGATCACCCGGCCCTGCGCGCAGCGGGTGGCGCGCACCACCCGCACCCCTTGCTCCTGAGCGGCGCGCAATGCGGCCTCCAGCGCGTGGTGGATGGTGCCGTTGCCGGTCCCGGCCACCACCAGGCCGCGCACGCCTGCCGACAGCAGTGCCTCCACCACGCGGCCGCTGGAGCCGGCGTGGCTGGTGACGATCTCCACCGGCGGCCAGCCGGCCCCGCTGGCCCATGCCGATAGTGCCGATCGCGCCGGCAGCTCCGGCGACGCGGGTCCTTCGGGCCAGCTTCGCAGCAGGCGCAGGCTCGCCTCCTCGACATAGCCGATCGGCCCGGCATCACCGGAACTGAAGGCATCGAGCCGATACGTGTGGTGCTTGCGAACGTCCAGCGCCCCGTGGATCGCGCCGGCGCAGACAGCCACCACGCCGCGCGCGCCGGGCCAGCTGGCAACGGCGATCGCATCGACGATGTTCTGCGGGCCGTCTGGCAGCAACGCGGTGGCCGGCCGCATCGCGCAGGTCAGCACGACTGGTTTGGATGGCGCCAGCACCGCGTGCAGCAGGTAGGCCGTTTCTTCCAGCGTGTCGGTGCCGTGGGTGATGACGATGCCCTGCACGTCGGGCTGAGCGAGCCAGTGCTGACAGCGCTGGACCAGCCGTGACCAGACGCTGTCGTCCATGTCCTTGCTATCGATCTGCACTACCTGCTCGCTCACCAGCGGCAGGTCCCTGAGTGAGTCGATCGATACCAGCAACTCGCCGATGCCCAGTGTCGCGGCGGTGTAGCCGATGTTGTCGCTCTTCGAGTTCGACGTGCCGGCCAGCGTGCCACCGGTGCCGAGGACCACGATTTTTGGCCGATTCACTTGCAAACTTCCTCAAACTGGTTAAAAATACAGCTACTGGATATTAAGACAGTGACAGCCAGTGATCCCCAAGTGACCACCTCGCAGGAGTCGCCCCATGCTCGAAACGCCCAAGCTCACCGCCCGCCAGCAACAGATTCTGGACCTGATCCAGAGCGCCATCGCGCGCACCGGCGCTCCGCCCACCCGGGCTGAAATCGCCGCCGAGCTGGGCTTCAAGTCGGCTAATGCGGCGGAAGAACACCTGCAGGCGCTGGCCCGCAAGGGCGTGATCGAGCTGGTCAGCGGCACCTCGCGCGGCATCCGCCTGAACAGCGAAACGCTGCGCTCCATCCACGAGTCGCGCAACAAGCAGTTCTCGCTGCCGCTGCAAAGCCTGGCGCAGCTGGCGTTGCCCCTGATCGGCCGGGTCGCGGCAGGCTCGCCGATCCTGGCGCAGGAGCATGTCGACCAGACCTACTACGTCGAGAACACGCTGTTCCAGCGCCGGCCCGACTACCTGCTGAAGGTGCGCGGCATGTCGATGCGCGACGCCGGCATCATGGACGGCGACCTGCTCGCCGTGCAGGCCACCAAGGAAGCCAAGAACGGCCAGATTATCGTGGCCCGCCTGGGCGACGACGTCACCGTCAAGCGGTTTCGCCGCAACAAGCACCTGATCGAGCTGCACGCCGAGAACCCGGATTACCAGACCATCATCGTCGAGCCGGGCGAGCCGTTCGAGATCGAGGGCCTGGCGGTCGGCCTGATCCGCAACACCATGCTGATGTAACCCAATCCGGGCCGCCGCAGGTGGCGGGCGTATGGCGCATGGGCGCCATCACCCTGCAGCCGGCCTTGCAACCGCAATCCTGCCTGTGTTCGACTTTCACAGGAGTATCAGATGGGAATGACCTTGTTGACGTTCAGCGGGCTGTTTGCACCACTGCAGCAGCTGGCCGGCTGGCTGGCCAGCGCGCCGGCGCGTTCGGCGCAACGGATGGCGCGGGCCCAGCAGGCGCCGTCCGCAGCTTGCGGCAGCGGGGCCCGTTCCACCTGGCGGCCAGCAGTGCGCGGCGCCCTTGCCTCGTCGCGCCGGCCGTTGCGGGTCGTGCGCGTGATGGAGGGTTGCCATGCTCCTGCCAGCGCCGGCCGCATGGTGATCTCCGGCCGCATGGCCGACGTCTGCGCCGAGCTGGACCGGCTGGCAGCGATCGAGGCCGGCAGGGCCTGCTGACCGATTGCTAGGAGCGGCCGCCAGTCAGGAAATCGCCCTTGCCCAGGTCCACGCCGTTGTGCCGCAGGATGGCATACGCGGTGGTGACGTGGAAAAACAGGTTGGGCAGCGCGACGCCCAGCAAGTAGGCCTCGCCTTTCAGGGTGCGGGTGACATCGCGTCCGGCCGGGAAGGTGATGTCCTTGTCATCGCAACCGTCGACGCTGGCGCGCGGCACGCTGTCGAGAAAGTCCAGCGTCTTGCGGATGCGCTCCTTCAGTTCGGCCAGGGTCGATTCGGTGTCCTCGAATTTCGGCGCCTCGACGCCCGCCAGCCGCGCCAGGCCGTTCTTGCTGGCGTCGCAGGCAATCTGGACCTGCCGCTTGAGGGGCAGCATGTCGGGCGCCAGGCGGTCATTCACCAGCACCTGCGGGTCGAACTTGCGGGCTTCGGCATGGGCCTGGGCCTTGTCCAGGCAGTGGCTCAGGTTGCCCAGCATGTTCTTGAAGACAGGCACGCTGGCCGAGTACATCGAAATCGTCATTGAGTCTCCTGGGTGACCGGATAAAAGGAAGGCCATGCTAGCGGCTTCCGGCGCCATCGGCATTTTGGGGGCGTTCGCTCAGGGCACAATTGGACTATGAACGTTGTGATTCTTGACGACTACCAGGACGCGGTGCGCAAGCTTCAGTGCGCATCCAAGCTGGAAGCGTATCCGGCCAAGGTGTACACCAACACCGTCAAGGGCATCGGCCAGCTCTCCGTGCGGCTGCGGGACGCCGACATCATCGTGCTGATCCGCGAGCGCACGCACATCACAAGGCAGTTGGTCGAGAAGCTGCCGCGGTTGCGCCTGATCGCGCAGACCGGACGCGTCGGCAGCCATCTGGACGTGGAGGCATGCACCGAACGCGGCATCGCGGTGGCCGAAGGCGTCGGCTCGCCGGTGGCGCCGGCCGAACTGACCTGGGCGCTCATCATGGCGGCGATGCGGCGGCTGCCGCAGTACATCTCCACGCTCAAGCACGGCGGCTGGCAGCAGTCGGGCATGAAGTCGGCTTCCATGCCGGTCAATTTCGGCCTGGGCATGGTGCTCAAGGGCAAGACGCTGGGGATCTGGGGCTACGGCAAGATCGGCCAGCTGGTGGCCGGCTACGGCGAGGCCTTCGGCATGAAGGTGCTGGTGTGGGGCCGCCAGGCCGCGCGCGAGAGGGCCGCCGCCGACGGTCACCAGGCGGCCTCCAGCCGCGAGGAACTGTTCGCGCTGAGCGACGTGCTCAGCCTGCACCTGCGGCTGAACGAGGAGACCACCGGCATCGTCACGCTGGAGGACCTGGGCCAGATGAAACCGACGGCCCTGCTGGTCAACACTTCGCGCGCCGAACTGGTCGCGCCCGAGGCCTTGATCGCGGCGCTCAACCGGGGCCGGCCCGGGATGGCGGCGATCGACGTGTTCGAAAGCGAGCCGATCCTGCAGGGCCACGCGCTGCTGCGGCTGGAGAACTGCATCTGCACACCGCACATCGGCTATGTGGAGCTGGACAGCTACGAGCTGTATTTCGGCGCCGCGTTCGACAACGTGGTCAACTTCATCCGCGGCACTCCGACCAACATCGTCAATCCTGGGGCGCTCCAGGTGCGGCGCTGACGTCACGCCGCGCGGCGCGCAGCGGCAACTCCGATGACGGCCACTGGCACCGCCACGGCGCCTCCCGCGCCGGCCCTGCCCCCGGTGCTGTGGGCGCTGCTGTTCGGCAACTTCGTGATCGGCACCGGCGTGATGGTGGTGCCGGCCACCCTCAATGAGCTGAGTTCCTCGCTGCAGGTGACGGTGGCCACGGCCGGCCAGCTGATCTCGGCTTCCGCTGTGGTGATGTGCATTGGCGCGCCGCTGCTGGCGGCCCTGGTCGCCGGCTGGGACCGGCGGCGCCTGCTGGCGCTGTCCATGCTCTGGTTCGGCGCGCTGCACCTGCTGTGCACGCAGATGCCCGGCTTCGGCACGCTGCTGCCGGTGCGGATGCTGGCCGTGATCGCGCCGGCCATCTTCACGCCGCAGGCTGCGGCCTGTGTCAGCCTGCTGGTGCCGGCGTCGCAGCGCGGTCGCGCCATCACCTTCGTTTTTCTCGGCTGGTCGGTGGCCTCGGTGCTGGGCATGCCGCTGGGCGCCTACGTCGGCGGCATGCTGGGCTGGCGCAGCGCCTTTGCCATGGTCGGCCTGCTGTCGCTGGCCAGCGCGGCCTGGGTCTGGATCGCCATGCCCGACGGCGTCAAGCCAGCGGCGCTGACACTGGCCGACTGGCGCGAGACGCTGCGTTCCCGCGCTCTGATGCTATGCATCGCCGTCACGGTGCTGTTTTCGGCCGGCCAGTTCGTGCTGTTCTCGTACTTCGCGCCCTACTACAAGCAGGCAATCGCCATCACGCCGGTGCAACTGAGCCTGCTGTTCGTCTGGTTCGGCGCCTTCGGCTTCGTCGGCAACATGCTGATGTCGCGCCACATCGAGCGCATCGGCGCGCACCGGGGTGTGATGATCGCCACGGGCTGCATCGCGCTCAGCCTGCTGCTGTGGCCGCTGGGCACCAGCCTGCTGCTGGCGGCGCTGGTGACCGTGCCCTGGGCCCTGGGCTGCTTTTCGTCCAACTCGGCGCAGCAGGCCCGGCTGGTCGGGATCGCGCCGGCGCTGGCGGCCGGATCGATCGCGCTCAATTCATCGGCGATGTACGCCGGCCAGGCCCTGGGCGCGGCCAGCGGCGGCGCGCTGATTGCCCGCAACCAGATGGGAATGCTGCACTGGGCGGGGTTTGCCTTGTTGCTGCTGGCGATGGCAACCAGCGCCTGGGCCGCGAGCTACCGCACCAGCCACCGGGCATGAGCCCGCGGCTTACTGCGGCTTGGCGTGCAGGTCGGGAACGTCGGGCAGGTCCGGCTTGCCGGCGCCGCTTTCGGTGTCCGGTTCCGACAGCTCGAAGTCGATGCTATTGCTGTCTTGCGCAGGCTTGCGGTCGCTGGCGGCGGGAGCGGTCAGGTCGATGTCCAGCCCCAGTCGCGGCGATGGCCGCGGCACCCGCGGATCGTGGAACTCGCTGCCGGTGGTGCGCGGTTCGTCTTCATCCTCGACGCTGGAATCGAGCATCGACCCCAGATCCATCATGTCGCCCAGGCCGGTCTGCGCACCGGGGCCGCTGTCCAGGTCGCTGTCGGGAATGCTGTCTTCGGCCACCGGCGCGCTGGCGTGGCGCGCCACCGACAGCGGCTGCATCGAGGTCTCGAAGAAACCCGACTTGCCTTGTTCCGATGCCGACAGATCCTCGCTCCCAGGGGCTTGTGGTCCCACCACCTCGCGGCCGAGGTTGTAGAGCATCACCAGTTCGCGATAGGCCTCCAGGTCGAAAGGTTCGGCGCCGGCCACGCCGGGCTTGCGAAAGATCGACTCCTCGATCACGTCCATCACCTTGGGCGAGGGCCACAGGGCGGCGATCCGGGTCAGCGCGCGCGGATAGTCTTCCAGCCCGCCGCTGACGGTGGGGGTGCTGTCGTATGGTGGCACTTGCGCGTTGAAGACGCGCTGGAAGTCCGAGCGCAGCAACTCGTAGTCCTGGCGCCGCTTGAGAGCGCGATAGATCGCCAGCAGGTCGAGCCAGACCAGCGCGCTGGTCTCGGCGTTGTTGTGGATGTGGCTCTCGAGCACCTCGATGGCCTGGTCGGTCTGACCCAGCGACATGAAGAAGTCGGCCTGTTGCTGGATGTCGACCAGTTCCTCGGCCTTCACCATCCGCATGCTGGACATCTGGCTGGACTGGAAGCTCGAGTGGAAGGTGGAAACCGGGCCCGAACGATCGGCCACCGCAGGCGCGCGCGCCGGGATCGGGACCGGGATCGGGGCCGGCGCGTGCGTCGGTGCGGCGGCCGCCGGCACCACGGCGACCCGCGGCGGCTTCTTCAGGCTCTCGAACATCGACTCGTCGACGCGCAGGTCCATGTCGGCCGGCCGCACCGGCGGCGTCCCGGGCGGCAGCGGACGGCCCGCCAGATCGAGGCCGCTCGCGACGTCGGCGGCGGCCGGATCCCGGCGCCGCCACCACTCGCGCGCGCCCGTCCGCTCGCCCCGACGCAGCCACCAGGTCACCACCATCGCGGCCAGCAGCAGCGTCAGCAAGGCGATCGCGGCCAGCGTCAGGGTGCGCTCCTGCCGCGCCTGATCCAACTGGCCGCGCAGCTCGGCCAGCGTGCGGTCGTTGCCCGCCACCATGGTGCGCAAGCCCTTCACGTCGGTCTCCAGCGCCTGCACCCGCTGCAGGTCGCGCAGCACGTCCTCCGGCTGGGCATTGATGGAGCGCCACAGCGCGGCCGCCTGCGCCCGCACCTGTTCATCGGTGGAAGGCGCGCCCGCGAGGCCGGCGCTCGAACGCAGTTGCGGCTCGCGCTCGGGCGTGAGGTCGACCATGTCGACCGTCAGCCGGGGGCGGCCGCCGCGGGCGGCGGCACGGGTTGGCGGCTGCGAACGGGACGGCTTGGGCGCCAGCGAGCTTTCCAGCCTGGCAACAGCCGCACCGCGCGGCGTCAGCGCCGCTTCAGCGCCGCGGCGCGTGCGGCTGCTGCTGCGCGCAGGCGTCGCCGCGCGCGCAACTGTCGGTGCTTGGGTGGCGGCCGCAGGTGCTGGCACGGGCGTGGCCACAGGCGACAGCGCCGCCGCCTGCCTGGCGGCCGGTGGCGCCGCGGGGGCGGCCGCCGGCACGGGCGCAGGCGCGACCAGCGGAGCGACGACTTCGCCCGGCTCTTCGGCCAGCAGCACATAGCGGCGTGTGACCTTCTGGTTGCAGCCCAGGCGCAGATAGACCGTGACGACCGGTTCGTCCACCGCCTGCGAAGAGCGCACCCGCACCACCGCGTTCAGGCCGCTGGTGGGCTCGACCCTCGTCGTCACCCTGGAGGCGTCGACCCGGGTGTCGCCGTGGAACACGTCGGCTTCTGCGCAGATCTCGGCGGCCTGGCCGGCGCTGTCCAGCGTGACCGGGATCGTGACGTCGAGCGTGCGGCCGACCAGCGCGACCCCGCGGCTGCGTCCGAGCGTCAGCGCCACGCTGCTAAGCGCAGTGGACAGGAGGACGCAGGCAATCAGTCCCCTGCGAAAGGGTTGGTGAATCGACATGGATGGGGTGGAATTCTGGCACAGCACAGGCCGCGACTGGCCCGCAGGCTACGCGATAATTCAGCGCATGCAAACAACCTACCGCACTGTCGGCGTCGCTGGAGCCGGGGCCATGGGGCGCGGCATCGCGCAGATCGCGGCCCAGGCCGGCAGCACCGTCCGGCTGTTCGACATGCAGCCGCAGGCCCTGTCGCGCGCTCGCGACGACCTGTTCCTGCAATGGGACCGGCTGCTCGAGAAGGGCCGCATGGACGCGGCCGCGGTGCAGGCGTGCAAGGGCCGCCTGCTGCTGGCGCAGGGCCTGCCGGAGCTGGCCGATTGCGACCTGGTGATCGAGGCGATCGTCGAGCGGCTCGACGCCAAGCGCGCGCTGTTCGCCGAGCTCGAGCAGGTGGTCCGGCCCGATGCGGTGCTGGCGACCAACACCTCCTCGCTGTCGGTGACGGCCATCGCCGCCGGCATGCGCAGTCCAGGGCGCTTTGCCGGCTATCACTTCTTCAATCCGGTGCCGTTGATGAAGGTGGTCGAGGTCATCGCCGGCCTCAAGACCGACCCGGCCGTCTGCCAGGGCCTGTCTGCATTCGCCCGCGAAATGGGCCATACCCCGGTGCTGGCGCAGGACACCCCTGGCTTCATCGTCAACCATGCGGGTCGCGGCTACGGCACCGAGGCGCTGCGGATCGTCGGTGAAGGCATCGCCGATTTCGCCACCATCGACCGGATCCTCAAAGACCAGGTCGGCTTCAAACTGGGACCATTCGAGTTGATGGACCTGACGGCGTTGGACGTCTCGCACCCGGTGATGGAGTCGATCTACCGCCAATATTACGAAGAGCCGCGCTACCGTCCCAGCGTCATCACGGCGCAGCGGCTGGCCGGCGGCATGGTCGGCCGCAAGTCCGGCGAAGGCTTCTACCGCTACGTCGATGGCAAGGCGCAGGTGCCGGCCGAGCCGGCGGCGCCGCAAGTGGGCGAGCTGCCACCGGTCTGGGTCTCCACCCGCGCCGCGCGCCGCTCCGAGCTGTACCAGCTGCTCAAGGACCTGGGCGCGACGATCGAGACCGGGCAGTCGCCCTCGCTGCATGCGCTGACGCTGGTGGCGCCACTGGGTTTCGACGTCACCACGGTCGCCGTGGTCGAACGGCTCGATCCGGCCCGGACCATCGGCATCGACATGCTGATCGACGACGCGGCCACCAGGCGGCGCGTGATCGCCACCAACCCGGCCACCCGCGCCGACATGCGCGACGCGGCGCACGCCCTGCTCGCGCGCGACGGCAAACCGGTCAGCGTGATCCGCGACTCCGGCGGCTTCGTCACGCAACGGGTGGTGGCGAGCATCGTCAACATCGCCGCTGACATCTGCCAGCAGCGCATCTGCAGCCCCGGGGACCTGGAGACGGCCGTGACGCTGGGGCTGGGCTATCCACTCGGTCCGCTGGCGATGGGCAACCGCTGGGGCCCGACCAACATCCTGGAAGTGCTGTTCAACATGCAGACTGTGTACGGCGACCCGCGCTACCGCCCGAGTCCGTGGCTGCGCAGGCGCGGCGCCATCGGGCTGTCCCTGCTTCACGAGGAGTCCTGATGACGGCGGAATTGAAGAGCACCAGCCACGGCCAGACCATGGTGCTGGCGCTGAGCAACCCCGAACACCGCAACGCGCTGGGTCCGGAAATGTACGCGGCCGGCGTCGAGGCGCTGAGCGTGGCCGAGTCCAATCCAGAGATCCGCAGCGTGGTCATCACCGGCGCAGGCACCACCTTCAGCGCCGGCGGCAACCTGCAGCGGCTGCTGGCCAACCGCGAGCAGCCGCCCGAGGTCCAGGCCCAGTCGATCGAGGGCCTGCACAGCTGGATGGAGGCGATCCGCACTTTCCCCAAGCCGGTGATTGCCGCGGTCGAAGGGGCGGCTGCCGGCGCCGGCTTCTCGCTGGCGCTGGCCTGCGACTTCATCGTGGCAGCCGACAACGCGGTGTTCGTCATGGCCTACAGCAACGTCGCCCTGTCCCCCGACGGCGGCGCCAGCTGGAGCCTGGCGCGCGCCCTGCCGCGCCAGCTGGTCAACGAACTGCTGATGTGCGGCGAGCGGATCGCGCCGCAGCGGCTGCACGCGCTGGGGCTGGTGAACCAGCTGGCGCCGGCCGGCGGCGCGCTGGCGGCAGCGCTGGAACTGGCCGGCAAGCTCAATGCGCGGGCCCCCAACGTGCTGGCCAGCGTGAAGGAGCTGGTGGCCGAGGCGGCCAGCGCCAGCTTCAGCGCCCAGCTGGGCGCGGAGCGCGACCATTTCGTGCGCAACCTGCACCATCCGAACGCCGGCGCCGGCATCGCCGCCTTCCTGGCCAAAGAAAAGCCGCGCTACCAGTAAGCCGAAACAGGATCATGCGCCGGCGCTCGGGTGACAACCCTGAGCCGGCGCCACAGTCCCCGGCGCGACAATGCATGGGACACGCAGTCACTCAAACGACAGGCAAATGGACGATCCCATTCTTACCATCGAGGAACGCGAGGCGATCAATACCGGTCGCTGGTTCTCCTCACTCTCCCCATCGCTGCGCCACGACATTCTCCGATGCGCCTACGTCAAACGCTTCAAGGACGGCGAGCTGATCGCCGCCCGGGGCGACCCGCCGGAGGACTGGATCGCCTGCGCAAAGGGTGCGGTGCGGGTGAGCTCGACCTCGATCTCGGGCAAGCAGATCACCTTCGCGTACGTGGAGCCGGGCATCTGGTTCGGCGACGTAGCGATCTTCGACGGCGACCGCCGCACGCACGATGCCTATGCCCATGGAGACAGCACCATCCTGTGCGTGGCCAAAGCCGATTTCCGCAAGATCCTGTCCAGCCACGTCGAGCTATACGAGGCGATGCTGCGGCTGCATGCGCGGCGCATCCGGCAGCTGTTCGGCCTGGTGGAAGATCTCAATACCTTGCCGCTGCGAGCCCGTCTGGCCAAGCAGCTGCTGCACCTGGTGCGCAGCTACGGCGTGCCCTCGCTGGCGGACGGCAGCGAGATGCGGATCGGCCTGCAGCTGGCGCAGGAGGAGCTGGCCCAGCTTCTCGGTGCTTCCCGCCAGCGCGTCAACCAGGAGCTCAAGGCGATGGAGCGCGAAGGAGCGATCCGGATCGAGCCCGCCGGGCTGATGGTGCGCAACCGCGACGCCCTGCTGCGCATCAGCGAATCCGAAGGCTAATCCCGATCATGAGCAACTACGACCACTTCGTCGGCACCAAGCCGGTGTCTGACCAGCACGCCATTGACATCGCGGCGATGACCGCCTGGCTGGAAAGCAACCTGCCCGGTTTTGCCGGCCCGCTCACGCTGGAGATGTTCAAGGGCGGCCAGTCCAACCCGACCTACAAGCTGCTCACGCCCGGCCGCAGCTACGTGATGCGGGCCAAGCCTGGCCCGGTCGCCAAGCTGCTGCCCTCGGCCCATGCGGTGGAGCGCGAATTCGCGGTCATGCGCGGCCTGGCCGGCACCGATGTGCCGGTGCCCACGATGTACTGCCTGTGCGAGGACGAAGGCGTGATCGGCCGCGCCTTCTACATCATGGAGTTCATGCAGGGCCGGGTGCTGTGGGACCAGTCGCTGCCAGACATGACGCGCGCCGGGCGCGCCGACATCTACGACGAGATGAACCGCGTGATCGCGGCGTTGCACACCGTCAAGTTCGCCGAGCGCGGCCTGGCCGGTTACGGCAAGCCGGGCAACTACTTCGACCGCCAGATCGGCCGCTGGAGCAAGCAGTACCTGGCTTCCATCACCCAGCCGATCCCGGAGATGGACCAGCTGATGCAATGGCTGCCGGCCAACATGCCGGCCAGCGCCCGCGACGAGAGCAAGGTCTCGATCGTGCATGGCGACTTCCGCCTGGACAACCTGATGTTCCACGCGACCGAGCCGCGGGTGATCGCGGTGCTGGACTGGGAGTTGTCGACGCTGGGCCATCCGCTGGCCGACTTCAGCTACCACTGCATGGCCTGGCACATCCCGCACCAGATGTCGCGCGGCATCGGCGGGCTGGACATCGCGGCGCTCGGCATCCCGTCCGAAGCCGAGTACATCCGCCGCTACTGCGAGCGCACCGGCCTGACCACGCCCGAGGCGCTCAAGGCTGACTGGAGCTTCTACATGGCCTACAACATGTTCCGCATCGCTGCGATCCTGCAAGGCATCGCCAAGCGCGTGGAAGCCGGCACCGCGTCGAGCGCCCAGGCCGTCGCTTCCGGCGCCGGCGCCCGCCCGATGGCCGAACTGGCGTGGAAATTCGCCCGGCAGGCCTGACCACCGATTTGCACCACAGGAGAGACCCCATGGACTTCGACTACTCACCCAAGACCAAGGAGCTTCAGGCGAAGCTGCTGAAGTTCATGGACGACCACATCTACCCGGCCGAGCATGCCTACAAGGATGAACTGCTGGCCAACACCGCGGCCGGCAAGCGCTGGAGCGCGCTGCAGACGATCGAAAAGCTCAAGCTCAAGGCCCGGTCGGCCGGCCTGTGGAACCTGTTCCTGCCGGTCGACAGCGCGTCGGCGTCGGGCTATGAGGGCGCTGGCCTGACCAACCAGGAATACGCGCCGCTGGCCGAGATCATGGGCCACGTGCCGTGGTCGTCCGAGGTGTTCAACTGCTCGGCGCCCGACACTGGCAACATGGAAACCATCGCCCGCTACGGCTCGGAGGAAAACAAGGCGCGCTGGCTCAAGCCGCTGCTGGAAGGCCAGATCCGTTCGGCGTTCGCCATGACCGAGCCGGAGGTGGCCTCCTCGGACGCCACCAATATCGCCACCCGGATCGAGCGCCAGGGCGACGAGTACGTGATCAACGGCCACAAGTGGTGGATCTCCGGCGCCGCCGACCCGCGCTGCGCCATCTTCATCACCATGGGCAAGACCGACCCGGATGCGCCGCGCCACTCGCAGCAGAGCATGGTGCTGGTGCCGGCGGACACCAAGGGCGTGCGCATCGTGCGGCCGCTCAACGTGTTCGGCTACGACGACGCGCCGCACGGCCACGTCGAGATGTTCTTCGACGACGTTCGGGTGCCCGTGTCCAACATCCTGCTGGGCGAAGGCCGCGGCTTCGAGATCGCCCAGGGCCGCCTCGGCCCGGGCCGGATCCACCACTGCATGCGCCTGATCGGCCTGGCCGAGCGCGCACTCGAATTGATGTGCAAGCGCGCCTCCGCGCGCGTGGCGTTCGGCAAGACGGTGGCGCAGCAGACCGTGACGCAGGAGCGGATCGCCGAGGCGCGCTGCAAGATCGACATGGCGCGCCTGCTCACGCTCAAGGCCGCCTGGCTGATGGACGTGGCCGGCAACAAGGTCGCCAAGAACGAGATCGCGATGATCAAGGTGGTGGCGCCCAGCATGGCCTGCCAGGTGATCGACTGGGCGATGCAGGTGCACGGCGGCGGCGGCGTCAGCGACGACTTTCCGCTGGCCTCGGCCTACGCCAACGCCCGCACCCTGCGCTTCGCCGACGGCCCGGACGAAGTGCACCGCAACGCGATCGCCAAGTGGGAGCTGGGCAAGTACGGCAGCTACGGCAAGGACACCCAGCCCGCCATCACGCGCGGCGGCTGATCGCGCGGCGGCGGCACTCAGGCCAGCGCCGTCGCCTCGACCTCGATCCGGAAGCCGTAGTGCAGGCGCGGCACCGGCACGACGGCGCGCGCCGGCCGCGCGCTGCCGGCCCAGGCGGCGTAAATCGCGTCGAATGCGGGCCAGTCCTCGATCTCGGTGACGTAGACGCGCACCTGCACCAGCCGGTCGATCGAACTGCCGGCGCTGCGCAGGGCGGCGGCCACGTTGTCCAGCACCTGGCGCGCCTGCGCCTCGAACGGCGCGTCGTTCAGCTTGCGGCCGTCCGGCGCCACCGGCAACTGGCCAGCCACGAACACGAAGCCGCCGGCACGCACGGCGTGGCTGTAATGGCCGCCGGGCCGCGGCAGGTCGTCCGGCAGCGGCGCAATGTCGATGGGCTTGGGGGTCACACGCGATTGACCGGTGTGGACAGCCCCTCCAGCGCCGATTCGCAGGCGGTGGTGAAGATCAGGGCCGCGTGCTGCAGCGTCGCCATGTTGGGCGGCTGGTACTCCATCCGCAGGTAGCCCTTGCCGCGCAGCAGCATCAGCATGAACGGCGTCTCGGCGGTCGGTCCGGGTGTGGGCCAGTCCATCAATGTCTTGGCCAGGGCGTCGTCGATCCATGCCAGCGCGTTCTCGCGCCGGTCCGCCAGCACCGCGTAGCGCTTCCAGAACGGCTCCGGCAGCGCTTCCCAGCCGACCTCGTCATAGATCGCCAGCCAGCGCATTTCCTCGGGCAGATTGGGATCGACCGAGGTTTGCAGGTGGTCCGTGTAGATCGAATAGGCCTGCTTGTCCAGCGCCTCCTTCAGCGGTCGATTGAGCACCAGCACGGCGGCGTCTTCGTCGATGCCAAGCTCGGCGCGGCCGCGCAGTTCCTCGCCCCGGATGAAGTTGCGGCTCGGACGCCCCAGTTCCATGCGCCAGCGCTTGCCGCGGATCCGGCCCTCCAGTCCCAGCGCCCCGCCGGCATCGCTGGCGGAAAAACCGAAGCCGCGCGTGGACGCCCATTCCGACATGGCACCGCCAGCCATCTGCGACGGCGGGCCGACGGTTTCCCTGGCGTCCTCCTTGGGATCGCGGGAGAAAGCCTTCTTGATGCGCTCGAACATGCGGCGGGGGTTTGACCTAAAGTCTCATTATTGTTCAAACCCGAAAGCAAGAGGATCCCGATGATCGAAGTGTTCACCTGGCCCACGCCCAACGGCCACAAAGTTCACGTGATGCTGGAAGAGTGCGCGCTGCCGTACCACGCGGTCCCCGTGGACATCGGGGCCGGCGACCAGTTCAAGCCCGATTTCCTGGCCATCAGCCCGAACAACAAGATTCCTGCCATCACCGACCCCGATGGGCCGGACGGCAAGCCGATCTCGCTGTTCGAATCCGGCGCGATCCTGGTCTACCTGGCCGGCAAGACCGGCAAGTTCCTGCCCAGGGGCGACCGGGAGCGGTTCGAGGTGCTGCAGTGGCTGATGTTCCAGATGGGCAGCGTCGGCCCGATGCTGGGCCAGGCCCACCACTTCCGGCTGTACGCGCCGGAAAAAATTCCCTACGCGATCGATCGCTACAGCAACGAAGCCAAGCGCCTGTACTCGGTGATCGACCGGCGGCTGGCGCGCAGCCCCTATCTGGGCGGCAAGGAATATTCGATCGCCGACATCGCCACCTTCCCGTGGCTGCGCAGCTGGCAGAACCAGGGCATCACGCTGTCGGACTATCCGCACCTGGAGCAGTGGTTCAACGCGATCGACGCCCGGCCGGCGGTGCAGCGGGGCGTCAAGGTGCTGGCGGAGCTGCGCAAGCCGATCCGCGACGACAAGGAACGCGAGATCCTGTTCGGCAAGACGCAGTACCAGCGGCGCTGAGCCCGCAGGCCCGGCGCCGCCCGGCGCGCCGCTTACTGGCGCGGCAGGCCGTTGGCGTTCACGAAGATCGTGTTGCCCTGCGGCGGGGCCGACATCTGCACGTGGTTCTCGGTGCCGCGGTAGTTGTAGGTCACGTCCCAGTACGCCGGGGTCTCGTTCTGGGTGGTTTCGCAGCGCTGGACGTCGCGGCCAATCGGGCCAACCGAGCCGCCACCGGCGATGTTGTTGCCGACCACGGCGCCGCCGACGGCACCGGCCACGGTCGCCAGGTCCTTGCCGGACCCGCCACCGACCTGGTGGCCCAGCACGCCACCGATCAGGCCGCCGAGCAGCACGCCGCCGACATTGGTCTGGCCCTGCGGGGCTGCCTGCACCTGCTGGCGCTCCATCCAGCAACGCTGGTTCGGCGGACCGACCACGGCGCGCACCGAGGTGATGGGCGCTTCGTACACACGCTCGTTGGGACGGCGACGGTATTCATAGGTCGGCGCCGGCAGCGGCTCGGGGGCCACCACGGCCTGCGGCACCCCACGGTTGCGTTCCAGCGGCCGCACCGAGGAAATGCTGTCGCTCAGGCCCATGCGCTGCAACGAGTCGTAGCTGCCCTTGCGCAGCACGACGCAACGGCCTTCGAACCGGTTGTCCTCGCAGACTTCCCAGCGGCCGCTGTCCACGATCACCGACCGGGCGCGATCGTTGAAACCGAAGCGGCCGAAATCGCCGACGCGCTTGTCGGTGGTGAAGGCGCGGCCACGGAAGCCCTCACCTTCGTAGAAGGTAACCTGGGCCATGGCCTGGGCGCCGAGGACGACGGCGGCAATGCCGATGGCGGATTTGAGTTTGAGGTTCATGGAAGTAGTCTCCGGTTAGTTGCACGACTCGGCTGCGACCAGGCACAGCGAACAAAGTGGCTAATTGTTGAGTCGCAACCTGACCGGAGCCTGTAGGCAAAAGTCGCAAATGCGGTCAAGCGGGCGTAAAGAACTGCACCGTTGTGTGACTTCCCGCTCACGCCGCGGGCGGCCGCCCGCCGCCCTCGCCCAGGATGTCCCAGCTGCCGACCTGGGCCGTGGTGTCGATGAGCCGGTTCACCAGCAGCTTGATGAAGGCCTTGTCGAAGCTGGTCTGCAACTCCTCGGAGCCGTGCCGCAGGGCCTCGTTGCGGATTTCCAGCGCCAGCACGTCCGAACCGGCAACGGCGGTGGCGCTGCGCACCGGGTTGTCCGGGTGCAGGTAGGTCATCTCGCCCAATGTCACGCCCGATGGCAGCGTGGCGAGCTGCCAGGCATTCCTGCTCACCGTCACCTTGCCCCGCAGGATGACGAAGAACGAGTCGCCCGGATCGCCTTCGCGCATCAGCACGCTGCCGCGGGCGAAGGTGTTCAGCGTGGCCAGCCGCAATGTTTCCCACAAGGCCGGATCGTGGAATTCGGAAAAGAAGGACAAGCCCCGCAGTTCGGCGAAGCGCTCGCCCTCGCGCTCGGCTGCGCGGCGCGCCGGCATGCTCCGGCTGACCGACAGCAGCGCGTCGGCGAAGTCGCTCCACCGCGAATAACGGGCATCTGGCTGTTTCTCCAGCGCCTGCATCACCACGGCGTCGACCGCGGCCGGCAGGTCGGCCCGCAGCAGGCTGGGCGGCGATGGCTGGACCGTGGTGATCTTGTACATGGTCGCGAAATCCGTCTCGCCGTCGAACGGCTTGCGCCCGGTCAGCAGCTCGTACACCACCACCGCCAGCGAGAACATGTCGCTCTGGTAGGTGCAGTCCTGCTCCCGCACCTGCTCCGGCGACATGTACGAGGGCGAGCCGACCAGGCCCATCACCTGCGTGGTGTCGGCGCTCAGGGACAGCGCGGTGCCGAAGTCCGTCACCTTGACCACGCCGTTGGACTGCAGGATCAGGTTGGCCGGCTTGATGTCGCGGTGCACCAGCCCGTTCTCGTTGGCGTGCTCGAGCGCACCGCAGCACTTGAAGGCCAGGTCCAGCACCTGAGGCACCGACAGCGCGCGCTCGACCGCCGTGAAGGAGGACAGCGACTGCCCGTCCACGTACTCGAGCACCAGGTAAGGCGGGTCGGCGTCGACGTCGGCGTCGAGCAGCCGGACGATGTGCGGGTGGTTGAGCTTGCCCGAGACGGCTGCTTCCTTGTGCAGGTGGCGGCGGTAGCGGGCCAGCTGGTCCGGGTCGGTCAGCAGGTGGCCGTGGATCTGCTTGATGGCCACCTGGCGGCGGTGGAACGGGTCGTAGCCCAGGTAGACCGTGCTGCTGGCCCCGCGGCCGATTTCCCGCTGGACAACATATTTGCCGATGGCAGCTGGGATCGTACGCATGGCGGGCACCTTTCCGGGTCCGGGGGACTGCGGGAGCACCCGTCAATATAAGGGAGCAGTGGCCATCGCCGCCATGCCGATGCGGTCGCGCCGCCTGCCACCTGCCGCCACCGGCCGGTGTGCCACCGTGTCCTCCATTGATGTAGCCGACCGTGGGAAACCCCGGCCGTCGGCCGTGCAGGAAGTCACGCAAGTCAGCTTCCGCTGGGTTGTAACCAGACATTTCTGATTGCAACAAAACGCAAAATCAACGAATCTCCCTGGCAGATCACAGGAGAAGACGATGCCCCGTTCCCCCAACCAGACCGCAGCCATTCGCAGCGCCCACGCCGGATCGGCCATCGCACGACAACCCCACCGAAAGCGCCTGGCCTGGGGCTGGACCGCCGCCGGCCTGCTGGCGCTCGCAAGCCCCTGCTTCGGACAAGGCAAGGTCGTGGTTGGCGGCGCCGGCTCGATGGTGCCGATGATGCAGGAACTGGCTCGCGCCTACGAGGCGAAGAAGGGCCCGCAGGGCATCGAGTTCATGACCAACAGCCTGGGCTCCGGCGGCGGCATCAAGGGCGTGGAAGCCGGCCGGCTGGCTGTGGGGCTGACCGGGCGACCGCTGAAAGACAACGAGAAAGGGGCTGTCGTGTACCGGCAACTGGCCGTGATGCCGGTCGTGATCGCTGCCAGCAGCAGCCTGTCCGTCAACGGACTCAGCGCAGCCCAGTTGTGCGGCATCTACAGCGGCGCCATCAAGTCGTGGAAGCTGGTCGGCGGTGCCGATGTCCCGATCGTGCCGCTGACACGCAACGAGGACGACAGCGACAAGGAGGCGCTGAGAGACCAGGTCGGCTGCTACAAGGGCTTGAAGGAGAGCGGCGACGTAGTCGTCCTCTCCAGCGGCGGCGGCATGACCTCGGCGCTGGCCGCGCGGCCGACGGCCATCGGACTCGCGTCATACGAGGCCGTGCTGAAGTCCCAGGGCCGGCTCAAGGCACTGGCGCTCGACGGCGTGGAGCCGACCGCGGACGCGGTGACCACAGGCAAGTACCGCCTGGTGAAGGACTTTGCCGTCGTGACGCGGGGTGAGCCGCAAGGCGCCGTCAAGGAATTGCTGGAATTCGCCAGGAGCGCGGAGGGCAGCCGGATCCTCGCCAGCGGTGGCTTGGTGCCGCGAAAGTAAGGCAATGAAAACACATGCTCCGGCTGCGTCGGGCCGCCAGGCCATCGCCGGTCGGCGACGGCTGATCGTCCGTTTCGCCGCGCTGGTCAGCGTGGCCTTGCTGGTGGTCTCATCCTTGTCGGCCTACTTCAGCGGTCGCAGCGAACAGGCGGCACTGCATCAGGGGATCCAGCGCCAGGCCCGCTAGGTGGCCGAACTGCTGGCAGACAGCAGCGCAAATGCGCTGTTCACCTTCGAGACCAATTCGCTCGATGCCGTCGTCGCGACCTTTTCGAAAAATCCGTCGGTCAGGCGGGTGGAGATTCGCGACAAGGAAGGCAAGGTTCTCAAGGCGACAGGGGACGGCGCAGGCGACGGCCTGGTGACCAGCAGCGCGACGTCCAGGGCCGGTAACGAAGTGGTCGGCACGGTGCTGGTCGCGCTGACCGACGAACCGGTGCGGGAAGCAGCTGCCGCCGGCCGCGTCATGCTGGTGGTGCGCACCACGGTGGAATTGCTGCTGCTGTTCGCGGTGCTGGTGTGGCTGATCCATCGCGAGGTCATGAAACCCCTGGGCGGCGAGCCGTCGTACGCGGCGGAGATCGTCGACCGCGTCGCCCGCGGCGACCTCGACGTCGACGTCGTGACCCGGCCCGGGGACAACAGCAGCCTGCTCTACGCCGTCGGCCGGATGGCGCAGGCCCTGCGAGAACTGGTGAGCGACGTGGCCAGTGGCGCCCGGGTGGTCGCCGACAGCAGCGCCCAGATCGCACAGGGCAACCTGGACCTGTCGCAGCGCACCGAGGAACAGGCAGCCACGCTGGAGGAAACTGCCAGCGCGATGGAGCAGCTCACGGTGACCGTCACCCAGAACGCAGCCAACGCCCTCCAGGCCAGCCAACTGGCGATCAGCGCATCGGACGTCGCGCGCAGGGGCGGCGCGGTGGTCGGCCAGGTGGTCAGCACCATGACCGACATCGCCGACTCCTCCAGGAGGATCGCCGACATCATCAGCGTCATCGACGGGATCGCGTTCCAGACCAACATCCTGGCCTTGAATGCGGCTGTGGAAGCGGCGCGCGCCGGCGAACAGGGACGGGGCTTTGCCGTCGTGGCGGCCGAAGTGCGCAACCTGGCGCAGCGCAGCGCGGGAGCGGCCAAGGAAATCAAGGGCCTGATCGGCGATTCCGTCACCAAGGTGGAGGCCGGCACAAAACTGGTGGACGCCGCCGGACAGACCATGGGTGAGATCGTGGACTCGGTCAAACGCGTCAGCGACCTGATCGCGGAAATTGCCGCCGCCAGCCAGGAGCAGAGCACCGGCATCGGTCACGTGAATGGGGCGGTGACGCAGATGGAGCTGGTGGTGCAGCAGAACGCGTCGCTGGTCGAAGAAGCCTCAGCCGCCACCGAATCGATGAAAGCCCAGTCCGGCGCGCTGCTGGACACGGTGGCCAGGTTCAAGCTGGGCAGCCACGAAGCTTCCCACGGCGACGCAATCCAGCACGCCAGGTCGACAGGCGCCAATCGCAGCGTCACGGCGACAGCACGCAAGCCGATCCGGATCCGACCTGCGCCGGCGCCGACCGACCTGCTCGCTGTGGCGCGCGCCAACACGGCGCAGCCCGAGGCCACCTGGACGCAGTTCTGAACCGTCAGCGCAGGAACGAGTCGACGCGCTCGCGCAAAGCACATGGTGTCGCTCTTGACCCGGTAGATCGGCGGGAAGCTCGGCAGCACGGCGAGCAGTACTGTCGCTGTCGTGTGTCGATTCCGGGACGGACCGTCCGCCTTTCTGGGCTCGATGAACATCTCGGCCCGCGACATCTCCCAGCGGACCCGCGCGGACGGACAAGAGTTAGAGTCAGAGTCTGTTCAGCCAATAGTGGAAAACAGTTTTCATCACGGCAGTCCGCAATTTTTCCAGAGGGCGGCACTACGATCTGCCAGCCCCTGACACAGCTATTTAACCAAGCGAGATCATGCGAATCCTGGTGACGGAAGACGATGACGTGTTGCGCACATTGATGTTGCGCAGCCTGCGGGATGCCGGCCACCGCGTCGACCAGGCCACGACGATCGACGAAGCCCGTCACCAGTGGCAGGACAAGCCCTTCGACGCCGTGCTGCTGGACCTGAACCTGCCGCATTCGGGCAGCGAGTGCAGCCCCCTGGGCAATGGACTTGCCGTTTTACGCGAGGCCCGCTCGCGCGGTGACCGCACTCCGGTGCTGGTGCTGACGGCGCGGGATCGAACAGAGGAGCGCATCGCCGGCCTCGATGCCGGCGCCGACGATTACCTGGGCAAGCCGTTCGACCTGGCGGAAGTGGAAGCGCGGCTGCGCGCTTTGGTGCGGCGGGCCAGCAGCACCGACGATCGCGTCGACGTCGGCGAGTTAACGCTCGACCGGCGGGCTCGCCGCTTCTTCCTGGCCGGCCAGCCCTGGGACCTGCCGGCTCGCCAGTTCGAGGTGCTGTGGGAACTGATGACGCCGCCTGGCCGGGTGGTCAGCAAGCGCAAGCTGTCGGGCAAGCTGTCGGAAGCCGACGATGCGCTGGGCGACAACGCGCTGGAGGCGTTCATCTCGCGGCTGCGCAAGAAGATGGTCAGCAGCGGGGTGGCGATCCGTACCCTGCGCGGCCTGGGTTACGTACTCGAAGAAGGACGCTGAGCCTCCCTGGCACTCTTGTATGCCTGGTTGAGGAATTGGGACGGCATCAGCGTGTTTGACGGCGGCTGGTGCGAATGGAGCAGCCATCCGGCAACTGCCTGGACCATCGATGCGATCACTGATCGCCATCCATATTTATCATTTCTGTCGTTGACACGATCACTTTATGCTCCTTGACTGCGCCTGAGCCCGCAGCTCGCTGAACCATCCCCGCCCGACGGGCAATTTCGAAGGAACACACAATGAAGATTGGCAAGGAAACGCAGCCGAAGTCAGCGATCTGCACGGCCAATGAGCACACCATCGTCGTGCGCGGAAAGGACCTGTGCCAGGACCTGATCGGCAAGGTCTCGTTCACCGATTACTTCTTTCTCCTGGTCACCGGCGCAATGCCCGGGCCGGCCGCGTCCCGCGTGCTGGATGCGACGCTGGTCGCGATCGCCGAACACGGCCTGGTGCCGAGCGTGCAGGCGAGCCGCATGACCTATGCTGCCGCGCCGGACGCGCTGCAGGGCGCGGTCGCCGCCGGCATCCTGGGCTGCGGCTCGGTCATCCTCGGCGCGTCGGAAACTGCCGGTCGACTGTTCGACGAGATCGATCGCCGGGCCGGCGACGGCGACCTGAAGGCGGCTGCGCGCTCGGTTGTCGGTGAGTGGCGCGAAGCCAAACGCGCCATCGCCGGCTACGGCCACCCCTTGCACAAGGACCGCGACCCGCGCGTCGATGCGCTCTTCACCGTCGCTCGCGAGGCTGGCGCCAACCTGCGCTTCGTGGAGATCGCCGAAGTGGTCGAGACAGTAATCCCTGAAGTTGTCGGCAAGGAACTCAAGCTCAATGTCTCGGCCGCGATTCCGGCGGTGCTGCTCGGTGTCGGCTTTCCGCTGTCCGCGCTGCGTGGCGTCCCGATCGTGGCCCGCACGGCCGGCCTGGTCGGCCACCTGACGGAGGAAGCCACCCAGCCGATCGGATTCGCGCTGTCCTACCAGGCCACGCGCGAACTGGAATACACCGGCGAAGTTCCGCCCGGCTTCATCGCCAGCCACTGAGGCTCAGATCAGCTCATTGGCGCTGGTCTGCCCGGAGGGAATCGAACCCCCGACAACTCGCTTAGAAGGCGAGTGCTCTATCCAACTGAGCTACGGGCAGAAGCAAGCGATTTTGACAGCTTTCCTCAAGGCCTCAGTCCGGGGCCCCGCTGGTCGCGGTCACTGACGCCGCTTCGCCAACCCAGACTCGCAACGGCCCGACGAAACCCTCGACGAACGCGTCCTTCACGCCGCAGTTGCCGGTGAAGTACAGGCCGACATTGGGATCGGCGGAGAACCGGCCGCCGGACTGGTCCAGCGCTTCCGTGCCCACCAGTTGGCCGTTGGCGTAATAGCGAAAGCCCGCCACCGGGTCGTACTCGATGCGCATCGTGATGACATCCGTCTTGCGGCTGGCCAGCACCGTTGACTGCAGTGGCGCGACCCGGTCGATTGTGTCGGTGATGACCTTGCCGTCGGCGCGCCGGTACAGGGCCAGCTCCCGGTAGTCGCCTTCTCCCGCGATCAGCGCGATCCCCACGAAGGCACTTTCAGACCCTTTGGTCAGCGCCAAGTCGGCCTCCAGCACGATGCGGCGCGAGCGCGGGAATGCGGCTTTCGAAATTAGCGCGAAGCCGCCGGTGGTCCCGCCGCCCTGGCCGGTGGCCGGCGCCGCGTGAAAGAACAGCTTGCCTTCGCGCGTCATCCAGTTCGGGTTCGGGCCCAGGCCGGTCACGTCAGGCAGACCGGGCACCGAGCCGTCCAGCGCGCGCAGCGTGCCCCATTTGCCCCGGATCTCGTTGGAAGCCCAGGCCTGCTGCGGATCGGATCCGTCCAAGGTCGCCTTCAACAAGTGGGTGGAGACGACACCGAAGACGCCAGTGGCTGCGGTGCGAGGCTCCCACTGCTCCTCGAACGTCAGGGTGAGCGGGCCTCGCCCGGCAGGTTCAGCGACGACAGCGGCCGCCGTCCCGCCGAAAGCGCCGGTGCAAGGCAAAACGACAGCCAGCAGGCAGGCGGAGAAAAGGGCGAGGGGTGTGTTCTTCATTGCACAGTAGGACAGGCCGATGACCGGCAGGTTCCGTCTTCAACCGTGTCAGAAAGCAAAAAGCCCATGGACTCCCACGGGCTGAATTGGTCGGAGCGATAGGATTCGAACCTACGACCCTCTGGTCCCAAACCAGATGCGCTACCAGGCTGCGCTACGCTCCGAAGCCGCTATTCTAGCCGCACCCGCCGCGCCGACCGGCGGTTACAGCTTCACGTACTCGTATTCCACCGGATTGGCGTTGATGCCGCGGTCCGGCGGCGCGATCCAGCCGGCCATCTTGCCGGGCTCGGTGACACGGTGCATCAGGCTCTTGACGAAAGCAATGTCGGCCGGCGTCGGCAGCCAGCTGTCCTTCTTTGCGTCGAATTCCGCCTGGCTGATCGGCTGGCCCAGGGGGTCGGTCGGGACACCGGCCCACATTCCGACCTGGCGCCGGAAGCGCGTGGCCGGCAGCTTCAGCTCGAAGTCGATGCCGGCGCGCTTGATGCCCATGTTCCAGCGGGTCACGCCGATGTTGCAGTCCTTCACGTACTCGAGCCGCGTGATCTCGTTCATGCCGTTGCGCGTCGAGATCGTTTCGTTCCTGACGCCGCCCTTGCCGTCCGGCACCTGGATCGCCATCTCGGTGTCGCGTTCGACGTGGTCGGTGAACTTCGCCTCGTCGGGACGGCCCTTGATGCCGTTGCTGAAATAGTTGGCGGCGTTGGACGAGGCTTCCGAGCCGAACAGGTCCAGCGAACTGGTGAACCAGAAGTTCATGAATTTCTGCACCGTCGGCAGGTCGATCACGCCGGCACCGCGCAGCGTGGCGACGTCGTCGGTGTCCAGCTCCTTCATCACTTCCAGCGTGCGCTTGATGACGCGGCCGACGCCGGTCTCGCCCACGAACATGTGGTGCGCTTCCTCCGTCAGCATGAAGCGGGTGGTGCGCGCCAGCGGATCGAACGCGCTTTCGGCAAAGCTCTTGAGCTGGAACTTGCCGTCGCGGTCGGTGAAGTACGTGAACATGAAGAACGACAGCCAGTTGTCCATCGGCTCGTTGAAGGTGCCCAGGATGCGCGGCTTGTCGGCGTCGCCGCTGTGGCGCATCAGCAGTTCTTCCGCCTCTTCGCGGCCGTCGCGGCCGAAGTGGGCGTGCAGCAGGTAGACCATCGCCCACAGGTGCCGGCCCTCCTCCACGTTCACCTGGAACAGGTTGCGCAGGTCATACAGCGACGGCGCGGTGTGGCCCAGCAGGCGCTGCTGTTCGACGGAAGCCGGCTCGGTGTCGCCCTGGGTGACGATCAGGCGGCGGAAGGTGCTGCGGTATTCGCCGGGCACGTCCTGCCAGACGTCCTCGCCCATGTGGTCGCCGAAGCCGATCTTGCGGCCCTCCTCCTTGTCGGCCAGGAAGATGCCCCAGCGGTAGTCGGGCATCGGCGTGTAGCCGTAGCTGGCCCAGCCCTGGGCATCCACGCCGACGGCGGTGCGCAGGTACACCTCGCGCGCCTTGAAGTCGCTCGGGCCCATCTCGTCCCACCAGTTCAGGAACGCCGGCTGCCAGTGCTCGAGCGCGCGCTGCAGCTGGCGGTTCTCGCCGAGGTGCACGTTGTTGGGGATCAGGGATTGGAGGTCGATGGCGGTCATGATGTTCCTTGGTCTTGGTATGGGGCCCACGTCATCCCCGCGGAGGCGGGGATCCAGGGCGTCCGGATGCTCTGGGTTCCCGCCTGCGCGGGAACGACGGTTTCAAATCCGTTTCCAGTCGAATTTCGCCTTCTTGCCGGTGCCGAACAGCTTGAGGGCGCCTTCCTCTCCCACGGCGTTGGGGCGGATGAAGATCCAGTTCTGCCAGGCCGACAGGCGCCCGAAGATGCGCGTCTCCATGGTCTCCTTGCCGGGGAAGCGCAGCGATGCCTCCAAGCCGGTCATTGCGTCGGGCGACAGCGAGGCGCGCTCCTCCAGCATGATGCGGATCTCGTCGTCCCAGTCGATGTCGTCCGGCGTCAGCGTCACCAGGCCCAAGGCCAGGGCCTGGTCGGCGCGCAGCGGGCTCTCCAGCACACCCTTCAACTGCGCGATGGTGGCTTCGTCCTCGCAGAACCGGGTTTGCAAGCGCGTCAGGCCGTTGACCGCCGGATAGCGGCCGAAGTTGGCGCCGTTCAGCTGCAGCGAGGGAGCTGCGTCCGGCGAGTCCGGCAGGTCCAGCATGTAGATGCGGTCGCAGGCCAGGGCCAGCTCGTAGAACGTGCCGGCAAAGCAGGAGCCGGCGTCGACCAGCGCGATCAGCGATCGGCTGGTCACGTCCAGCCGCGCCAGCGTCCGGCGCAATGCGCCGATGGTTTCGCGCACCAGCCAGTGGGCCTTGTGCTGTTCCAGCACGGCGTCGGCCGCCATGACCTTGTTGGCGTCGCCACGGGTCTGGATCACCCAGGTGCCGGTTTCGGGTTCATTGGTGCGCAGGTTCAGGATCAGGTCGTCCAGTTCGCGCGTCAGCTTGAGCGGCCACCAGTTGGCGCCGGCCGCTTCGATCGCTTGCGGCGTCGATTCGATGTGGGCGACGGGGGCGCTGACGGTGATGGTGGCGATCCGCGTCTCGCGGTTCACCTGCGCGTCCACCGTGCTGTAGTGATAGCCCTGCTCATTGATCGTCGGCTGCAACGGCGTGAGTGCGATGCCCCTGGTGCCGTTGCGCGTCGACTGCGCGCGCAAGGCATCGACCTCGTGCGCCACCAGTTGCGCAAACTGCTGCGGCTTGGCCAGCGCGTCGATCAGCTTCCAGTCCTTCGCGCGATCGGCGCGCACGCCCTCGCTGGTGGTGCAGAAGATGTCGGCCAGGTCGCGCCGCACCTTGCGCTTGTCGGTGACACGCGTCAGGCCGCCGGTGCCGGGCAGCACGCCGAGCAGCGGCACTTCGGGCAGGCTGACGGTCGACGAGCGGTCGTCCACCATCACGATGCGGTCGCAAGCCAGCGCCAGCTCGTAGCCGCCGCCGGCGCAGGCGCCGGTCACGGCGGCGATCGACTTCAGGCCGTCGTTGCGGGAGGAGTCTTCCAGCCCGTTGCGGGTCTCGTTGGTGAACTTGCAGAAGTTCACCTTCCAGCCGTGGGTCGACAGGCCCAGCATGTAGATGTTGGCGCCCGAGCACCAGATCTTTTCCTTGCCGGATTCGAACACCACCACTTTCACGGCGGGATGCTCGAAGCGCACCCGGTTGATGGCGTCGTGCAGCTCGATGTCCACGCCCAGGTCGTAGCTGTTCAACTTGAGCTTGTAGCCCGGCTTGATGCCGCCGTCCTCGTTGATGTCCAGCTTCAGGCGCGCCACGTCGCCTTCTACGCTCAGCGTCCAGTGCTGGTAGTTGGAGGGCTGGGTGGCGAAGCTCACCAGCTCGCGCTCGCCCTGCTTGAACAGCAGGGGTTCGGTCATTGCATTCATTGTTTCTCCAGCGCGACGGCGCGTTCCAGGTCTTTGAGGGATTGCTTCACGCTCCGGGCGGCGGTATCCACCACGGCATCGGCTCGGGCATACAGGGCTTCGCGGCTGGCCAGGATGCGGCGCAGGTCTTCCATCGCCTCGCTGGTGGCGCCACGGGTCGAATCGAACGGCCGCATGTCGCCCTGGGCGACCACGCGGCTCATGTGTTCCTCCGGGCTGGCCTTGAGCCAGACGCAGTAGAAACGGCTTTGCAGCAGGTCGAAGGTCTCTCGCTCGCTGACGATGCTGCCGCCGGTGGTCATGACGACGCCATCGGCATGGTCTTCGGCGATCCGGAACAGCGCACGGCGCTCGTAGCGGCGGTAGCCGGCCTGGCCGTGCAGCAGCAGGATCTCGTTCATGCTGGTGCCGGCTTCACGCTCGATCTCGCGGTCCAGCTCGATGAAGGGCACGCCGCGGTGCGCCGCCAGTTGCGCGCCCAGGGTCGATTTGCCGGCGCCGCGCAAGCCGATCAGGGCGATCCGCCGCTCGCGGCCCTGCGCGTCGCCCAGGCCGAAGGTGCCGGCCAGCAGCGTGTGGGCCTGCTCCAGCTGGTTGTCGTCCAGCCGCCCGAGCAGCGCCTGGGTGCGCGCCAGCGCAGGCCGCGGCGCGTCCTGCAGCAACTCCAGGATGGTGATGTTCAGGGCGCGGGCCGCCGCTTCCAGCGAGTTGATCGAGACATTGCCTTTGCCGCCTTCGACGTCGGCCAGGAAGCGCTCGGACAGGCCGGAGTCGGTCGCCAGCTGCTTGCGCGTCATGCCCCGGCGCGCGCGCCAGGCGCGCACCCGCACGCCCAGCTCGCTCAGCGTGACATTCGCATCGTTTTCGGCCTGGGCTTGCATGGCGGGAGGTGGTTTATCGGACGAAAGTTTGCGCTGGATCAAGATTGCAGTATACTTCCTGTCATATTTGCGTCAAGCAATTTATTGCATCTTTCCTGGAGACCCCTGATGAAGCTCAAGATCCTTGTCGGCACCATGACCAGCACCGCTGACTATGTGGCCCAGGCGATCCAGATGGATTGCGCCGACCTGGTCAACGACATCGAGGTGCTGCTGATGGACGGCCAGGACATCAGTGTCTTCGATGAAGATGCACTTTATCTCATCTGCAGCTCCACCTACGGCGCCGGCGACGTCCCCGACAACGCCCGCATGCTCTACGAGTCGCTGGACGCGCAGCCCAAATACCTCGGCCACGTGCGCTATGGCGTGCTGGCCCTGGGCGACCGCACCTACCTGCAGACCTTCTGCTTCGGCGGCAAGAAGTTCGACGAGCGCCTGCAGGGGCTTGGAGCGCAGCGGGTCGGCGAAGTCTGGTGCCATGACGCCAGCGCCGGCACCATGCCCGAAACCGAAGGCACTGCCTGGTGCCGCGAATGGCTGGCGCAGGCGCTGCAGACCGCGCAGACGGAATAAGCCGATGCAACTGAGCCGCGCCGACCACCGCGCCACGCCGCCCCGGGTCGAGATCCCGCGCGACTACAACGCCGCGCACGACCTGCTCGAACGCAATGCGTCGCGTCCTGACAAGGTCGCGTACATCGACGCCGCCACCGGCGCGCAGCTGACCTATGGAGAACTCGCCGGGCAGTCGCACCGCTTTGCGAACGCGTTGCGCGGTCATGGCTTCGTGCCCGAGAACCGCATCCTGCTGGCGATGCTGGACACGCTGGAATGGCCGGTCGTGTTCCTCGGCTGCATCCTGGCGGGCGTGGTGCCGGTGGCGGCCAACACGCTGCTCACCGCCAAGGACTTCGACTTCATGCTGCGCGACTCGCGCGCCCATGGCCTGGTCGTCTCCGCTGCGCTCTGGCCGGCCTTCCGGGACATCATCGGGGACATCGACTCGCTGGAAACCGTGATCGTCGCCGGCGCGCAGGGCGAAGCCGCCCGCACGACCGTCGCCGAACTGGTGCGGGAAGCGGCTGCGACGCCGACGGTGGCGCAGACCTGCAGCGACGACGCCTGCTTCTGGCTCTATTCCAGCGGCAGTACCGGGACGCCCAAGGGCACGGTGCACCTGCACAGCCACCTGATCCAGACCGCGGAACTGTATGGCCGCGGCGTGCTCGGCATTCAGGAAAGCGATGTCGTGTACTCCGCCGCCAAGTTGTTCTTCGCCTACGGCCTGGGCAACGCCCTCACCTTCCCGCTGAGCGTCGGCGCCACCACGGTGCTGCTGCCGTCGCGGCCGACACCGGCCGACGTGTTCGCCATCCTCAGGAAGTTCCAGCCGACCATCTTCTACGGCGTGCCCACGCTGTATTCGCTGCTGTTGAACGATGCGAGCCGGCCAGGCAAGAGCGAGCTGAAGCTGCGGGTCTGCACCAGCGCCGGGGAAGCGCTGCCGGCAGAGCTCGGGCGCAAGTGGACGGCGCAATACGGCTGCGAGATCCTGGACGGGATCGGCTCGACCGAGATGCTGCACATCTTCCTGTCCAACCGCCCGGGCCAGGTGCGCTATGGCACCACCGGCAAGGCGGTGCCGGGCTACGAGCTGCGGATCGTCGGCGACGACGGCCGCGAGTGCGGCGACGACGAGATCGGCGAGTTGCAGATCAGCGGCCCCAGTTCGGCCCTGATGTACTGGAACGCCCGGGCCCGGACCAAGGCCGCCTTCTGCGGCGAGTGGACCCGCAGCGGCGACAAGTACACCCGCGACGGCGACGGCTACTACACCTATGGCGGGCGCAGCGACGACATGCTCAAGGTGGGCGGCATCTACGTCTCGCCGTTCGAGGTGGAGGGCTCGCTGATGACGCACCCGGCGGTGCTGGAGGCGGCGGTGGTCGGCGTGGCTGACACCGACGAACTGGTCAAGCCCAAGGCCTTCGTGGTGCTCAAGCCGGGCCAGGCGGTCAGCGCCGCCGACCTGCAGGCGCACGTCAAGAGCCAGCTCGCGCCCTACAAGTACCCGCGCTGGATCGAGTTCGTGCCGGACCTGCCGAAGACGGCCACCGGCAAGATCCAGCGCTTCAAGCTGCGGGCGCCACGCTGACGCGCGGCGGTCGCGGCCCATCCGGGTAAGTCATGGTGCGACGGCCGGGCCCGTTCTGTAAAAATACTTGAAGCCTAAATAAACCAATCCGATCAAGGAGACTCCCGCCATGACCACCCGCCGCCTCGTCCTCACCCGCAGTGCCGCCGTCATCGGCGCCGCATCGACCGGCCTGCTGCTGCCCCAGATCGCGCGCGCCCAGTCGGGCAAGGTCCGCGTCGGCTTCATGCTGCCCTACACCGGCACCTTCGCGCAGCTGGGCGTCGCCATCGAGAACGGCGTGCGCATGGCGATCAACGAGAAGGGCGGCAAGCTCGGTGGCCGCGAGATCGAATGGTTCAAGGTGGACGACGAGTCCGAGCCGTCCAAGGGCGTCGAGAATGCCAGCAAGCTGGTGCAGCGCGACAAGGTCGACGTGCTGATCGGCACGGTGCACTCCGGCGTGCAGATGGGCATTCAGAAAGTGGTGCGGGATAGCGGCACGCTGTGCCTGATCCCCAACGCCGGCGTCCATGCCGCCACCCGCGCCCTGTGCGCACCCAACGTGTTCCGCACTTCGTTCACCAACTCGCAGCCGACGCTGGCGCTGGGCAAGGCGATGGTCGACCGGGGCCACAAGAAGGCGGTCTGGATCACGTGGAAGTACGCGGCCGGCGATGAAGCCTTCGAGGGCTTCAAGGAAAGCTACACCAAGGCCGGCGGCACCATCGTCAAGGAGCTGGGCCTGCCGTTCCCGAACGTGGAGTTCCAGGCGCTGCTCACCGAGATCGCCTCGCTCAAGCCCGACGCGGTGGCCTGCTTCTTCGCCGGCGGCGGCGCCGCCAAGTTCATCAAGGATTACGCCGCCGCGGGCCTGAAGGGCAAGATCCCGCTGTACGGCTCGGGCTTCCTGACCGAGGGTGTGCTGGACGCCGCCGGCCCCGCCGCCGACGGCATCATCACCACCATGCACTACAGCGATTCGCTGGACACGCAGCGCAACAAGCAGTTCCGGCTGGCCTACGCCACGCAGTTCCGCATGCAGCCGGACGTCTATGCCGTGCAGGGCTACGACTCGGGTCAGCTGCTGGTGCAGGGCGCGGCCGCGGTCAAGGGCGACCTGAACAACAAGAAGGCGCTGTATGCCGCCATGGAATCGGCCGTTATCGACAGCCCGCGCGGCAAGTGGACCATGAGCAAGTCGCACAACCCGGTGCAGGACATGTACTTGCGCGTGGTCGAGAACCGGGAAAACAAGGTGCTCGGCATCGCCGCCAAGGCGCTGGCCGACTCGGGCGCCGGCTGCAAGATGGCGTGAGTTGACGCGCACGTCATCCCCGCGCGGCGTGATCCCCGGCGCGCGCACGTGTCGTCATTCCCGCGTAGGCGGGAACCCAGGCACATGCCGTCATTCCCGCTCAGGCGGGAATCCAGGACGTTCTTCTTGAAACCGGAAGCACTGGATCCCCGCCTGCGCGGGGATGACGCTGGGCGTCACCGGGGCGCTACATTTCCCTGTCTTCCCCTGGCTCCCAGCCTCCAGCCCCTTTGTCCATGGACCTCGCGAACTTCCTGATCCAGCTCCTCAACAGCGTGCAGTACGGCCTGCTGCTGTTCATGCTGGCGGCCGGCCTGACGCTGATCTTCGGCATCATGGGCGTGGTCAACCTGGCCCACGGCAGCTTCTACATGCTGGGCGCCTACCTCGCCTGGTCGATCTCCAGCCTGACCGGCAGCCTCACCATCGCCATCCTCGGCGGCGCGCTGCTGTCGGTGCTGTTCGGGCTGGCGCTGGAACGGCTGCTGTTCCGGCACTTCTACGACCGGGACCACCTCGACCAGGTGCTGCTGACCTTCGGCCTGATCTACATCTTCGAGGAGATGCGCTCCATTGTCTGGGGCGACGACGTGCACGGCGTGAAGATTCCCGACCTGCTGTCGGCATCGATCCCGCTGACCGACAACCTTTCCTACCCGGTCTATCGCCTGTTCATCTCCGGCGTCTGCATCGCGCTGGCGCTGGGCCTGTACCTGCTGATCTCGAAGACCCGGCTGGGCATGAAGATCCGCGCCGGCGCCTTCAACCGTGAGATGGCCGAGGCCCTGGGCGTCAACATCAAATTGATCCACGCCGTGGTGTTCGGCCTGGGCGTGGCGCTGGCGACAGTGGCCGGCATGATCGCCGCGCCGATTTCCAGCGTCTACCCCAACATGGGCTCGCAGGTGCTGATCATGTGCTTCGTGGTGGTGGTGATCGGCGGCATCGGCTCGGTCCGCGGCGCGCTGATCGCGGCGCTGCTGGTCGGCCTGGTCGACACCTTCGGCAAGGTGCTGCTGCCTTCCGTGGCCGGGATGCTGGTCTACATGCTGATGGCGGCCGTGCTCTTGTGGAAACCGGAAGGGCTGTTCAAACAATGATCGAAAGCTCCGTCCGCTGCGCCTCCCGTGGTCCCCGCGCAGGTGACGCAGCGCCGTCGTCCCCGCGCAGGCGGGGACCCAGAGCTTGCTTCTTGAACGCCCTGGATTCCCGCCCGCGCGGGAATGACGGAGTCCCGATTCCGTCGTCCCCGCGCAGGCGGGGACCCAGAGCTTTCCTCTTGAACGCCCTGGATTCCCGCCCCCCGCCTACGCGGGGGCAGGCTTGCGGGAATGACGCAATCACATGAGCGCCGTCAAATCCAATCTCGAAGTCCTGCCCCGCAGCATGCAAATCGTGCTGGCGCTGGCACTGGCAGCGCTGCTGGCCTTTCCCTTCGTCGGCAGCGAGTTCTACGCCGGCATGGTGGTCCAGATGATGATCCTGGGCATCTTCGCGATGAGCCTGGACCTGCTGCTGGGCGTGACCGGCCTGGTCTCGCTCGGCCACGCCGCGTTCTTCGGCCTGGCCGGCTACGTGCTGGCCTTCGTCACGCCGGCCGACGGCGCCGTCAGCCTGTGGTGGAGCCTGCCGGCGGCGATGGCCGCTTCCGGCCTGGCGGCGCTGGTGATCGGCTTCTTCGTGGTCCGCACCCGCGGCATCTACTTCATCATGGTGACGATGGCCTTCGCCCAGATGGTGTTCTTCCTGTTCTTCGACAACAAGGCGCTGGGCGGCTCGGACGGCATCTACGTCAACTTCAAGCCCGGCGCCGCTGTCTTCGGCTGGAATGCTTTCGACCTGGACAACAAGCTGGTCTTCTACTACTTCACGCTCGCCCTGCTGGTGCTGGTCTACGCCTTCCTGCGCCGGCTGCTGTTCAGCCCGTTCGGCCGGGTGCTGGCGGGCATCCGCATCAACGAGCACCGGATGCGCGCCATGGGCTACGGCACCTTCGGCTACAAGCTGGCGGCCTTCACGCTGGCCGGCGCGCTGGCCGGCCTGGCCGGCTACCTGTGGGGCGCGCGCACCGGCTACGTCAACCCGGAGCTGATGGGATTCCAGATGAGCGCGCACGCCATCATGATGGTCATCCTGGGCGGCATGGGCAATTTCGCCGGCGCGATTGCGGGCGCGTTCGCCTTCGAGCTCGTGCTGGAACTATTCAAGGACCTGCCCACGGTCGGCGCCGTCAACCTGGGCAAGCACTGGCAGCTGTGGATGGGCCTGTTCATCGTGCTGCTGGTGGTGTTCGCGCCGCGCGGGCTGCTGGGGCTGGTCGAACGGTTCACGCGCCGCAAGGAGGACTCGCATGAGTGAGGTCCTGCTCTCGGCCAAGCAGCTCACCAAGCGCTTCGGCGGCCTGGCGGCCGTCAACCAGGTCTCGGTGGAGCTGGTGCAGGGCCGCATCAATGCAGTAATCGGCCCCAATGGCGCCGGCAAGTCGACGCTGACCAACCTGCTGTCCGGCGACCTGCCGCCGACCACGGGGACGGTCACGCTGGGCGGCGCCGACATCACGGGCTGGACGCCGGAGCGCATCGCGCGCCAGGGGCTGGGCCGCAGCTACCAGAAGACCAATATCTTCCTGCCGTTCACGGTCTGGGAAAACGTGCGGCTGGCAGCCCAGTCGCGCGCCCCGCATGCGGCCAGGTGGCTGAGCCGGGCGAGCGGCTTCGCCGACACCAATGCCCGCGCCGAACAGGCGATGGAGCTGGCCGGCCTGCAGCAACGCCGGCAGGCCATCGCCGGCACCATCAGCCACGGCGAACAACGCCAGCTCGAGATCGCGATGACGCTGGCCACCGGGCCGCGGGTACTGCTGCTGGACGAACCGCTGGCCGGCACGGGCACGGCCGAGGCCGAACGCATGGTCGCCCTGCTGCAGCGGATCAAACCCGGCCACGCAATCATGCTGGTCGAACACGACATGGACGCCGTGTTCGCGCTGGCGGACAAGCTCACCGTGATGGTCAACGGCCAGGTGATCGCCAGCGGCACGCCGGCCGAGGTCCGCGCCGATGCCAGCGTGCAGTCGGCCTATCTGGGCGAGGAGCATTGATGGCCGAACTCCTGATCGACGCCAAGGGCCTGAACACCTATTACGGCGCCAGCCACATCCTGCGCGGCATCGACTTCGCGGTGGGCCGCGGCGAGACCATCGGCCTGATGGGCCGCAACGGCATGGGCAAGAGCACGTTGCTCAAGAGCCTGATGGGGCTGGTCAAGCCGCGCTCGGGAACCGTGCGCATCATGGGCCGCGACATGACCGGCCGCCCGCCCCACGAGATCGCGCGGCTGGGGGTGGCCTACGTGCCCGAAGGCCGCGGCATCTTCGGCAACCTGAGCGTGGTGGAGAACCTGAAGATGGCGGCGCGCGCCGGCACGCGGGGCCAGCGTGACTGGACGTACGAGCGGGTGCTGGAGACCTTTCCGCGGCTGCAGGAGCGCCTGGGCCACGGCGGCCAGCAACTCTCCGGCGGCGAGCAGCAGATGCTCACCATCGGCCGCGCGCTGATGACAAACCCCGACGTGCTGATCCTGGACGAAGCGACCGAGGGCCTGGCGCCGCTGGTGGCCAGGGAGATCTGGCGCATCTGCGCGCTGGTGCGGGAGTCGGGCATCTCCAGCATCATCGTCGACAAGAACTGGAAGCACGTCACCCAGATCACCGACCGCAACGTGATCCTGGTGAAAGGCGAAGTGGTCTTCGCCGGCACGTCCGACGAACTGCGCTCACGGCCGCAACTGCTGGAGCAGTACCTGGGGGTCTGACGCTGCCCTACCCTGTCATCTCGGCGAGGGCGTCCCCCGGGCTTGGCCGGCGATCCATGTCTTCTGGCGCTCGCGCTCCAGCCTGGTTGGCGCGGCCGCCGGTCCGGGTGGGCCGTTCTCCGGTCACGCTCGCGGGCGCCATCCCTGGGACGCATGTGCTGCCGCGTCAACCAGATCAATGAGGTGCGCAAGGTGTAGCGACCGCGAATGGCCCTGCGCCCGACCCACCCGGACCACCGTCCGTGCGCGACAGTTTGGCGGGCCAGCAGGAGGCACAGCGCGCTGAGGAAACGGCGCGCGATTCCTCCTTCACGCACCATCGCGCCACTTCGGTGACCGCAATACACCCCGTCCCGGCCGCCGGCCGTGCCAGCCTGGATACGCGCAGTGGAAGCAGTTCAGCATGACAACTTTCCTCTCTACTCCGTCCGGATGAGAACGCAATCCAACACGCGGGTAACTGCCTGTAAGAGGCGCGCTGCTACGCCAATAAACTCGCACCGCACTTCAGACCGGAGGGGGATGAAGGCGAACAACAAAGAGGGGAATTGCGAAAGAAAAAGTTGCTATTGGTTGCGGGCGCCCTGTCGCTCGTGGGCTGCGCGTCGATCGTCAACGACACCACGCACCCGGTGAAGATCGAAACGAAGACGATCGGCGGCCAGGTGATTTCCGGCGCCGAATGCAAGGTGAGCAACGATTACGGCTCCACCACGGTGAAGTCGGGCGACACCAGCCCGATGCGGCGTTCGTCCAAGGACATGGATATCACCTGTGTGCAGCCGGGCCAGCCGGAAGCCAAGGGCCGTGCCATCTCGCGCGCCAATGCGGGCATGGCCGGCAACATCATCTTCGGCGGCGGCATCGGCGCCATCATCGACCACAACAAGGGCACGGCGTACACCTACCCGACCTGGCTGCAACTGGTGTTCGGCCAGACCCTGGTGTTCGACCGCCGCGACGAGAAGGAAGGCTCGCCGGTGCCGGGCAAGGCGCCGGAAGCCGTGACGCAGAAGTAGCTTCGCGCCACCGTCGAACAGCCGCCTCGCGCGGCTGTTTTCATTTCCGCTACAGCAGCGGCCGCAGCTCGCGCGCCGCCTCCAGCAGCATCGGCAGCAACTGCGCCGGCCGGCCGGCCAGCCGGCCCGGCGCGGCCACCACGTTCAGCGCGGCGACGGTCTTGCCCTGCATGTTGCGCAGCGGCACCGCCAGCGCGTGGACGCCGATCTCGTGCTCCTCGTGGGCGATGCAGAAGTCGTCGGCCCGCACCTGCTCGATGATGGCGCGAAGGCGCTTGGGATCCACCGTGGTGCTGGCCGTCAGCCGCGGCAGTTCGCGGCCCTTCATCCAGGCGTTGAACTCGGTCTTGGTTTTCGCGGCCAGCAGCACCCGGCCGGTGGACGTCGCATGGGCCGGCAACCGCGCACCGAGGTGCAGTCCGTAAGCCAGCACCGCATTGGAGCCGCTGCGCGCGACGATCACCACCGACGCGCCGTCCAGCACCACCGCCGAGACCGGCTCGCCCGCCAGCGCCGACAACCGGTTCAGCGTGGGCTGCAGCAGCCGCGGCAGCCGCGCCGAGGCCAGGTAGCTGCCGGAAAAACGCAGCACCTTGGGCGCCAGCCAGAAGTAGCTGCCGTCGGTTTCCAGGTAGCCCAGGTGCGCCAGCGTCAGCAGGTGGCGTCGGGCAGCGGCCCGCGTGATGCCGGCGCGCTGAGCCGCCAGCGTCGCGTTCAGGCGCTGGCGCTCGGTGTCAAAACTCTCCAGCACCGCCATGCCCTTGGCCATGCCCTCGATGAAATCCGCCTTTGCGATCGCCATGCCGCCATCATGCGCGCAAACCACCACTGCGCGATCATCGCGCACCAACGGCGATGATCGCGCAAGGGTCGGCGGCCGGACTGGCGTCCGGGCGGCGCCGGGCCTAAGCTGGCTGCATTCCAGGAGACACCCCATGAGAACCCAGGTCGCCATCATCGGCGCCGGCCCGTCCGGGCTGCTGCTCGGCCAGTTGCTGCACAAGGCCGGCATCGCCAACGTCATCCTCGAGCGCCAGAGCGGCGACTACGTGCTGGGCCGCATCCGCGCCGGCATCCTGGAGCAGGTGACGGTGGACCTGCTGCGCGAGGCCGGCGTGGGCGCCGGCGTCGATTCCGGCGGCACGGTGCACCAAAGCATCGAACTGGTGTTCGGCGGCGTGCGCCATCCGATCGACGTCCATGGACTGACGGGCGGCAAGGTGGTGACGGCCTACGGCCAGACCGAGCTGACGCACGACCTGATGGAGGCGCGCAAGGCTGCGGGCCTGGCCACCGTCTACCAGGCCGCCAACGTCCAGCCGCTCGACTTCGACGGCAGCAAGCCGCGCGTCAGCTACGAGAAGGATGGCCAGAGCCACGAGCTGGAATGCGACTTCATCGCCGGCTGCGACGGCTTCCATGGCGTCAGCCGCGCCACCGTCAAGGACAAGGTCACCGAGTACGAGAAGGTCTACCCCTTCGGCTGGCTCGGCGTGCTGGCCGACGTGCCGCCGGTCTCGCCCCACGCCATCGTCTACGGCAACAGCGACCGGGGCTTTTCGCTGTGCTCGATGCGCAGCCTGACGCGCAGCCGCTATTACGTGCAGTGCCCGCGCGACGACAAGGTGGAAGACTGGAGCGACCAGCGCTTCTGGGACGAACTGCGCAGCCGGCTCGACCCCGAGCTGGCCGGCCGCATCGTCACCGGGCCGAGCATCGAGAAGAGCATCGCCCCGCTGCGCAGCTTCGTCGCCGAGCCGATGCGCTTCGGCCGCCTGTTCCTGGCCGGTGACGCCGCCCACATCGTGCCGCCCACCGGTGCCAAGGGACTGAACCTGGCGGCCACCGACGTCAAGTACCTGTCGAACGCGTTCATCGAATACTTCAAGGACAAGAGCGCCGCCGGCATCGACAGCTACTCGCAGGTGTGCCTCCAGCGCGTCTGGAAGGCCGAGCGCTTCAGCTGGTGGCTCACCAGCCTGATGCACCGCTTCCCGGACACCGGCGGCTTCGGGCAGAAGGTGCAGGAGGCGGAACTGGATTACCTGGTGCACTCCAAAGCCGCATCGACCGCGCTGGCGGAGAACTACGTCGGCTTGCCGCTCTGACGACGCTGTCGTCCCGGGCTTGACCCGGGACCCGTCGTTCTGCGTCCCCGCATCGCTTGACCATCCGCGCGGACGGCGAGGCCGGGGAGGGCGCCGCGCCTGATTGATGCGCCGCGCCCTCCCCGGCCTCGCCGTCGGAACGATAGCTGGCACGCACCCGCCCACCAACCTTCTGCGCGGCAGGCGGTGCCCGGCGTGGGCGATCTCTGCGGCGGCTGCGACATTCGGTCCGGGACCGGAGCGCGCTTCAGCGCGCCTCGTCATCTGGCTCGTCGCGCTTGTCCGAACAGTGCGGCCTGAGGCGCACTGTGAGTTGCGCGACGCCGGTCCCGGACCGAATGTCGCAGCGCAGTCGGCGCGCCGTGCCGACCGCCGCAATGTGAGCCCGCGTCGGGCACTGCCTGCCGCGCCGCGCGGAAACCGCGTGAAGGCGTTTCGGCAAGCTCAACACGAACGCAGGAATGGGTCCCGGATCAAGTCCGGGACGACAACCTCACTGCCCCGACCACTCCGGCGGCCGCTTGGCGGTGAACGCCTGTACGCCTTCCCTGAAGTCCTTGCTGCCGTAGGCACGGCGGATCAGGTCCTCGCCATCGGGCAGGTGATGCTGCACGAGGCGGCGCAAACCTTCCTTGGCGACCGCCTGCGTCACCGGCGCCAGCGCCGCCAGCCGCTGCGCCAGCGCGACGCCCTGCCCCTGCAGCTCGCCGCCGGTGACGACGGCTTGCAGGAAGCCGCAGGCCAGCGCCTCGTCGGCCGTGATCATCTCGGCCAGCAGCAGCATGCGCTTGACCCGCTGCGCGCCGAACGCTTGCACCAGCCGCGCCAGGTTGGACATCGACAGGCAGTTGCCCAGCGTCCTGGCGATCGGCACGCCGAACTTCGACTCTGGCGTGGCAAGGCGCAAGTCACAGGCGGTGGCGATGGCGACACCGCCGCCAACGGCCCAGCCCTCGACCAGCGCGATGGTCGGCATGGGAAGCGCTTCCAGCATGCCGATGCACAGGTCGATCCGCTTTTCGTAGGCGACGCCGTCGGCGCCGTCCTTGAATTCCAGGAACTGCGCGATGTCGGTGCCGGCCACGAACGCCTTGCCCCCGGCACCGCGGAAGATCACGGCGCGCACCGCTGCATCCTGGCGCAGCTGCTCGCAGATCACGCCCAACTGGCCGTACATGGCCCAGGTCATCGCGTTGCGTTCCTGCGGCCGGTCGAAGGTGACCGTCGCCAGCGGTCCCTGGATCTCCAGGTGGACGTTGCCGTCGCTCATTGCGCTGCGCTCATTCGGCGAACGCTCCGCCGGCCGTCAGCTCGGCGATCTCGGCCTTCCCGATGCCGAGCTCGGCCAGCACCTCGCGGTTGTGCTCGCCCAGCAGCGGCGGATGGCGGCGCACCTGGGGCGGCGTGCCCGAGAACTTGACCGGGAAACCGATGTTGGGCACCTTGCCCTCCACCGGATGATCGATCTCCATGCGCATGTTGCGGGCCTTGGCGTGCTCGCTGCCGAAGGCTTCGGGATACGTGAGGATCGGCCCCGCCGGGATGCCCGCGTCCAGCAGCGTCGACACCCAGTAGTCCTTGGACTGCTGGCGGAAGTTGCGCTCCAGTTCGGTTTCCAGCGCGGCGCGGTTGGCCAGCCGCAGCGAGATGGTGGAAAAACGCGGATCGGCCAGCAGGTCCTGCCGCCCGAGCAGCTCGCACAGTTTGAGCCACAGCTTCTGGTTGTTGGCGCCCATGACGAAATGGCCGTCCGAGCAGGCCATCGCCTGGTACGGCGCCGTCATCTTGTTGGAGGTGCCCAGCGGCTGCGGCTCGACGCCGGTGCCCCAGTAATCGCAGATGTCCCAGACCGAAAAGGCCATCGCCGAATCGAACAGGGCCGCGTCGACGTGCTGGCCCTGCCCGCTGTTCTTCGCGCCGATGTAGGCCGACAGCGTGCCGTAGATCGCGAACAGCGCGCAGCCGATGTCGGCCACCGGCACGCCGGCCTTCACCGGCGGGCCGCCCGGGTAGCCGGTGACGCTCATCACGCCCGACATGGCCTGCGCCATCAGGTCGAAGCCGGGCCGGTCGGACCAGGGCCCGGTCTGGCCGAAGCCGGAGATGCTGGTGTAGACCAGCCGCGGGTTGATTTCCTTCAGGACCTCGTAGCCCAGCCCCAGCCGCTTCATCGCGCCGGGCCGGTAGTTCTCGATCAGGATGTCGGCTTCTTCCACCAGCCGCAGCAGCACCGCCCGGCCCGCCTCGGACTTGAGGTTGAGCGTGACGCTGCGCTTGTTGCGGTTCATGTTCAGGAAGCCGAGGCTGTCATCGCCCTTCATCTTGAAGCCCATGGAACCGCGGGTCTGGTCGCCGCCCCTGGGCGGCTCGATCTTGATCACGTCGGCGCCCAGGTCGGCCAGCAGCATGCAGGCATAAGGCCCGGCCATCACCTGGCAGATGTCCAGCACCTTCACGCCGGCGAGCGGCAACGGGCGTCCCGCGCGGGCGCCGGCGGCGCCCGTGGTCTCTGTCGTCAATTGGGTTTCCTTCCGGGCGCTTACGCGTCCATCTTCACGTGCGCGTCCTTGACCACCTTGGCCCACTTCACGCCTTCGCTGCGGATGAAGGCGGCGAACTTCTCGGACGAGCCGCCGCCGTCCTCGGCGCCGTACTGCTCGAACTTGGCCATCACGTCCGGCATCGCCAGCACCTTGTTGACGTCCTCGTTCATCCGCTTGACCATCGCCGGCGGCATGCCGCGCGGACCGGCCAGGCCGTACCAGGTGGTCGCCTCGTAGCCGGGAAAACCCGACTCCGCCATCGTCGGCACGTTGGGGTGGCCGGCCGCGCGCTTTTCGCGGGTCTGGGCCAGGGCGATCGCCTTGCCGCTCTTCACGTGGGGCGTGGCCGCCGTCATGGTGTCGAAGCTGTAGTTGATCTGGCCGCCGATCAGGTCGGTGAGCATCGGGCCGGAGCCCTTGTACGGGACGTGCAGGGCCTGGACGTTGGCCTGCAGCTTGAACATCTCGAGCGCGAGGTGCTGGGCCGAGCCGGTGCCGGCCGAGCCGAAGGCGACCTTGTTCGGGTTGGCGCGGCACAGGTCGACCAGGTCCTTCACCGTCCTGGCCTTTTCCTGGTCGCCGCAGATCAGCAGGTTGGGCGTCACGCCGACCAGCGCGATCGGCGAGAAATCGCGGTTGGCGTCGTAATTCATCTTCGGGAACAGCGCCGGGGCGATCGCGTGGCTGTTGATGTGGGCCATCAGCAGCGTGTTGCCGTCGGCCGGGGCATGGGCCACGTAGTCGGCGGCGATCACGCCGGTGGCGCCGGCCCGGTTCTCCACCAGGATCGTGGTTTTCCACATCTCGCCGAGCTTCTGCCCGATCACGCGCGCCAGGATGTCCGTGCCGCCGCCGGGAGCGAAGCCCACCACGATGCGGACCGGTCCGCTCGGCAGGGTCTGCGCCCTGAGCATGGGGGCGGCCACCAGGGCGGCGGCGCCAACGGCGAAAGTCCTGCGCTGAATCATGTTGTGTCTCCTTGGGTCAGCCTGCAATCAGGCAAAGCCGTGACTTTGTTCCATGTCACGCGCCGAGGCAATCGTTGTTTTCCTTAGGCAGGATTCGCGGATGGCGATTCCAGCAGCACCTGCACCACGCTTTGCGCGGCCGACGGCAGCGCGCCGGCGGGCAGGTGGCACAAGACGAAGCGGCGCGCCGCCCAGGCCCCTTCGATCGGCACGCGGCAGAAGGCCGGGCCGGCAGCGATGGTGGCGGCCACCGCCTCGGGCATGACGCCGATGCCCACGCCCTGGGCGATCATCGCTGCCATGCTGTCGAAGCTGCCGACCCGGATCGGCATGCGCAGAACCCGGTTGGCCTCCGAAGCCTGCCGCTCCAGGTTGATCAGGATGGCCGAGCCCTCGTCCAGCGTGATCACGTCGAAATCCAGGATTGCCCCCATGTCGACGCTGGCGTGCCGCTGCAGCGGGTGGCCGGCCGGCGCCACCACCACCAGCCGGTCGTCGCGGTAGTGCGAGGTCGGCATGTCGATCGGCCCCAGGCTGCTTTCGTAGATGCCCACATCGGCCAGCCCCCGGCTCATCGCCTGCAGCACGCCGTGGCTGTTCATCTCCTGCAGGTCGATCCGCACCCCCGGGCAGGCCAGGGCGCAGCGCTGGATGTCGGTCGGCAGGAACTGCAGCACCACCGACTTGCAGGCGGCGATCCGAACCACGCCCTTGTCGCCGTGCAGGAAGGAAGCGGCATCGTCCTGCATCCGGGCGCTGGCGTGGATCATGGTGCGGGCATGGGCCAGCAGGGCGCGGCCAGCGTCCGTCAGGGCCATGCCGTGGGGCAGCCGCCGGAACAACGGCAGCTGAAACTGCGCCTCGAATTCCTGGATGCGGCGCGACGCCGCCGCCGGCGCCAGGTGCACACGCTCGGCCGCCCTGGTCACTCCGCCGAGTTCGGCGGTGGCGATGAACAGCCGCAGCGTCGTCAGGTCGAAGTGGATGCGCGGGAGCGTGGTCTCGGAGTTGCGTTCGGCTGCCATGGCGGAAGCGATGCGCGGCGCGCGTCAGCGCCGGGCCGGCCCGCGTCCCGGCAACATCGACAGCAGCACGCCGTCGCGCAGCAGGAAGTGGTGGGCCAGCGCCGCCAGCGCGTGCAGGCCGGCCAGCCAGAGGATGGCGTCGCCCAGCCAGGTGTGGATCTCCGCGATCTGCGCTCCGCTGGCGTGCGACTCGGCCAGCCAGGGCGCGATCGCCACGCCGCCCAGCAAGGTCAGCGGGTGGCCCTCCAGCCAGGCTCCGGTGATCGCCGTCAGCGGCAAGGCGAACAGCAGGACATACAGGCCCACCTGCACCGCTTTGGCCGCCAGGCCCATCCAGCGCGACACCTCGATCGGCTCGGGCCGGGTGTCGACCAGCCGCCACAGCAGCCGCAGAACCACCAGGGCCAGCACGCACAGGCCCAGGGTTTCATGCAGCTGGCGGTCGAAGTCGCGCGCCGCGGAATACACCCGCTGCTCGGAGCCGCCCGGTCCGTAGACGAAGGCGATCAGGACCAGGATGGCCGTGAGCCAGTGGAAGGACTGGGCCACGGCGCCATAGCGAGTGCTGGAAATTGTCATCCCTGAATGATCGCAGATGCGGCCGGGCCGCCCGAGCGCCTCAGTCGGCGAAGCTGCCGCTGGCCTTGATCACCGGGCCCCACTTGTCGATCTCCGACTTCAGCCAGGTCTGCAGTCCCTCGGGGCTGAGCTTGCTGTCGGGCGCGATCTCGGCGCCGAGGTCGGACATGCGCTTGACCACTTCCGGGTCCTTCAGCGCCGCGCGCACGGCCATGTTCATCTTCTCCAGGATCGGCTTGGGCGTGCCCTTGGGCGCGTAGATGCCGTGCCACACCAGCACCTCGAAATCCTTCAGGCCCTGCTCGGCCAGGGTCGGCGCATCGGGCAGCGCCTTGATGCGGTTCTTCGTCGTCACGCCATAGAGCTTGACGGCGCCGGCCTTGATCTGCGGAATGGTCTGGGTGGTCTGGTCGCACAACAGGTCGACCTGGCCCCCGAGCAGCGCGGCCATTGCCGGGGCCGTGCCCTGGAACGGGACCGCGGTCAGCTTCACGCCGATGGCGCGTTCGAACATCAACCCGCACAGCTGCGACACCGCGCCCAGGCCGGCGTTGGCCAGGTTGATCTTGCTTTCGTTGGCCTTGACGTAGGCGATCAGCTCCTGCAGGTTCTTGGCCGGGAAGTCCTTGCGCGCCAGCAGCGTCATGGGCACGTCCACCGCCTGGCTGACGTATTCGAAATCGGTCAGCGGGTTGAACGACAGCTTGCGGTACAGCGCCGGCGCCGTCGCCATGCCGTTGTGGTGGATGAAGAAGGTGTAGCCGTCCGGCTGGGCCCGCGCCACGTAGGCGGCCGCCACCGTGCCGCCGGCGCCCAGCTTGTTTTCCACCAGCACCGTCTGGCCGAGCGTCTTGCTCATGGAGTTGGCCAGCGAGCGCGCCACCACGTCGGTCGGTCCGCCGGCGGCGAACGGCACCACCAGCGAGACCGGCCGGGTGGGCCAGGGGGTCTGCGCGGACGCGCCGGTGGCACACAGCGCGAAGAGGCTGGCGAGAAGGAAACTGCGACGACATTGCATGGGGAAGCGCTCCGCTGGATGGAAATGAGGCAAGGCTAGCCGAGCCGGGCGACGGCGGAATCGGTATGTTCCCCCACCAATCGGCCCCGGGCGGCGGGAACTAAAGACTCAGGCTTGGAACTCGATGCGAGCGGCCACCGTCCGCTGGCCCTCGAAATCGCGCACCCACAGCTCGGCCGCGTCGCTGCCGTCGGGCTTGCCGCACACCTCGAACGGGTGCAGATCGAACACCGGCTTGAGCGCCCGGAAGGAGAAGGACTTCGGCTCCCGGCCGGCGAACTGGCGCCCGCCCAGGCCGGCCAGCAAGGTCGCCAGCAGCGGGCCGTGGACGATCAGTCCGGGGTAACCCTCGACCTCGGTGACGTATTTGCGGTCGTAGTGGATCCGGTGGCCGTTGAAGGTCAGCGCCGAATAGCGAAACAGCAGCACGTCGTCCGGCACCACCGGCTCGCTCCAGGTCGCCGCCGGCGCCGGCTCGCCGGCCGGGGCTGGCGCGCCCGCCACCGGCTCGGGCCGGTAGACGATGTCGTGGAACTCGCGCAGCGCCAGGCCACGCGGCGAGCTCACCTCGTGGCGCACCCGCACGAAGCACAATGCGCCGCTGCGGCCGGACTTGACCGTCACGTCGTCGATGGTGGAGACCCGCTCGATCGCATCGCCGATGCGCAGCGGGCCGAAGAATTCCAGCTGGCCGCCGGCCCACATCCGGCGCGGCAGCGGCACCGGCGGCAGGAAGCCGCCGCGCCTGGGATGGCCGTCGGGCCCCAGCTCGCTGCGACGCGCCGACGGCAGGAAGTAGAGCCAGTGCCACAGCGGCGGCAAGGTCTGCAGCGGCTCGTCGGGCGGCAGGTCGAGCGTGGCGCGCAGCATGCGCACCGGCGCCGCGGTCACCACGTCGGTCACGGTTTCGGTGCGGCCGGTCCAGACCTTGAGTTCGTCGGGATTCATGGTGGGCTCCTCACAGCAGCAGGAAGGCGGCGCAGGCGACAGCGGTGGGCAGCAGCGCGCCCGCCAGCAGGCCCCCGGCGCCGATCGACTCGTCGTTGAAGCCGCGCCGCAGCAGCGCGACGCCGGCCGGATTGGGGGCGTTGGCGATCACCGTCAGGCCGCCGCCGGCGACCGCGCCGGCCACCAGCATGTAGCGGCTCTCGCTGGACAGGTCGGGGATCAGCGACCCGAGGTAGGTCAGGGCCGCGTTGTCGGTGACGGCCGTGAGCCCGAGCGCGCTGAAGAACAGCGCCAGCGGCGCCAGGCCGGACACCAGCGGCTGCAGCCACCACTGCTGCATCCCGCCCAGCACCACCAGCCCCGCCAGGAAGAAACCGACCAGCAGTCCTTCCTTGAGCACCAGCGCATCCTGGTAGCGCGCGTAAGCCTGGGTGAACCCGAGGAAGAACAGGAACAGGCCCAGGAAGATCACCGGATGGTGGGCGGATGCCACCACGCCCGCCAGGAAAGCCAGGTGGATCAGGCTGATCACCAGCGGCACCCGCGCGGTCCGATCGGCACCCTCTTGCACCGCAGGGGCCGTCACGCTGGAAGCCAGCAGCACGGTGACAGCGCTGGCGTTCACGAGGACAGCCAGCACCGCCTTCCAGCCGAACTCGCGCGCCATGAAGGCGGTGTCCCAGCTCCAGGCCGAGGCCACCATCAGCACCGGCGGCGCCGCATACGAGGTCAGCGTCCCGCCGATCGAGATGTTGACGAACAGCACGCCCAGCGCCGCGTACTTCTTCCATTCCGGCATGCCGGGGCGGAACACCTTGGGCGCCAGCGTCAGCGCCGCCAGCGTCATGGCGGCGGGCTCGGTGATCAGCGATCCGAGCAGGGGCACCAGCGCCAGCCCGAGCCAGATCTCCGTGACCTCGGCGCGGCCCGGCAGCTTGCGGGCCAGCAGCGCCATCGCGCCCTGGACGACATCGAGCACCGGGCGCGAGGCGGCCACCACCATGATCACGAACACGAACAGCGGCTCGGTGTACTGGCGCGATTCCGCGTAGTCGACCGCCTCCTTCGCGCCGGCGAACAGGGCCATCGTGACCACCAGCACCATGGCCCAGAAGCCGAACACCACCTCGACTTCCCCCAGCAGCTCGAACAGCCCGGCATGGCGCGGATGGCGGTGCGCCAGGACATGGAACAGCTTGGTCGCGAAGGTGTGCGCCAGCGCGGCGACGAACAGCGCGGCGGCAATAAGGTGAATCAGCGGGGTGTCCATCTCTGCTAGTCTTGCACAAACAACTTGCCGCCCGTCCATGCCGAGCCAGCTTCGCGTTCTCCACGGTGTCCGGGTCCTCAGCCTGGCCTTGAACCTGCCGGGTCCCGCGGCGCTGATGCGCTGCCGCCGGATGGGCGCCACCTGCGTCAAGCTCGAGCCGCCAGCCGGCGACCCGATGCACCACTACAACGGCGCGGCTTACGCGCAGATGCACGATGGCGTGAAGGTGCTCGAAGCCGACCTCAAGACCGAGTCCGGCCAGAAGATCCTGCAGCGCGAACTGGCAAAGACCGACGTGCTGCTGACCTCGTTCCGGCCGTCTGCCCTGGAGAAGCTGGGCCTGGGCTGGAAGCAGTTGCACGGTGCCTACCCGAACCTGTCGCAGGTGGCGATCGTCGGCGCGGCCGGGGCCCGCGCCGAAGAGCCCGGGCACGACCTGACTTACCTTGCCGACAACGCACTGGTGCCGGGACTGGAACTGCCGGCCACGCTGTACGCCGACATGAGCGGTTCCCTGATGGCGGCCGAAGCCGTGCTGCAAGCGGCGCTGGTGCGCAACGAGCGCTATGCCGGCAGCGGCGAGAACCACCCGCAAGGGGTGTTCATCGAAGTCGCGCTGGCCGACGCGGCGGGCTATCTCGCGCTGCCGCGGCAATGGGGCCTGACCCAGCCGACTGGCGCCGTCGGCGGTGCGCACGCGGGCTATCGCGTCTACCCGTGCCAGGACGGCCGGGTGGCGGTGGCGGCGCTGGAGCCGCATTTCGCCGCGGCCCTGTGCAACGCGGCCGGGCTCGAGCCGCCCCGCGGCCCGGCCATGTTGCAGCCGGCCACCCACGCCGCCATCGCCGCATTCTTCGCCAGCCGCACGCGTGCCCAGCTCACGCAGCTCGCGGCGGACCAGGACATTCCGCTGCGCTGCATGCAGTGAGAGGCGGCTGCGGCCTACGTCCGGCCCCGTCAAACGCGCTTAAACTGCCCGGTTTATCCCCGTCCCGTGCCTGTGCAAACCAACTCCGGCGTCAATGTCCTTCTCGTCGATGACGAGCCTGCCAACCTGCTGGCGCTGGAAGTGGTGCTGGAACCGCTGGGCGCCAACCTGGTCCGCGCCAACTCGGGCGAGCAGGCCCTGCGCAAACTCCAGGACGAGGACTTCGCGGCAATCCTGCTGGACGTGCGGATGCCGGGCATGGACGGCTTCGAGGCGGCCAAACTCATCCGCTCGCGGCCCCGCTCGCGCGCCACACCCATCATCTTCGTGACGGCCGACGGCTCGGAGCTGTCGGTGGAGGAAGCGTACGCGATGGGCGGGGTCGACTTCCTCACCAAGCCGCTGATGCCAGCTGTCATCAAGGCCAAGGTCGCGTTCTTCATCGAGCTGCAGCGCGGCAAGGACGAACTGCGCGCGGCCGAACGGCGCGCCTCGCAGGAACGGGCGTTCCTGGCCGCGGTGCTGGAGGCGATCGAAGACGGCGTCGTCGCCTGCGGACCGGACGGCAAGCTGACGCTGTTCAACCGCGCCACGCGCAGCTTCCACGGCCTGCCGCAGGAGGGCCTGCCGCCCGAGCAATGGACACAGCACTACAACCTGTTCCGCGAAGACGGCAGCACGCCCCTGCCGACCGCGGAGATCCCGTTGGCGCGGGCCCTGGCCGGCGAGCAGGTGAGCGACTCGCGCATGGTGATCGCCCCCAGGGGCGGCACCGCCCGCACGGTGGTGGCCAGCGGCCGGCCTCTGTACGACGAAGACGGCCAGAAGCTCGGCGCCGTGGTCTCGATGCATGACGTCACCGCGGTGCGCGAAGCCGAACTGGCGCGCGAGGCCGCGGTGCGCGAGCAGGGCCGCCGTGAGGAAGCGGAGGCCGCGGCCGAACTGATCAATGCCAGCAAGGAGCGGGTGCGGCTGGCCACCGAGGCAGGCGGCCTGGGCGTGTGGGTGTGGGAGACCGGGACCGACAAGGTGGTGTGGGAACACGACTGGCTCTACGACATGTTCGGCCTGCCGCGCGATGCCGAGCCGTTGAACGCCGCCCGGTTCGTGGCCGACTATCTGCACCCGGATGACGCCCAGACGTTCAAGCAGGCGGCGTCGGCGACGGTCAGCCGCGGGGAACCATTCCACTTCGTCGGCCGGTTCTTCCGCCAGCCGGACCGGGAAGTGCGCTGGCTGGAATTTCGCGGCCGGCGCCAGACCACCGGCGACGACGTGCCGCTGCGCATCATGGGCACGGCTGCGGACATCACCGAGCGGCACGACTTCCAGGAACGGCTGCGCGCCAGCGAGGAACGCTATCGCGCGCTATTCGACTCGATCGACGAGGGCTTCTGCCTGATCGACATGATCTTCGACGCCGCTGGCAAGCCGGTCGATTACCGGTTCCTGGAAGCCAATCCGGCGTTCACCAAGCAGAGCGGCATCCGCGAACCGGTCGGCCGGACCATGCGGGAGCTGGTCCCCGGCAACGAAGCGCACTGGTTCGAAGCCGTCGGCAAGGTGGCCAGGACCGGCGAGGCGGCGCGCTTCGTCAATGAAGCCAAAAGCCTGGGACGCTGGTTCGATGTCTACGCCGCGCGATTGGGCGACGCCGGCAGCAGCACCGTCGCCATCCTGTTCAACGACATCACGCAGCGCAAGCAGGCCGACGACGACCTGCGCCGGCTGGCCGACGAACTGGCCGAGTCGGACCGGCGCAAGACCGAGTTCCTGGCCACCCTGGCGCACGAGCTGCGCAACCCGCTGGCGCCGCTGTCCAGCGGCCTGCAGGTGATGCGGCTGTCGGCCTCCGACCCGGCTGCGATCGAGCGCACCCGCAGCATGATGGAGCGCCAGGTCAGCCACATGGTGCACCTGGTCGACGACCTGCTGGACATCGCGCGCATTTCCACCGGCAAGGTCGACCTGAAGAAGGAACGGGTCGAGCTGCAGACCATCATCGCCAGCGCGGTGGAAACCAGCCTGCCGCTGATCGAGTCCGGCCGGCACGAGCTGCTGGTGCACGTGCCCGACGAAACCATGCTGCTGGAAGTGGACCTGACCCGCGTGGCGCAGGTGGTGAGCAATCTGCTGAACAACGCCGCCAAGTACACGCCGGCGCGCGGCCGCATCGGGCTGACAGTGCACCGCGACGGCGGCTTCGTGGTGATCGCGGTCAGCGACACCGGCATCGGCATCCCGCCGTCGTCAATGCCGACGGTGTTCGAGATGTTCACCCAGGTCGGCCGCAACATGGAACGGGCCCAGGGCGGCCTGGGCATCGGCCTGTCGCTGGTGCGCCGGCTGGTGGAACTGCACGGCGGCACCGTGGACGCGGCCAGCGAGGGCGTCGGCCGCGGCAGCACCTTCACCGTGCGGCTGCCGCTGGTGGTCGATGACGCGGCGCCAGTTCCCGCTCCGCACGCGGCGCCGATAGCGGCGCCGGCGGCAGTGGCAGCGGCGGAGGCGGCTCAGGAACCGGCGGACGCCAGCCTGCGGGTGCTGGTGGTAGACGACAACATCGATGCCGCCGACACGCTGTCGGCGCTGCTGGACATGAACGGCCACACGACCCGGGTCGCCAACGACGGCTACCAGGCGATCGAGATGGCGCGGGAGTTCCAGCCGCAGGTGGTGTTCCTGGACATCGGCCTGCCCGGCATGAACGGCTACGAAGTGGCGCGCAAGCTGCGCGAGACGCCCGGCATGGAACGCGCCTACCTGGTGGCGCTGACCGGCTGGGGCACGCGCGAGGACCGCGAGCGCTCCAGCGAGGCCGGTTTCGACCACCACCTGACCAAGCCCGCCGACATGAACACGGTGGAGACGCTGCTCGCCAACCTGGCCCGCGTGCACTGATCGCCGCCATTCCCGGGACGGTGACGCAGTCGCGTCATCCCCGCGAAGCCTGCCCCCGCGAAGGCGGGGGGCGGGGACCCAGAGCTTCTTGCTGGATGCCCTGGATTCCCGCCGCCGCGGGAATGACGGCATCTCTGTTCCCGCCGCCGCGGGAATGACGGCCCCTATTCCTCGCTTTGGCGCTGCACCCGGGCCGCGATCCGCTCGCGCAGGCGCCAGCGGCCGGCGTCCGCAAGCATCCGGCCGGCCCAGCGATACACATTGAACTCGCGCACCGTGGTGCGCAGGCTGGCCATCCGCTCGCGCTGCTCGCCCTCGGGCATCACCAGCGCCTGCTGCAGCGCGTCGGCCGTCTCCTCGACGTGGTACGGATTGACGATCAGCGCTTCGGGCATCTCGCGCGCGGCGCCGGCGAAGCGGCTGAGGATCAGCACGCCACGCTCGTCGTCGCGGGCGGCCACGAATTCCTTGCAGACCAGGTTCATGCCGTCGTGCAGGCTGGTCACCAGGCAGACGTCGGCAGCACGGTAAAGCTCGTTGACCGCGTCGTGGTCATGATGCTGCGCCAGCAGCCGCACCACCGGGCTGTCGGCCGACCCGAAGCGCGCGTTGATGCGCCCCGTTACCTGCTGGATCCGCTCCTGGAAGCTGCGGTACTCGTCCAGCTCGCTGCGCGACGGCGCGGCCACCTGCACGAAGGTGAAACGGCCCAGCCATTCCGGGTGCTTTTCCAGCAGGCGCTCGACTGCGTTCAGCCGCTCCAGGATGCCCTTGGTGTAGTCGAAGCGGTCGACGCCGACGGCCAGCTTGTGGCCTTCGGGAATGCCCAGCCGCTGGAAGACGTTGCGCCGGCAGTCGGCGACCGGCTGCCAGCGCTCCTGCTGCGCCGGCGACGGCCATTCGATCGAGATCGGATAGCTCTCGACGAAGGTCTCGGCGCCGCCGAACGAGATGGTCGAATGCTCGTGCTCGATCCGCGCTTCCAGGTAGCGGTCCACGGTCTCGATGAAGTTCTTGCAGTGGTACCGGGTGTGGAAGCCCAGGATGGTGCTGCCCAGCATGCCCTGCAGGATCTCGCGCCGCCAGGGGCAGATGCCGAACGATTCGGGGTTCGGCCAGGGGATGTGCCAGAAGGTCAGGATGGTGGCGCGCGGCAGCTTCGCGCGCACCATCGCCGGCAGCAGCGCGAAGTGATAGTCCTGCACCAGCACCACCGGGTCCTCGCTGCGGGCCTCGGCCACCACGGCGTCGGCGAAGCGCTGGTTCACCAGCTTGTAGTACTCCCAGTCCGACTCACGGAACACCGGCCGCACGTGCGCCACGTGGCACAGCGGCCACAGGCCTTCGTTGGCGAAACCGTAGTAGTAGCCCTTTTCTTCCTCTTCCGACAGCCAGATCCGGCGCAGCGAGTATTCGTCCTTCCCGGGCGGCAGCGAGACCCGGTCGTGGCGGTCGACGACGTCGCGGTCCGCGCTGCCGCTGCCGTGCGCGATCCAGGTGCCGGAGCAGGCCCGCATGACCGGCTCGACCGCGGTAACCAGCCCGCTGGCCGGACGCCTGACCGTCACGCCATCCGCGCCGCGGTCATGGATATAGGGTTCGCGGTTGGACACCACGATCACCTGGTCGCCGCTCAACTGGGTGCGCAGCAACGACTGCAGGCGCTGCGGATTCCATTCGGTCTCAGGCCCCTGGGACCGCCGGTATTCGTCCTCCAGGTCGCGCAGCCGCGCCCGCAGGTCGGCGGCCAGGGGCGCCAGTTCCGGCATCGATCCCGACATCGGCCGGATCAGGCCTTCGCCGCGCAGCAGGGCCCGGGCGCCGGACACCCAGCCGCGCCAGCTCAGTTGGGCCACCACCATGGTCACCAGGGCAATGGCCGCCCCCAGGACAGCGATGAAAATGATCAGGTACTTGCGAGTGTCCTGGCTGCGGCGCTCGATGAAGCTCAGATCGTGCAGCAGGACCAGTTCGCCGACCGGCCCTGATTCGGCAATGACCGGATGCACCGTGACATGCACTGGACCGCCTTCGATGCGCAGCTGCGGATCGGCGACGGCAGCGATCTCCCTGGCCTTGTCGCAGCCCAGCTCCCTGGGAAAGTTCCTGGACTGCGCAATCATCTCCTTGTCGGAGCACAAGCCGATCGCGACCAGCCGCTCGTCCTGCATCGCGCGGTCGAACAGCGCCTGCAACCGGCCCTTGCGCGGATCGTGATACGCATCGGAAATCGATTCCGACAGCGCGGTCGCGACCAGGGTCCCTCGCAGGTTCAGGTCGCGCGCAAACCAGCGCAGCGTCAGCCGATCCATCAGCGGCAGCGCAAGATAGGCCGCGACACCCAGAATCACGATCAGGGGCAGCAGGAACCGGATCTGGAGTCGGAACGTCTTCATGGCGCGAATGTGCTTTTCATCCGTCAATATAAGCATGCCGGTCGTTGTGACATTTTCAGCCTGCCGTCAGCCGCGCACCCGCTCCCAGAACAGCCGGGTGGCGTGCAGGCCGGCCGGCGTCCAGTGCTGGGCCGGCGACATCGCCTGCACCAGCAACTGCATCTGCCGCTCGTCGTCCAGGCGTGGCAACTGCTCGCACAAAGCCTGCAGGTCCGGATCGAGCAGTTCGCCGTCGCCCCCCTCCCCGATCAGCGGTGCCGCCTGGCCGCGCGCCGCTGCCAGCCTGGCCTGGGCCCGGAACGTCGGCCGGCGCGTGCGGCCGGCCGGCGCCACTTGCTCGGTGAAGGGCTGGCCGTCGCTGCTGGCCGCGCCGCGGATCCAGTCGTGGATCACCTGCAGTTCGTAGCTGCTGAAGACACCGAACATCTCGGCCCGCTCGCCTTGCAGCAAGCCCCAGAAGCGGCTCTGCTGCACCGGCGCGCCCAGCTTGATCCAGCCGGCGCGCTGCAGCGCGTCCAGGAAAGCCGGAATCTGTTGCGGCTGCGACAGCCAGTCATTGACCTTGCGGCCGGCCACCCGGCAGTAATCCGAATGCGCGCCATGGCCCGAGCCGCTCTTGTTGGCGAGGATTCTCACAACCTCGGCTTCGATGTCGAAGCCGTCGATCAGCTGCGTGGTCCCAGGACCGGCTTCGGCCAGCCGGGCACCGGCGCGCACGCGCTGCCAGAAACCGTCGGCGTCGCCGATCCTGGGCAAGGTTTGCAGCACCGCATGGCAGGCGCGCATGGCGTGGCCGGAGTCGGCGTTGTCGACCGTGACGTGCAGGGTGAAGTAATACGGGTCCAGACCCAGCTCGTTCAGCTCATACGCGCTGATCAACAGGTGCAGCGGCAGCTGTTCGTAGCCCAGGTTGAAGCCGATCACCTCGGGCAGGAAGTCACTGGCGTTGCAGGCCAGCGCCAGCTGCACCAGGCCTTGCACATGCAGCTCCCCGGGCAGGTCGTCCAGCGGGTCCAGCCCGTAGCGGGCCAGCAGCTTGCGATACAGCAGCACGTGGTTCTTGTCAGCTGCGCCTTCGCCCAGCTCCTCGACGTAGGTGCGCACCAGATCGTCGAACCGGCCGTTGCGCCAGTGCGGCAGCAGGCCGTAGAGCCAGGCACCGTCGACCAGCTTGGTCGGCGCCACCGAGCGCAGGAAATGCAACGCATGGGCGCGATTGCCGAAAAAGCGGCGCGGCGCGCCGGCGGCGCGCTGCTCGAGGTAGACGCCGTAGCTGGCCGCCACGGCCTGTGCGCTGGCCTGCATCCAGGCCGTCACGTCCTGCGGCGCCTCTGGCAGCGGCTCGCACGCGCCGGCGCTGGCAGCAAGCTGCTCGCGCAGGAACTGCGCGGCTTCGGCCCGGGTTGCGGCATCGGGCCCATCGTGCGCCAGGCGGCGGTACAGCGACGTGATGCGACTTGCACCGCCGCCGGCAGACAGTGCGGCGTCGGGCCCCGGGGTGGGAGATGCGGCCCGCAGTGCGGACCATTCGTGTTCGGCGATGTACATCGGTTCTGTCTTGTTCCTGTCTGCACCGACTGTGGCGTGCAATACCGCACGCCGGAAGGGCCGACGCCCCCATTTGGCCGTCGGCGCCTTCCTACGCCCAGCCGACGCCGGACAAGCTCAGGCCGACGGCCTCTGGACGACCAGGGCCACGGCCGCGATGCGCTCCGCCTGCTGGTAGGCGGGCGCGTCCAGCTCCTCGCCGAACACATCGGGGTCGAGTTCCCAATAGCGCCAGCTGAACCCGTCCTGGCCCAGCAGTGGCGTCAACGCTGCCAGCAGCGGATCGCGCCCCTGCACCATCGCCGCGCCGGTGTAGAGCAGCAAGCGGCCGCCAGCTGCCAGCCGCGGCAGGCCCTCGGCGACGATGCGCTCGGACAGGCCGCCGCCCAGCGCGCCGCCGCCATGCCGGTAGGTGCGCGCCGACGGGTCGACCAGGTACGGTGGATTGGCCACGATCAGGTCGAACCGGCCCGGCGCCCGGGCGTACAGGTCCGACTGCGCGAGTGTCACGCGATCCAGGTCGGCCAGGACCGCATTGGCGCTCGCATGCACCAGGGCTTGCGGATTGATGTCGACCAGGACCAGATCGGGCGCGGCGAACTCGCTGGCCAGCGCCGCGACCATGCCGCCGGGCCCGGCGCCGCAACCGACATCCAGAATCCGCGCGCCGGCGCGCAGCGGCTCGCGCTGCAGTTCGGCCTCGATGAACGCGGCGAAGCGATAGCTGTCGGGCCCGAAGAACACCGCATCGGCCTCGGCCGTGGGATAGGCGGAATGCGCGTACAGCTGTTCGCCCAGAGTGGAGAAGCGCACGCGGCTGCGCAGCAGGCCATCCTCCTCCTGCAGCAGCAGGCCGCCGGCACGCAGCCAGCCGACCACCTCGTCGGGCAACAACCGGGCGTCGAACGGCCGGCTCCAGCCGAACACGTCCCTCGCGTTGCCCGCCTGCGCGGCACCGGCGCGCGCATTGACGCGGGTGTGCGTGGCGGGCGTGACGGTGACAAAGCGGTAATCGCAGCCCTGCAGCCAGCGTCCCAGCAGGACCAGTGATTCTTCCCGCGCGGCATCAGTCATCGCGCCGATGTTCGCCGCAATGGCCGCGAAAGCTTGTAGGCCACTGCCTCATCCCTGGACCTGCAGTAACGGCTTCGTCTTACAGCCCGGCCGTCGGCCAGCACATATACTCGAACGGATGAACAACACGGGTCCCATGGCGCCCCGGGGCCTCTCGGTGGCGTGGGCCCGGCACGGCGATGAAGTACGGCAGGCGCAACGCCTGCGCCACGCCGTGTTCGCCGAAGAGCTCGGCGCCCGGCTGCACACCCCGCTGGCCGGCCACGACGTCGACCGCTACGACGATTTCTGCGAGCACCTGCTGGTGCGGCACGAGGAATCCGGCGAAGTGGTCGGCACCTATCGGGCCCTGACGCCGTCGCAGGCGCGGCTCGCCGGCTCCAGCTACACCGACAGCGAATTCGACCTGGCGCCGCTGGCGCCGCTGCGCTCGCGCATGCTGGAGCTGGGCCGCAGCTGCGTCCATCCTCAGCACCGGCACGGGGCCGTCATCCTGGCGCTGTGGAGCGCGCTGGCGCAATTCATGTCGCACAACGAACTGGACACCATGATCGGTTGCGCCAGCATCCCGCTGCTGCACGGCGGATCGGCCGCGGCCGGGGTCTGGAACCGGCTGCGCCGAACCCACATGGCGGCCCCGCCGCTGCACATCGCCCCGCGCCGGCCGCTGCTGCTGCCGCAGGCGCAGCAGCTGCTGGCGCTGGACGCCAAGCCGCCGCCCCTGATCCACGGCTATCTGCGCCTGGGTGCCAAGGTGCTCGGGCCACCGGCCTGGGACCCGCTATTCAACACGGCGGACCTGCCGCTGCTGGTGCGGCTGGAAGACCTGCCGCAACGGTATCGCCGGAGCGTTGCCTTTGCCTGACGCGGTCGAGCGGCGCAGCACGCTGGAGCGGATGCCCAAGTGGCTGATTTGCGTGCCGCTGGTGCTGCAATGGCTGGGGCTGGCGCTGCGGCACGGCAGCCTCACCCTGCCGTCGGCGGCCAACCCCGCCATCACGTCGGGCGGCCTGGTGGGCGAGACCAAGCTCGAGTACTTCCACAGCATGGGCCCGCTGGCGCTCTCGGCCACGGCGCGCCACTGCGCGCTGCCGCCGGCGCAGCGCGCATCGATGGCGACGGTGCGCCAGGCATTGGCCCGCGAGGGCATCGCCTTCCCGCTGATCGCCAAGCCCGACCTGGGCATGTGCGGTTTCGGAGTGCGCCTGGTCGACAACGAGCGGGAGCTGGCCGCTTACCTCGCGGGCTTTCCTGGCGACCAGACCGTCGTGCTGCAGGAATACCTGGCTGAAGAAGGCGAAGCCGGCATCTTCTATGCGCGCGACCCGGCCGCGGCTCACGGACGCATCATCGGCCTGGCGTTGCGCTACTTTCCGCGCGTCACCGGCGACGGCGTTTCCACGGTGGACGCACTGATTGAACGCGACCCGCGCGCCAGCCGGGTGCGCCAGCGCGGTCACCGGCTGGAAGTTGACGGCGCGCGGGTGCCGGCAGCGGGCGAGCAGGTGCGGCTGGCCACGATCGGTTCGACCCGGGTCGGCGGCTTGTACCGTGACGGCTCCGTGTGCATCACGCCGGCCCTGTCCGAGCGCATCGACGCCATCGCGCGCGACATGAAGCAGTTTCATTTCGGCCGTTTCGACGTGCGCTTCGCCGACCTCGAGGCTTTGCGCCAGGGCCAGGTGAGGATCATGGAAGTCAATGGCGCCGGCTCGGAAGCGATCGAGGCCTGGGACCCCGCCTTCGGCCTGCGGCGCGCCTTGGGCATCATCTTCGCCAAGCAGCGCACGCTGTTCCGCATCGCGGCGGCGAACCGCCATCGCGGCCACCGGCCGATCGGCCTGTGGCGGCTGGCGCGGCTGCACAGGATGCAGCAGCGCCTGCTGGACGCCTACCCGCCGTCCAACTGAATCGCTGCAGGCTTGATCACCCTTGCGGCCTTCGAATGCAGGTCACGCCCCAAGCTCCGAGCTCGAGCACGGCAGCGCATAATCGCCGTTGTTCACCGACCAGCCCGTTGCCAACGGGGCCTTGAACAGAAGGACGCACGTGAACACCCAAGGCCTGACCGCCATCCTGAAGAACCAGGAATCCTCGATTCTCGGCAGCTGGGTCGACTCCCAGCTCGCCCTCAGCGGGCGCCGCGACCTCGACCCCAATGAAGTCCAGGAACAATCCCGGTCCTTCCTGTCGGGCCTGTCCACCGCGGTTCGCAACGGCTACGACGAGCAGCTGAGCGGCCAGCACTGGGACGACGTGCGCGCCCTGCTGTCCAACCTGTCGAAGAACCGCGCCATCGCCGGCTTCTCCTCGTCCGAGACGGCCACGTTCGTGTTCTCGCTCAAGCAACCGCTGTTCGCCGCCTTGCGCACCGCCTATGAAGAAGACCCGAAGGCGCTGACCGAGGCCATGTGGGGCGTCACCACCATGCTCGACAAGCTCGGGCTGGTGACCATCGAGGCCTACCAGCTCGGGCGCGAGCAAGTGATCGAGCGCCAGCAGCAGGAGTTGCTGGACCTCTCCACCCCCGTGATCAAGCTGTGGGAGGGCATCGTCGCCGTGCCCCTGATCGGCACGCTGGACAGCGAGCGGACCCAGGTGGTGATGGAGAGCCTGCTGGAAGCCATCGTCGAAAACGAGGCAGTGGTCGCCATCATCGACATCACCGGCGTGCCGACCGTGGACACGCTGGTGGCGCAGCACCTGCTCAAGACCGTCGCCGCCGCCCGCCTGATGGGCGCCGAATGCATCATCTCCGGCATCCGGCCGCAGATCGCGCAGACCATCGTCCACCTGGGCGTGGAGCTGGGCGACGTCACCACCAAGTCGAACCTGGCCGACGCGTTGCGGGTGGCGCTGAAAAAGAGCAACCTCGCCATCGTCAAGCTGGCACCAACGACGCTCTCGGGCGGCTGACGTTGGAACAGATCCCGATCCTCCAGCTGGGCCAGTTCCTGCTGGTCACCATCCAGGTGGAGCTGCACGACGAGCTGGCGATGACGCTGCAGGACGACCTGACCAACAAGCTGGCCAAGACCGGGGCCCGCGGCGTGCTGATCGACATCTCGGCGCTGGAGATCGTCGACTCCTTCATCGGCCGCGCGCTGGCCCAGATCGCCGGCATCTCGCGGGTGATGGACGCAACCACCGTGCTGACCGGCATGCGGCCGGCCGTCGCGATCACGCTGGTCGAACTGGGCGTGACGCTGGCCGGAATCAAGACGGCGTTGAACGTGGACAAGGGAATGCGGCTGCTGCGCGAGTCACTGGACGAGCCAGGGGAAGCCTCATCGTCGCCCTGAAGACGGCCAGCGTCCCGATCCGGACGCTGGAGCAGCTCCACGCCGCCCGCCGGCTGGTGCTCGAATGGTCGACCCGGCTGGAGTTCAGTTCGCTGGAGCGGACCAAGCTGGTCACGGCGGCCAGCGAGCTCGGCCGGAACACCCTGGTGCACGGCATGGGCGGCAGCATGACGATTTCCGAGCTCAGGAACGTTTCGCGGGTCGGCCTGCAACTGCTGTTCGAGGACAACGGCCCGGGCATCGCCGACATCGGGCAGGCGCTGACGGATGGCTACAGTTCCGCCAAAAGCCTGGGCCTGGGCCTGGGCGGAGCCCGCCGCCTGGTCGGCGAATTCGAAATCACGTCGGCGCCCGGCCAGGGCACGCGCATCATGGTTCGCCAATGGAAACGACGGTAGACGTCCACGAAGCCAGCCAGGTGGCCGAAGTGCGCCGAATCGCGGCGGAACTGGCGCGGGCGGAACAGATGACCGAGGCCGAATGCGGCCGGCTGGCGCTGATCGCCACCGAAGCCTCGACCAACCTGGTCAAGTACGGCAAGGCCGGCGCCGTGACGCTCGCGCGCTATGTGGAAGGCGCCCAGCACGGCGTGCAACTGATCGCGGTCGACAGCGGTCCGGGCTTCGCCGACTTCAATGCGGCCACCCGCGACGGCCATTCCACCGCGGGCAGCCTGGGCATCGGCCTGGGCGTGATCATGCGGTCGTCCACCTTCTTCGACGTCTACAGCGTTGCGGGCGAGGGCACGGCCATGGTGGCGCGGGTCGCTCATGCCGCGCCGCGCAAGCCGGTGGTGGCGGTGGCGCCGTTCGAATTCGCTTCACGCTCGATGCCCAAGAAGGGCCAGATCGAATGCGGCGACGCCTGGAGCGTGCGCGACTTCGGTTCCCGCCAGCTGGTCTGCATTGTCGACGGCCTGGGCCACGGACCGCTGGCGGCGCTGGCCTCGGCGCGCGCGATCTCGTTGTTCGAGGCGGCCCGGCCCGACGCGACGCCCGCGGACATCATGACGCAGGCCCACGAGGCCCTCAAGGACACCCGGGGCGCCGTGATGGCGGTGCTGGCGCTGGACCGTCTGGCCGGCACCGCCGACTACTGCGGCATCGGCAACATCGCAGCCGCCATCCACCTGGGCACGGACTCGAAGCACCTGCTGTCGGTCGAAGGAACCGTCGGCTACCGCATGCGGGCGACGCGCACCCAGCAGGTGGCGTGGGCACCCGCGGCGGTGGCCGTCCTCTACACCGACGGCCTGTCGGGCCGCTGGGGCCCGGGCCGGTATCCGGGCCTGCTGACGCGGCACCCGAGCCTGATCGCCTCGGTGCTGTTCCGCGACCATGCGCGTGACACCGATGACGCTACCATCGTGGTCGCCAGAAGGAGCTGAATGCGCCATCGCCTCGTTTCCGTCAAGATCGGCGGCCACAGCCTCACCATCGTGCGCGAGCGCGCGCGCCAGGTCGGCGAGCTGTTCGGGCTGGAGACGCTTCAGCGCACCCGGCTGGTCACCGCCGTCTCCGAGATCGCCCGCAACACCGCGCAGTATGCCGGCGAAGGCACCCTCACCTTCCTGTTCGACACCCAGTCCGAGCACTGCCGCGGCCAGTCACTGGTGGCCGAGATTGTCGACAAGGGCCCGGGCATCGTCAACCTGCAGCTGGTGTCCCAGGGCCTGCCGCAGGACCGCTCGCTCGGCGGTGTCACCGGCATCAGCGGCGCCCGCCGGCTGGTCGATCACATGGTGCTGCGCACGCCGGACGAGGGTGGCACCGTCGTCACCATGGAGATGGCACTGCCGCGCGCGCTCAAGATGCTCACCGTGCAGGAGATCAACGCCCGGGTCGCCGAGCTGGTCACCCGCAAGCCGCGCAGCGCCATGGAGGAACTGGAGCAGCAGAACCGCGAGATGCTGCAGGCGCTGGAGGAAATGCGGCGCAAGCAGCTGGCGCTGCAGCAGGCCGATCTGCGCAAGAACGAATTCCTGGCGATCCTGGCGCACGAGCTGCGCAACCCGCTGGCCACGCTGAACATGACGTTGGCGATCCTGCGGCGCAGGGTCAACATCACGCCCGAGGAACTGGTCCAGCGCAGCGACGTGATGACGCGGCAGATCGCCCACCTGGTGCGGCTGGTGGACGACCTCACCGACGTCACCCGGGTCGACAAGGGCAAGGTGGAACTGCAGGCGGCGCCGGTGGAGCTGAACTCGCTGGTCAAGGACGCGCTCGAGATGACGGCAGCGGCGATCCAGGCCCGGCACCACAGTGTCGTCTTCGAGCCGACGCGCGAGGACCTGTGGGTGCACGGCGATGGATCGCGGCTGCTGCAGGTGGTGAGCAACGTGTTGCACAACGCCGCCAAGTACACGCCCGAGCACGGCCGCATCGACGTGATGTTGCGCACCATCGGCACCAAGGCGCTGATCGAGATCAAGGACAACGGCGCCGGCATCGACGCCGAGATGCTGCCCCAGGTGTTCGGCATGTTCGTGCAGGCCCGCACCCGCTCCACCGACGAACAGGCCGGCCTGGGCGTCGGCCTCACTCTCGCGGATCGGCTGGTGCGCGACCACGGCGGCTCGATCGCGGTGGCCAGCGAAGGCCTGGGCCGCGGCAGCCAGTTCACCATCACGCTGCCGCTGCTGCAGATGGCGGCGCAGGCCGGCGGCCAGACCCGCGCCTAGCGCCGGTGCCGTCAGGCCCGGACGACAGCAGCCCGACACCGGCTGGCGGGCGCGTGATCAGGCGCTCACGGAGGACCCGGGCGGGGTTCAGCGGGGCTCACGGCGGGGGCATCCTGGCCGCGGCGTCGCATCGATTCGCGACCCTCCTTGGCCAGCGCGCCGTACGACTGGTACAGGGCCGCGAACGGCTCCTCGCGACCGGCAAAGTAGCCCACCTGCTCCAGCGTGGCGCGGCCGTCCTTCTCCACCACCCGGCGCGTGATCCATCCCGGATGCGCCGGGTGTCCCGGCTGGGTGAACACGTACTGGGTGACCTTGCCGTCGTCGAACGCCACCAGCAGCTGGTTCGGCGCCTGGCGCGCCGAGCCGATGTATTTGGCGCGGACCTCGTCGAAATAGGTCTGCCACTGGTCCTGCGTGACGCGGGGCTGCGGATAGGGCCTGAATTCCTGCGACCATCCCGGCAGGCAGGCCAGGCCGAGCGCGATGAGAGCGAGGGTGCGGAGCATGGATGCAACGTTAACCCACAATCCGCCGCCGCGCACTGCTGCTTGCCCGGCGCGCGGCCAGGGTGGCGCTCGGTATGATCGCCGCACCATCGACAAGGGGAAGGGACCGCTGATGTTGTGGCAAGCAATGGCCTCTGTGCGCGACCTCGGTCGGCTCTACGACATCGCCTCGGTCCTGATCCGCTACGGCTTCGGCGACATGGTGCGCCGCATGGGCCTGGCCGACAGCCTGGAGCGCGCCGGCCGCGCGCTGCGCTGGCAGGACCCGCAGGAGTACGCCCACCTCGCCCCGCCGGCCCGCGTGCGCCGCGCGCTGGAGGAGCTGGGCCCGACATTCGTCAAGCTGGGACAGGTGCTCGCCACCCGGATCGACTTGTTCGAGCCGGAGTGGATCGCCGAATTCAGCCGGCTGCAGGACAACACCCGCGCCGTCCCTTTCGCCGACATCCGCCAGCAGCTGACCGAGGACCTGGGAGGCCCACCCGAGGAGGTGTTCGCGACTTTCGACCAAACGCCGCTGGCCGCCGCCTCGCTGGCGCAGGTGTACCGGGCCCGGCTGCACGAAGGCGACGAGGTCGTCGTCAAGGTGCGCCGGCCCGGCATCCGCCCGGTGATCGAGGCCGACCTGCGCCTGATGCTGCGGCTGGCGCAGGCGGCCGAATCCGAGCACCCCGCCCTGCGCGCCTTCGGCCCGCAGAAGGTGGTGCGCGAGTTCACCCAGTCGCTGCGCGACGAGCTGGATTTCGCGGCCGAATGCCGCAACGGCCGGCGCATGGCCGACAACTTCGCCGGTTACAGCGACGACGACGCGCCGCCGGTGCTGGACGCCGCCGGCGTGCCGGTGGAGGCGCCGCCCATCATCGTGATCCCCAAGGTGTACTGGGACTGGTGCGGCGAGCGCGTCTGCGTCCAGGAGTTCATCGAAGGCATCCCCGGCAGCCGGCTGGCGCAGGTGGACGAGGCCGGCCTGGACCGCAAGCTGCTGGCGCGCCGTGGCGCCCGCGCCGTGCTCAAGATGATCGTCAAGGACGGCTTCTTCCACGCCGACCCGCACCAGGGCAACGTGTACTACCTGCCCGGCAACCGGATCGCCTTCATCGACTTCGGCATGGTCGGCCGCCTCACCGACCAGCGCCGCGAGCAACTGATGCACCTGCTGCTGGGGCTGGTCAAGCACGAGCCGCAGGCCGTGGCCGACGTGCTGATGGACTGGACCGGCGATGGCGCGGTCGACCACGAGGGCCTGCTGCGCGCGATCCAGGCCTTCGTCGACCAGTACCGGGGCGTGCCGCTCCGGCAGCTTCGGCTGGGCGCCATGCTCAACGAGCTGGTGGCAATGCTGCGGCAGCACCGGCTGGTCCTGCCGGCCGACCTGAGCCTGTTGATCAAGGCCTTCATTTCGCTCGAAGGCATGGGCCGCGAGCTGGATCCGGATTTCGACATGGCCGGCGAGGCGCTGCCGGTGCTGGAGCGCGCGCTGCGCGAGCACTACGCGCCCGACGTGGTCCTCAAGCGCGGCTGGAAGTCGTTGCGCGACATGCTGTCGCTGGCGGCCGACCTGCCGCAGGACCTGTCGCGCCTGCTGCGCGCGGCTCGGCGCGGCCGGCTGGAAGTGCATATCGACGTGCTGCACCTGCGGCGCGTGGGCAACCAGCTCGATCGCGCCGCCAACCGGCTGGTGGTGGGCATCGTGATCGCGGCGCTGATCATCGGCTCGTCGATCGTGATGACGGTGCCCGGCGGCCCCAGCCTGTTCGGCCTGCCGTTCTTCGGCCTGCTCGGCTTCCTCGGCGCGGTGGCGGGAAGCCTCTGGCTGCTGCTGTCGATCTGGAAAAGCAGCCGCGACGACGGCGACCCGGCCGATTGAGCCGGG
>JBBRSZ010000020.1:0-81595 GCA_038244915.1 Burkholderiales bacterium | reverse complement strand
CGGCCGCCGGCCCGGAGCCCGGCAATTTGACCGGCCGCAGGTCCGGTCCAACGAGCCGACTTATTGCGGCGCAGCGCGTTCGCAATAAGCAATAATTGACGTTAACGTCAACGTCAACGTCAATCAGGAGCAACTCATGGAAATCAAGGGCAAGGTATTCATCGTCACCGGCGGCGCCTCGGGGCTGGGCGAAGGAACGGCACGAATGCTGGCTGCCAACGGCGCCAAGGTCGTCATCGCCGACATGCAAGCCGAAAAAGGCGAGGCGGTGGCCAGGCAAATCGGCGGCGCCTTCGTCAAGTGCGACGTGAGCCAGGAGGCCGACGGCCAGGCCGTGGTGGCCAAGGCGGTTTCCATGGGCAAGCTGATGGGGCTGGTCAATTGCGCGGGCATCGCACCGGCCGAGAAGACCGTGGGCAAGAACGGCGCGCATTCGCTGGCGGTCTTCACCAAGACCGTCACGGTCAACCTGGTGGGCAGCTTCAACATGATCCGGCTCGCGTCCGATGCGATGTGCAAGAACGAGCCCGAGCCCACCGGCGAACGCGGTTGCCTGATTTCCACCGCATCGGTGGCGGCCTACGACGGGCAGATCGGCCAAGCCGCCTACAGCGCCTCCAAGGGCGGCGTGGTCGGCATGACGCTACCGATCGCGCGCGACCTCGCGCGCAACGGCATTCGCAACATGACCATCGCCCCGGGCATCTTCGGCACCCCGATGTTGTTCGGCATGCCCAAGGAAGTGCAGGATTCGCTGGCCGCGAGCGTGCCGTTCCCGTCGCGCCTGGGCACGCCCGAGGACTACGCCAAGCTGGCCAGGCACATCTTCGAAAACGACATGCTCAACGGCGAGGTGATCCGGCTCGACGGCGCCATTCGGCTCGCGCCGCGCTGAGGCGCGAGCTTCCCTCGCTATCGGCCATTTCGACGGGACCGATCTCCGGCGCGATGACGCCGTGAGGGGCGACTGTCAGCGAGCTTTCCCGCCTGCAGCGGATTGGCCGGCGCGGGCGCCGTGGGCCTGTCGATTCGCTCGAACTCCGAGATGACCTGAGCGCCCAGCAGCAGCAAGGTCGCGGCAATCTCCAGGCTGAGCAGCACCACGATGGCGGTGGTGAGCGAGCCGTACACCACGGTGACCTGCGACAGGGTGGCGAAGTACCAGACCAGCACATGACGCGTGATCTCCCACAGCACAGCCGCCGTGGCGCCGCCGATGAGCGCATGACGCCAGGACAGGCGGCCGACCGGCATCACCATGTAGACCGAGGTCAGCAGGAATATCTCCCCGCCCAGGCCCAGCAGGTACAGCAGCAGGCCCGAGACGCCGCGCAGCGACCATTCACGGCCCAGCAAGCGGAAGGTTTCCTCTCCCATGGTTTGCAGGGCGCCGGCCACCAGAGTGACCACCAGCAGGCCGAAGCCCAGGCACAGGATGTAAAGGTAAGGCAGCACGGCCGACACGACGAAGCGCCGCTTCCGCACGATCACGCGGTGCAGGAAGATCACCGACATCGCATTCTCCAGCACGGTGAAGGCCAGCGAGCTGAAGAACAGCATGGTGCCCAGCAGGACCCAGCCGATCACGTCACGATGCTCGAGGAAGTTGGAGAGTTCCTGCGCGATCGCGCTGCTCTGGCTCGGCACGATCCATTCCAGGTAGCGGCCCAGCGTTTGCAGCAGCTCGCCCTGGTCGATCAGGTGTGACAGCGCGATCACCGTGAGGATCAGCAGCGGAACAATGGACAACAACGCGTAATAGGCGACCGCCCCCGCCAGCAACAACCCCTGGTTGGCGCGAAAGCCCTTCAGGACGCGCCATGCGAACGCGGCGGGACTGCCCAGGACATGGGTCGCTTGCGGGCTGAGGATGGCCATGCGGCGAGTATGCGACGCCACTCCGGTTTGCGGTGGCAGCTGTGTGAATTGGTGACTCGCCGGGGACACAGCCGGTGGTTATCCCGAGGGAATCTGGCGCCCGACTGCCCTAGATTGGAGCCTGACGAGCCACGGCGCCGCCGCGGCCTTTCGTTTCAGGAGCCCTCCATGACCCATCCCCAACGCACCCGCCGGCATTTCGTGCAGTCTGTCCTCGCCTCGTCCGCCGTGATCGCCCTGCCCTCGCTCGCCCAGCCCGCGGCCTTCCCGAGCCGGCCGATCCGGCTGATCTGTCCCTGGCCCGCCGGCGGCTCGACCGACGCAGTGATGCGATCGCTCGGCGAGAGCGCCGGCAAAGCCCTGGGTGGCACCATGATTGTCGAGAACAAGCCGGGGGCGAGCGGCATGCTCGGACCGAACGAACTGGTGAATGCCAAGCCCGACGGCTACACGCTTTCGCAGCTGACCATCGGTGTGGCGCGCCTGCCGCACATGCAGAAGATGCAATTCGATCCGCTCAAGGACTTCACCTACATCGCCTGCCTGACCGGCTACACCTTCGGCCTGGTGGTGCGATCGGACTCGCCGATCAAGACCGTGAAGGACCTGGTTGCGTACGGCAAGGCGAATCCCGGGATCTTCACTTTCGGCTCGCCTGGCACCGGCACCACGCCGCACCTGGCCGTGGAGGAGTTCGCGTTCAGGGCTGGCATCAAGCTGCAGCACGTGCCGTTCAAGGGGGTGGCCGAGGGCCTGCAATCGCTGCTGGGCGGGCATGTGATGTCGCACAGCGATTCGACCGGGTGGGCTTCCCATGTGGACGCCGGCACGCTGCGGCTGCTCGCCACCTACGGGTCCAAGCGCACCAATCGCTGGCCCAACGTGCCGACGCTGCACGAGCTGGGCTACGAAACGCTGGCGGACTCGCCCTTCGGGATCGGCGGCCCCAAGGCCATGGACCCCGCGTTGACCCGCAAGCTGCACGACGCATTCAAGAAGACGCTGGAAGACCCGGCGGTCCTGACGACGTTCGAGAAATACGACCAGTCGGTGATCTACATGAACTCCGACGACTACGCGAAGTTCATCCGCGAGCAGTTCGTGAAGGAGAAGGACATCATCGAAAAGCTCGGACTCTCGCTGAAGACCTGAAGGCTCCGAACAACAGAAACCCAACACCGGTTTCAGTCGGGGCCGCCTAGACGTCAATAGCCGCTGCCGACCCGGCCTGCTTGCGCAGCTCGAACTTCTGGATCTTGCCGGTGGAGGTCTTCGGCAGCTCGCCGAACACCACGGCCTTGGGCACCTTGAAGCCGGCCAGGTGTTTCTTGCAGTGCGCGATGAGGTCTTGCGGCGTCACCGTGGCGCCGACCTTGAGCTCCACAAAGGCGACCGGGGTTTCGCCCCACCGCGGATCGGGCCGGGCCACCACGGCCGCCGCCAGCACGTCGGGATGGCGGTACAGCACATCCTCCACTTCGATCGACGAGATGTTCTCGCCGCCCGAGATGATGATGTCCTTGCTGCGGTCGCGGATCTTGATGTAGCCGTCGGGGTACTGCACCGCGAGGTCGCCAGTGTGGAACCACCCTCCCGCAAACGCCTCCTGCGACGCAGCTGGATTCTTCAGGTAACCCTTCATCAGGATATTGCCGCGGAACATGATCTCGCCCAGGGTCTTACCGTCCCATGGGACCGGTTGCATGGTCTGCGGATCCAGCACGCGGGCATCGCGCTGCAGGTGGTAGCGCACACCCTGGCGCGCGTTCAAGCGGGCCCGCTCGCCGATGTCGAGCCCGGCCCATTCGTCGTGTTTCGGACAAACGGTGGCCGGACCATAGACCTCGGTCAGGCCATAGACGTGGGTGAGCTCGAAGCCGAGCCGCTCCATGCCCTCGATCATGGATGCCGGGGGAGCGGCCCCGGCGACCATCACCTTGACGCCCTGCGGCAGCCCCTGCTTCATGGCCTCCGGCGCGTTGACCAGCAGGCTGTGCACGATCGGCGCGCCGCAATAGTGGGTCACCCCGTGCAGCTTGATCGCATCGATCATGGCCTGCGCCTCGACCTTGCGCAAACACACATTCACTCCGGCCCGGGCCGCCACCGTCCAGGGGAAGCACCAGCCGTTGCAATGGAACATGGGAAGGGTCCACAGGTACACCGGGTGTTTGGGCAGGTCCCACTCGAGGATGTTGGAGATCGCATTCACGGCAGCCCCGCGGTGGTGGTAGACCACGCCCTTGGGGTTGCCGGTGGTGCCGCTGGTGTAGTTCAGCGCGATCGCATCCCACTCGTCGCCGGGTAACTGCCAGGCGAAGGTTGCGTCGCCGCTGGCCACGAACTCGTCATAGCCGACGCTGCCGACCGGCGACGACGGCCCGGTGTAAACCGGGTCCTCGACATCGATCACCAGCAAGGGGCGCTTGTCCTTGCGCAGGGTCAGCGCCTGGGCCATCACGGGGGCGAACTCGGGGTCCACGATCACCACCTTGGCTTCGCCATGGTCCAGCATGAAGGCGACGGTGGCGGGGTCCAGGCGGGTGTTGATCGCGTTGAGGACGGCACCCGCCATGGGAATGCCGAAATGGGCTTCGACCATGGGCGGCGTATTGGGCAGCATCACGGCCACCGTGTCGCCCTTGGCGATGCCGTGCCGGGCCAATGCGCTGGCCAGCTGGCGGCAGCGCGAATACAGCTGGCTCCAGTTGCGGCGCAGGTCGCCGTGGATGACGGCCAGACGCTGCGGATAGATCTCGGCGGTGCGCTCGATGAAGGACAGCGGCGACAGCGCGGCGAAATTCGCCTCGTTGCGTGGCAGGTCCTGGTCGAAAATGGTGGGCATGTCCTGTCTCCGATATTTCGCTTTGCTCCGGGTCCGGCGCACGCCATGTCCCCGTGTCGCCCTCAGGTTACCGCCATTTGCCTCAGCGCGGGGTTGAGGACAATAGCGGTCAATGGCCATCCCCCAGTCTTTCATCCAGGAGTTGCTGGCCCGAGCCGACGTGGTCGAAATCGTCGGCCGCTATGTCCAGCTGAAAAAGGGCGGCGCCAATTTCATGGGGCTGTGCCCGTTCCACGGCGAAAAGTCGCCCTCGTTCTCGGTCAGCCCCAGCAAGCAGTTCTATCACTGCTTCGGCTGCGGCAAGAACGGCAACGCCATCGGATTCCTGATGGAACACGCCGGCATGAATTTCGTCGAGGCGGTGAAGGACCTGGCGCAGCAGTACGGCATGCAGGTGCCCGAGGAGGACGTCTCGCCACAAGACCGGGCGCGGGCCGCCCAGCAGCGCGAGCGGCAGGCCACTTTGACCGAGGTGCTGGAGAAGGCCGGCGCAGCTTACCGCAAGCACCTGAAGGCCTCTCCCCGCGCCGTCGACTACCTCAAGGGCCGAGGCGTCTCCGGCGAGATCGCGCGGCAATTCGGGCTGGGCTATGCGCCCGAGGGCTGGCGCAGCCTGGCCAGCGTCTTTGCCGAGTACGACGACCCGCTGCTGGTCGAAAGCGGGCTGGTGATCGTCAACGAGGACGAAGACAAGCGCTACGACCGGTTCCGGGATCGGATCGTGTTTCCGATCCGCAACGTCAAGGGCGAGTGCATCGGTTTCGGCGGCCGCGTCCTGGCGGGAGACGCAAAGGGATCGGAGGCCCCTGCGGGTCCGAAGTACCTCAATTCGCCCGAAACGCCGGTGTTCAGCAAGGGCCGTGAACTCTACGGCCTGTTCGAGGCCCGCAATGCCCTGCACGAGCAGGGCTATGTCCTGGTCACCGAGGGCTACATGGATGTGGTGGCCCTGGCTCAGCTCGGGTTTCCCAACGCCGTGGCCACGTTGGGAACGGCCTGCACCGCCGACCACGTGCAAAAGCTGTTCCGCTTTACCGATTCCGTGGTCTTCAGTTTCGATGGTGACGAAGCCGGGCGACGGGCGGCCCGCAAGGCGCTGGACGGCGCCCTGCCTTATGCCAGCGACGTGCGCACCGTCAAGTTCCTGTTTCTGCCCTCCGAACACGACCCGGACAGCTACATCCGCGAGTTCGGCCGCGACGCTTTCGCCCGCTTCGTGCAGCAGGCCGTGCCTTTGAGCATCTTCCTGATGGAAGCTGCGGCGGAAAACTGCGACCTGAGCACGGCGGAGGGTCGATCGAAGATGGTGAGCACGGCCCGCCCGATGTGGACCCAGCTACCCGAAGGCGCGCTCAAGCGGCAGTTGCTCAACGAGATCGCGCAGCGCAGTTCGATCGGCGCGCACGAACTCATGGGCTTGTGGGGCCTGGGCGGCCAGGGCGCCGCGGGCAGGTGGAAGGGCCCGTCAAAGATCAACACTGGATCGCAAGCCGGCCGGCGAAAGGCCGTCAAGCCCAAGATGCTCGCGCTGGCCGAGCACATTGCCCGCCTCGCCCTGCGCAACTCGGCCGCCTGGGACAGTCTGACGGCGCACGACCATGAGCTGCTGTGCAGCCTGGAAGGGCCCGTCGGCGACCTGTTCTCATGGCTGGAAACCAGCTTCCACGAGCATGGGGCACAACCTTGGGCCGCACTGGTGATCGGGCTGGAAGGCTCTTCATTCGCATCGCTTGCCGTTGGCCTGATGGAATACGACAACCTGCAACCGAGCGGGCGGGTCGTCCAGGACACCGAAGACCCTGAACAGGACCTGAGAAGCACGATGAAACGCCTGCACCTGGGCGTGCTGGAAGAGGAAATCGCGGCGGCCCACCAGTTGCCGATGAGCGATCCGGCCCGAGTCGAGCGCCTCAAGGAGCTCAGCCGGCGCCAACAGGCGGTGCTGAGCCCGAAATCAGGTTCTGTGACTTGAAATTTGGCGCCGACAGTATAATGTAAGGTTTGCTAGCGGCAAGAGCGACAGCAGCACCTCCGGACCCAGGCCAACCGCGGACATTTGCTCCCGACCGGCCCCCTCACCGCAAGGACTGCACACCAAATGTTCGCCCACCCATCTTGCCGGCGGCCCGCAGCCGACTTTCGAGTGGAAAGCACCCGCTTTCGGCGCGAATGTCCCGCTGCACCCATCCACCCGCGCCGGGTCGAAGTGGCGCTTTTTGTGTTTCTGCTTTTTTGAATCCGAAGGTATCTATTCATGCCCGCTCAAAAGTCCGGAAAGCTTGCCAAGCCCGCCGCGAAACCCGTCGCCAGGAAACCGATCAAACCGGGGATTCCGGCCAAGGCGCAGTTCAAGGTCGTGAAGACCCCGCCCAGGCCGCCCGCCAAATCCGCCGCCAAGCCCGAAACGAAAGCCAAGCCCGTGTCCCTAACGAAGTCCCCTGCCAAATCATCCGACAAAGCCGCCGCCAAGGATGAAGCCAAGAAGCCCGTCCGCAACGCAGCCACCGAAGAAGTGGTAAAGAAAAAGCCGGGCCGGCCGCCCAAGGCCCCGGCGGTCGAACCCGCCGCCGCCAAGCGCGGCCGCAAGCCGAAGGGCACCGTCGACGCCGCCAAGCCCGGGGAAGACCTCGACCTCTCCGACATCGAGGACGACCTGGTCGGCGAGCCGGTCGTGACGACCGAGAAGGTCAAGCCGCTGCGCATGAAGATCAGCAAGGCCAAGGAACGGGCCCTGATGAAGGAATTCGGCCTGGACGAAACCGTCCTGTCCGAAGAAGACATGGCCAAGCGCCGGCAACGCCTGAAGACCCTGATCACGCTCGGCAAGACGCGGGGCTACCTGACGCACGCCGAAATCTCCGACCACCTGCCCGACAAGCTGATCGACGCCGAGACGCTGGAGGTCGTGGTCACGATGCTCAACGATCTGGGCGTGGCCGTGTACGAGCAGACGCCAGACGCCGAAATGCTGTTGCTGAACAACACCACGCCGACGGCGGCCACGGTGGAAGAAGCCGAGGAAGAAGCCGAGGCCGCCCTCTCCACGGTGGACAGCGAATTCGGACGTACGACCGACCCGGTCCGCATGTACATGCGCGAGATGGGCACCGTGGAGCTGCTGACGCGTGAGGGCGAGATCGAGATCGCCAAGCGCATTGAAGGCGGCCTGATGGCCATGATGGAGGCGATCTCCGCCTCGCCAGCCACCATTGCCGAGATCCTGCGGCTGGCCAACGAAATCCGCGAAGGCCGGGTCGTCATCTCCACCGTGGTGGACGGCTTCTCCAACCCGAACGAGGCCGACGACTACGTCGCCGAGGAAGACTTCGACGAGTTCGACGCCGACGACGACGACGACGGCAACGGCGGCTCCAAGGCCCTGACCAAGAAGCTGGAAGAACTCAAGACGCAGGCATTGGAGCGTTTCGCCCGCATCCAGCTGATGTTCGAGAAGGTGCACAAAGTCTATGACAAGGAGGGCTGGGGTACACCCGCCTATGTGAAGGCCCAGCACGTCCTGTCCGAAGAACTGATGACCATCCGCTTCACGGCCAAGACCATCGAGAAGCTGTGCGACATGGTGCGCGGGCAGGTCGACGACGTGCGCAAGAAGGAACGCGAACTGCGCCGCATCATCGTGGACAAGTGCGGCATGCCGCAGGAAACCTTCATTCGCGACTTCCCGCCCAACCTGCTGAACCAGAAATGGGTGGAAAAGCAGGCCGCCGCCGGCAAGCCCTGGTCGATCATCATCGCCCGCAACATCCCGCCGATTCAGGAACTGCAGCAGAAGCTGGCGGACCTGCAGTCGAAGGTGGTGGTACCGCTCGCGCAGCTGAAGGACATCAATAAGCGCATGAACAACGGCGAGGCGTCTTCGCGCGAGGCGAAGAAGGAGATGATCGAGGCCAACCTGCGCCTCGTGATCTCCAACGCCAAGAAGTACACCAATCGCGGGCTGCAATTCCTGGACCTGATCCAGGAAGGCAACATCGGCCTGATGAAGGCGGTGGACAAGTTCGAATACCGGCGCGGCTACAAGTTCTCGACCTACGCCACCTGGTGGATCCGCCAGGCCATCACCCGCTCGATCGCCGACCAGGCCCGCACCATCCGCATCCCGGTGCACATGATCGAGACCATCAACAAGATGAACCGCATCTCGCGCCAGCACCTGCAGGAATTCGGCTTCGAGCCGGACGCCGGCATCCTGGCCGCCAAGATGGAGATCCCGGAAGACAAGATCCGCAAGATCATGAAGATCGCCAAGGAGCCGATCTCGATGGAGACGCCGATCGGCGACGACGACGACAGCCACCTGGGCGACTTCATCGAGGACAGCACCAACACCGCCCCGATCGAGGCGGCGATGCAGGCGGGCCTGCGCGACGTGGTCAAGGACATCCTGGACTCGCTGACGCCGCGCGAAGCCAAGGTGCTGCGCATGCGCTTCGGCATCGAGATGAGCACCGACCACACGCTGGAAGAAGTCGGCAAGCAGTTCGACGTGACACGCGAGCGGATTCGCCAGATCGAGGCCAAGGCCCTGCGCAAGCTCAAGCACCCGAGCCGCTCGGACAAGCTGCGCAGCTTCATCGACACGCTGTAAGCGCGTCGTCCCCGCGCGATGGCCGTCATCCCCGCGCGATGGCCGTCATCCCCGCGTAGGCGGGGATCCAGAGCTTGCAAAGAAGGCGCCCTCCGGGGCGCTTTCCTTTTGCAGTTGCCTGTCTCCTGCTCGGGTCAAGCTGCCGATTCCTTCGGCTTCGGCAGCGCGGGCGCACGCCGGACCAGGTCCTGGCCAGGAAATCTCACCCGCGTGGACGCGACGAGTTCGCCGATGAATTGGGCGGCGTATGGGGCCAGGAAGCGCTGCCCGTCCCAACCGATGGAGAGCCACCGGCCGAGCGAGGCGCCCCGGTAGACCAAGGGCACGGCGCGAATGCCACCGCCTCGCAGGCTCGCGTTCGACGGCAGGATGGCCGTGGCATGGCCGGTGGCCGCCAACGCCACGAGGGTCTGCGGCACGCTGCTTTCGAGCAGCACGGCCGGATGGACGCGCGCAACCTGGCAGGCAGCTTCGAACCACGTCCTCGAGCCGAACTCGCGCCGCAGGACCACGACAGGCTCGGCGGCAATCTCTGCGAACTCCAGCACCGAGCGGCCGGCAAGCCGATGTCCGCGCGGAAAAACGGCCAGCAGGTGGATCGGCGCCAGCAGCCGGCCCTCGAAGCGACGGTCGCCCGCCGGCAGGCATGCAAGGTGGACGTCGCCGCGCGCAAGCCGCTCCGCCATCTGTTGGCCACCGTCCTCGACCAGGTGGACCTCGATTCCCGGATGGAGACGCTTGTGCCGCGCGATGAATGGAGCGAGCAGGTTCTCGATCACCTGCGGTGTCGCACCGATGCGAAGGATTCCCGTCGCGCCGCTCTTGAGCGCACGCGCACGCTCCCCCAACGCATCGACTTCCACCAGCAGCCGGCGGCTTCGCAGCAGCAGGTCTTCACCCTCCGACGTGAGCTGGACGCCGCGGCCGACGCGGTCGAAGAGCGGCACGCCCAGCTGCGCTTCGAGCTCATGGATCTGCCGCGAGAGCGCCGGTTGGCTGAGATGAAGAACGGGCGCCGCGCGAGCGTACCCACCAAGGTCGGCAATGGCGGCAAAGGCGCGCAGGTGGCGCAGGTTCATCGCGTCTCATCAGTTTTATGCATAGGATTTCCCCTGATAAATGCATTGGACACATCGTACTGCGCTCTCTAGAGTGCGTCCATGTACTTCCTGAAAGGCAGGCCGGCCATGAGAAAAAACTGCGCATTGCGGAGAGTTCTTGCCCTGGCGCTCGGCGCCGGGTTGTCCTGCGTGCAGGCTGACGTCGTGACCGACTGGAACGCGATCGCGATCGACGCGACCGCCGTCCCGCCCAACTCGATCCTGCAGTCCCGCGTGCTGGCAATCGTGCACTGCGCGATCTACGACACGGTGCGCTCGATCGACCAGAAGGGGGCTGCCTACGCGGTCGACCTCAAGGCACCTGCCGGCACCTCGGTCGAGGCCGCCGTCGCTGCTGCCGCTCACGGTGTGCTCCTGAGGCTTGCGCCGGCACAAAGGACGGCGCTGGACGCTGCCTTGAACACGGCGCTGGCGAGAATCCCCGACGATCGGGCCCGGTCCGACGGCGTCGCTCTCGGCGCGCAGGTCGCGGAAAAGACCGTGGCGCTCAGGGGCACCGACCAGTCGACTGCCGCAGTCACCTTCACCCCGCGGCCAGGCGTGCGGCTTTACCAGCCGACGCCGCCGCATTCGATGGCGGCGATCCTGCCGCATTGGGGCGCGGTGACGCCATTCATCCTGAGCAGCGCAAGCGCCCTGGAATGGAAGGGACCGCCTGCAATCGCGAGCGCCGACTTCGCCCGCGACTTCGAGGAAGTGAAAAGCCTTGGCGCTCGCAACAGTGCCACGCGCACTGCGGACCAGACCGCCGCGGCGGTGTTCTGGACGGTGCAGACGGCCGTGCCGTGGCACGCGGCCGCACGCGCCGCCACGCTGGCGCATGGCCTGTCCGTCTCGGAGAACGCCAGGCTGTTCGCCGTCCTGTCGATGGCGACGGCCGACTCGCAGATCATCGCCTTCGCGGAGAAGTACAAAAACCCGCACTGGCGCCCGATCACGGCGATCCGTGCTGCTGGCGGCCTCGGGATTCCCGCGCTCAAGGCCGATGCCGAGTGGGAGCCGCTGCTCGGCACGCCGCCGCACCCTGAATACCCGTCGGCCCACGCCGTCTTTTCGGGAGCCGCGGAGGCTGTTCTCACCAGGTTCTTCGGCACCGATTCCGTCAAGGTCAGCGTGACCGTTCCACCGGTTTTCGGCGTTACCCGGAGCTACGCGCGTTTTTCCCAGATCACGCAGGAGGTCGACAACGCACGCGTCTGGGGCGGAATCCACTTCCGCAGCGCGGACAAGGATGGCTCCGCCGTCGGACGCAGGATCGGCGAGATCGCGATGCGCGACTTCCCGCGATCAGCGCAATCCGTCGCGGAGGTGCGGTGAGGAAACCCGCTGCTGCATGGCACGCGCTGGCGCTTTCCTGCGCGCTGGTCGCCGCGCCTCTCGCGCTCGCGCAAAGCGTCGACGTCGGCAAGGGCGAACTTCGGATCCTGGTCGGCTTTCCGGCGGGCGGCACGGTCGATCCGATTGCACGGATCGTTGCCGAGAAACTGGCGCATCAGACCGGCCAGCCGGTGCTGGTGGAAAACAAGCCCGGCGCGGGCGGCGCCGTCGCGACGAAGGCGCTCCTGGCCTCGGCGCCCGACGGCAACGTGATGCTGCTGGCCGGTCTCGGCAGTGTCGTCATCGACGCCGCGGCGCGTCCCGACGAGCGCTTCGACCCGGCCCGCGACCTGGCGGCGATCAGCGTGGCGACCCGCTACGAATTGGGTCTGGCCGTGGCAAACGCCTTGAATGTGCGGAACCTGCGCGAGTTCATTCACTGGGCCGCCGCCAATCCCACGAAAGCCGCATTCGGCAGCCCGGGGGCAGGCAGCCTGCCGCACTTCTTCGGCCTGCTCTTCGCACGCTCGGCGGGAGTCGAGATCGTTCATGTGCCTTTCAAAGGCGGCGCACCGCTGGTGGTCGATCTGGTCGGTGGCCATCTCCCAGCGGGAGTGAGTCCGCTAACCGACTACATCGAGCAGCACAGGAACGGAAAGCTGCGGCTGCTCGCGACCAGCGGCGGCAAGCGATCAACGGCGACCCCGGACGTTGCCACATTCAGCGAACAGGGCTACAAGGATGCGGAGGCAACACTGCGGTTCGCCTTCTGGGCGACCGGAAAAACGCCGGCGGCAATCGTGGCGCAACGCAACAGCGAGATCAGCAAGGCGCTTGCAATGGCAGGCAAGTGGATCCCCATCGTCCGGGCGGCCGCGTTTGCGCCCGACCGGTGACTGGCAACAAGACGGGCGTCGCGTGTTCAGCACACAGGCATTCATCGCGGATTGTCGAAGCGCCCTGCAATCCGCCTCGCCGGCAACAGCGATCAGGGAGATTGCCGGACGCGCCGTCTCCGATCCAGCGGCAGTAGCGAGCGCACTCGGCACGCCGTCGAAGGCCGGGCTCTTCTGCCTGTACCAGTGTGCGGAGCTGACGATCCTCAACGTGGTCTGGGCGCCGAAGATGTCGATCTTTCCGCACGATCACAGGATGTGGGCGGTAATCGCCGTGTACGAAGGCAGGGAGGACAACGTCTTCTTCAAGCGGACTGCGTCCGGCCTGGTGCCGGCGGGCGAGAAGCACCTCGATGCCGGTGACGCCACGCTCCTTGGCGCGCGAACTGTTCACGCCGTGACCAATCCGCTCGGGCGCTACACGTGCGCGCTGCAGGTCTATGGCGGCGACTTCTTCAAGGTGTCACGTTCCGAATTCGATGCGGTCACGCTGCAGGAGCGGCCGTTCGACATCGAAAGGGCGAAAGCGTCGTTTCTCTAGATCGACGACAAGGAGGCTACGGCACGCCCTCGTATTCGGCGAAGACAAGAAATGGCGCCACGGCGCCCTTTCTTCTGGTCCGTCAACAGGCGCCAGTGCGGCGGTTCAATCCTTTCGGGCCAGCGCTGCCGGCTCCTTGTGCTGGTCGCATTCAGCCTTGAGTTTCGCGACCATGTCGATGTGCTTCTTCACCCGCTGCTGAAGCTCGTCCGGAATCGACTGGCCGAAGTAGGCCCCCAGCTCCCTTCTCAGTTCCTTCATCTTGGTGTTCTCGTTGGTCACGCCGGTGCAGGCGCGTTCTTCTTGCGCTGTACGCGTCAGCTCTTTCTCGTTCTCCGCGGCGCCCGCCAGAGCAATCGGTCCAAACACAATCAAAGCCGCCAGCCGGGGAATTGATGGATGCATTTGGATTACCTCTTTATGGCCAAATAATATGAAACTGAATGTAACTCCAAGAAGGGGAGGCCGCGCGGATCACGCGTGACTTAGTCGGCATTCAGGCGGAAAAGCTTTCCCTAAAAGTGTTTCCACGTAGCGGTCGTCCTTGCCGTCGGTGCGCGGCTCCAGCACGCTCACCAGCGGTTCCAGCGCGGCGTGGACGGTGTAGTCCTTACCGCATTCAGGACAGTCGTAGCAATGCTCCTCGCTGCTGCCCGCTTCGCGCGACACGAACACGGCCAGCCGGGCCCCGCAATACAGGCACGGCTTGACGAAGCTGATGCGTTCAAAGACCGGTTGCGGACTGGGCGGCTGGCTCATTGGGCATCCTCGCGCCTGGCGGGCGCCGAAAATCAGTATGCCGGTGGCATCGCCCTGGGGCCCGAATGCCCACACACCCTGCGCATGTACCCGGCCCGCCGGCCCCGTCCTCAGGCCACGGCTTCCAGCGCCATCATTCCCGCGGCCGTGTTGGAGATCGGGATGTGATAGTTGCTGTGGACCCGACGCACGCGGCCCGGCACGGCGCCGCGCGCGGCCAGCCACATCAGCAGTTCGACGCCCTGGGTGCCGGTCTTTTCCACCAGCTCGGTGATGCTGAACCGCGTGGCCCAATCCGGCTGCGCCACCAGGCTGTCCATGAACTTCAAGTCGAACGGCTTGTTGATGAAGCCGGCGCGCTGGCCATCGAGCTGATGGCTCAGGCCGCCGGTGCCGATCACCACCACCTTGCTGTCGCTGTCCCAGGAGGCGATCGCTTCGCCCACAGCGCGGCCCAGCGCCAGGCAGCGCCTGGCGCTGGGCAACGGAAACTGTACGGTGTTGATGCAGATCGGCACGGTGAGAACCGGGCACTCGCCCTCGGGCCAGAACAGCTTGAGCGGCAGCGTGAAGGCGTGGTCGACCAGCATTTCCTGGCAGGTGGTGATGTCGAATTCGCGCTCGACCAGATGGTTGATGATGTGCCACGACAGCTCGGGCGTGCCACGGAACGGCGGCAAGGTCGGCAGGCCCCAGCCTTCATCCGCGTTCCGGTATTCCGGCGCGGCGCCGACCGCAAAGGTCGGCATCTTGTCGAGGAAGAAGTTCAGCCCGTGGTCGTTGTAGAACACCACCGCGACATCCGGCTTGCGCTCGGCCAGCCAGGCCCGAACCGGCAGGAAGCCATCGAAGAACGGCTTCCAGTAGGGTTCCTGCTGCAGTCCCTTGGCCATGGCGCCGCCGATGGCGGGCACGTGGGAAGTGGTCAGGCCACCGATGATCCTTGCCACGGCGCCCCCGCTCAGTGTTCCAGCGTGGCCGGTTGCTGGTTCTGCGCCACCAGCCGGTCCTTGAAGTCCTGCTTGGTGAGGCCGGTCTGCGCGGCGCCCAGGTCCTGCACATCCAGGCCCAGGATGCCGGCGAACTTGGCCAGGTAATACACGTTGCCGCCGGCCGCCAGCAGGCCCAGCACGTCGCGCTTGCGGATCGCCTGGATCTGCTCGGGACTGAGCCCGTAACGCAGCATGTAGCCGATCTCGTCGCCGCGAAAGCTCGCTCGGCTCTCGGCGTTGTTGAAGGAAAAGCACATCTTGTTCAGCGCGTAGCCCTTCTGGGCCTGGACGCCGTCGAACAAAGTGGTACCGGGGATGGATACGGTGTTGGTGGCGACCATGAAAAAGCTCCTGCTCGGACGTTGTCGCCAGTGTGGCGCGGCCACCCGACCGCTCCCTCTGATCTGGATCAAACTTCCCGCTGATGACGTTTGGGTCAACGCATTTCACTATCGTAAATTCATCCTCATCCCCCCATCCCCCGAGGAGAGCGTTCCATGAGCATTCGCAAGATCCACCACGTCGCCTACCGCTGCAAGGACGCGAAGGAGACCGTCCAGTGGTACGAGGCCAACCTGGGAATGAAACTGATCCTGGCCATCGCCGAGGACCAGGTGCCCTCCACCCACGAGCCCGATCCCTACATGCACATCTTCCTGGACGCCGGCGGCGGCAACGTGCTGGCCTTCTTCGAGGTGCCGAACTCGCCGCCCATGGGCTGGGATGCGAACTCGCCGCGCTGGCTGCAGCACATCGCCTTCGAGGTGGGCAGCATGGAAGAACTTGAAGAAGCCAGGGCAAAACTGCAAGCCAACGGCATCGAGGTGCTGGGCATCACCGACCACACGATCTTCAAGTCGATCTATTTTCGCGACCCCAGCGGCCACCGGCTGGAACTGGCCGTCAACACCGGCACGCCCGAGATGTACCGCAGGCTCGACGCAGTGAAGGACCAGATGATCGAAGAGTGGAGCATGACCCGGCGGGCGCCCAAGCATGCCGCCTGGATGCACGAGAAGGAATTCGCCTGAGGGACGGCTTCACCCGAGTGCGCGACACTCGCGCATGCCGCACAAGGTCGATCCTCCCAACCGCCGCCAGGCCCTCGCGTTGACCCTCGGCGCGCTTGCCCAACCCTGGTCGCGCGCGCAGACGCCCTCGCCCGCCCCCGGGACCGTTGCAAACGAGACCTGGACCGATTCCAGTCGCCAGCGCAGCCTGCCGGTCCGGATCCGCTGGCCTTCGGCCGCCATCCCGGGGCCGGCAGGCGGCTGCCCGGTGCTGCTGTTCTCGCACGGGCTGGGCGGCACCCGGGCCGGCGGGTCGGTCTGGGGCGAGGCGTGGGCCGCGGCCGGTTTCGTGGTCGTGCACCTGCAGCATCCGGGCAGCGACCTCGACGCCGTCCGCGCCATGGCGACGTCCTTCAATGACCGGCAGGGACTGCGCCGCGCTGCCGGCCCGCAGCAGCTGCTGGCGCGGTTGCAGGACGTGATTTTCGCCCTCGACGAAATCGGGCGGCGCAACGCAGCCGGCACTGGCCCATGGACGGCGGTGCGGCCCGACCGCGCCGGCATGAGCGGCCATTCCTTCGGCGCCCACACCACCCTGGGCATCGCCGGCCAGCGCTATCCAGGACATCCCGGCTTGCAGGAACCCCGACTGGCCGCCTTCATCGCGTTCTCGCCCTCGCCACCGGCTGGCGGCGACGCCCGCCAGGCCTTCGACCGCATCGTCGATCCGATGCTGTGCGTCACCGGCACCCGCGATGACCCCGTGCTCGGCACCAACGCGACCGCGGCCAGGCGCATCGGCATGTGGGACGACCTGCCGGCGGGCCACAAGGCGCAGCTGGTGCTCCAGGACGCCGACCACATGACGTTCGCCGGCCAGACCGGGCAGGCGGTCGAGATCCTGCCACGCGTCGACATCACCAGGCAGTTGCAACCGCTGCACCATGCGCAGGTGGCCGCCATCAGCACCGACTGGTGGCGCGCGCAGCTGCTGGCCGACGCAGCGGCGACGGCCCGGCTGGTCCAGCCCGCGGGACTGGGGCCGGCAGACCGCTGGCGGGCCGGCTGACGCCGCTTGCGCCTCAGGCCCCGGGCAGCACCACCCGCACTTCCAGCCCCGGCTGCGCGTTGCGGATGTCGAAGCTGCCGCCATGGGCCAGCGCCACCAGCTTGCACAGGTACAGCCCCAGGCCGACGCCGCCGGTGGCGCGTTCGCGCGAGGCGTCGGGCCGGTAGAACGGCTGCGCGAGCTGTGCCAGCGCGGCCTCTTCCACCCCGGCGCCGTAATCGCGCACGACGATGGACACGCCGGTGCCTTCGGGCTGCAGCGCCAGCTCGGGCGCCTGCGACGCGCCGGCGCTGTGGCGCAACGCGTTGTCCAGCAAGTTGCGCAGCAGCAACCGCACGCGGCTGCGATCCACCGACAGTTCCGGCAGGCCAGGCACGATCTCCATCCAGACCGGCTCCAGATCCGCGCCGGCAGTCAGTTGCGCCGCCACCTCGCGCGCCAGCGCGCCCAGATCGGTCGGCTCCAGGTGCAGCCCCGCATGGCCCTGGCCGAGGCGCTCGCTTTCCAGCAGGTCGGTGACCAGGTCGCGCATCAGCGCCAGATCGCGCAGCAGCGCCTGGCGCTGGGCCAGCACGTCGGCGGTTTCCGGCAACAGTTCGGTGTTGATCCGCGCCCGGGTGAGTGGACTGCGCAGCTCGTGGCTGATGGCCAGCAGCAGCGCGCGCTTGGCCTCCAGCATCCGGTGGATGCTGCGCGCCATGGTGTTGACGTCGCCGGCCAGCTGGCCCAGCTCGTCGCGCCGGCGCACCGGAATCGGCGTGCCGAAGTCGCCGCTGCCGAAGCGCGCGGCGCCGCTGCGGATGTCGTCCAGCGGGCGCAGCAGGCGACGCACATACCCGTACGCCAGCGCCGTGAGGGCCAGCAGGATGGCCAGCGTGATCCAGCCCACCCGCCGCGGCTGGTTCTGCAAGCTCGCCAGGTTCAGGCCCAGCTGGATGCGGTGGCCGTCGGCCGTGGTCCGCTGCAGCAGCGGCTGGCCGCGCGGGCTGTCCTGCTCGGCGCCGTCCCATGCCCGCTCGTGCCAGGGGCCGGGAGTCGATTCCCAGTTGATGCGCGGGCCGGAGATCCGCACGTTCACCGGCAGCCGCTGCGCCAGCGCCTGCGCGCGCTCGATGCTGGGCGGCGAGCCGATCTCCGCCGCCAGCCGGTCCACGTAGTCGGCCACCAGCGGCCGCGCCGCGTCGCGCCAGCCGATCCCCAGCGCCTTCTGCATGCCGCCGAGGAAGGCCAGCGTCATGCCCAGCGCCAGCAACAGGAACAGTGCCACCAATCGCAGCCGCAGCGAGTGGCCGAGCGCATGACGCGCCCGCACGTGCCAGCGTGGGTCGTCAGTCCCGGGCATGGGCCAGCGCCAGCGAATAGCCGGCATTGCGCAGCGTCTTGATCGCGTCCAGCGGCTCGAGCTTCCTGCGCAGGCGGCTCACCACGATGTCGACCGCGCGGGTGAACAGCTCTGCATCGTGGCCGCGCAGCTGGTTGAGGATGTCGTCGCGGCTGAACACCTTGCCGGGCGAGCGCGCCAGCAACTGCAGCAGGTCGAACTCGGTGCTGGTCAGCTCCACCGGCTGGCCCAGCCGCAGCACGCTACGGGTCGCCGGGTCCACCGTCAGGCCCTGGAAGCGCAGCGGACCAGTTGGCGCGCTCGCGGCCGGTGGCGCCACCCGGCGGCGCAGCACGGTCTGCAGCCGCGCCACCAGTTCGCGCGGCTCGAACGGCTTGGGCAGGTAGTCGTCGGCGCCCAGTTCCAGCCCCACCACCCGGTCCATCACCTCGCCCCGCGCCGTCAGCATGACCAGCGGGATGTCGCTGTCCTTGCGGATGGTGCGGCACAGTTCGAAACCGTCCATCTCGGGCAGCATCACGTCCAGGATGGCGGCGTCGAAGCCGCCCCGGCGCAACAGCGCCAGGCCGGCACTGGGCCGCGTGGCCTGCACCAGCTCCAGCTCGAAGCGGGCGCAATAGGCCGCCAGTGGCGCACCCAGCTGTTCGTCGTCGTCAATCAGCAGGATGCGATGCATGGCCGCACTGTCTCCGGCACGCTGCCTCAGCCGCGGTGCCACCAGCGCCCGTCCCGGCGGTGCTGCATGAATTCGCGCACCTTGGACTGCTGCGTCGGATTCAGGCTGTCGTAGAAGTCGCCGAATGCCGCGATCAGCTCGGGGCTCTTGCCGTTGACGGCAGCCGTCTTCTCGCTGACCAGGGCCTGGGCGCGGGACCGGTCGAACTTCTCGCCGGCCACCAGCGCCTGCAGCTGGGCCCGCGGCTCGCCACCCTGCCCCATCACGGCCTGGCGCTGTTCGCGCAGCTTGTCGGCGACCACGCCCAGCCGCTGCTTCTGGTCGGCATTCAGGTCCAGCCGGTTGGCGACGCGGTCGATCATCTTCTCGCGGAACCGGCCTTGTTCTTCCGCGCTCATCTGCCAACCCGGGCCACCGTGGCGGTGGCCGCAGGCGGTGAGCCCGCCCAATGCGACGGACAGGCCGAACAGGCCGAACAGGCTGCGTTTGATCCAGGGCTTCATGACATTCCTCTCGGGTTGGACAAGGCTGCCATGTTGCCGGCCGTCGCCCGCGCGATCATCTCCGCACGGTTGCGGTTTGTTTCGTTATTTGTCAGCTCGCGGAGCCGTAGAAAAAGCACTCTTCCACGATCTTGCCGTTCTTCACCGTGTAGAGCCCGACTTCGTCCATGCCCATGCGCTTTTCGCCCTTGGGCGTGATGTCCATGGTGAACCGCACGACGAACTGGTCACCGTTCACATACGGGCCCTCCACCTTCACGCTGTGCACTTCGTGGTTCGCGTACCACCATGCGCCCTTGGCCTCGACCGCCTTGCGTCCCTTGATCTCGGCCATCTCGCCCGGCATGGCTTCCTTGGACACCACGTCGTCCGACCAGAAGCGGCGGCCGGCTTCCTCGAATTCGCCCTTTTTGCACAGGTCGGTGAAGGCCTGCGCCAGTTCCTGGGATGTCATGGAAGGCTCCTTGAAATGTTGGAGCAGGCCATTGTGCGCCGGCCAAGTCGCCGTGTCAGCCGTGCCCGCACTCAGAACTCCTCGGTGTCGACCTCGCTGCGGCTCTGCTGGCTGTAGCGGTTGCCAAGGACCGTCTGCTGGTTGATCAGGTCGCCGGCCCGGACGATGACGTCGGACGAGAGCGTGACCTGCGCCGCGGCGAGGTCTTCATGCAGGTGCTCCACGCTGGTGGTGCCTGGGATCGGGATGATGCCCGCGCCCTGGTGCAGCAGCCAGGCCAGGGCCAGCTGCGCCGGCGTGCAGCCGGCCTCGCGTGCCAGCGCCTTGTAAGGCGGCAGCAGCGCGAGGTTGGCGGCGTAGTTCCCCGGCTCGAAGCGCGGCATGCCGTTGCGGATGTCCTTGGGTCCGAGGGCGCCCACGTCGGGCAGCGCGTCGCACAGGAAGCCGCGCGCGACCGGGCTGAAGGCGACGAAGGTCACGCCCAGTTCCCGGCAGGCAGCGAGCACCGCGATCTCGGGGTTGCGCGTCCACAGCGAATACTCGGTCTGGATCGCGGCGATCGGATGGACCTTGTGCGCCTTGCGCAGCGTCGCCGCCGAGACCTCGGACAAGCCGATCGCGCGCACCTTGCCGGAGCGCACCAAGTCCGACATGGCGCCGACGCTGTCCTCGATCGGCACCTTCTTGTCCCATCGGTGCAGGTAGTACAGGTCGATCACGTCGGTCTGCAGGCGCTTGAGGCTGTCCTCGCAATTGCGGCGGATCGCCTCCGGCCGGCCGTCGATCACGCGGCGCGCCACGCCGTCGTCACCCGTCACGGCCGCCATGCCGCCCTTGCTGGCGAGGGTGAACCTGTTGCGGTGCGGCTTCATGACGCGGCCAACCAGCGTCTCGTTGGCGCCGAAGCCGTACAGCGCAGCGGTATCGAACAGCGTGACACCGGCGTCCAGCGCCGCCAGCAGCACCCGTTCGCCCTGCTCCGCCGGCGGCGGCGTGCCGTAGGCGTGGCTCAGGTTCATGCAACCCAGGCCGATGGCGCTGGTGCGGAAGGGGCCGAATTGTCGCGTGTGCATGTTGTTCTCCGTCATTCCCGCGGAGGCGGGAATCCAGGGCATTCAAAAGAGCAAGCGCTGGGTCCCCGCCTCCGCGGGGATGACGCAGCTGCGTCCGCTGCGCGGGGGGACCGCCGTCAGGCGGTCAGCTGCTTCTCCAGCTGGTCCAGCACCTGGTAGCAGGGCAGCACCTGGGCCACGCTGGCGTTGGGCTCGCGGCCTTCCCTGATCGCGGCGAAGAACTCGCGGTCCTGCAACTCGATTCCGTTCATCGACACGTCGACCTTGCTGACGTCGATCTTTTCTTCCTTGCCGTTGAACAGGTCGTCGTAGCGCGCGATGTAGGTCGCCGTGTCGCCGATGTAGCGAAAGAAGGTGCCGAGCGGCCCGTCATTGTTGAACGACAGCGACAGCGTGCAGATCGCGCCGTTGGCGGCTTTCAGCTGGATGCTCATGTCCATCGCGATGCCCAGCGCCGGGTGGATCGGGCCCTGCACCGCGTTGGCCTTCACGATCGGGCTGCCGCATTGGTACGCGAACAGGTCCACGGTATGGGCCGCGTGGTGCCACAGCAGGTGGTCGGTCCAGCTGCGCGCCTGGCCCAGCGCGTTCATGTTGGTGCGGCGGAAGAAGTAGGTCTGCACGTCCATCTGCAGCACGTTGAACTTGCCGGCCTGGATCTCCTTGTGCACGTACTGGTGGCTGGGGTTGAAGCGGCGGGTGTGGCCGCACATCGCGACCAGGCCGGTCTTCTTCTGCAGCGCCACCACTTCCTGCGCGTCCTTGTAGCTGTCGGCCAGCGGAATCTCGACCTGCACGTGCTTGCCGGCCTGCAGGCACTGGATCGATTGCGCTGCGTGCATCTGGGTCGGCGTGCACAGGATGACGGCGTCGACTTCCTTGAGCGCCAGGCTGTCGGCCAGATCGGTGGTGACGTGCTTGATGCCGTACTTGTCGGCGACCTCTTTCGTTTTGGCCAGGTCCCGGCTGACCAGCGAAACGACTTCGACGCCGTCGATGTTCCTGATGCCGTCCAGGTGCTTGATGCCGAAGGCGCCGGCACCGGCGAGTGCGACTTTGATGGTCATGTTGATTCTCCTAGTCTGACCTGTCGTCCCCGCGGAGGCGGGGACCCAGTGCGTTCATGGCCTGCCCCCGCCTTCGCGAGGGCAGGCCTGGATTCCCGCCTGCGCGGGAATGACGGATTCTGCCGGGAATGACGGGGTGTCAGCCGTTCTCGAGGATCAGGTGCCCGACCGCCGTGTTCGACGCGGGCACGTGATAGAAGCGATGGACCACCTTGGGCGGCGGGCCGCCGGCCAGGTCCGACATGGCGCCACGGGCGATCAGCCACATCACCAGTTCGATGCCTTCGCTGCCGGCCTCGCGCACATAGTCGATGTGCGGCACTGCGGCCTGGCCTTCGGGGTCGGCGATCATGCGGTCCATGAAGGCGGTGTCGAAGTCCTTGTTGATCAAGCCGGCGCGTGGGCCCTGCAGCTGGTGGCTCATGCCGCCCGTGCCCCAGATGTGGACCTTGAGGTCCTCGTCGTAGGATTCGACGGCTTTGCGGATCGCCTTGCCCAGGTTCAGGCAGCGTTTGCCGCTGGGCACCGGGTACTGCACCACGTTGACGGCGAACGGGATCACCGGGCAGGGCCAGGCTGCCGGCTGGCCGTACATCAGCGACAGCGGCACCGTGAGGCCGTGGTCCACGTCCATCTTGTTGACGATGGTCAGGTCGAAGTCCTGCTGGATCACCGACTGCGCGATGTGCGCCGCCAGCTCCGGCTGGCCAATGACTCTAGGCACCGGGCGCGGGCCCCAGCCCTCGTCGGCCGGCAGGTACTCGGCGGCGGTGCCGATCGCGAAGGTCGGGATCATGTCCAGGCTGAACGCGGTCGCGTGGTCGTTGAAGACCAGGAAGATCACGTCCGGCGGATTTTCCTTGATCCACTGCTTGCCGAACTCATAGCCCTGGAACACCTTCTGCCAGTACGGCTCTTCGGTCTTGCCCATGTCCAGCGCCGCGCCGATCGCGGGAACGTGGGACGTGTAGACGCTGGCGGTGATTCTTGCCATCTCAAAGGCCTTTCTTGTCGGAGGAGCCCTGCGGCTGGCGCTCGGGTTGCGCATCGCCGTGCTCGCCGGTGCGGCGGTTGCCTTCCACCGAGCGGCCGCCGGAGATCATCATGTTGCGGTATTCCTCTTCGGTCATGCCGGTCATGCTGCCGGCCATCTGCTGGAAGCTCTTGCCGTGGGTGGCGCCGAGCTTGGCCAGGAAATAGATGTTTCCGCCCAGCGAAATGCAGCGGTTCAGGTCGCGCGCCAGCACCGCCTGTTTCTGTTCCTCGGTCATCGGCCATTCGTCCAGGCAGGCCCGCTCGTTGGCCTTGAAGCGCTCCCGGTTTTCGGGCTTCATCAGCGACATGCAGAACTGGTTCAGGTGGTAGCCCCGGCGCGATTGCTCGGCGTCGAAGATGGTCGTGCCGGGCACGTCCAGGTAGGGTTTGTCGAGTGGCATCTCAGCCTCCGCAGAGCCGCCTCAAGGAGGCTGAAGCCCCCTCGGGGGGCAGAGAACGAATGTGAACGTGGGGGCTCATATTTTTCCCCAATACAGCTTGGTCGGATTGTCCACCAGCAGCTTTTGCCGCAGCTCGGGCGACACCGCGATGTGGGGGATGAAGTCCACCAGCAGGCCGTCGTCGGGCATGTGGACCTTCAGGTTCGGGTGCGGCCAGTCGGTGCCCCACAGCACGCGGTCCGGAAAGGTCTCCACGATGCGGCGCGCGAACGGAACCACGTCGCGATAGGCGTTGCGCTCTCCATTGAGCGCAGGCGGGCCGGTGACGCTGAGGCGCTCGGGGCAGCTGACCTTGGACCAGACGTTCGGGTACTCGCGCATGAACTTGATGAACAGCTCGAATTCCTCGCCGTCCACCGGCTTGCTCACATCAGGCCGGCCCATGTGGTCCACCACCACGGTGGTCGGCAGCGCAGTGAAGAAGTCCCACAGCTCCGGCAGGTCCACCGCCTCGAAATAGATCACCACGTGCCAACCCAGCGGCGCGATGCGGGCGGCGATCTCCATCAGTTCGTCCTTGGGCGTGAAGTCCACCAGCCGCTTGACGAAGTTGAAGCGCACGCCGCGCACGCCGGCCGCGTGCATGTCCTGCAGCTGCTGGTCGGTCACGTTGCGCTTGACGGTGACGACGCCACGGGCACGGTTGTTCGAATGCTTGAGCGCATCGAGCAGCGCGCTGTTGTCGGCGCCATGGCAGGTGGCCTGCACGATCACATTCTTGTCGAAGCCCAGGTGGTCGCGCAGCGCAAACAGCTGCGCCTTGGATGCGTCGCAAGGCGTGTACTTGCGCTCGGGCGCGAACGGGAATTCGCTGCCGGGGCCGAACACGTGGCAATGGGCATCGACGCTGCCGGGTGGCAGCTTGAACTGCGGCTCGCTCGGGCCGGCGTACCAGTCCAGCCAGCCGGGGGTCTTGGTGAAATCCATACTCAATCGGGTTTGATGTTGGCTTCGCGCACCAGCTTCTCGTAGCGCTGGCGCTCGGAATGCAGCAGCGCTGCCATCATCGCGGTGCTGCCGGGAAGGATCTCGCCGCCGACGGCGGTCATGCGTTCGCGCATTTCCCTGGTCTGCAAGGCCTTCTGCACTTCGGCGTGCAGCTTCTCCAGGACCGGCTTGGGCGTTGCGGCGGGCGCCATCAGCGCGTACCAGACCGAGGCTTCGAAGCCGGGGAAGCCCGACTCGGCGATGGTCGGCGCGTCCGGGAAGATCGGCGAGCGGGCTGGGCTCAGCACGGCCAGCACCTTGAGCTTGCCGCTGGCCACGTGCGGCTTGACCTCCAGCGCGTTCATCGCCAGCAGCGGGACCTGGCCGCCGATGACGTCGGTGATGGCCTGGGCGCCGCCGCGATAAGGCACGTGCATCAGCGAAATGCCCGCGGCGCGGGCGAACAGCTCGCCGGCCATGTGCGGCGTCGAACCGTTGCCCGGCGTCGCGAATGCCACGGAACCGGGCTTGGCCTTGGCGGCGGCGATCAGCTGGGCGACGTTCGCATAAGGCGCCGACGCATTGGCGGCGATCACCACCGGCACCCGGCCGATCAGGGCGACCGGCGCCAGGTCCTTCTCGGCGTCGAACGGCGCCGGCGTGTACAGCGCCATGTTGGCGGCCAGCGCATTGGCGTTCAGCAGCAGCGTGTAGCCGTCGGCCGGGGCGTCGATCACCGATTTGACGGCGATGTTGGTGCCGGCGCCGGGCTTGTTGTCGATGATGAAGGGCTGGCCCAGGCTGGCCGCCAGGCTCTGGCCAAGCGTGCGCGCCACGATGTCAACCGCGCCGCCGGCCGAATAGCCGACCACGATCCGGACCGGCTTGGTGGGATAAGCCTGCGCGCCGGCCAGCAGCGGCAGGCTGGCGGCGACGGTCGCCAGCAAGGTGGCGAGAGCGGCGCGACGGCCGAAGCGATGGAAGGTGTTCACGATGGATGGCTCCTGGAAAAACTGTTCTGGTTCATTGGTCGCGAGCGGTGCCGCGCAGGCCGGCCCGGGTGATCGTGGCCTGCAGTTGGCCGCTGGCACGCATCTCCTGGGCAAAGCGGCGCAACAAGGGCATGCCCGCCTCGCGTCCCTTGGGAACGGCGATCGCCATGTTCTCGACGCCCCAGCGGCCATCGAGGATGCGGTAGCCCGGCAACGCGTCGGACAGCTCGGACAGGATGCCCTTGTTGGTGGCGAACGCATCGACGGAGCGCCCTTGCAGCATCTCCTGCGCCTGCTTGAGCGAGGCGGCGGGGACGACCACGGCATGCTTGAACAGGCGCGTGAGCGTGCCCTGCGAGCTGCTGCCCTGCGTCACGCCGATGCGCACGCCGGGCCGGTCGATGTCGGCGATCGCGGCAATGGCGGAGCCGGGCGGCACCAGGTAGCCGAGCTCCAGCTGGATCATGGGCGCGGTGAAATCGACGTCCCGGGCCCGGCTCTCGGTGGCATTGGTGAACGTGAAGTCCACCTCGCCGGCCTTGAGCGCATCCAGCACCAGCGCGACCCGGCCGAACTCCATCACCTTGACAGGAACGTCCAGCTCGCGGGCCAGGGCAGCTCCCAGGTCGTAGGCAACGCCGGCCTTCTCGCCTGTGCGTCCATCGCGCACCATCGACGTCGGACTGCCGGGATAGACGCCGACCCGCAGCGCGCCGGTCGGCGCCAGCGCGGCCCGCGCCTGGCCATCCACGGCGGGCGGCTGGCCGGCACAACCGGCGAACACCAGCGGCAGTGCCAGCGCCAGCGCGAAGGAAACAAGGCGACGGCGGTGCATGGCGTGGCCGATCAATCGATGTACTTCAGGCCGGCATTTTCCAGCGGGCCGCGCATGCTGTACATGTCCAGGCCCAGCACGCCCGAGGCCAGCCTGGCGCGCTTCTCGCCCTCGTTGGCCTCGCGGGCGGTGGCTGCTTCCAGCGTCTTTTGCGCCATGGCGGCCGGCACGATCACCACGCCGTCGTCGTCCGCCACCACCACGTCGCCCGGATGGACCAGCGCGCCGGCGCACACGACCGGAATGTTCACCGAGCCGAGGGTGGACTTGACCGTGCCCTTGGAGCTGATGGCGCGGCTCCACACCGGGAAGTTCATTTCCTGCAGCGTCTTGACGTCGCGGCAGCCGCCGTCGATCACCAGGCCCATGGCGCCGCGCGCCATGAAGCTGGTGGCCAGCAGGTCGCCGAAGAAGCCGTCGGTGTTGTCGGTGGTGCAGGCGGCCACCACGATGTCGCCCGGCTGGATCTGCTCGGCCGCGACATGCAGCATCCAGTTGTCGCCCGGCTGCAGCAGCACCGTGACGGCGGTGCCGGAGACCTGCGCACCCGGAAAGATCGGGCGCATGTAGGTCTTCATCAGGCCGACGCGGCCCATTGCCTCGTGCACCGTGGCCGAGCCGAATTTGCCGAGGCCCTCGGCCGCAACGCGGTCGGCCCGCTCGATGTTGCGGTAAACAACGCCCAGTTCGAACATGATTTATTTCCCTTTCTGCTTGAGCTGTTGATCCAGCCGAGGAAACACGCGCCGCGTGTTGCCTTCGTAAATGGCGTGCTTGTCGGCGCCGCTCAGGATCGTCGAGGCCTCGATGTAGCGCTTGGTGTCGTCGTAGTAATGGCCGCTTTCCGGGTCGATGCCGCGCACCGCGCCGATCATCTCGGAGGCGAACAGCACGTTCTTCACCGGGATCACCGTGTTGAGCAGGTCGATGCCCGGCTGGTGATACACGCAGGTGTCGAAGAACACGTTGTTGAGCAGGTGCTCGGACAGCAGCGGCTTCTTCATTTCCTGCGCCAGGCCGCGGAACCGCCCCCAGTGGTAAGGCACCGCGCCGCCGCCGTGCGGGATCAGGAAGCGCAGCGTCGGGAAGTCCTTGAACAGGTCACCCTGGATCAGCTGCATGAAGGCCGTGGTGTCGGCGTTCAGGTAGTGCGCGCCGGTGGTGTGGAAGGCCGGGTTGCAGCTGGTGCTGACGTGGATCATCGCCGGCAGGTCGTGCTCCACCATCTTCTCGTAGATCGGGTACCAGAGCCTGTCGGTCAGCGGCGGGCTGGTCCAGTGGCCGCCCGATGGATCGGGATTGAGGTTGATGCCGACGTTGCCGTAGTCCCTGACGCACTTCTCCAGCTCCGGGATGCAGGTCTTCGGGTCGACGCCCGGCGACTGCGGCAGCATCGCCACTGGCACGAAGTGGTCCGGGAACAGCTTGCTGACGCGAAAGCACAGCTCGTTGCAGATCGCGGCCCAGGTCGACGACACGTCGAAGTCGCCGATGTGGTGGGCCATGAAGCTGGCGCGCGGCGAGAACAGCGTGATGTCGCTGCCGCGCTCCTTCATCAGGCGCAGCTGGTTGCTCTCGATCGACTCGCGCAGTTCGTCGTCGCTGATCTTCAGATCCGACACCTTCGGCATGACCGACGGGTCCTTGATGCCGGCGATCTGCTGGTTGCGCCAGGCCTCCAGCGCCTTGGGCGCGGTGGTGTAGTGACCGTGGCAGTCGATGATCAGGCTCATTGCTGGTTCCTTGTGGATGCGGCCGGTGCCATGCCGTTGCGCTGTTTTGCCTGCGCCGCCTCGGGCGCAGCCAGGGACTCGAGCAGCTTGCGCACGGCCCCGGCTTGCGAGGACACGGTGCAGATGCCCGCTGAAAATGTGGTGGTGATCTGGATGGCGTCCGGCAGTGGGCCGACCACGTCGATCCCGTCCAGGTGCATCAGCTCGCTCAGCTGCTGGAAGCCCAGCGCCACGTCACCGCGCGCGACCAGCGTGCCGACCGGCACGCCGGGCGGCGCCTGCACGGTGCGAGCCCGGACCGCGTCGGCGATGCCCCAGCGCTCGAACAGCCTGGCCAGCGCGACGCCGCTCGGCCCGGTGGAATACCCGACGGTTGGCGCCGCCAGTACCGCGCGGCGCACGGCCTCCCCGGAACCGATGTCGGGGCGCGTCGCGCCGGCGCGCACCGCGACCGCGACGCCGGAATCGACCAGGTCGACCTTGCTGCCGGCCACCACCTGCCCCGATGCGACCAGCTTGTCGATCGCATCGGAGGCCAGGATGACCAGGTCGAACGGTTCGCCCGCCGCCACGCGCCTGGCGGCATCGACGCCGCCGACCGACTCGATCTCGACCAGCTGGCCGGTGCGCTGCCGGTAATCCGACAGCAGTTCGGCCAGCACCTGCCGGGTGGCCATGGAAGAAATGCCCTTGAGCGGGGGAAGCGACGCCATGGCCGGATTCTGGGCGCTGCACCGTACCAGGCCAAGCTGATGCGGCCACTAGCAGCTATAGCATTCCAGCATAATTGCCCCCAGGGTATTCAAATCCGCCCTGCCCTCCAGACCTCTTCCGTGGACCTGCGCCAACTCGAATACTTCGTCCGCGTCGCCGAGCTCGGCAGCTTTACCCGTGCCGCGATCGCCCTCGACGTCGCCCAGCCGGCGCTCAGCCGGCAGGTGCGCCAGCTCGAGGTGGAACTGCGCCAGAACCTGCTGGTGCGCAACGGCCGCGGCGCCCTGCCGACCGAAGCCGGCAAGCTGCTGCTGGAGCACGGGCGCGGCATCCTGCACCAGGTCGAGCGGGCCCGCGAGGAGCTGGGCCGGATCCGCGGCGCGCTGGCCGGCCGGGTGGCCATCGGACTGCCGCCGAGCGTGGCCAAGGCGATGGCCGTGCCGCTGATCCGCGAGTTTCGCCAGCGGATGCCCGAAGCGACGCTGTCGATCAGCGAAGGACTCTCGTACAGCATGCACGAGTCGCTGGCCACGGGCCGGCTCGACATCGCCTTGCTTTACAACCCGATCCCGTCCGCCGACGTCGAACTCACGCCCTTGCTCGAGGAACCCCTGTTCCTGGTGCAGCGCCAAGCCGCGAGGGCGCCGCGGGGCGCGCGGTCGGGCCCGGTGCCACTGCGCGACGTTGCCAGCATGCCGCTGGTCATTCCCACCCGTCCCAACGCCATCCGCATGCTGGTGGAAACCGAGATGGCCAATCTGGAGTGCCGGCCGCAGGTGGCGCTGGAGATCGACGGCGTCGCGGCCATTCTCGACCTGGTCGAAGACGGCGCCGGCAGCGCCATCCTGTCGCGCAACGCCGTGGCCACGTCCGGCCGGCCCCGCGCGTTCGCCCTGCGCGCGATCACCGCGCCCAGCCTGCGCAGCAAGCTGCTGCTGGCCATGAGTTCGCAACGCCCGGCAACCCTGACGCAAAAGGCAGCGTTCCAGCTGATCCAGCAAATGGCCCCGCGGCTGCTCGCTGTCGGTTGAAGCTCGAGCCATTCGACCTGCTTATAGGGGCCAACGCAAAACGGTATTGGTCAGCTCGCAGGCCCTGCCAGACAATCCCGTTCTTTTGACCGACCCGAGGAACTTCGATGAACAGACTCCTGAGTGCATGGCGGGCCTGGCTGGCCCTGGCACTTCTCACCGCATGCGTGCCCCTGATGGCGCAAACGGCTGGCAAGGCCGAACTGCTCTGGCTGGGCCAGTCGGCCTTCCGCCTCACCACGCCGGGCGGCAAAGTGATCGTCATCGATCCCTGGCTGCGTACCAACCCGGCCACCCCGGCCGAATACAAGAACCTGGAAAAGCTCGGTCACGTGGACCTGATCCTGGTGACGCACGGCCACTTCGACCACATCGCCGACGCGCCGGCGCTGGCAACACTGAACAAGGCGCGGGTGTATGCGCCGGGCGATCTGAACCAGACCCTCACCGTGCTGGGCGTGCTGCCGCCCGAACTGCTGCCGCGCATGAACAAGGGCGGCCCGGTGACCCCGTTCCCGGATGTCCCCGGCTTCCACATCACCGAAGTGAAGGCCGAGCATTCGTCGGTCTACGTCTGGAAGAACCCGGCGACCGGCAAGGACGAGACCCATGTCGGTGGGGAGCCCGTGGGCTTCATCATCGAACTGGAGAATGGCCAGAAGATCTGGCACATGGGCGATACCGGCCTGTTCCCGGGCATGAAGTTCATCTCCGAGTACTACCGGCCCGACGTCGTGCTGATGCCCATCGGCGGCAACTTCACCATGGACCCGAAAGACGCGGCGTTCGCCGCGCGCGAATGGATCAAGCCCAAGCGCGTGATCGCCATGCATTACGGCACCAACCCGCTCGCTCGCGGCACCCTGCCCCAGTTCATCGAAGCGTTGGGCGACTGGGCGCCCCACGCCATCCAGCTCAAACCCGGCGAAAGGGTGGAATTCTGATGCAGCGCCGTCAACAACTTCTGTGCGCCCTCGCCGCTGTGGCGCTTGCGGGCGGGGCCTTCGCCCAGACCCCCTCGAACTGGCCCACCAAACCCATCCGCCTCGTCGTGCCGTTCACGCCCGGCGGCTCCACCGACATCCTGGCGCGCTCGATCGGCAAGGAATTGCAGGACGCCTGGGGCCAGCCGGTGGTGATCGACAACGTACCGGGCGCCGGCGGTTCGATCGGCGCCGACAAGGTGGCCAAGGCGCCGGCCGACGGCTACACCCTGCTGATGGGGCACATCGGCACGCTGGCGGTGAACCCGTCGCTCTATCCCAACCTGCCCTACGACCCGATCAAGAGCTTCGCGCCGGTGGCCTGGGTGGCGCGCGTGCCGAACGTGCTGGTGGTCCATCCATCCGTGCCGGCCCGCACGCTGCAGGAGCTGGTGGCGCTGGCCAAGGCCAAGCCCGGCCAGCTCGCCTACGGCTCCGGCGGCAACGGCAGCGCCGCCAACCTGGCGACCGAATACTTCAAGCTGCGCACCGGCACCTCGCTGCTGCACATCCCGTACCGCGGCACGGCGCCGGCGACCGCCGACCTGATGGGCGGCCAGATCCAGCTGCTGTTCACCGGCGCGCCGGCGGTGCTCGGGCAGATCCGCGCCGGCCAGCTGCGCGCGCTGGCCGTCTCGTCGCCGAAGCGGCTCGATGCGCTGCCCGACGTGCCGACAGTTGCCGAAAGCGGCTACAAGGACTTCGAAGCCGACCAGTGGTACGGCGTGGTCGCCCCGACCGGCACGCCGCGTGACGTGATCGCGAAACTCAATGCGCAGATCAACCTGTCGCTCAATTCCCCCGCGTTGAAGGCGCGGCTGAACAACGAGGGCGCGGTCGCGGTCCCAGCCACGCCCGAGGCGTTCGGCGCCCACATCGCCCGCGAGATCGCGCGCTGGCAACCGGTGATCAAGTCGGGACGGGTGAAGGCGGACTGAGCTGTCTGGCTGTCGTGCCGGACTTGATCCGGGATGACAGCCTGGGGAAGGCAGTTACTTCTTCGGCGCGGAGTCGGCGATCAGCCGGTCCGCGTAATCTTGCCAGCGGGCATCCTTGCCCAGGCCTTCGAAGACGTCGGCGGCGGCCAGATCGGCAACCCACTGCTGCTTGGCGGCGATCGCGGCGGCCATCAGCGGTTCGAAGCCGGCTTCCTGCACGGTGTTGGCGGCTTCGCGCATTTCCTCGGCGCGGCGCTTGCCGTGCTGCACCACGCGGCTGAAGAAATAACCGCCCTGCTGCTGCCAGTCGATCGACGGAAAGGTCTCCTGCAGCGTCGGCAGCACGTAATCCTCGACGCCGTATTTGCGCGCCGTGCTGTAGCTCTCGATCACCAGCGCTTCCAGGCCCTTGATCATCACGCTGCGGCACATCTTGATCGCGCTGGCGACGCCGAGCCGGTCGCTCACCGCCCTGGCGTCCATGCCCCAGCCGGTGAGCAGCGCCGCCAGCGGGACCGACTGCTGGCCGCCCAGCAGCATCGGCACGCGAATGCCGTACGGCGGCACCGAGGTCATCACGCCGGCTTCCACATAGTCGGCGCCGCGGGCGTCGATCAGCGCCGCCGCCTGCTGCTTGGTGCCGGGCGATGCCGAATTGAAGTCCAGGAACACGCTGCCGGCACGGATGAACTGCGCCGCCTCCTGCGCCACCGCCAGCGTGTTGGACGCGGTGACGGCGGAGATGACCAGGTCGCTGGCCTCGCACAGCTCGCGCAGCGAGCCGTGCGCCGTGACGTCATGGCGCGCGCAGTGATCGAGCTCGTAGTCGCGGGTCGCCGGGTCGGCGAACTTCAGGTCCCAGGCGCCCATGGCGGTGACGCCGGGCTTGTCCTTCAGGCCGCTGGTGAAGGTCTTGCCGACCTCGCCATGGCCGATCAGGCCGATGCGTTGCAGATTCATGCGTGTTCCCTTGCGCCCCGAGCCGGCGCCATCATTGACGCGGGATTTTCGCCTGGGCGATCACCTCGCTCCAGCGCTTGACCTCGCTGGCCATCAGCGCGCCGAGCTGCTCGGGCGTGCTGCCCTGCGCCACCAGGTTCAGTTCCAGCAGGCGCTTGCTGACGTCGGGTTGGGACACGGCTGCCTGGACCTCGCGGCTCAGGCGCAGCACCACGTCGCGCGGCGTCTTCGCCGGCACGGCCAGGCCGTTCCACGACGACGCCTTGAAGCTCGCCAGCGCGCCGCCGGTCTCGCGCGCGGCCGGCACGTCGGGCAATTGCGGTGCCCGCTTGTCGCCCAGCACCGCCAGTGGCCGCAGCGCCTTCGACGCGATCTGCGGCATCAGCGGGCCCAGGATGTCCACGGCGGCGTCCAGCTGGCCGCCCCGCAGCGCGGTGATGACCGGCGGCGTGCCGTTGAACGGGACCACCTGGACGTCGATGCCGGCGCTGGCCTTGAACAGTTCGGCCGCCAGGTTCTGGGTGGTGCCGACGTTCGGCGTGCCGATGTTCAGCTTGCCGGGATGGGCCTTCGCATAGGCCAGCAGGTCGGCCAGCGCCTTGAAGCGGCCGCCCTCGGCCACCACGATCGCGAGGTCGAAGCTGGCCAGCATGGACACCCAGGCGAAGTCCTTCAGCGTGTCGAAGGGCAGCGACTTGAACAGCGCCGCGCTCACCGCCGTGCCGCTGGAGACCAGCAGCAGCGTGTGGCCATCCGGCTCCGCCCTGGCCACCACTTCTGCGGCCACCACGCCGCCGGCGCCGGGCCGGTTGTCGATGATCACGCTCTGGCCCATGCTGGCCGCCAGCTTCTGGCCCACGGTGCGGGCCGTCAGGTCGGCGGCGCCGCCGGCGGCGTTGGGCACCACGATCCTCAAAGGCTTCGATGGGAAGGCGGCTTGGGCGAGGGCCATGCGCGGCAGCGCACCGCCCAGGCCGAGGGCGGCAGCCGCCGCCAGGAAACGTCGTTTGTCTTGCATGATGGCCTTCAGCGGGCCACGCCCAGCAGGTGGTCCAGCAGCTCCGGCGCATCGCGCAGGGCTTCGGCCGTGCCCGCATGCACCACCGTTCCGCGGTCCAGCACGATGGCGCGATCGGAGACCGCCAGGACGGCCTGCGGATGCTGCTCCACGATGATGGCCGACAGGCCCTCCTCGCGGGTGATGCGGCGGATCGCCCGCAGCAGTTCCTGCACCACGATCGGCGCCAGCCCTTCGAGCGGCTCGTCCAGCAGCAGCAGGCGCGGATTGACCACCAGCGCCCGGCCCATCGCCAGCATCTGCTGCTCGCCGCCGGACAGCTGCGTGCCCAGGTTGGTCTTGCGCTCGGCCAGCCGCGGGAACATCGCGTAGACGCGCTCGGGCGTCCAGGGCTCGAAAGCCGCTCCGGGCCGGCCCGGACGCGCCACGGCCGTCAGGTTCTCGTGAACCGTGAGCGACTTGAAGATATTGCGCTCCTGCGGCACCCAGCCGATGCCGGCTGCAGCCCGCTGGTGCGGCGGCAGCTTGTGCAGCGCGACGCCACCCAGGGAGATCGTTCCGCCGTGTTGCCGCGTGGCCCCGGCCAGGGTGTTGATCAGCGTGGTCTTGCCGGTGCCGTTGCGTCCCAGCAGCGCCAGCGTTTCGCCTTCGTCCAGCGCCAGCGAGACGCCCTGCAGCACCACCGCCTCGCCGTAGCCGGCGCTGAGGGTGTCGACCCTGAGCAGTTCAGCCATGAATTTCGTCCCCGTGGCCGAGATAGACCGCCTTGACCTGCTGGTCGTTGGCGATCTGCTCCGGATCACCCTCGGTCAGGACGGCGCCGTTGACCAGCACCGTCATCCGGTTGGCGAAGCTGAACACCAGGTCCATGTCGTGTTCGATCAGCAGCACCGACACATCGGCGGGCAACGCCGCCACCGTCTGCAGCAGTTCCTCGCGCTCGCCGGCCGGCACGCCGGCCACCGGCTCGTCCAGCAGCAGCACGCGCGGCTCGCAGGCCAGCGCGATGGCGATCTCCAGCAGCCGGCGCTTGCCGTAGGCCAGGTGCTCGGTGCGCTGGGTCATCACCTCGGTCAGGTGGAATTGCTCCAGCAGTTCCAGGCAGCGGTCCGAGACGTCCTTGCCAGCGCCGAGGCGCCGCCAGATCTGGGCGCCCAGCCCGCGCTGCTGCGACACCACCAGCGCCAGCGTCTCCAGCGGCGTCATGGTGTTGAACAACTGGTTGATCTGGAAGGTGCGCACCATGCCGCGCCGCACCCGCTGATGCGGCGCCAGCCGGCTGATGTCCTGCCCTTCCAGCGTGATGCTGCCGCTGGTGGGTTCCAGCACCCCGGTCAGGAGGTTGATCAGGGTGGTCTTGCCGGCGCCGTTGGGGCCGATCAGCGCGTGGCGCGCGCCCTTGCGCAGGTTCAGCGTCACGTTGTTGGTAGCCGTGATACCGCCGAAGCGCTTCACCAGGCCCTGGCAGGACAGCACGATCTCGTCGTTCATGTCGCTCATGCCTTGGCCTTCCTGCTTCCAAACCAGGTCCAGGGTTTCAGCAGTCTTTCTCTTCCCACCAGCACCAGCACCACCAGGAACAGCCCGAGCCAGAAGGTCCAGTACTGCGGCGTGATCGACGACAGCGCGTCCTGCATCAGCTTGAACACGATGGCGCCGGCCACGCCGCCATACAGCCAGCCGGTGCCGCCGACCACCAGGATCAGCATGACGTCGGCCGAGCGGTGGAACTCGAACACGTCGAGCGAGGCGAAGCCGGTGGTCTGCGCCAGCAAGGCGCCGGCGGCACCCGCCAGCCCAGCGGCGATGGTGTAGACCACCGTCAGCCGCGATGCCACCGGAATGCCGATCGCCATGGCCCGTAGCCGGTTGTCGCGGATCGCCTTCAGGGTGGCGCCGAATGGAGAGTTGATGAAGCGCCGGGCAAAGAGGAAGAACACCAGCAGCACCGTCAGCGAGTAGTAGGCGGCGGTGCGGCCCGACAGGTCGAACGCGAAAGTGCCCAGCAGCGGCCCCAGGTTCACGCCCTGCAGGCCGTCGGCGCCGCCGGTGAGCCAGTCAAGCTTGTTGGCCAGCTCCAGCAGGATCAGCGCCACGCCCAGCGTCACCATCAGCCGGGTCAGGTCGCTGCCGCGCTGGATGGTCAGGCTGCACAGCAGGCCCAGCAGCAGCGAAGCGCCGATGGCAACGGCCAGGCCGACCAGCGGATCGGGCATCACAAGCTTGGCGAACAGTGCGGCGGTGTAGGCGCCGAAGCCGAAGAAGGCGGCGTGGCCGAGCGAGACGATGCCGGTGTAGCCCAGGATCAGGTCGAGCGAGACCGCGAACAGCGCAACGATCGCGATCTCGTTGATCAGCGCGGCGTGGCTGGGCAGCAGCACGGGGGCGAGGAAGGCTGCCAGCCACAAGGCCGGCTCCCACGGCTTCCAGCGGCTGGCCTGCTTGAGGGAATGCCGGGCGTCGATCACGACTTGCCCCCCTGCCGCACGAACAGGCCCTGCGGGCGCCAGATCAGGATGGCGATCATCAGGCTGTAGACGATGAAGGCGCCCATCTTGGGGATGTAGTACTTGCCGGCGACGTCGGCCACGCCCAGCAGCAGCGCCGCCAGCAGCGGGCCGGTAATGGACGAAGTGCCGCCGACGGCCACCACGATCAGGAAATAGATCATGAACTTGAGCGGGAAGGTCGGGTCCAGCCCCAGCACTTCGGCGCCGAGCGCGCCGCCCAGGCCCGCCAGGCCGGAGCCGAACGCGAAGGTCGAGAGAAAGACGATGTTGACGTTGATGCCCATGCCCGCGGCGACCCGCTGGTCATCGACCGAGGCGCGCAGCCGGCTGCCGAACCGGGTCGACGCCAGGATGTACTGCAGGACCATGGTCAGCGCGGCGCAGACCGCGATGATGAACAAACGGTAGTGGCCCATGCCCAGGGTCCAGGCGCCGCCGCCGATTTCGGTGCGGCCCTTGAGCCACTCGGGCAGCTGGATGATCTGCTGGGTCGAGCCGACGAAATAGTCGACGCTGGCCACCGCCATGAAGGTCAGGCCGATCGAGAACAGCACCTGGTCCAGGTGCGGCTTGTTGTACAGCGGCCGGTACAGCGTGCGTTCCAGCACGCCGCCCAGCAGCGCAGACACCAGGAAGGCGATCGGCAGGCAGGCCAGGAAGGGAACGCCCGCCTTCTGCATCAGCAGCACGGTGGTGTAGCCGCCGACCATCGCGAAAGCGCCGTGCGCGAGGTTGATGAAGTTCATCAACCCCATGGTCACCGCCAGCCCCACGGCCAGGATGAACAGGAGCATGCCGTAGGCAACGCCGTCGAAAAGGATGGTCAGCATGAAAGGAAACCGTTCTGCCGGAGCCAGTCGAAGGCACGCGGGGCTTCGACAAGCTCAGCCCGAACGGACTGTCGTTACTTCGTCTTGCCGGGGTCCTTGACGTCCTTGATCACGTCGAACTCGACGTTGTACAGCTCGCCGTCCTTTTTCTCGACCTTGCGCAGGTAGACGTTCTGCACGATGTCGCGGGTCTGCGCATCGATGAACACCGGGCCACGCGGGCTCTCGAAGATCTGGCCCTTCATCGCCGCCAGCAGCGCATCGCCGTCGCCCTTGCCGCCGGTCTTCTTCAGCGCCTCGTAGATCACGCGCATGCCGTCATAGCCGCCGACGGCCATGAAGTTCGGGCGCAGGCCCTTGTTGGCCTTCTTGAAATCGGCCACGAACTTCTTGTTCATCGCCGACGGATGGGCGGCCGAGTAGTGGTGCGACGTGACCACGCCGATGGCGCCGTCGCCGATGTCGTTGAGCTGGTCGTCGTCCGTCACGTCGCCGGTGCCGATCATCCTGATGCCGGCCTTGTCCATGCCGCGCTCGACGAACTGCTTCATCACCGCCGCGCCGGCGCCCGAGGGCACGAACACGAACAACGCGTCCGGCTTGATGTCACGCACCTTCTGCAGGAACGGCGCGAAGTCGGGGTTGCGCAGCGGCACCCGCAGGGATTCCATCACCTGGCCGCCGTTGAACTGCAGCCGCTCCTTGAAATACTTCTCGGCATCGATGCCCGGACCGTAGTCGCTGACCAGCGTCACGACCTTCTTGATGCCATTCTTGGGCGCCCAGTCGGCCAGCGCGACCGACACCTGCGGAAGCGTGAAGCTGGTGCGCACGATGTACGGGGACGCCTCGGTGATGCTCGAGGTCGCCGCGGCCATGACCACTTGCGGCGTCTTGGACTGGGTGGCGATCGGCGCGGTGGCGGTGGCCGAGGGCGTGATGCCGAAGCCGGCCAGCACGTTGACCTTCTCGTTCACGACCAGTTCCTGGGCCAGCCGGCGCGTCACGTCGGGCAGACTGGTGTCGTCCTTGACGATCAGCTGGATTTTCTTGCCGGCGACGGTGTCGCCGTTCTGCTGCATGTACAGCCGGGCAGCCGCCTCGATCTGGCGGCCGGTGGTGGCCTGCTGGCCGGTCATCGGCAGGATCAGCCCGATCTTGAAGGCGTTGTCCTGCGCCAGCACGCCGCTGCCAGCAAATGCCGCGGCCAGCGCGACTGCAAGTTGGAGAAGGCTTCGTTTCTGCATGTGTCTTCCTAAAGATTTGGACGCGCCCGGGCGACGGACGACTGCCGTCAGTGGGGCCACCATTCTGCGGCCACATGGCCAACGGGCAAGTCGGGTTGAGCTCTATCAGCTATGCGGGACTGGCATATCCCATGCGTCGCTATCGCAATCGAAGCAGGGCTGGCTGTCTTACCATCGGCCTGTTCCGAATTTTCCCCGCATGCCCCCAGGAGACCTTCCGTGACCCAACTTCCCGCCCGCTACGACCACGTCGGCAGCTTCCTGCGTCCCAAATACCTGCTCGAGGCGCGCGAGCAAAAGGCCAAGGGCCAGATCACGCCGGCGCAACTGCGCGCCGTCGAAGACAAGGCGATCACCGAGATCGTTAAATTCCAGGAAGACGTCGGCCTCAAGTCGATCACCGACGGCGAGTTCCGCCGCACCTATTTCCACATCGACTTCCTCGAGCAGCTCGGTGGCGTCAAGACCGACATCCCGGTGACGGTCCGCAAGCCGGACGGGACCGAGGAGCTGGCCCCGCCTGTGATCCGCGTGATCGACAAGGTCCGCCACGCCAAGGACATCCAGCTGGCCGACTTCCAGTACCTGAAGTCGCAGGTCTCGGCCGGCCACACGCCCAAGGTGACGATCCCCTCGCCCACCATGCTGCACTTCCGGGGCGGGCGCGCCGGCATCAGCCGCGAGGCCTATCCCGAGCTCGACCCGGTGTTCTACGACGACGTGGCCAAGGCCTACGGCGACGAACTGCGTTCGCTGGCCGCCGCCGGCTGCACCTATGTGCAGATGGACGACACCAACCTGGCCTACCTGTGCGACGAGAAGATGCGCGAAGCGGCCCGCCAGCGCGGCGACGACCCCAACGAGCTGCCGCACCGCTATGCGAAGTTCATCAACAAGGTGGTGGCGCAAAAGCCCGCCGGCATGCTGCTGGCGATGCACCTGTGCCGCGGCAACTTCAAGAGCACCCATGCCGCCGCCGGCAACTACGAACCGGTGGCCGAAGCCCTGCTCAAGGAGATGGACCTGGATGCGTACTTCATGGAGTACGACGACGCCCGTTCCGGCGACTTCAAGCCGCTGCGCTTCCTGCCCAAGGGCAAGACCGTGGTGCTGGGCCTGGTCACGACGAAGTTCGGCGAGATGGAAAGCAAGGACGACCTGAAGCGCCGGATCGAGGAAGCCGCCAGGTACGCGCCGCTCGACCAGCTGGCGCTGTCGCCGCAGTGCGGCTTCTCCAGCACTGTGCACGGCAACAACATCGCCGTCGAAGCCCAGCGCAACAAGCTGCGGCTGGTGATCGAGACGGCGCAGGAAGTCTGGGGCGGGTGAGCGCGGGAACCGGCGACCGGCGAAGGTCCCGCGCGGCCATCCTTGCGTGACGCCGGCCGCGCGGAGATGCAGGTATACCCTCAGTCCTGATTCGCCACGGCTGAAATATATTGAGCTTCCACCGGCCGATCGCGCCAGGTCCGGAGCGCGGTTCGCACGTGCACCCAACCTGAACGTCTGCCATCTGCTGACGAACAACTCACGAGGAAGCAATGACCATTTCCCGCCGTCGCTTTTCCGCCCTTTCTGCCGGCTTGGCCTTGCCCGCATTCGTCGGCCGCGCAACTGCACAAGGAGCGACCATCAAGATCGGCATGTGCGCGCCCGTCACCGGTCCGGCCGCCGAACAGGGCCGCTACGCGCAGACTGGCGCACGGCTGGCGCTGGATGCCGTCAACAAGGCGGGCGGCGTGCTTGGCAAGCAGGTCGAGCTGATCGTCGAGGACGACCAGACAACGAATCCGGGCGTGGTGCTGGCCTTCTCCAAGCTCGCCTCGCAACCGGACATGGTCGCCTTTCTCGGCTCGATCCGCTCCACCCAGGTCCACGCAATGGCGCCCGACGTGCTGAAGATCGGCAAGCCGGTGATGATCGGCGGCACCGACCCGACGCTCACCCACATGGGCAACCCGTGGCTGTTCCGCTTCCGCCCGAACGACTCCTATTCGGGCAGCGTGATCGCCGACTACGGCTTCAAGACGCTCGGCAAGAAGAAGTGGGCGATCGTCCATTCGACCGACGCTTTCGGCACCGCCGGCGGCAAAGCCCTGACCGATGCGCTCGGCAAGCTGCCGGGCGCGAGCGTCGCGCTGGACCAGGGCTACGCCAACCAGAGCCAGGATTTCACGCCGGTGGTGCTGGCGATCAAGCAGTCGGGCGCCGAAGTGCTGGGCTCGTACTTCACCTTCGAGAACGACCTGGGCGTGTTCGCCCGGCAGCTGCGCCAGCTGGGCGTGACGATCCCGTGGGTCGGTTCGCCGTCGATCGTCAACGTCAGCGCGCTGAAGCTGGCCGGCCCGGCCTTGCACGGCACCTTCGGCGTGGCCGACTACGCGGAGGAGTCGAGCCCCGCCTCCAGGGCGTTCGGCAAGGCCTACCGCGACGTGGCCAAGGTGGCGCCGGACAACCAGTCGTCGTGGACCTATGACGCGATCACCATCCTGTGCATGGCGATCAACAAGGCCGGCAAGACCGATCCGCAGGCGATCCGCGCGGCCATCCTGGCGATCCGCAAGCACCAGGGCGCGGAAGGCGAATACAACTTCGACGCCAACGGCGACGGCCTGCACGGCTACAACATCGTGCGCAACGAAAAGGGCACCATCGTCTTCGACAAGCACGTCGACCCGGGCACCTGAGCGCCGATGGACATCGCGCTCCAGCTCTTTTTCACGGGCTTGGGGATCGGGGCGGTCTACGCGCTGGTGGCGCTGGGGTTCGTGCTGATCTTCCGCGCAACCAATGTGGTGAACTTCGCCCAGGGCGAGTTCTCGATGGTCGGCGCCTACCTGATGGTGGTCTTCGCGGTCGACTTGAACTGGCCGTACGCGTGGGCCTTCCTCGCCGCGCTGGCGGGAATGGCGCTGCTGGGCGTGGTGTTCAACCTGGGCGTGTATTACCCGCTGCGGCATCGCACGTTCCTGCCGGTGATCATCGCGACCATCGGCGCTTCGATCTTCCTGGCCAACACCGTGCTGGCGCTGTACGGCCCGCAGCCGCAGGTGCTGCCCGGCTGGTTCGAGACCCCGGGCCTGCAGATCGGGCCGGTCTACCTGGACAGCCAGTACCTCCTGATCATGGTCGTGACACTGGTACTGGTCGGCTTCAACTTCTGGTTCTTCGAGCACACGCTGCTGGGCAAGAAGCTGCAGGCGACGTCGCAGGACAAGGAGATGGCGTCGCTGCTGGGCATCCCGGTGGCGGCGATGATCATGCTCACCTTCGTTTACTCGGCCCTGCTGGGTGGGGTCGCCGGCATTCTGGTGGCGCCGATCCTGTTCGTGTCCATCCAGATGGGCTCGACCATCGCGCTGAAGGCGTTCGCCGCCACCATCATCGGCGGATTCGGTGATGTCAAGGGCGCCATCATCGGCGGCCTCGCGCTCGGCGTGATCGAGACCTTCGGCGCCGCCTACATCTCCGTGCCCTACAAGGACGGCTTCGCCTTCCTGGTCCTGGTGGCCTTCCTGATCTTCCGGCCGCAGGGCATCTTCGGCGAACGCGTGGCGGAAAAGGCATGAGCCGCCGGGCCGCTCCCAAGGCGAATGCCGCAGCGCGTCGCGCGAAGGCTTGCGAATGAGCCGCAGACAGCTGCTCGGCACGCTCGGGTTCGCGGCGCTGGCGGCCCTGGCGGTGGCCCTGGTCACGCTCATCCCGCTGCAGGCTTACACCGTCCACATCCTGGTGCAGACAGCGACGTTCTCGATCGCCGTGTTCGGCATCACGGTGGTGCTGGGCCTGTGCGGCCAGATCAACCTGGCGCAGGCCGCTTTCTTCGGTTTCGGCGCCTACGCGGTCGGACTCGGCACGTCGACGCTGCACATGAATTTCTGGCTGGCCTTCGCGATGGGCGCCGGCATCGCACTGGCGATGGGCGCCGTGCTGGGCATGACCACGCTGCGGCTGGGCGGTCACTACCTGGCGATGGTGACGATCAGCTTCCAGCAGATCGTCACCCTGATCATGGTGAACTGGATTCCGGTCACACGCGGTCCCGACGGCGTCGGCGGCATCGGCCGGCCGGCGCTGTTCCAGTCGTCTCAGTCGTTCCTGGGCCTGTGCGTTTTCGCGATGGCGCTGGTGGGCTACCTCGTGTGGCGGATACCGCAGACGCGGCTCGGGCGGGCCATGCGCGCGGTGCGCGACAACGAACTGGCGGCCGGGGTCGCCGGCGTCAACGTCTACAGGGTCAAGGTCGCCGCGTTTGCGCTGTCGGCCGTGCTCGGCGGGATCGGCGGCGGACTGTTCGCGGGCGGCTTCGCCTACGTCAGCCCGGACCAATTCAGTTTCGCCGAATCGATCGTGTTCCTCACCATGACGCTGCTGGGCGGCGTGGCCTCGCCGATCGGCGCCCTGATCGGCACCGCGCTGCTGATCGTGCTGCCGGAAAGCCTGCGCTTCCTGAAGAGCGTGCCCGGCCTGTACCTGGCGATCTACGGGCTGGCGATCATCCTGATCATCCGCTACATGCAGGACGGCATCTGGGGCTTCCTGCAGCATCGGGTGCGGCGCTGGCTGGCGCCGCCGCCCTTCACCGGCGCTGCCACCGACCTGTTCGTGGCGCCTGCACCGCCGGCCTCGGCGCAGCAACCGCCGGCGCTGGAAGTGCGCAACCTCAGCAAGCACTTCGGCGGCGTCAAGGCGGTCGACGACATCTCGTTTTCGGTGCGGCGCGGCGGCGTGCATGCGCTGATCGGTCCCAACGGTTCCGGCAAGACCACCACGCTGAACGTGCTCTCCGGCATCTACACCGCGACCGCCGGCAGCGTGCTGTTGGGCGGCCAGGAACTGACCGGCCTGCCGGCACACGCGCGCACCGTCGCCGGGCTGGGCCGGACCTTCCAGAACATCCGGCTGTTCCGTTCCATGAGCGCGCTGGAGAACGTGGTGATCGGCGCCGAGCAGGGCAGCCACCGCGGGCACTCCGATCACTTTGCGCTGGTCGAGCGGGCTCGCGCCGCGCTGGCTTTCGTCGGCCTCGAAGCCAGGGCGCACGAACTGGTCACCGGATTTTCCTACGGGCACCAGCGCCTGATCGAGATCGCGCGTGCTCTCGCGGGTGCGCCGACCTTGCTGCTGCTCGATGAGCCGGCGGCCGGCCTGAACTCGACCGAGAAGCTCGGCCTGCGCGACCTGCTGCAGCGAATCGCAGCCAAGGGACTGACGATCCTGATCATCGACCACGACATGACGCTCGTGACGGAAGTCGCCGAACGCATCACCGTGCTGAACTTCGGTCGCTGCATCGCCGACGGCGTCGCGGCCGACGTGCTGCGCCAGCCCGACGTGATCACCGCCTATCTCGGAAGCGAACCCGATGCCCCTGCTTTCACTTGACGCCCTGGTGGTCCGCTACGGCGAAATCGAGGCGCTGCACGGCGTCTCGCTGGCGATCGACAGCGGCGAGGTCGTCACCCTGCTTGGCGCCAATGGGGCGGGCAAGTCGACCACGCTGCGGACCATTTCGGGCCTGCTCAAACCCGTCGCCGGCGCAGTGGTGTTCGACGGCAAGTCGATCGCCGGCCTGGCGCCGGAAGCGATCGTCAGGCTCGGCATCGCGCATGTGCCGGAGGGCCGGCGCCTGTTCCCCGGCCTGTCGGCGCGTGAAAACATCATGCTCGGCGCATCGAACCGCGGCCGCCTGGCGCGTGCCCAGCTGGTGCGCGAGTCCGATGAGATGTTCGACCTGTTCCCCGACATCCGTCCCTTTGCCGACGCGCTCGGCTGGACGCTGTCGGGCGGGCAGCAGCAGATGGTCGCGGTCGCCCGCGGCCTCATGGCCCAGCCGAGGCTGCTGCTGCTGGACGAACCGTCGCTGGGCCTCGCCCCGGTGATCGTGCAGAAGGTGTTCTCCATCATCGGGGAAATCCGGCGGCGGGGCACCACCGTGCTGCTGGTCGAACAGAACGCGCGCATGGCGCTGTCGGTGGCCGACCGTGGTTACGTTCTGGAGACCGGGCGGCTGGCGCTGTCGGGAAAGCCGGCGGAACTCTGGTCCAACGACGAGGTGAGGGCAGCCTACCTCGGCGGCCGCATTGCAAAGGCGGACTGAGACTCGTCCTGCCATCGCGACGCGATGAGTTTGATCGGCTCGTTGGGATACTCCTGTGCGGCCGCGGGCAGCGGTAACAAGGCGCACGCGCAGGCGGCGATGCTGGCCAGGAAAATGAAGCGTCGCATGGACGTCCCCTCGTCAGGGTTGTCGTCCAAATAAACCAAAGGGATGAAGCCGGTTCAATAACTCAGCCGAGCCGCCGCGCCGGGCTGCCTGCCTTGTGTGGCCGCCTGCCGCAGTGCCTGCGTGATCACGCTGGTCGTGACAGTAGCGAAAATGCGCGCGCCCCAGGCGCCGAAGCGGTCTTCATCGTCCGGCGTGAGCGCCAGCACCCCAGCGCAGTTCCCCGCGCCGGTGATGGCGCGCAGTGCGCGCTCGATGGCGGCCTGTACCGCAGGCAGCTTCCAGTCGTTGTCGAAGCCCATCGCGTGCGACAGGTCGTTCGGTCCCACGAAAACCGCATCGACCCCCTCGACCCCCGCGATCGCGCCCGCCTGCTCGACGCCCTCCGGGGTCTCGACCATGGCGATCAGCGCCACGCCTGCGTTGCTGCGCTGAGTGTGGGCCACTCCGGGAAAGGCGCCGTAGCCGGCGGCGCGCGGGCTGAACGCACTGCCACGCCTGCCCATGCGGGGATAACGCACCTGCCGAACCAGCTCGCGCGCCTCCTCGGCGCTGGTCACCATCGGGATCTGCACTGCACTGGCCCCCATGTCGAGCACGCGCGAGATGTCGTGCCGCAGGCAACGCACCACGGGCACGATGCCGCTCGCGCGGGCGGCGCGCAGCATGTTCTCGGTGGTCTCCAGGTTCGCGCTGCCGTGCTCGTTGTCGATGATCACGAAGTCGAAGCCGGCATAGCCGCACATCTCGACGATGGCCGGGCTGGGCAGCGCGTTGAAGATCCCGCGCAGGCGCGCACCGCTGCGCAGCATGCTGGGGAGCCGGTCGTCCAGAGGGTGGTATTGGTTCATGGGCGTGCTTGCATCTGCACCATGCCTGGGCTGTTCAGCCATGGCGACGGCATCCGGCTCATTCGACAGTGATGTTGTTGGTCTTAATCAGGTCCGCGAACTTGATGGTCTCGTCCCGGATGAACTTGCGAAAGTTCTCCGGCGACATCGGCTTGGGCGTGAAGCCCTGCGCGGCGAGACTGCTCGTCATGGCGGGTGATTCCAATACAGCCACCACTTCCTTGTTCAGCCAGCCGATCACCGGCGCCGGCGTACCCGCTGGTGCCAGCAGGCCAAGCCAGGTCACCGCCTCGAACCCCGGAACGCCCGACTCGGCGAGCGTCGGCAAATCCGGCCGCAGCCGCGAGCGCGTGTCGCTGGTGACCGCCAGCGCCTTGGCCTTCCCGTTCCTGGCAAAAGCCAGCGCCGTGGTCATGTTGTCGAACTGCATGTCGATCTGGTTGCCGGCCAGGTCAACGAGCGACTGGCTGCTTCCCTTGTACGGGACATGCACGGCCTTGCCTCCGATCCGGTTGAGCATCATCAGCATGGTGAGATGCTGCGACGTACCGTTGCCGCTGGTGCCGTACGAAAGGGCATCGGGCTTGGCCTTGATCGCGGCCACCAGCTCTTGCACGTTGCTCGCGCCTGACTTGTTGCTCGCCAGCAGCACCAACGGCGTGCTGGCCAGTTGCGTGATCGGCGCGAAATCCTTGTCGACGTTGTAGCCGACTTTCCTGAGCAGGGTCGGGTTGACGGAAAGGGCCGTCTGCGTGCCAAGCAGGAGCGTATAGCCGTCCGGCTTCGCGCGCGCGACGGCTTCGGTGCCGATGCCGCCGCCCGCGCCGGCCTTGTTATCCACCACCACCGCCGTGCCCCAGCGCTTGCCCAGCTCCTCTGCCATCAGGCGGGCCACGATGTCGGTGGCGCCGCCCGGTGCGAACGGCACCACGATGACGACGCGCCCGCTGTGCGGGTAGCCGCCAGGGCCTGCCTGCGACGCCTGCGCCTGTGCGACCGCCGGGCCGGCGACCGCCATGAGCGCGGCGCAGGTGAGCGTGGTTGCGGCCATGCGCACGAAGCGGTGGCGGGTCGACGCGGAGTGCGATCGGGGGAACGGAGTCTTTTTGTTCATGGCGTTTCTCGTTTCCTTGTCTGTTGCTGTCATTCCGCCTGAATGCCGGCGTCCTGAATCACCTTGCCCCACTTGGCGATCTCGGCCCGCTGAAAGGCGCTGAAGGCGTCCGCCTGGCGACCGTCGGGCTCGACGCCCATGTTGCGCAGCTTGTCGCGCACGGAAGGTAGTGCGACGATGGCGGCGACTTCGCGGCTGAGGCGGTCTACGATCGGCTTGGGCGTGCCTGCTGGCGCAAACATGCCTTGCCATGACTGCATCTCGAACTTGGGCGCACCGACCTCGGCCAAGGGCGACACGCCGGGCAGGCTGGCCAGGCTCTGGCTGGAGGTGACGCCGAGCACCTTGACGCGCCTGGCGTCGATCATGGGGCGCGCGGCGGCCACCGTCTCGAACACCATGTCGATCTGGCCGCCGACCAGATCTACCATCGCCTGCGAACCGCCCTTGTAGATGATCTGTCGCATCCGGGTCTGCGTGATGTTCTGGAACAGCTGGCCGGACAGGTGCTGCGAGGTGCCCGCCCCCGCCGTCCCATAGGTCAGGCTGTCCGGTTTGGCCTTGAGTTCTGCGATCACCTGCGCCACTGAGTTGAACCGGCTATCGGCGGACACCACCAGTGCGTTGCTCACCATGCCGATCAGGCTGACGGGGGCGAAATCGGCCACCGGTTCGTAGCCCAGGCTCTTCGTGAAGAACGGATTGACGGCGTGCGTGGTAATGGTGCCCCCCATCACGGTGTAACCATCCGGCGCGGACCGCGCGACCACCTGCGTGCCTACGATGCCCGAAACGCCAGGCTGGTTCTCAACGACGACGGGCTGACCAAGGCGCTCGCCCAGGTGCTGCGCGACCAGGCGCGCCACTGCGTCGGACACGCCGCCGGGTGCGAAGGGAACCACGTACTTGATGGGCTTGCTGGGCCAGGCCGGCGCTTGCGCGCGGGAGAGGGGGGCACCGGCCAGGGTCGACAAGGTCAGAGCGGCCAGCAGCAACGGTCGGATTCGGAATGTCATAGATTTTCTTCTGGGTGTATGAAGACAACCGGCTTGCGCCGGCGAGGGGAGCTCGCCTCAAGAGCCGGTCTCGCCCGGGTCCTGGAGGGAGTCAGGCGAACGGAGGCACGCTCGACGATGTGGCAGGGGATGACGACGTTGCGGGGCTGCGCGTCCTCCCGCATCTGCTCGTGCAGGAGCTCGACGGTGGCCTCGACCATCTTCTCGACGCTTTGAACGACGGTCGTGAGCTGGTAGGAGCCCCACCCGGCTTGCGGCACGTCGTCGAAGCCGATCACGCTCACGTCCTGCGGCACGCGCAGACCGAGTTCCTGGCGAAGCACGTCCATGGCGGCGATGGCCATATGGTCGTTGGCGACGAACACCGCGTCTGGTGCCTTGCCGCGCCCAGAAAACAATGTGCGTGTCGCCTCCTGCGCCCGCTCGAAGCTGTAATGGCCGACTGCGCGCCGGTAGACCGAGGCACCGGCGGCTTGCAGCGTGTCGTTGAAGCCGCGCTCGCGCTCGAGGTTGGTGGACGACTTCTCGAGCCCGGCCAGGAAAGCGATCCGCCGGTGCCCTCGCGCCAGCAGCAGTTCCGCCGCCATCGTCCCGCCACGATAGTTGTCGGACGTGACTGAGCATGTGGTGTGGCGTCCGAATGCGCTCAGGTCAGGCACCCGGTTGAACAGCACGACGGGCACGCCCACATCCGCGCACTGGCGTGCCAGCTCGGCCGAGAGCATCGCCGACGCCATCACGATGCCATCGATCTGGTATTGCAGGATCTCGTCGAGCACTCCATCGGTCTCGTCGCCGTCGCTGATGAACATCAGGACGTGGTAGCCCTGCTTCTGCAGACTCTGGGACAGCTTCTCGATCACTAGCGGGTAGAACTGGTTGTCGAGATAGCTCATCACCAGGGCGATGATCCGGCTGCGGCCCGTGATCAGGCTGCGGGCCAGCGCGTTCGGGCGGTAGCCAAGCGCCTTCGCCGCTGTCATGACGCGGTTGCGTGTTCCCTCTGACACGCTGGCGCCGGGCGTGAAGGCGCGGCTCACCGCAGATTGCGACACCTTCGCCAGGCGCGCCACTTCCTGCGCGGTCGTTCCGGGTTTCATGCGGCGCTCCATCCGCCGTCGAGCATCAGTGCGCTGCCAGTCACCAGACTGGCAGCATCAGAGGCGAGGAAAACGATCGCGCCCATCACCTCTTCGACGCGGCCGAGGCGGCCGAGCGCAATACGCTCCAGCACCCAGCCGCGAAACACCGGGTCAGCGAACATGTCGACCGTCATCGACGTCTCGATGAAGGTGGGGCACACCGTATTGACGCGGATGTTCGCGGGCCCCAGTTCCCAGGCCAGCGCCTTGGTCATGCCCTCGATGGCGTGCTTGCTTGCGCAGTAGAGCGTGCGCCGCGGACTGCCGACCAATCCCATCTGCGACGAGACGTTGATGAAGGAGCCCGGAAGCCCAGCGGCTAGCAGCCCTCGCGTGGCGGCGCGCGTGACGTAGAACGCCGCCTTGACGTTGAGATCGAACACCGCATCGATATCGTCATCCTGCACCTCCACCAGCGGCTTGGGCCGGTTCATGCCGGCGTTGTTGACCAGGATCTGGAACGGGGCATGCTGCGAGAGCGTGCGGTCCACCGCGCCGGCGTCGGTGACGTCCAGCACCGCATGCGTGCACTGACCGCCATCGGCTCGGATCGCCTCGCATGCGTGACGCAGTTCGTCGCCCGAACGAGACACGAGGGTGACAGCCGCGCCGGCCTGCGCCAGCGCGGCCGCCGCCGCGAGGCCGATGCCACGGCCCGCGCCAGTCACCAAGGCGCGGCGACCATCGATCCGAAAGCCCGGTGAGCGTGGAAGGCTGTTCATGCCTCGCTGGCCGGCACGGGTTGATACCACGGAACCTCGCCCCGGGTGCCGTAGCGGCGCACCCGCAGGTTGGCCTGTTCGCCGTGGCCGGCAAAACCTTCCATGTGGCTCAGGCGCGAACAGTATTCGCCCATCAGCGCGCTGGCCTCGTCGGTCAGCACCTTCTGGTAGGTGCAAGTCTTGAGGAACTTGCCCACCCACAAGCCACCGGTGTACCGCGCACTTCGATTGGTGGGCAGCGTATGGTTGGTGCCGATCACCTTGTCGCCGAAACTCACGTTGGTGCGCGGCCCGAGGAACAGCGCGCCATAGTTGGACATGTTGTCCAGGAAGTAGTCGGGGTGGCGCGTGAGCACCTGCACGTGCTCGAAGGCGAGTTCGTCGGCCTTGGCGACCATCTCCTCCTGCGTGTCGCAGACGATCACCTCGCCGTACTCGGCCCAGCTGATGGCTGCGATGGCTGCGGTCGGCAAGATTGTGAGCTGGCGTTCGATCTCGGCCATCGTGCTCCGTGCCAGTTGCTCGCTGTTGGTGAGCAGCACCGCCGGAGAGGTCGGCCCATGCTCGGCTTGGCCCAGGAGGTCGACGGCGCACATCTCGGCGTCGACGGAATCATCGGCGATCACCAGCGTTTCGGTCGGTCCCGCGAACAGGTCGATGCCAACCCGGCCGAACAGTTGCCGCTTCGCTTCGGCCACATACATGTTCCCAGGACCCACGAGCATGGCTACCGGCGTGACCGATTCCGTGCCCACGGCCATCGCCACCAGAGCCTGCACGCCGCCCAGCACAAGGATTTCGTCGGCGCCGGCCATCGACATCGCCGTGACGATCGCAGGGTGCGGCGCGCCTTGGTACGGTGGTGCGGTCGCGACCACGCGCTTGACACCCGCCACTTTCGCGGTGAGCACACTCATGTGCGCGGAGGCCAGCAGCGGGTATTTGCCGCCGGGGATGTAGCAGCCCACCGAATTGACAGGGATGTTCTTGTGGCCGAGAACCACACCAGGATAGGTCTCGACCTCGACATCCTTCATTGAATCGCGCTGGATCTGCGCGAAGTTGCGCACCTGCTTCTGCGCGAAGGCAATGTCCTCGATCTCCCGGTGCGACAAGCTTTTGCGAGCCTTCTCAATCTCGGCCATGGACAGGCGGAAATCGGACGGATCCCAGTGATCGAACTTGCGGCTGTACTCACGCACAGCGACGTCGCCGCGGCCCTCGATGGCTTTGATGATGGCTTCGACTGTGGCGCGCACCTTGGAGTCATCATCAGCACGGACTTGTATGTCCCTGCCGCGCTTCAGGTATCTGATCATTTGGTTCGGGCTTCCTCTGAATGGCAATGCATGCGTATGCAATGTGCAGGATTTGCATACGTATGCAAATTGGTGAAAACCCTATCCCGAAACCGGACCCACGTTCGGAACAAACAAAAGGGGCATCCTCAACCATGCTGCCGCGGCAGCCTGAACCCCTCCCTCGCCTTCGCCACCGCCTCCCGCGTCCCACAGCCCTCGATGTGGTCATTCACCAGCCCCATCGCCTGCATGAAGGCATAGACCGTCGTCGGGCCGACGAAGCTCCAGCCGCGCTGCTTCAGGTCTTTCGACAGCGCCGCCGATTCCAGTGACTGCGTGATCGCCCGCAGCGTCTCGCGGGTGATGCGCTTCGGCCGGCTGGCCGGGCCGGGTTCGTGACGCCAGAAGTAGGCGGCGAGTGAACCGAATTCCTGCTTCAGCTCGATCGCGCGGGCCGCATTGTTGATCGCCGAGACGATCTTGCCGCGATGCCGCACGATGCCGGCATCGCCCACCAGCCGCTCCACATCGGCTCCGGTGAAGCGCGCCATCTGTTCCACCTCGAAATTGGCGAAGCCGGCACGGAAGGCCTCGCGCTTGTTCAGGATGGTCAGCCACGACAGGCCGCTCTGGAAGCCCTCCAGGCAGACTTTCTCGAACAGGCGCCGGTCGTCCGCGACCGGGAATCCCCATTCGCGGTCGTGGTAGGCGCGGTAGGCCGGCGTGGCCTGGCACCAGCTGCAACGGCAGGTGCCCCCGTCATCGGCGAACAGTCCTTCGGCAAGCGTGCGTGTGATCATGGCCGATGGTAATGTGCGGGATTGCAAGTCACGGAGTCGCGCATGCCTGCCTCGTCCCCTGCCCTGTCCCTGCCGCTGGCCGCCCGCGTGCTGGCGGCCGCCCTGCTGCTGGCGACGCTCGCGCCGGCCCTGGCCGCCACGCCCGCCGGACGGGTGGCGTGGCTGCCGGCCGCCAGCGATGCCGAGGTCGACCGCGCGTTCGCCACCGCCAGGGCCGAGGGCAAGCCGGTGTTTCTGTACTGGGGCGCCGTCTGGTGCCCGCCCTGCAACCAGGTCAAAGCCACTCTGTTCAACCGGCCGGACTTCGTGGAGCGCTCGCGCGCCTTCGTGCCGGTGTACGTCGACGGCGACAAGCCCGGCGCGCAGAAGATCGCCTCGCGCTTCAAGGTGTCGGGCTACCCCACCATGGTGCTGTTCAAGCCGGACGGCACCGAAATCACCCGCCTGCCGGGCGAGGTGGACCCAGAGCGCTACCTGCTGACGCTGACGGCCGGCATGGACGCCCAGCTGCCGGTCAAGGAACTGGTGCGGCGCGCCGTTGCGGGCCAGGCGCTCAGCGCCGAGCAATGGCGCCTGCTGGCCTATTACTCCTGGGACACCGACGAGCAGCAGGTGCTGCCCACCGCGCAGCTGGCCGCCACGCTGGTCAAGCTGGCGGCCGCCGCGCCGGCCGGCGCCGGGTCGCTGCGCGACCGGCTGGCGCTGAAGGCGCTGGCGGCCGCCTCGCGCGCAGAAGGCAAGCCCGATCCCGCCGCCCAGGCCGCTGGCCTGCAGCTGGTGGACCGCGTGCTGGCCGATCCCGCCGCCGTACGCGCGCTGGCCGACCTGCTGGCGGGCTACGCCGACGGCATCGCGCGTTATGCCGCCATCGACGCTGCCCGGCGCGATCTGGCCCTGCGCTGGGAAGCGGCGCTGGCGCGGCTGGCGGACGATCTGTCGCTCTCGCGGTCGGAACGGATCGACGTCCTCGACGCCCGCGTGAGCCTGTGGACGATCGCCAGCGAGCCGCAGCCGCTGGACAACGCCAGGCGCGAGCAGGTCAGGCAGGAGGTCGCGCGCATCGTGGCCGGCACCACCGACCGTTACGAGCGCCAGGCCGTGGTGCCCAACGCCGCCTCGGTGCTGGCCCAGGCCGGCCTGCTGGACCAGTCGGACGCGCTGCTGAAAGCCGAACTGGAACGCGCCGTGGCGCCTTACTACCACATGCTCGGACTCGCTGGCAACGCGAAAAAGCGCGGCGACACCAAGGCGGCGCTGGACTGGTACGAGCAGGCCTGGCGCAAGTCCGAAGGGCCCGCCACCCGCATCCAGTGGGGCACCGGCTACGTGGGCCACGTGCTGGAATTGACGCCGGCCGACCTCAAGCGGGTCGAAGCCGCCGGCCGCGCCCTGGTCGCGGAACTGGCGCCCCGCGGCGAAACCTTCTACGAACGCAACCAGCGTTCGCTGCAGCGGCTGGCCGGCAAGCTGGCCAAGTGGAAGGGTGAAGACGCCGGCCGTGCGAAGGTGGTCGCGCGGCTGCAGGGCCAGCTGGCCAGGCTGTGCGGCAAGCTGCCGGCCCGCGACCCCGGCCGCGCCAACTGCGACAAGGTGTTCCAGGCCGAGGCGGCCAAGCCCCCTTCGCCGGCTGTGTGACGTGCCCTCCCCTGCGCTGTTCACCCTGTACACCGGGCCGCTGAGCATGTTCGGCGCCAAGGCCGAGATCGCCGCGCTCGAAAAGGGCATCCCGTGCGAGCGGGTCATGGTGCCCTACGACTCGGCGCTGGGCTACCACCCCAGGCACCCCGAGGTGCTTCGCATCAATCCCAAGCGCCAGGTGCCGGTGCTGGTGGATGGCGCCGTCGAGATCTTCGACTCGACCCAGATTTTCGAATACCTGGAGGACCTGCAACCCGAGCCTGCGCTCTGGCCGCGCGAGAGGGCGGCCAGGGCGCTGGCACGGCTGCTGGAACACAAGTCCGACGAGGTCTATTTCCCGCACGTGGTGCGGCTGATGGGATTGCAGGACGACCTGGGGGGCGAGGCGGCGCTGGCCGCGATCGATGCGGCGACGCGCTACTACACCGAGATGGAGTCGCAACTCGCGGCCCGCATCTACCTGGCCGGCAGCTATTCCTTCGCCGACATCGCCTTCTACATGGCCGCCCTGTTCGGCGAACGCCAGGGCGCGCCGCTGACGCCGGCCACGCCGCGGCTGCTGGCCTGGCGCGAGCGCATGACGCAGCGTCCCGCAGTGCGCCAGGTGGCCGGCGCGATGGCGGCCTGGCTGGCATCGCAGTCGCGCCCGGTGCCGCCCTTCCTGCGCGATGCAATGCCCACACCGCCAGTGGTCTGAATGTTGCCCGCGCCGCGGGCTGCTCCTACATTGGGCTCGGGCCTCAACCGGGCTCGCAAGGAGCTGACATGAAGCCTTTCGCCATGCAATCGCGCATGCTCACCATGCGCGGCGTGTTCTACCCAACCGGCTACATGTTCGTCATGCTGCCGCGGCTGGAAGACGCCGAGCGGCTGGACCACGAGCTGGAGAGCAGCGGCTACCGTGACCACGACGTGATGCTGGTGCCGCCGGACGCCATCCTGCAGCAGATCGGCGCCACCATCAGCCACGACTTCGACACCCTGCCATCGATCGGCACCGAGGCGGCGACGGTCCTGGAGTACGAGCGGCGGGCCCGGCAGGGCGAGTGCGCGGTGATGATCCACGCGCCGACCCGCGAGGATTCGGAAGCGGTGATGGACGTGGTCCACACACTGCCGTTCTCCTGCGCCACCCGGTACCGGCCGCTGGTGATCGAAGACCTGAATTGATTGATCACTCAGAAATCGCCGGAGCGATTTCTGAGTGGTTTGATCAGTGTGAAGAGGACCGGCAAAGCCGGATCCTCTTCACCAGGGGAACCGGGCTGCGCGTTGCTTTGCCCGGTTCGTCGAACGCCTTAAAGCAGCATTTTTCCAGGGCCGCCAGATGCACCACCCGTCTCGTCGCAGCGCGCTGGGCGCACTGGCCGCCAGCGCACTCGCTGCACGCGTTCCGTTCGCCACCGCGCAGTCGGCGCGCATGCAATCGTGGCCGCTCGGCACGCCCGGCCGCACCGGCATCCACGACCTCGCGCCGGCTTCGGACCACGGCGTCTGGTTCAGCGCGCAGGCCAGTGGCCACCTGGGCTGGTTCGACCCCGCCAGCGGCAAGGCTGAACTGATCGCGCTGGGCCAGGGCTCGTCGCCCCACGGCGTGGTCCAGGGGCCGGACAAGGCAGCGTGGCTCACCGATGGCGGCCAGAACGCGATCGTGCGGGTCGGCTGGCCGGACCGCGCGGTCAAGGTCTATCCGCTACCGTCCGGGTCGCCCCGCGCCAACCTCAACACCGCGGCGTTCGACGGCAATGGCGACCTGTGGTTCACCGGCCAGAACGGCGTGCTGGGCAAGCTGGCCGTCAGGACCGGCCAGGTGACCGCCTGGCAGTCGCCGCGCGGCCACGGCCCCTACGGCATCTGCGCGACGCCCTCCGGCGACGTCTGGTACTGCTCGCTGGCGCAATCCTTCATCGCGAAGATCGACCCGCGCAGCGGCGAATCCTCCGTCGTCGAGCCGCCCACCCGCAACCAGGGCGCGCGCCGGGTCTGGAGCGACAGCAAGGGCCACATCTGGGTCAGCGAATGGAACAGCGGCAACCTGTCGGTGTACGACCCGCAGGCCAACAGCTGGCGCACGTGGAAGCTGCCCGGCAGCGGTCCGCGCGCCTACGCCGTCTACGTCGACGAGAAGGACCTGGTGTGGGTCTCGGACTGGGGCGGCAACGCCATGGTCTCGTTCGATCCCAGGAGCGAGAAGTTCGAGCGCTATCCCTTCCCACGGGAGGGCGCCAACGTGCGGCAGATCCTGGGCCGCAAGGGCGAGGTGTGGTTGCCCGAGAGCGGGACAGAGCACATCACGGTGATCCGCACGTGACGTCATTCCCGCGCAGGCGGAAATCCAGGGATCCAAGAGATGTGCGCGCAGCGCCCCGTGCGGCAAGTCCGGATGCTCTGGATTCCCGCCGGCGCGGGAATGACGAGTGCCGGATCAGGCCCGGCACGACAGCCGGGGAGGCCCGCCGCGCAACGTCAACGCTGTGTCTTGTCCTTGGCGTTCTGCGCCTCGATGCGCTCGCGCGCTTCCTGCCAGTCGCCGTCGCTCCAGTTGCGCAGCTCGTAGAAATTGCCGCCGGTGGCCAGCGAATTGCCGCCGTCCATCATGATGCTCTGGCCGGTCAGCCAGTCGCACTGGCCCGGCGCCATCAGGAACGCCGACAGGTTCTGCAGCTCGCTCATCTTGCCGGGCCGCGCCATCGGGTTGCCCTTGATGCTGCGGGCACCTGGCGCTTCGCCGGGATTGAGCCGCTTGCTCATGCCCTCGGTCGGGATCTCGCCGGGACCGACCGCGTTGAGCCGGACGCCGAACTTCGCCCACTCCACCGCCAGCGACTTGGTCATCACCTCGATGCCGGCTTTGCTCATGGCCGACGGCACCACGTAGGGCGAGCCGTTGTCGACCCAGGTGACGATGATGCTCATGACGTTGCGGCACGGCTGGCCCGCCTTCCAGTCGCCGGCCTTGGCCTGCGCCACCCAGCGCTTGCCGATCGCCTGCGTCACGTAGAAGCTGCCGTGGAACACGATGTTGGCGATGGCGTCGAAGGCGCGCGGCGACAGGCTCTCGGTCGGCGCGATGAAGTTGCCGGCAGCGTTGTTGACCAGGCCGGTGAGGCCGCCGCTGTGGAACAGCGCGTCCACCATCTCCTCGACCTGCTGCGCGATCCGGATGTCGACGCCGAAAGTGTCGATCTTGCGACCGGGAAATTTCGCGCGCCAGGCATCGGCCGTCTCATCGCAGACCCCCTTGCGGCGGCCGCAGATCGCGACGTCGGCGCCGAGCGCCAGGAAGTTTTCGGCCATCGCCTGGCCGAGCCCGGTGCCGCCCCCGGTGACGAGGATGCGCTGGCCCTGCATGAGTTGGGACTGGAACATGGAGGTCTCCTGGTTGGAGCCGCCAGTCTAGGCCACTGCCGTCATTCCCGCGCAGGCGGGAATCCAGCGCATTCAAGAGACCGGACGCCCTGGCACCCCGCCTGCGCGGGGACGACGATCTCAAAGCGACGGTCGCGCGCCGCAGCAACGCACGCGACTGACAAGCCAGGGAGCGCGCTAAGCGTGCGCGGTCGGCGTCACTTCCCAGTGCTGCAGCACGCGGTCCTGGGCGTCCACGCTCTCCAGCCGGACGCGGAAGCCCCACAGGCGGGCCACATGCCGCACCACTTCCTCGGCGCTGTTGTCCAGCGGCCGGTCGTTGTGGCGGGTGTGGCGCAAGGTCAATGAGCGGTCGCCGCGCAGGTTGACGTTCCAGACCTGGATATTGGGCTCGCGCGAGCTCAGGTCGTGCTGGCGGGCCAGCGATTCCCGCACCCGCCGGTAGCCGGCGTCGTCGTGGATCGCGGCCACCTCCAGTTCGCGCGAGGCGGCGTCATCGACGATGGAGAACAGCCGGAACTCGCGCATCAGCCGCGGCGACAGGTACTGGCCGATGAAACTCTCGTCCTTGAAGTGGCGCATCGCGTAGTCGAGCGTCTTGAGCCAGTCGCTGCCGGCGATCTCGGGGAACCAGGCCCGGTCCTCGTCGGTCGGGTGCTCGCAAACGCGGCGCAGGTCGGTGAACATCGCGAAGCCCAGCGCATACGGATTGATGCCGCTGTAGCCCGGGTGCGTCACCGGCGGCTGGAACACCACGTTGGTGTGCGAGCTGAGGAACTCCATCATGAAGCCGTCGGCCAGCTGGCCTTGCTCGTACATCTTGTTGAGGATGGTGTAGTGCCAGAAGGTGGCCCAGCCCTCGTTCATCACCTGGGTCTGGCGCTGCGGATAGAAATACTGGGCGACCTTGCGCACGATCCGCACGATCTCGCGCTGCCAGGGCTCCAGCAGCGGCGCGTTCTTCTCGACGAAGTACAGGATGTTCTCCTGCGGCTCCTCGGGAAAGCGGCGCTGCTCCTTCTTGGACTGCTTGCCGGGCGACTTGGGCAGGGTGCGCCACATGTCGTTGATCTGCTGCTGCAGGTAGGCCTCGCGGTCCTTGCGCCGCAGTTCCTCCTCCACCAGCGAGATCTTCTGCGGCCGGCGGTAGCGGTCGACGCCGTAGTGCATCAGCGCGTGGCAGGCGTCCAGCACCTCCTCCACCGCGTCCAGGCCGTGTCTCTCCTCGCACTCGGCGATGTAGGACTTGGCATAGACCAGGTAGTCGATGATGGAGCTGGCGTCGGTCCACATCCGGAACAGGTAGTTGCCCTTGAAGAAGGAGTTGTGGCCGAAGCAGGCGTGGGCCATCACCAGTGCCTGCATCGGCATGGTGTTTTCTTCCATCAGGTAGGCGATGCAGGGATCGGAATTGATCACGATCTCGTAGGCCAGGCCCATGTGGCCGCGCCGGTAGTTCTTCTCGCTGGAGATGAACTGCTTGCCGAACGACCAGTGCCGGTAGTTCACCGGCATGCCGACCGAGGCATAAGCGTCCAGCATCTGCTCGGCGGAAATCAGCTCCAGCTGCACCGGGTAGGTATCCAGCCCGAAGCCCTGCGCGGTCTTCTTGATTTCCTCGAAATAGGTTTCGATCAGCTCGAAGGTCCAGTCGGACGGGTTGGGCAGGCGCTCTTTGCGGATGACGGCTTGCTCGCTCATAACTCCCCCTTTCGGGTCAAGGCTCAGGCCGGATTCGGGGTTTTCTTGAACAGGTCGCGGAATACCGGGAAGATCTGCGACGGCGTGACGATCTTCTGCATCGCGAAGTGCGGATTGGCGTCCCGCACCCGGGTGTACTCTTCCCACAGGTTCTGGTCTTCGTCGGCCACCTGCACATAGGCGAAATACCGGCAGAGCGGCAGCAGCTTGTCGTCCAGCAGTTCGCGGCACTTGGACGAATCCTGCTGCCAGTTGTCGCCGTCCGAGGCCTGGGCGCCGTAGATGTTCCATTCGCTGGAGTTGTAGCGGGCCCGGATCACTTCATGCATCAGCGTCAGCGCGCTGGACACCACGGTGCCGCCGCTTTCGGTGGCGTGGAAGAATTCGTCTTCCGTCACCTCCGCGGCCTGGGTGTGGTGGCGGATGAAGATCACGTCGGTCTGCTGGTAATGGCGCGTGAGGAACAGGTACAGCAGGATGAAGAAGCGCTTGGCCAGGTCCTTGCGCGCTTCGTCCATCGAGCCGGAGACGTCCATCAGGCAGAACATCGCCGCCTTGCTGGTGGGCACCGGCTCGCGGATCCGGTTGCGATAACGCAGGTCGAACGGATCGAGGAACGGGACGCGTTTGAGCCTGTCCCGCAGCGCCTGGATCTCCAGCTGCAGCGCCGCGATTTCCGTGCCGGGAGCATGGCGCGCCTGCAGCTGCGCCAGGTGCTCTTCCAGCTTGCGCAGTTCGACCCGGGCTTCGCCGCCCATGGCGATGCGACGGCCCAGCGCGACACGCATGGAACGCACGACGTGCAGGCTGGTGGGATTGCCTTCGGAGACGAAGCCGGCGCGGCGCGATTTCCATTCCGGCGCGTCGGCCAGCAGCTGGGTGCGGATCAGCCGCGGCAGCGCCAGGTCGTCGAAGAAGTAATTCATGAACTCTTCGCGGCTGATCCGAAAGACGAACTCGTCTTCCCCGCTGCCGTCGGCTGATGCGCCCTGCCCCGAGCCGTTGCCGCCACCGCCCTGCGGCTTGGCGATGCGGTCGCCCTTGACGTATTCCTGGTTGCCCGGGTGGACCATCTCGCGGGTGCCGCCGGGGCCGTGGTTGAACGTGGGCTCGGACACGTCGCGCTTGGGCAACGTGATGTCCGTTCCTTCCTCGATGTCGCGGATGCTGCGGTCGCCCACCGCCTTGCGCACAGCGTCCTTGATCTGCTCGCGGTAGCGGCGCAGGAACCGCTCGCGATTGCCGATGGATTTGTTCTTACCAGACAGGCGCCGATCGATCACCTGGTGCAGCATGGGGGTCTCCCGGCGGCTGGTGGGCACGACTGGATACTCCGGTCCTTGCGCTTCACGAACTCTTGCGAACGCGCAGGTACCACTCGCACAGCAGGCGGACCTGGCGGTGGGTGTAGCCTTTCTCGACCATCCGGTTGACGAAGTCCTCGTGCTTCTTCTGCTCGTCGGCGCTGGCCTTGGCATTGAACGAGATCACCGGCAGCAAGTCCTCGGTGTTGGAGAACATCTTCTTCTCGATCACCGTGCGCAGCTTCTCGTAGCTGGTCCAGACCGGGTTCTTGCCGGCGTTGCTGGCCCGCGCCCGCAGCACGAAGTTGACGATCTCGTTGCGGAAGTCCTTCGGGTTGGACAGGCCGGCGGGCTTTTCGATCTTCTCCAGTTCGGCGTTCAGGGCCGAGCGATCGAAGATCTCGCCGGTGTCCGTGTCGCGGAACTCCTGGTCCTGGATCCAGAAGTCGGCATAAGTCACATAACGGTCGAAAATATTCTGGCCGTATTCCGAGTACGACTCGAGGTACGCCGTCTGGATCTCCTTGCCGATGAACTCCGCATAGCGGGCCGACAAGTGTTCCTTGATGTACGACAGGTACTTCTGCTCGATCTCGGCCGGGAACTGCTCGCGCTCGATCTGCTGCTCCAGCACGTACATCAGGTGCACCGGGTTGGCGGCGATCTCGGTGGAGTCGAAGTTGAACACCTTGGAGATGATCTTGAAGGCGAACCGTGTGGAAATGCCGGTCATGCCTTCGTCGACCCCGGCGTAGTCCCGGTATTCCTGGTAGCTCTTGGCCTTGGGATCCGTGTCTTTCAGGTTCTCGCCGTCGTAGATCTGCATCTTGGAGAAGATGCTGGAGTTCTCCGGCTCCTTGAGCCGCGTGAGCACGGCGAACTGCGCCATCATGCGCAGCGTGCCGGGCGCGCAGATCGCGTCCTTGAGCGAGGAATTGCGGATCAGCTTCTCGTAGATCTTGGTTTCTTCCGTCACGCGCAGGCAGTAGGGCACCTTGACGATGTAGATCCGGTCCAGGAAGGCCTCGTTGTTCTTGTAGTTCTTGAATGCCTTCCACTCGCTTTCGTTGGAGTGGGCCATCACGATGCCGTCGAACGGGATGGCGCCGAAGCCTTCCGTGCCCTTGAAGTTGCCTTCCTGGGTGGCCGTCAGCAGCGGGTGCAGCACCTTGATCGGCGCCTTGAACATTTCCACGAATTCCAGCAGGCCCTGGTTGGCCAGGCACAGGCCGCCGGAGTAGCTGTACGCATCCGGGTCGTCCTGCGCGAAGGTTTCCAGCTTGCGGATGTCGATCTTGCCGACCAGCGCCGAGATGTCCTGGTTGTTCTCGTCGCCAGGTTCGGTCTTGGCGATCCCGCACTGCTTGAGGATGGACGGATAGCGCTTGACCACCTTGAACTTGCGGATGTCGCCGCCGAATTCTTCCAGCCGCTTGACGGCCCAGGGCGACATGACACGCTGCAGGTAGCGCGGGGCGACGCCGTATTGCTGCTGCAGCAAGGGCGCGTCTTCGGCGTTGTTGAACAGGCCGAGCGGCGATTCGTTCACCGGCGAGCCCTTGATGGCGTAGAACGGAACCTGCTCCATCAACTGCTTGAGGCGCTCGGCGATCGACGACTTGCCGCCGCCCACCGGGCCCAGCAGGTAGAGGATCTGCTTTTTTTCTTCCAGTCCCTGGGCGGCGTGACGAAAGCACGAAACCACCTGTTCGATCGGTTCCTCGAGGCCGTAGAAGTCGCGGAACGCCGGATAGATGCGCACCACCTTGTTGCCGAAGATGCGCGACAGCCTGGGGTCGTGCCGGGTGTCGATCACCTCAGGCTCGCCGATGGCGGCAAGCATCCGTTCGGCTGCCGTTGCGTAGACCAGAGGATCACGTTTGCACGCATCGAGGTACTCCTCGAGCGTCATTTCCTCTTCACGCGTCTGCTCGTAACGGGCCAGAAAATTCCGAACGACATCCATGGAACCTCCTTCAAAAACGGTCGATGCATCGTTGCAACAAACAGCCATTTCCGTTTCACTTTAGCGCACCTTGCCTCAACCGTAGAAGCCCTTGCGTGTAGGTGGAAATCTGACTTCACTGTAGGTGAACGGTAGATACAAAACAAGAGGTTGTGGTTCCTAGGGGAATGCGTGTGTGCACCGCTTGACGCCCGGCGCGTTGAGTGCTGTCGCCGCGGCGCGTCAGGCAGGCATGGCATGCTTGCGCCATGAAGCGTTTCGCATGCCTGATCGGCCTTGTCCTGCTTGCCTTGACGTGCGGTGCTGCCGACACGGCGCAACGCGAGTTGCGCATCGGCTCCAAGCGCTTTACCGAGTCCTACATCCTGGCCCACCTGATGGCGCAGACGGTCGCACGCGCCACCGGCGGCCAGCCAGACATCCGCCAGGGCCTGGGCAACACCGCCATCGTCTACGAGGCGCTGCGCACCGGCGGCATCGACCTGTATCCCGAGTACGCCGGCACCATCGCGCTGGAAATCCTCAAGCGAAACGACCCGCTGACGCTGGCACAGATGAACGAGGCGCTGGCCCCGCTGGGCCTGGGCGCGGCGATTCCGCTGGGCTTCAACGACGGCTATGCGCTGGCGATGCGGGCGGCCGACGCGCAGCGCCTCGGGTTGACGACCCTGAGCCAGCTGGCGGCCCACCCGCAGCTCAAGCTGGGCCTGTCCAACGAGTTCATCGGCCGCGCCGACGGCTGGACCGGCCTGGCGCAGCGCTATGGCTTCAGCCACAAGCCCACCGGGCTGGACCACGGCCTGGCCTACGATGCCATCGCGGCGAAACAGGTGGACCTGATCGACATCTACACCACCGACGCCAAGATCGCCCACCTCGGGCTGCGGGTGCTGCAGGACGACAGGAAGTATTTCCCGCGCTACGACGCCCTGGTGCTGTACCGGCTGGAAGTCCCGCAGAAGTTTCCAGCGGCCTGGGCGGCGCTGCAGACGCTGCAGGGCCGGATCAACGAGGACGCGATGATCGCGATGAATGCGCGGGCCGAGTTGCAGAGCGTGGCATTCGACGCGATCGCGCGCGACTTCCTGGCAACCGGCAGCGCAACGCTGGCGGCGACGGCGGCAACGGCGGCGTCCTTACCTGGGTCCGGCCGCAGCTTCAGCGACAAGCTGTTCGGGCCCGACTTGGCGCGCCTGACGCTGCAGCACCTGACGCTGGTGGCGCTGTCGGTGGCGGCGGCGGTGCTGCTGGGCGTGCCGCTGGCCGTGGCGGCCTTTCCGCGGCCGCGCCTGCGCGGCGGCCTGCTGGCCGTCGCCGGCCTGTTGCAGACCGTGCCTTCGCTGGCGCTGCTGGCGGCTCTGATCGGCCTGACCGGGGCCATCGGCGCCGTGCCCGCGCTGCTGGCGCTGACGCTCTATGCGCTGCTGCCGATCATGCGCAACACCGTCGCCGGCCTGTCGGAAGTCGGCGATGGCATCCGCCAGGCCGGCACCGCACTGGGCATGACGCGGGCCCAGCGGCTGCGCCACGTGGAACTGCCGCTGGCCCTGCCGACGGTGGTCGCGGGCATTCGCACCGCCGTTGCGATCGCGATCGGCACCGCCACGATTGCCGCCTTCATCGGTGCCGGCGGCTATGGCGAGCGGATCGTCACCGGGCTGGCGCTGAACGATCGCGAACTGCTGCTGGCGGGCGCCCTGCCCGCCGCCGCGCTGGCGCTGCTGTGCGAAGTGCTGCTCGAGTTGCTCGAACGGTCCATGCGCAGGCACAAGACCGAGCGCTGACGTCGCGACTTGATCCTGGTCAAGGGCGGGCGGCGCGCCCCGCGGAAGAATATAAGCAAAGGCTTAAATATCTTCCATGGACCTCACCGGCCTGCTCGAGAAACTCGGCGAAGCGCATGTGCTCGTCGCCGGCGGAGCGCTGATCGGCTTGCTGTTCGGCTTCGCGGCCCAGCGTTCGAGCTTTTGCCTGCGCTCCGCGGCCGTCGAGTTCTGGCGCGGCCGGCCCGGCGAAAAACTCGCGGTCTGGCTGCTCACCTTCTCGGCCGCCGTTGTCGGCGTGCAGGCGCTGGTGCTGTCCGGCCTGATCGACGTGAGCAGCGCGCGCCAGCTCGCGGTGCGGGGCAGTCTCTCGGGTGCGCTGGTCGGCGGACTGCTGTTCGGCGCCGGCATGGTGATGGCGCGCGGTTGCGCCAGCCGGCTGCTGGTGCTGTCGGCCACCGGCAACCTGCGCGCGCTGCTGTCGGGGCTGATCTTCGCCGTCACGGCGCAGGCGTCGCTGGCGGGCGCCCTCGCCCCGCTGCGCGAGAGCATCAGCGGCTGGTGGACGGTCGAAGGCGGGGCCGCCCGTGACCTGCTGGCCGTCACCGGCGCCAGCCGCTGGGGCGGACTGGCGTTCGGCGGGCTCTGGCTGGCCGCGGCGCTCTGGTCCTCGGTGCGCAGCAGGAGCAGCGTGTGGAAGTGGCTCGGCGGCCTGGGCGCCGGCCTTGCCGTGGCCGCGGGCTGGGCGTTCACCGCCACGGTCGCCGCCCACTCGTTCCAGCTGATCCCGGTCCAGGGCCTGACCTTCAGCGGCCCGTCGGCCGAATGGCTGATGCGCGTGGTCTCCGCACCCGGCCGCGCCTTCGGCTTCGACTCGGGCTTCCTGCCCGGCGTGTTCGCCGGCGCGCTGGCCGGCGCATGGGTCGGACACGACCTCCGGCTGGAAGGCTTCAAGGACGGCTACAGCATGCGCCGCTACATCGCCGGCGCAGTGCTGATGGGCTTCGGCTCGATGCTGGCTGGCGGCTGCGCCGTCGGTGCCGGGATCAGCGGCGGCGCCGTGTTCGCGCTGACCGCCTGGCTGGCGCTGGCGGCGATGTGGGCCGGCGCCGGCATCACCGACCGTTTGCTCGACCGGCCGTCGGCGCTGCTGCACCATCCCTGACCCGACGCAACCGGCCGGGGTCAGGTCCCGCGCTGCTTGCGCCACAGGCGGAAGGCTCAGTGGATCTCTGGCTCGCCGCCGGGATGCGGGTCGGCCGGCTCGGGCGCGAGGAAGTCGAAGTCGCAGCCGGTGTCGGCCTGCTGGATGTGCTTGAGGTACAGCACGCCGTAGCCGCGGGTGAACTTGGGCGCGGGCGCCTTCCAGGCGGCCTGCCGACGCGCCAGTTCAGCGGGGTCCAGCAGCACGTCGATGCTGCGGGCCTCGACGTCCAGGGCGATCAGGTCGCCGTCGCGCACCAGCGCCAGCGGGCCGCCAACATGCGATTCGGGCGTGACGTGCAGCACGCAGGCGCCGTAGCTGGTGCCGCTCATGCGCGCGTCCGAGATCCGCACCATATCGCGCACGCCCTCCATCAGCAGTTTCTGCGGAATCGGCAGCTGGCCCCACTCGGGCATCCCGGGCGCGCCCTGCGGACCGGCGCTCTGCAGCACGATCACGCTGTCCCTCGTCACGTCCAGGTCGGGCGAGTCAATCCGCGCCGACATGTCGTTGTAGTCCTTGAACACCACGGCCGGCCCGGTGTGCTTGCGCAGCTGCGGCTCCATCGCCGCCGGCTTGATCACCGCGCCGCCCGGCGCCAGGTTGCCGGTCAGCACCGCCAGCCCGCCGCTGGCCAGCAGCGGCTTGTCGCGCGGCAGGATCACGTCCTGGTTGAAGACCTTCGCGCCCTCGATGTTCTGGCCCAGGCTGCGGCCGTTGACGGTCTGCTGGTCGAGATCCAGCAGGTCGCCCAGCCGGGTCAGGAAGGCCCGCAGGCCGCCGGCATAGAAGAAGTCCTCCATCAGGTACTCGCCGCTGGGACGCAGGTTGGCGAGCACCGGTGTCTGGCGGGCCAGCGCGTCGAACTGCGCCAGATTCAAATCGATGCCGGCCCGGCGCGCCATGGCGATCAGATGCACGATCGCATTGGTGGAGCCGCCCAGCGCCAGCACCGTCGTCACGGCGTTGTCGAACGACGCCGCAGTCAGGATGTCGGAGGGTTTGAGGTCTTCCCACACCATGTCCACGATCCGCTTGCCGGTCAGCGTCGCCATCTGGGCATGGCGCGAGTCCGGCGCCGGGATCGACGCGGCGCCGGGCAGCGTCAGCCCCAGCGCTTCGGCGGCGCTGGTCATGGTGCTGGCCGTGCCCATGGTCATGCAGTGGCCGGGCGAGCGGGCGATGCCAGCCTCCACCTCGCGCCAGTCGTCTTCGGTGATGTTGCCGGCGCGCAGCTCGGCCCAGTACTTCCAGGTGTCGGAGCCGGAGCCCAAATATGCGCCCTGGTAGTCGCCGCGCAGCATCGGGCCGGCCGGCATGAAGATGGCGGGCAGGTCCATCGAGATCGCGCCCATCACCAGGGCCGGGGTGGTCTTGTCGCAACCGCCCATCAGCACGCAGCCGTCGGCCGGATAGGAACGCAGCAGCTCCTCGCACTCCATCGCCAGCAGGTTGCGGTACAGCATGGTGGTGGGCTTCTGGAACGGCTCCGACAGCGAGATCGCCGGCATCTCCACCGGGAAGCCGCCGGCCTGCCAGATGCCGCGCTTGACCTCTTCCACCCGCTGCTTGAAATGCGAGTGGCAGGGATTGATGTCGCTCCAGGTGTTGATGATCGCAATCACCGGCTTGCCGGCGTAATCGCTGCGGTGGTAACCCATCTGCGCGGTGCGCGAACGGTGCCCGAAGGACCGCATGTCATCGACACCGTACCAGCGGTGGCTGCGAAGTTGTTCCGGAGTTTTTTTGGGACGGGCCATGGCGCGTGAGTATGCTTCAGCGGGTCCGGGTGACCCTGGCCAGGTGTTGTGGCTGGTCTGCGTCGAGCCCGCGGGCGCGGGCGCGGGCCAGCGCCTCAACCAGCATGCGCGAAGTCAATCGCTTCCCCTTCGACATAGACGCCGCTGAGATTCAGGTCCCGGTCCAGCACCACCACGTCGCCCCACGCGCCGGGCGCCAGCCGGCCGCGGTCGGCCAGCCCGAGATAGTCCGCGGCGTGGGTGGACACGCGGCGCGAAGCTTCGGCCAGGCCCAGGCCGAGCGCGTTCACCAGGTTGCGCAGCGCCTGGTCCATGGTCAGGGTGGAACCGGCCAGCGTGCCGTCGGCCAGCCGGACCCCGCCCAGGCACTTGGTGACGGTCTGGCGCCCCAGCTGATAGTCGCCGTCCGGCATGCCGGTCGCCGAGGTCGAATCCGTCACGCAATAGAGGCAGGGAATGGCCCGCAGCGCCACCCGGATCGCACCGGGATGCACGTGCAGCAGGTCGGGAATGATCTCGGCGTATTGCGCATTGGCCAGCGCCGCGCCGACCATCCCCGGCTCGCGGTGGTGCAGGCCGCTCATGGCGTTGAAAAGGTGGGTAAAGCCCACTGCGCCGCGCGACAGCGCCTGCACGCCGTCGTCATAGCTGCCGGCCGTGTGCCCGAGTTGCACGCGGTAGCCTGCGGCCACCAGGTCGCCGATCGCTTCCATGTTGCCCGGGATCTCGGGCGCCAGCGTCACCAGCCGGATCGGCGCCAGCGCGTGCAGGCGGGCCAGTTCGTCGAGCGACACGGGCCGGGCGAAGTCGGGCTGGGCGCCGAGCCGGCCGGCATTGATGTACGGGCCTTCCAGATGCACGCCGAGGATGCGCGCGGCGCCCCGGCGCGGCTGCGCGCAGACGGAACGCACCCCTTCGAAGGCGGCTTCCAGGTCGGCCAGCGGCGCGGTCATGGTGGTGGCCAGCAAGGCGGTCGTGCCGTGGGCGGCGTGCTGTTGCGCGATCCGGGCCGCCGCGTCGCCGCCCTCCATCACGTCGCGACCGCCGCCGCCGTGCGCATGCAGGTCGACGAAGCCGGGCAGGATCAGCGGCTGGCTCGAGGCCCGCACATCTTCTTCGGGCAGCGGCGTTCCCATCAGGCCGCCGATCCGGCCGGCGCTGTCGAAGCCGAGCGTTCCTTCGACGAAGCCGTCCGGCGTCAGGATGTGGCCACTGAGGCGGGTCATGCGGGGTGCGCTCCTGCGGTTCGATCAGTTGCCAGTATGTCACCGGCCTGGCGACAGGTGGGCCCGTGGCATGCTCGAGGCACCCAAGGAGGCACCATGAACGATGGACAGAAAATCGACCGCCTGCTGCTGACAGGAGCGGCCGGCGGCCTGGGCCGCGTGCTGCGCGACAGCCTGAAACCCTTTGCCCGCATCCTGCGGGTCTCCGACCTTGCCGACGTCGGGCCGGCTGTGGCCGGCGAGGAGACGATGGCCTGCGACCTGGCCGACAAAGCCGCCGTCGACCGCCTGCTGCAGGGCTGCGATGCCGTGGTCCATCTGGGCGGCGTCTCGGTGGAGCGGCCGTTCGAGGAGATCGTGGAGGCCAACATCAAGGGCGTGTTCCACCTGTATGAGGGCGCCCGTCGCCACGGCGTCAAGCGGGTGGTGTTCGCCAGCTCCAACCACGTGGTGGGCTATCACAAGCAGGGCGAGTTGCTGGACGCCGACTGCCTGAAGCGGCCGGACGGCTACTACGGCGTCTCGAAGTCCTTCGGCGAGGACCTGTCGCGTTTCTACTTCGACCGCTACGGCATCGAGACCGGCTGCATCCGCATCGGCTCGGTGTTGCCCGAGCCCAAAGACAAGCGGATGCTGGTGACCTGGATGAGTTTTCGCGACCTGACGGAACTGGTGCGCTGCTGCCTGTTCGCTCCGGTTCTCGGCCACACCATCGTCTACGGCATGTCGGACAACCGCGACAAGTGGTGGGACAACGCCAAGGCCGCCCATCTTGGCTTCAAGCCGCGCGACAGGTCGGAAGTGTTCCGCGCCCGGGCCGAGGCGCAGCCCAGGCCGGCAGCCGGTGACCCGGCCGCAATCTACCAGGGCGGCGCCTTCGTCAAGGCCGGCCCGTTCGAAACGCTCTGACGGTCAGGCGGGTTGCGCCCGCGCGGTGACGCCGCCGATGCGGTCGCACAAGGCCTTGGTGACCTGCGCAGTGGTGGCCCGGCCGCCGAGGTCGCCGGTATGCAGCGTCTGGTCGGCGGTGATCGACTCGATGGCCTGCATCATCTTGCGCGCCGCGGCGTCTTCGCCCAGGTGCTCCAGCATCATCACGCAGGACCAGAAGGTACCGACCGGGTTGGCCAGGCCCTTGCCCATGATGTCGAAGGCCGAGCCGTGGATCGGCTCGAACATGGACGGGTAGCGGCGCTCCGGGTCGATGTTGCCGGTGGGCGCGATGCCCAGGCTGCCGGCCAGCGCCGCCGCCAGGTCGCTCAGGATGTCGGCGTGCAGGTTGGTGGCCACCAGCGTGTCCAGCGACGCCGGCCGGTTGATCATCCGCGCGGTGCAGGCGTCGACCAGTTCCTTGTCCCACTTGACGTCGGGAAACTCCCCGGAAATCTGCAGCGCGATCTCGTCCCACATCACCATCGCGTGGCGCTGGGCGTTGGACTTGGTCACCACGGTCAGCAGCTTGCGCGGCCGCGACTGCGCCAGCCGGAAGGCGAAGCGCATGATGCGCTCGACGCCGGCGCGGGTCATGATCGAGACGTCGGTCGCCGCCTCGATCGGATGGCCCTGGTGGACCCGGCCGCCGACGCCGGCGTATTCGCCTTCCGAGTTCTCGCGCACGATCACCCAGTCCAGGTCCTTGGGGCCGCAGCGCTTGAGCGGCGCGTCGATGCCCGGCAGGATGCGGGTCGGCCGCACGTTGGCGTACTGGTCGAAGCCCTGGCAGATCTTCAGGCGCAGGCCCCACAGCGTGATGTGGTCCGGGATCTGCGGGTCGCCGGCCGAACCGAACAGGATCGCGTCCATTTCGCGCAAGGGCTCCAGGCCGTCGGCCGGCATCATCACGCCGTGCTTGCGGTAGTAGTCGCCGCCCCAGTCGAAGGAAGTGAACTCGAAGCGGAACTGCTGCTGTGCCGCGGCCAGCGCCTCCAGCGCGGTTTGTCCGGCGGGGATCACTTCCTTGCCGATGCCGTCGCCGGGAATGCACGCGATCTTGTAGGTCTTCATGGCTTGTCTCGCTCTTGATTGGTTGCGGACATTCTAGGTTCACGTCATCCCGGACTTGATCCTGGACTTGATCCGGGATCCATGTCTTTGCTTCTCTCGCGCCGATGCCTGGTTGGCGCGGCCGCCGGCCTGGGCGGGTCGTTCTCCGGCCACGCTCGCGGGCGTCGTCCCGGGCGTGCCACCGCGATCGCGTCAAGCGAGATCAATGAGGTGCGCAAGGTGTAGCGAGCGCGAATGGCCCTGCGCCCGACCCACCCAGACCACCGTCCGTGCGAGACGATGCGGCGGGCCAGCAGGAGGCAGAGCCACAGCGCGTACCGCAAACGTCGCGCGATTCCTGCGTCCGCACTCAGACGTCACTTCAAGGCCGGTGGTCGGGATGGGGTGGGCGCAGGGCCATTCGCGGTCGCCACACCTGATGGGCCTCATTGATCTCACTTGACGCAGGAGCGGTTGCGTCCATGGGAAGACGCCCGCGAGCGTGACCGGAGAACACCCCGTCCCGGCCGGCGGCCGTGCCAACCAAACCCAAACGCGCGCGCCAAAAAGGCATGGGTCCCGGATCATGTCCGGGACGACAGACTCACGGGTTCAGCGTCGCGGCGAGTTTCACGAAGAACTCCAGGCTGCCCGGATTGGTCATCGCGTCTGGCGATGCAACCTTGTGCGCGTCGGCCCCGAGCAGCAGCTTGCGCACCGGCACTTCCATCTTCTTGCCGGTCAGGGTGCGCGGGATCTCGGCGACCTCATAGACCTCGTTGGGCACGTGGCGCGCCGAGGCCTTGGTGCGGATCTGCTGCGCGATCTTCGCCTTCAGCACGTCATCCAGCACGAAGCCGGGCTTGAGCACCACGAACAGCGGCATGAAGGACTCGCGGCCGAGGAACTCGAGGTCGACCACCAGGCTATCCCGGATCTCTGGGAGCTCCTCCACCACCCGATAGATCTCCGCCGTGCCCATGCGGATGCCGTGCCGGTTGATGGTGGAATCGGAGCGGCCGTAAATCACCGAGCTGCCCCGCGGCGTGAAGCGGATCCAGTCACCGTGCCGCCACACGCCGGGAAAGGTCTCGAAGTAGCTTTCCAGGTAACGCTTGTTGCCCGGGTCGTTCCAGAAGGACACCGGCATCGAGGGCATCGGCTTGGTGATCACCAGCTCGCCCACTTCGTCGACCACCGGCTGGCCGGCTTCGTTGAACGCAGAGGCGGCGACGCCCAATTCGCGGCACTGTATTTCGCCGGCGTGCACCGGCAGTGTCGGCGCGCAGGCGACGAAGCCCGACGCGATGTCGGTGCCGCCGCTGATCGAGGCCAGCCACAGGTCGGGCTTCACGGCGTCGTACACCCAGTGATACGCGTCCAGCGGCAGCGGCGAGCCGGTGGCGTTGATCGCGCGCAGCGCTTCGAGCCACACGAAGTCGCGCGGCCGCAGACCGTCCTTCATGCAGTTGATCAGGAAGGCCGCGCCGCAACCGAACAGCGTGATCTTCTTGTCGTCGATGAAACGCCACAGCGCCTGGGTGTCGGGCCAGGCCGGGTTGCCGTCGTACAGCATCACGGTGGCGCCCGTCAGCAGCGCGCCGACCTGCAGGTTCCAGACGATCCAGCCGGTGCCGCCCAGGAACAGCAGCCGGTCGCCCGGCCGCAGGTCGTGCTGCAGGCACATGGTCTTGAGGTGCGTGAGCACGATGCCGCCATGGCTGTGCACCATCGCCTTGGGCAAGCCGGTGGTGCCGGACGAATAGACGATCCACAGCGGATGACCGAAGGGCACGCGCTCGAATTGCAACGGCGCTTCGTCCTTCACCGCATCGGACCAGTCCATGCGATTGCGCCAGTTCACGGGCCGGTTCGCGGCATGCGGTCCCGGCACATGAACCACCGTCTGCACCGACGGCAAGCCGGCCAGCAGTTCTGCGACCAGCGCCTCGCGGTCGTGCTTCTTGCCGTTGTAGCCGTAGCTGTCGGTGGCGAACAGCAGCTTGGGCTCGATCTGCCTGAAGCGATCCAGCACCACGGTCGCGCCCATGTCCGGCGCGCAGCTGGACCAGACGGCGCCGATGCTGGCGCAGGCCAGGAAGGCAATCACCGTCTCCGGCCGGTTCGGCAGGTAAGAGGCGACACGGTCGCCGGCCACGATGCCGAGCGAGCGCAGTCTGGCGGCCAGCGCCGCGGTGTCGCGCTGCAGCTCGGCCCAGGAGACTTCGCGCGTCGGCGCGTCTTCGCTGCGGGCAATCATCGCCGGCCGGTCGGCAGTGGCGTTGCGGAACGTGTGCTCGGCGTAGTTCAGGCGCGTGTTGAGGTACCACTGCGCGCCCGGCATCTGGTGCGTGGAGAGCACCGGCTGCCGGCTGCCCTCGGCCTGCACGTCGAAGTAGTCCCAGATCGATTCCCAGAACGGTTCCAGCCGGTCGACCGACCATTGCCACAGCGATGCGTAGTCGCGCAAATCCAGGCCGCGCTCGCCGGCCAGCCAGCGCATGTAGTGCGAGAGGCGCGAGGCGGCCTTCTGCTCGCGCGAGGGTTTCCAGAGCAGGTCGCCTTGGCCTGCGAGCTTGGCCCCCTCCATGTCAGGCCAATCCGAGCAGGCGGACCGCGTTGCCTTTGAGGATGCCGGGCATCACCTCGGGCTTGAAGCCGGCGTCCTCGAAGTCCTTCATCCAGCGCTCCGGCGTGATCAGCGGGTAGTCGCTGCCGAACAGGATCCGGTCCTTCAGCAGCGTGTTGGCGTACTGCACCAGCTGCTTCGGAAAATACTTCGGGCTCCAGCCGGACAGGTCGATCCAGACATTGGGCTTGTGGGTCGCGACCGAGAGCGCCTCGTCCTGCCACGGGAAGCTGGGATGCGCCATCACGATCTGCATGTCGGGGAAGTCGATGGCGACGTCGTCCAGGTGCATCGGGTTGCTGTACTCCAGCCGCAGTCCGCCGCCGCAGCGCATGCCCGAGCCGATGCCGCTGTGGCCGGTGTGGAAGATGGCTGGCAGCTTGTGGGCGTTGATCACCTCGTAGATCGGCCACGCCATCTTGTCGTAGGGGTGGTAGCCCTGCACCGTCGGGTGGAACTTGAAGCCCTTGACGCCGTGCTCCCTGATCAGCCGCTCGGCCTCGCGCGCGCCCATCTTGCCCTTGTGCGGGTCGATGCTGGCGAAGCACATCATCATGTCGCTGTTCCTGGCCGCCGCCTCGGCGATCTCCTCGTTCGGGATGCGGCGCCGCCCCAGTTTCGACTCGCTGTCGACCGTGAACATCACCAGGCCGATCTTGCGTTCGCGGTAGTACGCGATGGTCTCTTCGATGGTGGGCCGGCGGCTGTTGCGGAAGTACTTGTCGGCGGCGCGGTCGTATTCCTCGCCGTAGCTGTCGAAGGGGTTCCAGCAGCTCACTTCCGCATGGGTGTGAACGTCGATGGCGACGAGGTTGGCGTGGTCCATGGTTGGTCTCCGGTTGCGCGCCTGACTAGGGTAAGTCCTAGGGAAATCGATCCCGGACTTGCTTGAATCTGGTTATGGCTTATAACAATAATCCGACTCACAGGCAAATACCCCATGACCCACAAAGACATCCTCCTGGAGATCCAGGGCCCGATCGCCGTGATCCGGCTGAACCGTCCCGCCAAGCGCAATGCGCTGAGCGACAGCCTCATTCTCGGGCTGCGAGAGCTGTTCGAAAAGGAACTGCCCGACACCGGCGTGAAAGCCGCCGTGCTCGACGGCGCCGGCGAGCACTTCTGCGCCGGCCTGGACCTGTCCGAACTGAAGGAACGCGACGCCGGCCAGGGCATGTACCACTCGCGCATGTGGCACGCGGCGCTGGAGCAGGTGCAGTACGGGCCGGTGCCGGTGGTCGCGGCGCTGCATGGCGCCGTGGTCGGCGGCGGGCTGGAACTGGCCAGCGCCTGCCACATCCGGGTGGCCGACGAGACGGCGTTCTATGCCCTGCCCGAAGGCTCGCGTGGCATCTTCGTCGGCGGCGGCGGCGCGGTGCGCATCCCGAAACTCATCGGCGCGGCGCGCATGACCGACATGATGCTGACCGGCCGCGTCTACAACGCGCACGACGGTGAGCGCGCCGGCTTCGCCCAGTACCTGGTGCCGGCCGGCGAGGCCAGCGCCAAGGCGATGGGCCTGGCCACGCGGATCGCGGAGAACGCGCCGCTGACCAACTATGCGCTGATGCACGCCCTGCCGCGCATCGCCGAGCAGCCGGCCGACCAGGGCTTCCTGACCGAAGCGCTGATGGCCGCCATCGCCCAGAGCGCGCCCGAAGCCAAGAAGCGGGTCCGCGCCTTCCTGGACGGCAATGCCGCCAAGGTCAAGAAGGGCTGAGCATGAGCGCCGCTTCCGCGCCCGCCCGCTACCGCGAACTGAAGTTCGGCGTCACCCGCGTCTGCCTGCGCGAGGGCGAGGCCGGCGTGCGCTACCTGCGTGCCGATCAGCCGCTGGAGACGCATGCCGCGCGCATGACTGATCGCTTGCTGCACTGGGCGTCGGTGGCGCCGGAGCGCACGTTCATGGCGCGCCGGGTACGCAACGCCGACGGCAGCAGCGGCGACTGGCGCCACATCAGCTACGCCGAAGCGCTGGCAAGCGCCCGCAGCATCGGCCAGGCCCTGCTGGACCGCGGTCTCGGACCCGAGCGGCCGGTGGTGGTGCAGAGCGAGAACGATCTGGAGCACGCGCTGATCGCGCTCGGCTGCATGTATGCCGGCGTGCCATACAGCCCGGCCTCCCCCGCCTATTCCACCATCAGCCAGGATTACGAGAAGCTGCGCCACGTGCTGCAGACGCTGACGCCGGGGCTGGTCTATGCCAGCGATGCGTCGCGCTACGGCAAGGCGATCGCAGCGGCCGTAGGGCCGGATGTGGAGGTGGTGCTCGGCAAGGGCCAGCTGAAGGGCCGCAAGAGCACGCCCTTCATCGACCTGCTCGCCACCCGCGCCACCGCCGCCGTCGACGACGCGATGCGCGCCACCGGGCCCGACACCATCACCAAGTTCCTGTTCACCTCCGGCTCGACCAAGCTGCCCAAGGCGGTGATCAACACCCACGGCATGTGGTGCGCCAACCAGCAGCAGATGCGCCAGTCGATGCCGGTGCTGGCCGAAGAACCTCCGGTGCTGGTCGACTGGCTGCCCTGGAACCACACCTTCGGCGGCAACCACAACGTCGGCCTGACGATCTACAACGGCGGCACGCTCTACATCGACGACGGCAAACCGACGCCGGCATTGGCGCACGAGACACTGCGCAACCTGCGCGAGATCGCGCCCACTGTCTACTTCAACGTGCCCACCGGCTTCGAGCAGATCGCCGCCGCGATGAAGACCGACGATGCGCTGCGCAAGACCCTGCTGTCGCGCGTGCAGATGTTCTTCTACGCCGGCGCCGCGCTGGCGCAGCCGGTCTGGGACGCGCTGCACGAGGCGCAGGAAAGGGAAATCGGCGAGCGGATCGTGATGGGCACCGGCCTGGGGATGACCGAGTCTTCGCCATTCGCGATCTTCGTCACCAACCCGCACGTCAAGGCCGGCTACCTGGGGGTGCCCACGCCCGGCATGGAACTCAAGCTGGTGCCGATCGACGGCAAGGTGGAGGTCCGCTACAAGGGCCCGAACATCACGCCCGGCTACTGGCGCAGTCCCGACGCAACCAGGGAATGCTTCGACGACGAGGGCTTCTTCTGCACCGGCGACGCCGTGCAGTGGATCGACGAAAGCGATGTGCACCAGGGCCTGAAGTTCGACGGCCGCATCGCCGAGGACTTCAAGCTTGCGACCGGCACCTTCGTCAGCGTCGGCCCGATGCGGGCCCGCATCATCGCCGCCGGCGCGCCCTGGGTGCAGGACGCGGTGATCACCGGCCTGAACCTGCATGAAGTCGGCGCGCTGATTTTCCCGACGCCCGCGGTCCGGCAGCTGGCCGGCCTGCCCGCCGATGCTCCGCTGAAGGACGTGCTGGAGAGCGCGCCGGTGCAGGCGCACTTCCAGCAAGTGGTCGACGAGCTCGCGTCGCACGGCGGCGGCAGCGCCAGCCGTGTCGCCCTGTTGCACCTGATGCACGAGCCGCCCTCGATCGACAAGGGCGAGGTCACCGACAAGGGATCGATCAACCAGCGCGCGGTGCTCAAGTGGCGCGACGCGATGGTCAACGCGCTGCACGGCGGCACGCTGGCGTTCACGCTGCAACCGCAAGGAACCGGCAAATGAAGATCCGCGCGGCACGCCGCAGCCTGTCAGGCAGATCGGCTTCACCGCCGAGTCCCGATTCCAGTTTCAACCAGGAGACCATCCCCATGCACAGCCGCCGCCACTTCGTCCAGTCCGCCGCTTCGCTGGCGGCGCTCGGCTCCTTCCCGCTGGCCACCCTGGCCCAAGCCTTCGAATCGGTGAGGATCATCAACGGTTTCCCCGCCGGCGGCACCGCCGACAGCGCCAGCCGCCGGGTGGCGGAACGCATCGGCGGCACGGCGTACGCGAAGAATGCCGGCGTGGTGGAGAACAAGCCGGGCGCCGGCGGCCGCATCGCGTGCGAAGTGGTGAAGGCGGCGAACCCGGACGGGTCCACCCTGCTGCTCACGCCCTACTCGTGCATGTCGATCTATCCGCACATCTACAGCAAGCTCAGCTACGACCCGTTCAAGGACTTCGTGCCGGTGTCGATGGTCGCCGTGATGACGCACGCGCTGGCAGTAGGCCCGTTGGTGCCGGCCAGCGTCAAGACGGTGAAGGACTATCTGGCCTGGGCGAAGGCCAATCCCAAGGACGCCAGCTACGGCACGCCGGCGGCCGGTTCCACACCGCACTTTCTGGTCGCGCTGCTGGGGATCAACTCCGGCGTCGAACTCAAGCACGTTCCCTACCGCGGCTCGCTGCCTGCCGTGGCGGACATGATCGGCGGCAGCATCGCCTCCACCTCGACGCCGACCGGCGACGCGCTCGCCAACCACAAGGCCGGCAAGATCCGCATCCTCGCGACCTCCGGCGCCAGGCGCACCCCCTTCACGCCTGACGTAGCGACCTATGCCGAACAGGGCTTCCCCGAACTGACGACCGAAGAGTGGTTCGGCATCTATGCTCCTGCCCGCACGCCGGCCAGCGTGCTCGCCAACGCGAATGCGGCGATCGTCGCCGCGCTCAAGGAAAAGAGCGTCAACGACTCGCTCAACGTGATGGGCCTGGTGGCGCAGAGTTCGACCGCGGCCGAGATGGACAGGAGCCAGAAAGACGAATTCACCCGCTGGGGACCAATCGTCAAGCAGGTCGGCTTCACGCCCGAATCCTGAAAGCCGACCCCGGCGCGCCGAACTGACCCGATGACCAAGAGCAGGAGCCTACCCGTCCCCTCGGTCGAGCAGGTGGACACCAGCTATCTCGAAAGCCTGCTGGGTTACAACGCCCGCCGGGCCGCGCTGGCGGTGATCGGCGTGTTCCTGGAACGCATGGCGGTGTACGACCTGCGGCCGGTGGATTTCTCGGTGCTGTCGCTGATCGCGCACAACCCGGGCATCACCTCGCGCCAGCTGTGCGGCACGCTGGGCATCCTGCCGCCCAACCTGGTGGGCATGATCAACGCGCTGGAACAGCGCGAGGTCATCACCCGCCGCCCGCATCCCACCGACGGCCGCGCCATGGGCCTGCACCTGACCGATGGCGGCGCCAGGCTGATGCGCGATGCCGAACGCACCGCCGCCGAGCTCGAGGCGGAGGTCGCCGGCCGGCTCAGCGCCAGCGAGAGCAAGACCCTGATCCGCCTCCTCAAAAAGGTCTATCTGCAAGCCTGATTTGCTATTGTTTGCATAGCAATAAGTGCGTACACTCGCTGCTCCCGCACGACAGCCGCAGGCGCCAGGAGAAGCCGATGAGTTCCAAGGACAACGCCGCCATCAGCCAGCTGCTGGGGCTGCTGGAGGCGCGCTATGCGATGCGGGTGCTGTGGGCGCTCAAGGACGGCCATGCACAGACCTTCCGCCTGCTGCAGGACAGCGTGGGCGGCATCACGCCCAACACGCTCAACACCCGGATCAAGGAACTGCGTGAGGCCGGCCTGATGGACCACGGCCCCGAGGGCTACTGCGTCACGCCGTCGGGCACCGACCTGCTCAAGCGCATCAGCGACCTGCAGGCCTTCGCCGGCAGGTGGGTCATCAGCCAGGGCAAGAAGAAACAGTGACCGGCAAGCCGTCGCTACACTTGCCGGTTCTCCCGACATCCACCAAAGGAAACAGCATGACCACCACTCCTTCCGGCCTGCAGTACGAAGACACCACCGTCGGCAGCGGCGCCGAAGCCAAGCCCGGCCAGCACGTGCACGTGCACTACACCGGCTGGCTCTACAACGACGGCACGCAGGGCGCGAAGTTCGACTCCAGCGTCGACCGCAAGGACCCGTTCGCGTTCTCGCTGGGCGCCGGCCAGGTGATCAAGGGCTGGGACGAAGGCGTGGCCGGCATGAAGATCGGCGGCAAGCGCACGCTGATCATCCCGCCGCAGCTGGGCTACGGTGCCCGCGGCGCCGGCGGCGTGATCCCGCCGAACGCAACGCTCAAGTTCGACGTCGAGCTGCTCGACGCCCACTGACGATTGCTGTCGTCCCGGGCTTGACCCGGGACCCAGTCCTTTCCTTCTCGCGGACTCCCGCGCGCGCCCGGCCTGCGGTACGTCCCGTCCGACCCTGGTGCTGGGTCGCTGCGCGACTGCCCTGTGCTTCTCACTGGGCTGGGGATGGCTCAGAAACTAGCCAGGCTCAGGACATGCGTCCTTGCGCCCGTCGTCGAACATCTGAGCCATTCCCCCCCAGCCCGACGTTGCGATGCTCGGCTGCGCACAAGGGCATCGGCCGGAACGCACCGCAGTCCGGGCGCGAAGGGACTTTGTTTGCGGGCCCGCCGATGCAACGGCGACTTCTGGCGACGCGAAACGACATCTCGCACGGACGGTGGTCTGGGTGGGTCGGGCGCAGGGCCATTCGCGGTCGCTACACCTTGCGCACCTCATTGATCTGGTTGACGCGATAGCTTCTGCGTCCATGGGATGACGCCCGCGAGCGTGACCGGAGAACGACCCACCCAGACCGGCGGCCGCGCCAACCGGCATGAACGCGAGAGCGGGCCCGGGACGACAGCTCACATCTGCTGGAACAGGTACAGGTAGCTGCGGCTGACCGGCACCGATTCGGCGCGCGACTGCAGGTGCACTTCGCCGCCGTCGCCCGTGCCGTGGGTGAAGTGGCTGACCCGGTCCAGGCAGACGATGGCCGAACGATGCACCTGGACGAAACGCTCGGGATCCAGCTCGTCGGCCAGTTCTCGGATGGTCTTGCGGATCAGCGCTTCGCCGCCGTCCCACACCACCAGCGTGTACTTGTTGTCCGACTTCAGGTAGATCACCTGGTCCACCGGGATCAGCCGCACCGTGCTGCCGACCGAGGCCTTGATCCATTTGAGGCGCGGCGGCGGCGCCAGCCGCTGGCGCAACTGCTCGGCGACGCGTTCGATCGCGGCGTCGAAGCCGTCCGGCGGCGGCGCCGGCGGCCGCTCCAGCCGCTCGCGCAGGCGCTGCACCGTCTCGGCCAGCCGCTGCGGCTCCAGCGGCTTGACCAGGTAGTCGACGGCGCCGTGGCGAAAGGCCTCGACCGCGTACTTGTCGTAGGCCGTCACGAACACCAGCTGGGCCCGCCGGCCGATGGCCCTGGCCACTTCGACACCGTTCAGGCCCGGCATGTGGACATCGAGGAAGGCCACGCACGGTTCCAGCTGGTCGAACAGCTCGATCGCCTCGCGGCCGTTGCGCGCTTGCGCCACCACCCGCAGCTGCGGCCACTGCGCGGCCAGCAGCGCCGCCAACCGGTCGCGCAGCAGCGGCTCGTCGTCGGCGATCAGGGCGGTGGGATCGGCCATCGGGCCGGTTTCAGGCTGGCACCCGCAGCTGCAGCTCGGCGCGCAGGCCGCTGGGCGAATGTTCGCTCAGCTGCACGCCGGCGCTGTCGCCGAAGAAGGCGTGCAGCCGGGCATTGAGGTTGGCCAGCCCCGTGCCCGCGCCCGCCGACTCGGACAGGCCAGCGCCGGTGTCGGCCACCCACAGCTGCACCGTCTGGGCGTCGATGCGGCGGCCACCCACCTCGATCGCCCCGCCGGTCAGGCTGGGATCGATGCCGTGGCGGATGGCGTTCTCCACCAGCGTCAGCAGCGCCATCGGCGGAAAGCGCATGCCCAGCAGGGCCGGCTCGATCACGGTGCTGAAGCTCAGGCGGTCGGGCATGCGCATGTGCATCAGGTCGAGGTAGGCGCGCACCAGCTTCACCTCGTCGGCCAGGGTGGCGCCCTCCTGCTGCAGGTGCGGCACCGCCGCCCGCAGGTAGTCGATCAGGCTGCGGAACACCGGCGCGGCCCGCGGCGATCCGCTCTCCACCAGCTCCTGCACATTGGCCAGCGTGTTGAGCAGGAAGTGCGGCTGGATCTGCGCCGTCAGCAGGTGCAGCCGGGCGTCCGCCGCCTGCCGCTCCAGGGTTTCGCGCTCCAGCGCGAACTGCAGGGCCTGGGCCCGGGCCTGGGCGTCGCGCTCCCGGTACAGGCCACCGAGCGCGAACAACACGCCCAGGATGCCGGCGCCGATCGACACCAGCACATAGCCGCGCACGTGCGGCCGCGAGCCGATGAAGGCGGTGAAGTCGCCGCCGAAGGTCAGCAGTTGCACCAGCAGCGGCGACAGCAGCGCCGCCAGGACCACGGCCGCCACCTGCACCACCCAGCGCGGCAGCCAGTCCTGGCGCCAGGCGCCGGCCAGGGTGAAGGCGATCAGCAGCATGATCGCCACGAACAGGGTTTCCCCGACCAGCTCGATGAACGTGTTATGGGTCGACGGGATCAACGCCACGGCCGCGACGAAGGCGACCAGCACGGCGGCGGCCAGCTGGCGCGGGGACGGCAGCAGGCGGGGCCGGCGCGGGGCGCGCTCTCGCGGCTCGGTCAGGGTGGCGGCTGGGGCTCGGCTCATCGCTCTTAAGATACGTGGCCTGCGCCAGCCCGGTCAAGCGCCCGCCCAGGGCCGTGCGACGAAACGCGGTTTGGAAGGGATGAAAATTCCAAAGCCTTGTCTTGAAAAGGGCTTCCCCGCCCCCAAGCTGCTACGCAGACCCTCTTTGCAATCAGAAAAACATGTCCGACCACCAACCAAACGACCCCAACCAGGCCGACCTGCCCCTGGGCCCCGAGGAGCGCCAGCCGGCCCAGAACGCGGGCATCGCCAGCGTCAGCGAGCTGCAGGCACAGCTGGCCGAACTGCAGGCCAGGACCGCCGAGATCGGCGAGCAATACCTGCGCGCCCAGGCCGAGATGCAGAACACTCGCCGCCGCGCCGACGAGGAGATTTCCAAGGCCCGCAAGTACGCGGTGGAGAGCTTCGCCGAGAGCATGCTGCCGGTGGCCGACAGCCTGGAGGCCAGCTTGCTGGTCAAGGACGCGTCGCCCGAAGTGATCCGCGAAGGCGCCGAGGCCACGCTGCGCCAGCTGCGCAGCGCGCTGGAGCGCAACAAGGTGATCGAGATCAACCCCGCGGCCGGCACCCGGTTCGACCCGCACCTGCACCAGGCCATTTCCGTGGTCGCGGCGCAGCAGGAAGCCAACACGGTCGTCACCGTCCTGCAAAAGGGCTACTCGATCGCCGAACGCATCCTGCGGCCGGCCCTGGTGACGGTGACGGCGCCCAAGTAATGCTTGAAACGCGGCGACTTATCCACAAGTAGCCTGCATCAGATTCGAATTGGCCGCAGCGGCCGCAGCAAAAGGAGAAATGACATGGGAAGAATCATCGGTATCGACCTGGGCACCACCAACTCGTGCGTGTCCATCATGGAGGGCAACACCCCCAAGGTCATCGAGAACAGCGAAGGCGCGCGCACCACCCCGTCGATCGTCGCCTACCAGGAAGACGGCGAGATCCTCGTCGGCGCCTCGGCCAAACGCCAGGCTGTCACCAACGCCAAGAACACGCTGTACGCGGTCAAGCGCCTGATCGGCCGCAAGTTCGCCGAGAAGGAAGTGCAAAAGGACATCGACCTGATGCCCTACAAGATCGTGCCCGCCGACAACGGCGACGCCTGGATCGAAGTGCGCGGCAAGAAGCT
>JBBRSZ010000019.1:0-83157 GCA_038244915.1 Burkholderiales bacterium | reverse complement strand
GGCTCCGGCGTGATGTCGAAGTTGCGCTTGTCGCGGTAGGCTTTCAAGGCCGGGCAGGAGCGTTCGTCCATGGCGGGTGCTTTCTGTGTGGACCTTAAGAGCATGGCCCCGCAGGACCTGTAGGACAAGCCTGCTTTGCGGCGTGAGAGCGCACTAGCGCAGCGCGCGCAGGAAAGTCCTGGATCCAGCGGCCCTTGCAGTCCCGATCGGCGAAGTTCTTGCCATGCCGCACCCGGGTGATCCCGGGCTCGCCGTCGCTGCAATAGACAAGGCCGGCGGGAACGCCGCCGGCCTCGGAGCTGGCTGGACTGCGCAGCCGGGCGCCACCAGCATGGTGGTGGCAACCCGGACCGATGTTTCGATCAGGAAGCGGCGCGCAGCTGGTCGCGCAGCATCTTGACCTGGTCGTGATTTCGCTGCAGACCCTGCATCTGGCGCTCCACCACCAGCTTGATGGCGGCGGGCAACGGTTGCTTGAGCGCCTTGGCGTAACGGGCCTTGGCGTTGTCCTCACCGCGCTCGCACTCTTCCAGCACAGCCTTGTCGTCGTACGTGCTCAGCGTGGCCTTGACCGCGACCCAGCCGCGATGCAGGGCGCCGGCGGCGCTGCCGTGCTCTTCGATCGAGCCGCCCAGGCTGCGGATCTGCTCGTTGAGCTCCTGCGCTGCGCCGCGGCAATCGTCGGCTCGTTGCAGGAAGGTGGACTTCAGGTCCTGGCGCTTGGCCTGCTCGGCGCAGGCGCGAAAGCCGTATTCGCCGTCCTTGGCGCACTCGGCCAGATCCTGCAGCGCGTCGATCACGTCGTCGGTGTCGCCGGACATGTTGCCGGCGCTTTGTGCCTTGCCAACCGCTGCGGCGGCGCCGCCGGTGCGCACGCTGGTGTCGACGCGGTTCCATGCCGCGCGGCTCGCATGCCGGGCCTGCGGCCAGGACAGACTGGAACCGGCACGCGCCGACTCCCATTCGGAAGCCAGCGTCGGTTCGGCCGCGTCCCAGTCCTGGTAGCGGGTCCTGCCGGTGGCGCCGAGCCGATAGGCGGGGGCGTACTCGTCGAAGGCACGGCCCTTTTCGTAGTACGCCTCCCTCGAATAGTTGTCGCGCCAGTAGGCCTCTTCGGCCGTCGGGTTCACGGCTTCGCCGGCGGCCTTGCCGGCCAGGCCGCCAACCACCGCGCCGACCACGCCGCCAATGGCGACACCGACGGGGCCGCCAATGGCGCCAGCAGTGGCGCCGGCGATGGCTCCGCCCGTCGCGCCGATGCCGGTTCCAATCGGGTGGGCGCCGGGCTCGTCGGTGATCGGGTCGCGGTTCAGATCTCGTTCTTCAGCAGCCATGGGGTGCTCCTTCGTTCAGTGCAATGGGAATGGATGAATCACGCAAAGCCGGTTGCGGCCTCGTGTGGACAGTCATCTTGGGCCGCCCCACGGCCGCTGCCGTCAGCCAAACAGCGACATTGGCTGTAGGAGCGTTCCCACCTGGAAAAGAGCGCATGGGGTCGCTCACAGGGGGTCGCTGGCTTGTCCTACAGCTTCTCAAAGACGCGCGGCGCACGCTGTCTGCAAGGCACCGCCATGAAACAGTCGTTGCGAAAAACCCCAACCCAACTTCACCTGGCCTACAAGTACGGTGAGGGCAATGTGCGCCTGATCGGGCGCAATCTATCGCTGCTGAGTGACGGCGCCGTGCTGATCCTTTCGATCGACTTGGCATCCAATTTCCAGCTGCGCAACAAGAACTCGGCGTCCTACCTCGACGCCGTCAATCTCTTGCACAACCACCATCGGCTGCGCTGGCTGCAATGCGGCGACAACCTGGTTCGGTCCCGTTTGATCAGGGCTTGGGAACAGGTCAGCGAACCCCAGCTGAGGATGTGCCTCGAACTGGGGCCGCGGGGACGCTTTCTCTACTCGGTGCAGCCGCACTCGCTGCTGGCCGGCGGCATCCAGCTCGATGTGGCGGATTTGCTCGAGGAAGACACGCGGGCCAGCCGGCCGCTGCCGCCGCAACAATTCGACAATCCAAGGAGCCATCCATGATCCAGAGATTTCTGACGACCCTGACGCGCATCGGCGCGGCCGTCGCCATTGGCTTCGCTTCGCTCCACGCGCTGGCCGACGACGCAGCGAGCCTGCGCGCCAAGCACAGCGAGCTGCGTGAGCAACTCAGGAACAACAGCTTCCAGCGCGCGCTCTACATCGATTCGGCCCAGGCCGGTGACAACCTCAAGGGCGATGTGTACGCGGTGCTGGAGCATCCATTCAGCCAGCTCAGCGGCGAGCTGAAAAATCCGGAAAACTGGTGCGACATCCTGATCCTGCCGTTCAACACCAAGTACTGCCACGCGATGGCGGGCGACGGCGCAGCAAACCTGCTGGTGCGCATCGGCCGCAAGTTCGACCAGCCGGTGCAGGACGCCTACAAGCTGCAGTTCGCCTATCGCGGCGTGGCGGCGAGGCCCGACTATTTCGAGAGCCGGCTGGCGGCCAAGGAAGGCCCGCTCGGCACCCGCGACTACCACATCATGGTGTCCGCAGTGCCGCTGGACGACAAGCGCACGTTCATGCACCTGAGTTATGCCTACGGCTATGGATTTGCCGGCAAGGTGGCGATGCAGGCGTATCTGGCGACGGCCGGCGCCGACAAGGTCGGCTTCAGCGTGACCGGCAAGGACGCCAATGGGCAGCCGGTATTCATGGGCGGGGTGCGCGGTGTGGTCGAGCGCAACGCGATGCGCTACTACCTTGCGATCGACTCCTACCTGGATTCACTCAGCGCGCCCGCCGGCCAGCAGGTCGAGCGGCGCATCCAGGGCTGGTTCAACGCCACCGAGCGTTATCCGCGCCAGCTGCGCGAGATGGACCGGCCGACCTACGTGGCGATGAAGCGCAGCGAGGTCGAGCGGCAGCAGGCGGTGATCCAGTAGCAGCGCCGACCAGGCCGGCTGGCCGGCCGCGCGACTACTTCAAGCCGGCGGCGGCGCGCAGGAGCTGCGCCTTGTCGGTGCGCTCCCAGGTGAAATCCGGCTCTTCGCGGCCGAAGTGGCCGTAAGCCGCGGTCTTTTCGTAGATCGGACGCAGCAGGTCCAGCATCTGGATGATGCCCTTGGGCCGCAGGTCGAAGTGCTCGTGGATCAAGGCGGCGATCTTTTCGTCGGAGATCACGCCGGTGCCTTCGGTGTACACGGTGATGTTCATCGGCTTGGCGACGCCGATCGCGTAGGCGACCTGGATCTGGCACTGGCGCGCGATGCCGGCGGCCACGATGTTCTTGGCGACGTAGCGAGCGGCATAGGCAGCCGAGCGGTCGACCTTGCTCGGGTCCTTGCCGGAGAAAGCGCCGCCTCCGTGCGGGCAGGCGCCGCCGTAGGTGTCGACGATGATCTTGCGGCCGGTCAGGCCGCAGTCGCCCTGCGGGCCGCCGATGACGAAGCGGCCGGTCGGGTTGATCAGGTAGCGCGTGTCCTTGAGCCACTCCTTGGGCAGCACCGGCTTGATGATCTCCTCGATGATCGCTTCGGTGAACGAGGCCTTCATCTTGTGGCCGTCGCTCTGCTCGGGGCTGTGCTGGGTGGACAGCACCACCGTGTCGATGCTGTGCGGCTTGCCGTCAACGTAGCGCATCGTCACCTGGCTCTTGGCGTCCGGACGCAGGAACGGCAGGCGGCCGTCCTTGCGCAGTTGCGCCTGGCGCTCGACGAGGCGGTGGGCGTAGTGGATCGGCGCGGGCATCAACTCGGGCGTCTCGTCGCAGGCATAGCCGAACATCAGGCCCGGGTCGCCGGCGCCGGTGTTGAGGTGGTCGTCGCTGGCGTGGTCCACGCCCTGGGCGATGTCGTTGGACTGCTTGTCATAGGCGACCAGCACGGCGCAACCCTTGTAGTCGATGCCGTATTCGGTGTTGTCGTAGCCAATCCGCTTGATGGTGTCGCGCGCCACCTGGATGTAGTCGACATGCGCGTTGGTCGTGATCTCGCCGGCCAGCACCACCAGCCCGGTGTTGGTCAGCGTTTCGGCCGCCACGCGGCTGCGCGGGTCCTGCTTGAAGATCGCATCGAGGATCGCATCCGAGATCTGGTCGGCCACCTTGTCGGGATGGCCCTCGGACACCGATTCGGACGTGAAGAGAAAGTCGTTCGCCATTTGAATAAACTCCGTGGACTGGTTGCAAGGCGCGTTGCCTTGTGCCGGAGCTTGGGGCGAACGCTTTAGCAGAATTTTTTTAACGTCGCCCTGCAAGTAGTTCATAACTCGGCGACCAGCGGATTTTAAACCCTAGTGAAGACCCTGTTCCGCCTGTTGGCCGCGGTGCCGTTGTTCCTGCTCCACAGCCTGGGCAGCGCGCTCGGCTGGATGGCTTTCCTGGCTTCCCCCACCTACCGGCGGCGCTTTCTCGCCAATGGCGCGCAGGCTGGGCTGCGCCTGCGCGACGTACGCGCCGCGGTGGCGGCGGCGGGCGAGCTGGTGGCGGAACTGCCGCGCCTGTGGTTCGGCCGACCGGTGCCGATCCAGTGGGAGGGCGACGCCCTGATCGATCAGGCGCGGTCCGAGGGCCGGGGCATCGTCTTCCTCACGCCGCATCTGGGCTGCTTCGAAGCAACCGCCCAGGCCTATGCGCGCCGCTACGGCCAGATCACCGTGCTCTACCGGCCGGCCCGCAAGGCCTGGCTGCGCGAGTTGATCGATGGTTCGCGCGGCCGGCCGCGGCTGGCCACCGCGCCGACCACCCTGGCCGGCGTCAAGCAGATGCTCAAGGCGTTGAAGGCAGGTGAGGCCGTCGGCCTGCTGCCCGACCAGGTGCCGCCCGCGGGCCTGGGCGAATGGGCGCCCTTCTTCGGCCGGTCGGCGTACACCATGACGTTGCCGGCGCGGCTGGCGCAGCAGACCGGCGCCCTGATTCTGCTGGCATGGGGCGAGCGACTGGCCTGGGGCCGGGGCTACCGGATCCACCTGCGGCCGGCGCCCGCCACGCTGCCGACCGATCCAGCCGCCGCCGCAGCCGCGGTCAATGCGCTGATGGAAGCCTTGATCCGCGAGTGCCCGGCGCAGTACCTGTGGGGTTATGCCCGCTACAAGTCCCCCGGGGCGGCGCGCTGATGGCCAGCCGTCTGGGAATCCTGCTGATGCGCGTGCTGGCGCTGCTGCCGCTGTCGTGGGTGCGTGCCTCGGGATGGTTGCTCGGCTGGGTGCTGTACGCAGTGGTGGGGTCGCGCCGGCGCGTCGTGCGCGCCAACCTCCATCAGTGCTTTCCCCAGTGGAGTAAAGAGCAGCAGGCCGGGATGGTGCCGCGGGTGTTCATCCGCTTCGCCCAGGCCTGGCTGGACCGCGGCTGGCTGTGGCACGCCAGGCCCGAGGTCGTGCGGCGGCGCCTGAACCTCACCGGTGCCCTGTCGGAGTTCGACGGGCAGGCGCCGGTCGTGATCTTCGCGCCGCATTTCGTCGGCATGGATGCCGGCTGGACGGCCGTGACGCAGCAACTGCCGCGGCGCTTCACCGGCATCTATACCGACCAGACCGACAAGGTGGTGGACGCCTGGATGCTCAGGGGCCGGCAACGGTTCGAGACCGCGCGGCCGTTCGGTCGCGCCGACGGCGTCAAGGCGATTGTTTCGGCGCTGCGTGGCGGCTCGCCGCTATACCTGCTGCCGGACATGAATTTCGGGCCCGAGGAGTCGATCTTCGTGCCCTTCTACGGGGTGCCGGCGGCCACCGTGCCCTCGCTCTCACGCTTTGCGCGGCTGGGCGGGGCCAAGGTGGTGCCGGTGGTGGCGCGGATGACGCCGCGCGGATACGACGTGACCGTGATGCCGGCCTGGCAGGGTTATCCGACGTCCGATGTCGAGGCCGATACGGCCCTCATGAACCGGCGGCTGCAGGAGTACATCGACGCGATGCCCGACCAGTACTACTGGGTGCACAAGCGTTTCAAGACTCGTCCCGAAGGCTTGCCGCAGATCTACTGAGCTTGCAGGAAGCTCGCCAGCCGCGCGGCCACGAACTCGGACCGCTCGTGCACGATCCAGTGGCTGGCGCCTTCGACCTTCTCCAGCGTCAGGTGGGGGATGTAGGCCTCCAGGCCTTCGATCAGTTCCGGCGGCAGCGCCACGTCGTCCATGCCCCACAGCACCAGCGTCGGAAGGTTCACGGTCAGCATCTCGCGCGGCAACTCGATCGCGGCGGCGGCCGGGTCCTCCGGCCGCGGGGGCCGCAGGGGCGAGGCGCGGTAGAAATTGCAGCCCCCCACCAGCCCGGCGCCAGCGGGGCCGCCGTCCGGGCCGTTCCAGACCGAACGGTACTGGTCTTTCACGGCGTCGGTCAGCCAGCGCGAGGTCGTGCCCCCATGAGTGAAGAACGGCCACATCCGGGCGTAGTCGCGTTCGGCCAGCAACTGCTCCGCGTCCGGCCGGATCAGGAAATTCATGTAGGCGCTGGCGGCCTGCTGGCGCGGATTGCTCTTGAGCTCGCGCAGGAAGGTGCCGGGATGCGGCGAGTTGATGATCGCCAGCCTCCTGGTCAACTGCGGCAGCTGGTTGGCCAGGTTCCAGGCCACGGCGCCGCCCCAGTCGTGCGCCACCAGGCACTCCAGCGGGGAACCGACGATCGCGATCAGCGCGGCGATGTCCTGTACCAGTGGCTTGGCGCGGTAAGCCTTCACGTCCGCCGGGGCGCTGGAGCGTTCGTAGCCGCGCAGGTTGGGGGCGATGCAGCGGTAGCCGCCGTGTTCGGGCCGGGAGAAGTGCTCCAGCAGGGCGTCCCAGACGAAAGCCGCTTCGGGAAAGCCGTGCAGGAACATCAGCACCGGCCGGCCAGGCTCGCCCGCCGCGCGGCAGCTCAGGGTGATGCCATGCGGCAGCGGCTGCAGGAACGTTTCGATGGTCATTGCGTGACCGGGTGCACCCATTGCCACAACAGCATGGCGGTCTCTTCCACGCCCTGCTTCTTCAGGGCAGAGAACAGTCTCACCTCGCCGCCGCCGGCCTGCAGTCGCATGATGGACAGGGCCTTGGCCTGTTCGGTGCGATTGAGCTTGTCGGCCTTGGTCAGAACCACCAGCAGCTTCAGGCCCTGCTCGACCCGTGGCCGCAGCACTTCCAGCAGGATTTCATCGAGTTCGGTCAAACCGTGGCGCGGGTCGCACATCAGCACCACGCCCAGCAGGTTTTCCCGCGTGACCAGGTAGTTGGCCATCACCTGCTGCCAGCGCAGCTTGTCGTGCTTGGGGACGGCGGCGTAGCCGTAGCCGGGCAGGTCGGCCAGCACGGCGTCGGTGATGCCCTGCTTGCCCAGGGTGAACAGGTTGATGCTCTGCGTGCGGCCAGGGGTCTTGGAGGCGAATGCCAGCCGCTTTTGCTGCGTCAGGGTGTTGATGCAGGTCGACTTGCCGGCGTTGGAGCGGCCGACGAACGCGATTTCCGGGTAATCGTGCGGCGGCAGGAACTCCAGCGTGGGGGCGGTGGTCAGGAATTTGGCCGTGTGCAGCCAGCCCAGCGCCACGGTGGCGGGGTCTTTTTCGGGCACGGGATGGCTCTCGGGCGAGGTCGCGGGCTTGGTCATGGAGAGCTTCGGTATCGGGGGCAACCCGGAGAGGGCATTGTAGAATCATGAGGTTTTGCGCCAATAAACCGAACTCCGCTATGAAGTTTCTCGTCTCCCTGCTGATGGCCGCCTCGCTGGCGGCAACCTGTCTGTCCGTTTCGGCAGCGGATGAAAAGCCGGCCGCGCCGGCCGCTCACGGTGCGGCTCCCGCTGCGGCGGCACCCGCCGCTGCCAAGCCGGACCTGGCCCAGGGCGAAGCGAAATTCACGGCCGTTTGCGCCGCCTGCCATGGCGCTGACGGCAACTCGGGAACGCCGGCGAACCCCAAGCTGTCGCAGCAACACCCCGAATATCTCGTCAAGCAGTTGCAGGAGTTCAAGGCCGGCAAGCGGGTCAACCCGATCATGCAGCCGATGGCCTCGCAGTTGAGCGACGCGGACATGAAGAACATCGCCGCCTGGGTGACCGCGAAAAAGGCCAAGCCCGGCTTCGCCAAGGACAAAGACCTGGTGACGATGGGCGAGCGCATCTACCGCGGCGGCATCGCGGACCGCCAGATCGCGGCCTGCGCCGGCTGCCACAGCCCGAACGGCGCCGGCATCCCTTCCCAGTATCCGCGCCTGTCGGGACAGCACGCCGAATACGTGGCAGCCCAATTGACCGCGTTCCGCGACGGCGTCCGCAAGAACAGCCCGCAGATGGCGCAGGTCGCGGCCAAGCTCAATGACCGCGAGATTCGCGCCGTCGCCGATTACATCGCCGGCTTGAGGTAAACGCCGGTCCGCGGGAACCAACCCCGCCGAACAGGACACTATCGGAGGCGGGATCTGCGGATTCCCGCCTTTTTCGTTTCATCCTCCTCATGACTGTTTCCACCCAAGGCGTTCGTGTGCGGACCGGCTCGCCCATCGTGCGCGGCGCGGTCGAACTGCTGTCGTCGATGCGGTTCTCGATCTCGCTGCTGACGGTGATCTGCATCGCCTCGGTGATCGGCACCGTGCTCAAGCAGCACGAGCCGCTGGTCAACTACGTCAACCAGTTCGGGCCATTCTGGTCGTCCGTGTTCCTGGCGGTGAAGCTCAACGCGGTCTACAGCGCCTGGTGGTTCCTGTTGATCCTGGCCTTCCTGGTGACGAGTACGTCGCTATGCATTGCCCGCAATACCCCGAAGATCTTCACCGACCTGAAGGCCTTCAAGGAGAACATGCGTGAGCAGAGCCTCCAGGCGTTCCACCATCGGGCGACGGCGCCGCTGGGGCTGGCGCCGGAGGCGGCCGCCCGGCGCATCGGCAAGACGCTGGCCGGCGGTGGCTGGAAAGTGCGGCTGCAGCAGCGCGAGGGCGGCTGGATGGTGGCAGCCAAGGCCGGCGCCGCCAACAAGCTCGGTTACATCGCCGCCCATAGCGCCATCGTGCTGGTCTGCGTCGGCGGCCTGCTCGACGGCGACCTGATCGTGCGGGCCCAGATGCTGTTCAACGGCAAGACGCCCTACACCGGCGGCGGAATGATCGCGGACGTGAAGCCCGAGCACCGGCTCTCCGCCGCCAACCCGACCTTCCGCGGCAACCTGCTGGTTGCGGAAGGAACGCAGTCGGGCACGGCCATCCTGAACCAGTCGGACGGCATCCTGTTGCAGGACCTGCCCTTCTCGATCGAACTGAAGAAGTTCATCGTCGAGTACTACTCCACCGGCATGCCCAAGCTGTTCGCCAGCGACATCGTGATCCACGACAGCGAGACCGGCGAGCAGATTCCGGCCCGGGTGGAGGTGAACCACCCGGCGCGGCACCGCGGCGTGGAGATCTACCAATCGAGCTTCGACGACGGCGGCTCCAAGGTCAAGTTGCAGGCGGTGCCGATGAATGCGGCCAGCAAGCCGTTCGAAGTCGAAGGCACGATCGGCGGCAGCACCCAGCTGGTTCGCGGCGAAGGCGTGGACCGGATGACGCTTGAATTCACCGGACTGCGCGTGATCAACGTCGAGAACTTCGGCGCCGGCAGCGAAGCGGGCGGAACCGACGTGCGCAAGGTGGACCTGCAACAGTCGCTGAATTCGCGCCTGGGCGCCGCCAACAAGACGGTGACGAAGAAGGAGCTTCGCAATGTCGGCCCCAGCATCAGCTACAAGCTGCGCGACACGGCCGGCCAGGCGCGCGAATTCAACAACTACATGCTGCCGGTGGACATGGGCGACGGCGCGCCGGTGTTCCTGATGGGAATTCGCGAGACGCCGGCGGAGAGCTTTCGCTATCTGCGGATCCCGGTGGACGATCAAGGCGGCATGGACGGCTTTGTGCGGTTGCGGCTGGCGTTGATGGATCCGGCCATGCGCGAGCAGGCGGTGCGCCGTTATGCGGCCAAGGCAACCGACGCGTCGCGCCCCGAACTCGCCAACCAGCTCGCGTTGTCCGCGTCGCGCGCGCTCGCGCTGTTTGCCGGCGCCTCGCCGGACAAGGACGGCGCGGCCAAGGGGGGCCTGCAGGCCATCTCCGAGTTCATGGAAACCAATGTGCCCGAGGCGGAACGCGGCCGCGCCGGCGAGGTGCTGGTGCGGATCCTGAGCGGGACTTTGTTCGAACTGACCCAGTTGACCCGCGAGCAGCACGGCATCAAGCCACTGGAGCCGGACGAAAAGACCCAGGCTTTCATGAACCAGGCGGTGCTGGCGCTCAGCGACGCCCACCTCTACCCAGCCCCGGTCGCGTTCGAACTCAAGGACTTCACCCAGGTGCAGGCCAGCGTGTTCCAGGTGACCCGCAGTCCGGGACGCAATATCGTCTACCTGGGCTGCGCCCTGCTGATCCTGGGTGTTTTCGCAATGCTGTATGTTCGCGAGCGCCGGGTCTGGGTCTGGCTGGCGCCGCGCGAGGGCGGGGCCCAGGCCACCATCGCGCTTTCCAGCAACCGCAAGACCATGGACACGGACCGTGAATTCGCCGTGCTGAAGGACAAACTCATGGGGCTCACAGCTTGAACACCGCTACCACCACGTTCGACCTGAACGAAGGCTTCTTCACGCGCCGTAACTGGCTGGACTGGCTGTTCGCTGCCGTGGTCGCCACCGCAGGCCTGTACGCCTTTTCGCGCTATGCGGCTTACATGGACGTCTATGAGAAAGGCATCCTGCTGGCGGCAGTGCCGGCGGCCATCTGGATCGGCTGGTTCTGGCGGCCGCTGCGGGTGCTGATGCTGGTGGCCGCGGCGTTTGCGCTGCTGGGGATCGCCTCCTACCAGGGCGACCTGGCGCGCGCCGACAGCGTGTTCTGGCTGAAGTATTTCCTGTCCAGCCAGTCCGCCATCCTCTGGATGAGCATGCTGTTCTTCATGAGCACGATCTTCTACTGGATCGGGATCGCCTCCACGGGCGAGGGCACGGCGATGTCCTTGATCGGTTCCAGGCTGGCCTGGGCTGCGGTGGCGATGGCCCTGATCGGCACGCTGGTGCGCTGGTACGAAAGCTACCTGCTCGGCTCTGACATCGGCCACATCCCGGTCAGCAATCTGTACGAAGTGTTCGTGCTGTTCTGCTGGCTGACCACGACGTTCTACCTGTACTTCGAGGACCAGTACCGCACACGGGCACTGGGCGCCTTCGCAATGCTCGTGGTCAGTGCCGCGGTCGGTTTCCTGCTCTGGTACACCGTGGTGCGCGAAGCCCATGAGATCCAGCCGCTGGTGCCGGCGCTCAAGAGCTGGTGGATGAAGCTGCACGTTCCGGCCAACTTCATCGGCTATGGCACCTTCGCCCTGTCGGCGATGGTTGCCTTCGCCTACCTGATCAAGCAGCAGGCCGGCCAGACTCGCTGGTACAAGCTGGCGCCGCTGTGGCTGCTGGGCGTTGTGCTGTGCTTCGAGCCGGTGGTGTTCCGCAAGACCATCGAGGGTGGCAGCAGCTATTGGGCCGTCTACTTCGGCGTCTCGGCCCTGATCGTGGGTGGCATCCTGTTCGGGCGGCAGCGCATTGCCTCCAAGCTGCCGCCGCTGGAGGTGCTGGACGACGTGATGTACAAGTCGATCGCCGTCGGCTTCGCCTTCTTCACCATCGCCACCGTGCTGGGCGCGCTCTGGGCGGCGGAGGCCTGGGGCGGCTACTGGAGCTGGGACCCCAAGGAAACCTGGGCCCTGATCGTCTGGCTCAATTACGCGGCCTGGCTGCACATGCGGCTGATGAAAGGCTTGCGGGGGACGGTTTCGGCCTGGTGGGCACTGGCGGGGCTGGCCGTCACCACCTTCGCCTTCCTGGGCGTGAACATGTTCCTGTCGGGCCTGCACAGTTACGGGACCTTGTGAGATATTGCGGACCGGACCCCGTTTGTTACGGGGCAACAAGGTGTTCGGGCCCCAACATTTCGCGGGTTTTTGAATCCTTGTGAGAATGGCCTGCGTATCCAGAGCAACGGCCTTACAAGGAATCAAGCCATGCTGATCAAGACCCATCGCGACGGGCTCATTCACCCCGTTGCCAGCGAAATCACACCGCAGGCCGTCTACCGCAACCGGCGCGAGCTGATGCGGCTGATGGCCGGCGGCGTCGCCGGTGCCGCCCTGGCTTCCTGGGCCGGGCGGCAGGCCATCGCGCAAGTGCAGAAACCGGGCAAGCTCGCCGCGATCGCCGCCGCCAAGTCCTCCGTGCCGGGCGCCATCACCATGGACAAGGTGACGGAGTACAAGGACGCCAGCAGCTACAACAACTTCTACGAGTTCGGCACCGACAAGTCCGATCCGGCCAAGAACGCGCATACCCTCAAGACCACGCCCTGGACGGTGGAGATCGAGGGGCTGGTCAAGAAGCCGGGCAAGTACACGCTCGAAGACCTGATGAAGCTGAGCGCGCAGGAAGAGCGGATCTACCGCCTGCGCTGCGTCGAAGGCTGGTCGATGGTCATTCCCTGGGTTGGCTACTCGCTGTCCAAGCTGATCGAGAAAGTGGAGCCGCAGGGCAATGCCAGGTTCATCGAGTTCATCAGCCTGGCCGATCCGAAGACCATGCCCTTCGTCGGCTCGCGCGTGCTGGACTGGCCATATGCCGAAGGGCTGCGGCTGGACGAGGCGATGAACCCGCTGACCCTGCTGGCCTTCGGCATGTACGGTGAGGTCCTGCCCAACCAGAACGGCGCGCCGGTGCGGCTGGTCGTGCCATGGAAGTACGGCTTCAAGAGCGCCAAGTCGCTGGTCAAGATCCGCTTCACCGACAAGGAACCGAAGACCGCGTGGAACAAGGCGGCCGCCAACGAATACGGCTTTTATTCGAACGTGAACCCGGACGTCGACCATCCGCGCTGGAGCCAGGCGACCGAACGGCGCATCGGCGAAGACGGGCTGTTTGCCAAGAAGCGCAAGACGCTGATGTTCAACGGCTACGAACAGCAGGTCGGCCAGCTGTATGCCGGCATGGACCTGAAGAAGAACTTCTGATGGCGGCCGGCCCGGCAAGGCGCCGCTCGCTGGGGGCGCTGCTGATGCACCCGGCGGCCAAGCCGGTCCTGTTCCTGCTCGCGTTGCTGCCGTTCGCGTGGCTGTTCTACGGCGCCGCCACCAACCAGCTCGGCGCCAATCCGGCTGAATACCTCATTCGCGCCACCGGCGACTGGACACTGCGCTTCCTGTGCATCACGCTGGCCGTGACGCCGCTGCGGGTGATCACCGGCACGCCGGCACTGGCCCGGTTCCGCCGCATGTTGGGGTTGTTCGTCTATTTCTATGTGCTGCTGCACCTTCTGAGCTACAGCTGGTTCGACATGGGCTTCGACGTCGCCGACATTGCCAAGGACATCGCCAAGCGGCCGTTCATCCTGGTGGGGTTCAGCGGTTTCGTGCTGCTCACGCCGCTGGCGGCCACTTCCTTCAATCGCGCGGTGAAGGCGATGGGCGCCAGGCGCTGGCAAGCCCTGCACAAGCTGGTGTATGTGATCGCCGGCCTGGCGCTGCTGCACTTTTTCTGGATGCGGGCCGGCAAGAACAACTTCGCCGAAGTCGCGGTCTACGCCGCGATCATCGGTGTGCTGCTCGGCTGGCGGGTCGTCCAGTTCCGCAAGAAGAAGCGCGGCGCGGCGACGGCACCAAGCCGCGGCGCACTGTCCGGACGTTAACGATTCAGGGCAGCAGCCGCTCGGACCGCATCTGGTCGGCGGCGCTTTCCCGTTGCCGGATCAGGTGGGCCTGGCCGCCGTCCACCAAGACCTCGGCGGCGCGGCCGCGGGTGTTGTAGTTGCTGGCCATGCTCATGCAATAGGCGCCGGCCGACATCACGGCCAGCAGGTCGCCCTGCCGCACCGCCAGCATGCGGTCGTGGCCGATCCAGTCGCCGCTCTCGCACACCGGTCCCACCACGTCGTAGCGGCTCGCCGGTGCGGCGTTGTCCCGGACCGGGACGATGGAGTGGAAGGCCTGGTACATCGCCGGGCGGGGCAGGTCGTTCATCGCCGCGTCGATGATGCAGAAATTCTTCTGCTCACCCGGCTTGAGGTACAGGACCTCGGTCACGCAGACGCCGGCGTTGCCGACCAGCGAGCGTCCCGGCTCGATCATGAACTTGCGGTCGCCGAAGCCGCGCGCATCGATCTTGGCAAACAGTTCGGTCCAGAGGGCGTCCGCCTTGGGCGGCTCATCGCCGTTGTAGTTGATGCCCAGGCCGCCGCCGAAATCGATGTGGTGCAAGGCGATGCCGGCGCCCTCGACCGACTCGACCAGGTCGAGGATTCGGTCCATCGCGTCGAGATACGGTTCCGGGGCCGTGATCTGCGAGCCGATGTGGCAGTCGATGCCGACCACCTGCAGGCCGGGCAGGGCGGCGGCCCGCTGGTACGCATGCAGCGCCCGCTCGTGGGCGACGCCGAATTTGTTGCCCTTCAGGCCGGTGGAGATGTAGGGATGGGTCTTGGGATCGACGTTGGGATTGACCCGCAGGCTCACCGGCGCCACCTGTCCGAGGGCCGTGGCGACTTCGCTCAGCACCTCGAGTTCGGCTTCGCTTTCGACGTTGAAGCAGCCGATGCCGGCCCGCAGCGCCTGCTGCATCTCGGCGCGGGTCTTGCCGACGCCGGAAAAGATGATGTCTTTCGGCGCCGCACCCGCCGCCAGCGCCCGTTCGAGCTCGCCGCCGGAGACGATGTCGAAACCGCAACCGGCCCGGGCAAACACCTGCAGCACGCCGAGCGAGGAGTTGGCTTTCATCGCGTAGCAGATACTCGCCTTGCGGCCCGCGAAGCCGCGCTGGTAGGCGGCCAATGCCTCCAGCATGGCGGCCTTCGAGTAGACGAACAAGGGCGTGCCGTACTGGCGGGCTAGCGCAGCCAGCGGCAGGCCTTCGCAACACAGCTCGCCTGCGATCAGGTCGAAATGCGGACGGCCGGGGAGCAGGGATGGGATCATGGGGTGACGGGCAAGGGCGAGGCGGTTCCGGTCGCGGGCGGCGCCGACGCCGGGCTGGCGGGCGGCGTGACAGCTGCGGGACGGATGGTTTCGGTCAGGCTGGCGCGGGATTGCGCGGCGGGATCGGTCGGGAAGAACAATGGCCCCTTCTGACCGCAGCCCGCCAGCAAGGCGACCACGCTCGCCCCAAGGGCAAGGCGGCGAAGCGGACCGCTCACTAGAATTTGGCAGACGTTCAACATGGTGAAATTGTAATGACCGACCTGGAATTCATGGATCGCGCCGAGGCGCTGCTGGCGCGGGTGGAGACGGGCTGCGACCGCATCAACGACGAATCGGACGCGGACATCGACAACCAGAGGGTCGGCGCCATGGTGACACTCTCGTTTCCCAATGGCTCCCAGATCATTGTCAATCTCCAGAAGCCGCTGCAGGAAGTGTGGATGGCGGCCCGGGCCGGTGGCTTTCACTACCGGTTCGACGGCACGCAATGGAGCGACACCAAGGGCCAAGGCGAGTTCTTCGCCAACCTGGCGCGCTATGCCAGCGAACAGGCCGGCCAGCCCTTGAGATTCAGCCTGGACCCCGGGTCGAGCCCGGGGTGACGCTGCGCGTCAGTTGCGAAACAGGTCCAGGATGCTCTTGCGCTCGTCGGTGGAGGGCAGCGGCTGCCGGGTCGGCGGCAAGCCTTCCGAATTCGCCAGGCTCTTGTCTTCCGGCGGGCCCTGAGGCGAGCCGGTCGCCGCGGCCGGCGCGACGCCCAGGCTGCCAACGCCGGCCCCGCGCGCGTACTCTTCGAAGTACCATTCGCCGCCCACGTTGACCACGCCTTGTGGAGCCGATGGCTCCATTACCGGCACGCCCTTGAGGGCGGTCTCCATGAAATTGATCCAGACCGGCAGGCTCAGGCCGCCGCCGGTCTCGCGGTCGCCGAGCGAACGCGGGTTGTCATAGCCCATCCAGACGATCGCGACCAGGGTCTGGTGAAAGCCGTTGAACCAGGTGTCGATCGAGTCGTTGGTGGTGCCGGTCTTGCCGTACAGGTCCGGCCGCTTGAGATCGCGCTGCGCCTTGGCGGCGGTGCCCGAGCGGGCCACCTCCTGCAGCAACCGATCCATGATGAACGCATTGCGCGCGTCGATCGCCCGGACTGCCTCGTTGGGCAGCGGCGGCTGGCTTTCCACCAGCGACTTGCCCTTCTGGTCAGTGATCTTGGTGACCAGCCAGGGGTTGACCCGGTAGCCGCCGTTGGCGAACACCGAGTATCCGATCGCCATCTGCATCGGCGTGACCGAGCCGGCGCCCAGCGCCATCGTGAGATACGGCGGATGCTTTTCGGCGTCGAAGCCAAAGCGCGTGATCCAGTCCTGGGCGTTCTGCGCGCCGACGGCCTGCAGGATCCGGATCGACACCATGTTCTTGGACTGGGCCAGCGCCCGGTGCAGCGGCATCAGTCCTTCGAACTTGCCGTCATAGTTCTTCGGCTCCCAGGGCTGGCCGCCGGTGACGCCGGCGTCGAAAAAGAGCGGTGCGTCATTGACGATCGTCGACGGCGTGAAACCTTTCTCCAGCGCCGCGGAGTAGATGAAGGGCTTGAAGCCCGAGCCGGGCTGGCGCCAGGCCTGCGTCACGTGGTTGAACTTGTTCTTGTTGAAGTCGAAGCCGCCCACCAGGGCGTGGATCGCGCCGTCCCGCGGGTCGAGCGCGACGAAAGCGCCTTCGACTTCCGGCAGTTGCGTGATCTCCCAGGTGTTCTTGGGCGTCCTGGCGATCCGGATCACGGCGCCGCGGCGGATCTTGATCTTGGGCGGCGCCTTGTCGGACAGGCCGGATTGCGCGGGCCGCAGGCCCTCGCCGACGATTTCGATCTGGTCTCCGGTCTGCCGCACGGCGATGATCTTCTTGGGGCCGGCTTCGAGCACGACCGCGGCCAGCACGTCGCCGTTGTCCGGGTGCTCGGCCAGGGCGTCGTCGATCGCGTCTTCAGCTTCCTTGGGGTCGGCCGGCAGCTCGATGAACTCCTCCGGACCGCGGTAGATCTGGCGCCGCTCGTAGTCCATGATCCCCTTGCGCAGGGCTCGATACGCGGCGTCCTGTTCGTCAGCCTTGACGGTGGTGAAGACGTTCAATCCCCGGGTGTAGGTCTCGTCCCCGTATTGGGCGTAAACCAGCTGGCGCACCGTTTCGGCGATGTACTCGGCGTGGACCTTGGTGTTGTCGCCGCCGCTGCGCACCTGCAGTTCCTGCTTCTTGGCGGCCTCGGCTTCGGCCGCCGTGATGAAGCCGTTGTCCAGCATCCGCTCGATGATGTACTGCTGGCGGGTGCGGGCCCGACTCGGGTTGCTGATCGGGTTGTACGCGGACGGCGCCTTGGGCAGGCCGGCCAGCATCGCCGCCTCGGCGATGGTCAGGTCCTTCATCGGCTTGCCGAAATACGCCTCCGACGCCGCGGCGAAGCCGTACGCGCGGTTGCCCAGGAAGATCTGGTTCATGTAGATCTCCAGGATCTGGTCCTTGGAGAGCATGTGCTCGAGCTTGAATGTCAGCAGCACTTCATAGAGCTTGCGCGTGAACGTCTTCTCGGACGACAGGTAGACGTTACGGGCGACCTGCATCGTGATCGTCGATGCGCCCTGGCTCTTGACGCGACCCAGGTTGGCGAGGGCCGCCCGCACCAGGCCCTTGTAGTCGACCCCGCCGTGCGAATAGAAACGTGCGTCCTCGATCGCCAGCACAGCGTTCACCATGACCTTGGGGATGTCGCGGATCGGCGTCAGGTTGCGCCGCTCTTCGCCGAACTCCCCCATCAAGAGCCCCTCGGCGGAATACACGCGCAACGGCAATTTTGGGCGGTAATCCGACAGATCTGAAATATCGGGCAGATTTGGGTAGGCAACTGCCAGTGCCACTCCTACGATGGTGGCAACGCAGAGCAGACCCGCCAGGAACAGCCCGCCGACCCAGAGCGATGCGCGTCCCAGTCGGCGGCGCCACCCGGACTTTGGAGACGAACCTGACGTGGCGGGCGCATCGGATGAGGAATCAGAAGGCATAGGTGTCCAGGTTACCCCCTGCGGCGATTATAGAAATTGCCATGTTCGCGGGGCGCGTTGGTGCGGCGGGATGAAGTTGGGGCTGCCAACCGATGCGGCGGCAAGCTGTGCATTATTGCAGGTGAGGGCGTCGGTTTTTGGCAACGAATAGCACCTGCCAAAGAGAAAATCCCTTTGCGGGACAAGGATGTTGCAGCTAGCATTGAAGTGATTTCTTAACTTTGTTACGCCGCGAAATCCGGCGTATCAGGAGACAGTTTGTGAGCTTACTGGGGTCGTTGTTTAGCCGCCAGCCGGCGCCTTTGCTAGGCCTGGACATCAGTTCTTCGAGCGTCAAGCTGGTTGAGCTGGGCCGGGACAAAGAAGGCAACCTGGTGCTGGAGCGCTGTGCGATCGAGCCCCTCGAGCGGGGCTGGATCACCGATGGCAATGTCGAGAAGTTCGAGGAGGTGGCCGAGGCCATGCGAAGGGTCGTCAAGAAGAGCGGCACTCGCACCCGCAACGTGGCCATGGCGCTGCCGCCGTCGGCGGTGATCACCAAGAAGATCATCCTGCCAGGAGGCATGAGCGAGCAGGACCTCGAAGTCCAGGTGGAAACCGAGGCCAACCAGTACATTCCCTTCTCCCTGGACGAGGTCAGCCTCGACTTCTGCGTCATCGGGCCGAGCCCCACCTCCACCGGCGACGTGGAGGTGCTGATTGCAGCTTCCCGCCGCGAGAAGGTCCAGGACAGGCAGGGCCTGGCCGAGGCGGCCGGGCTCAAGCCAGTGATCATCGATGTCGAGTCCTATTCTTCCCGCTTGGCGGCGGGGCGCCTGATCGAGGCCCTGCCGAACCGCGGCGTGGACACGATGGTCGCGCTGTTTGAAGTCGGAGCCTTCACCACCAGCATGCAGGTCATCCGCAATGACGAAGTCCTGTATGACCGGGACCAGGCATTCGGCGGCGCTCAATTGACGCAACTGATCGTCCGGCAGTACGGCTTCTCACCGGAAGAAGCCGAAACCAAGAAGCGCAGCGGCGACCTGCCCGAGGATTACGACTCTGGCGTGCTCAAGCCCTTCGTCGACAGCATGGCGCAGGAAATCGCCCGGGCGATGCAGTTCTTCTTCACCAGCACCCCGCACAACCGGGTCGACTACGTGATGCTCGCCGGCGGATCGTCCGCCCTTCCCGGCCTGACCGAGACCGTGACGGCCCAGACTTCGTTTCCCTGCATGCTGGCCGACCCGTTCGAGGGCATGCACATCGGCGAAGGCGTGCGGGAGAAGAAGATGCGGCGTGAGGCGCCTTCGTATCTCACGTCCTGTGGCCTGGCCATGCGGAGGTTCCTGCAGTGATCCTGATCAACCTGCTGCCTCACCGCGAGGCCGCCCGAAAGCGCCGGCGCGAAGCATTCTTCGCCACGCTCGGCATTTCCGCGCTGATGGGTGGCGTCATCGCCGGGGCAATTTTCCTTTGGTACGCCGCGCAGATTTCCAGCCAGCAAAGCAAGAATGTGGTGCTGCAGACCGAGATCAAGCGGCTCGAAGGCCAGATCAAGGACATCGCGACGTTGCAGGAAGAAATTGCTGCGCTGCGGGCCCGCCAGCAGGCCGTGGAAGATTTGCAGGCCGACCGCAACATGCCGGTCTACCTGCTCAACGAACTGGTGCGCCAGTTGCCGGACGGCGTCTTTATCACTGCCTTGAAGCAGGAAAACCAGGTCGTCTCGATCCAGGGCGTGGCGCAGTCGAACGAGCGCGTTTCCGAACTGCTGCGCAACCTGAGCAACAACAGCCCGTGGCTGACCAAGCCCGAACTCGTTGAAATCGTGTCCTCTACCGTGCCATTGGGCAAGGAGCAGCGCCGGGTTGCCAACTTCCAGATGAAAGTCCGGTTGCTGCGCTCCAGCGAAGCACAAAAGACCGCCGCCGGCGCCAGCGCCGCGTCCGCTCCGGGGAAGACCTGATCATGGCGACAAAGTCCATTCCAAAGATCGACCTGGCTGCGCTTCAGCAGTCCGTGCAGGGGCAGTTCCGCGGCCTCAATCCAAACGACCCGTCGTCCTGGCCGGCTGTTCCCCGGTTCCTCCTGTGCTTCGTGGCGATGCTGGCGATCGTCGTGGCGCTCTGGTTTCTGTGGTTGAACAGCTCCGATGCCGAACTCGAGGCTGAGCGCGCCAAGGAAGTCACCCTGCGTGACGACTACAAGAAGAAGCTGGTGCAGGCAGTGAACCTGGAGGCGCTGAAAAAGCAGCGCGAACAGGTCCAGCAATATGTGACGCAACTCGAGAAGCAGTTGCCCAGCAAGGCCGAAATGGATGCCTTGCTGTCGGACATCAACCAGGCAGGACTCGGACGCAGCCTGCGTTTCGAGTTGTTCCGGCCCGGCCAGGTGAGCGCCAAGGAGTACTACGCCGAGTTGCCGATCGCGCTGCGCGTCTCAGGCCGCTACCACGACGTCGGCTCGTTTGCCTCCGATGTCGCCAACCTGTCTCGCATCGTGACGCTGAACAACATCAGCATCGCGCCGACCGCGGCGAAAGACGGATCGCTGCAAATGGAAGCGACCGCCAAGACCTTCCGCTATCTCGACAGCGACGAGGTCGCAGCGCAACGCAAAGCCACTCCGGCTGGAGCGAAGAAGAAATGACATATCGACGCGTCGGCGCCTGCGCCGCACTGATCGCCGTGCTGGCCGGGTGCAGTTCGTCCGGTCAGGACGAGTTGCAGCAATGGATGACGGAGCAGCGCAACCAGACCAAGCCGAAGATCCAGCCGATTCCTGAGCCCAAGAAGTTCACGCCGCAGGCCTACACGCAGGAGGCCGCGACCGATCCGTTCAGCAACCTGAAGCTGACCGAGGCCCTCAAGCGCGATTCGTCGCAGGTCAGCGCCAATGCGGCCCTGGTGGCCCCCGAACTGGCGCGCCGCAAGGAACCGCTCGAGAGCTTTCCGCTGGACGCGATGTCGATGGTCGGCAGCCTGATCAAGCAGGGCCAGCCGGTGGCGCTGGTGAAGGTCGACAACCTGCTGTACCAGGTGCGGGCAGGCAGCTACCTGGGCCAGAACTACGGGCGGATCACGAAGGTGGGAGAGACCGAAGTGTCGCTGCGCGAGATCGTGCAGGACGCCGGCGGCGAATGGATCGAGCGCACAGCCAAACTGCAATTGCAAGAGGGGTCAAAATGAACAAACATAACTGGACGACGTTGCGGCGAACATGGCAAGTGTGCGTGGGTTTCCTGTTGGCCGGCGTGGCGTTGTCCGCGCAATCCCAGACCGTGGTGGAAGCCGTATCGAGTTCGATCCAGGGAGGCGTTGAAGTTGTCCGGGTGGACTTTTCCCAGCCGCTGGACGCCGTGCCTGCTGGCTTTGCCATCCAGGCGCCCGCGCGGATCGCCCTGGACATTCCGGGCGCTTCGAACGGCCTGGGTCGGTCCACTGTGGAAATCAATCAGGGTAATGTGCGTTCGGTGAATGTCGTGCAGTCCGGAGAGCGGACACGGCTGGTGCTGAACCTCAAGTCGCCTACCGCCTACAAGGCGCAGCTGGTCGGCAAATCGCTGATGGTGTCGCTCGAATCGGTCGCGACCGCTGCGCCCGCGCCGAGCAGTGCCCCGGTGTTTGCCGAGAGCCGCAATCGCGACACCCAACCCCTGCGTGACGTCGATTTTCGTCGCGGACCTGACAGTTCCGGCCGGGTGATCGTCGACCTACCGAACAACCAGGTTGGCGTCGACATCCGCCAGCAAGGCCAGACCCTGGTCGTGGAATTCCTGAAGTCCACGCTTCCCGAAGGCTTGCGGCGCCGGCTGGACGTGAGCGACTTCGGCACGCCTGTCCAGACGGTCACTACCTTCCAGACCGGCGACCGGGTCCGTGTCGTGATCGAGCCGAAGGGGGCCTGGGAGCACAGCGCCTACCAGAGCGACAACCAGTTCGTCGTCGAGGTGCGGCAACAGAAAATCGACCCGAACAAGCTGACGCAAGGCCCGGGTTACAGCGGCGAGAAACTGTCACTGAACTTCCAGAACATCGAGGTGCGTTCCCTGCTGCAGGTGATCGCTGACTTCACGAATTTCAACATCGTCACCTCCGATTCGGTGACCGGCGCCGTGACGCTGCGATTGAAGGACGTGCCCTGGGACCAGGCGCTCGACATCATCATGCAGGCCAAGGGCCTGGGCATGCGCAAGAGCGGCAACGTGCTGTGGATCGCGCCGAAGGATGAAATCGCGTCCAAGGAAAAGCTCGAACTCGAGGCGCGCGCCGCGATCCAGAACCTGGAGCCGTTGCGGACCCAGTCATTCCAGCTCAATTACACCAAGGCTGTGGAAATCGCCGCCCAGTTGACGACCGGAACCGGCGCAGCGCGGATCCTGAGCATCCGCGGCAGTGTGATCGCCGAGCCGCGCACCAACCAGCTGTTCGTCACTGACGTCCCGGGCCGGCTCGAGCAGGTGCAGCAACTGATCGCCAAGCTCGATATCGCCGTTCGCCAGGTGCTGATCGAGGCGCGCATCGTCGAGGCGTCTGATACGTTCGGCAAGTCCCTGGGTGTTCGCCTCGGTGGCAGCGACCTGCGCGGCGTTCGTGGCGGCGACCCTGGCTACTCGGTCGGTGGTGCCAATCGGGTTGCGTTCGGCGGCACCTACAACGCGGTTTCTGCGACGACCCGTGAGAGCTCCGGAACGCTGGACACGACGAACACGACCTTCGTGAACTTGCCGGCAGTGGGCCAGGGCGGTCTGTCGCCCTCCACGTTCGCGATCTCGCTGTTCAGCGCGGCCGCCAACCGGTTCCTGAACCTCGAATTGTCCGCACTGGAGGCGGACGGCAAGGGCAAGCTGGTGTCGAGCCCCCGGATCGTCACCGCGGACCAGACCAAGGCCTCGATCGAGCAGGGCACGGAATTCCCGTACCAGCAGGCAACCTCCAGCGGCGCCACCGCGGTGGCGTTCCGCCGGGCCACGCTGCGGCTCGAAGTGACGCCGCAAATTACGCCCGAGGGCAACATCATCCTGGATCTGGACATCTCCAAGGACAGCCAGGGCATCACAACGGCGGCCGGCATCGCCATCGACACCAAGCACATCAAGACCCAGGTGTTGGTGGAAAACGGCGGCACCGTGGTGATCGGCGGGATCTATACCCTGGACGAGACGGAAAACGATACCCGGGTGCCGGTGCTTGGCGACCTGCCGGCGATCGGCAACCTGTTCAAGACCCGCAGCCGGTCCTCGCGCAAGACGGAAATGCTTGTGTTCATCACTCCCAAGATGATCGCCGACCGCGCCGCCGCGCGCTAAACCATTACAACCCCCTCTTACCTGAAGCAGTTGGAAAAGGAAGATTCATGACGCGTTATCTGAAACTATGGACGGCATTTTTCTTTGCCGCATTGCTGGCCGCTTGCGGCGGCGGGGGAGGGAGCGCGGGGACCACGGCGACAGGCGGCGGCGGCATCCCAGCGGACCCTGCGGCCGTGGCAACGGCTTCCGTGGCCGACATCGCCATCTACACGGACAAGGCAACCATTTCCAACTCCGGAACAGACAAGATCATCGTGACGGTCGTCGCGGTGAATGCGAACCGCAATGCAGTTGTCGGTGCCAAGGTGACGGTTTCGGCGGACAAGAACAGCATCTTCACGCCGGCCGGAGATGTCACGGACGTTGCGGGAACATATTCCGGCACGCTGGCGATCGGATCCGACCGGACCAACAGGACGGTCACCGTCACCGCGCTTGTCAACGGCATCTCCAGGCAGACGACGGTGCAGGTCGCGGACGTATCCGGCCCGACGCCGAATCCGGTTTCGGTCGCCGACTTTGCGCTCCTGACAAGCAAACCTTCCATTGAGAACACCGGCACCGACACCGCTGTCCTGACAGTCGTCGCGGTGGACGCGAACCGGAACGTCGTGTCCGGCGCGGCTGTGTCGGTCTCGGCCGGCCAGAATGCGATCTTCACGCCCACCAACGGAGGCACCAACCTGACCAATGGGTCTGGCATCTTCACGGGAACGATCTCCGCCGGTTCCGATCGTTCGTTGCGCACCATCCAGATCAAGGTGACGATCAACGGCATCGTCAAGCAGGCCTCGCTTGACGTGGGCTTGCCGTTTGTCCCGACGCCATCGAACCCGACCCCCACCCCCACGACGCCGACCGGGCCAGTGGTCGTGCCGGTGACGGACATGGTGTTGTTCATGGACAAGGCCACGGTCAACAACAGCGGCAGCGATAAGGCGCAACTGACGGTGATCGCGCTGGACTCCAGCCGGAATGTCGTGTCTGGCGCAACGGTTGCGGTGACGACCGACCAGAACAGCGTGTTCATTCCGTCCGGCGGCGCGACGACGAATGCGCAGGGGACGTATACCGGCAATGTTTCCATCGGCGGCGACAAGTCCAACCGTGTCATCACCGTCACGGTGGCGATCAACGGAATCGTGCGGCGAACTTCGGTCCAGGTCATCGGCAGCAAGTTGACGGTGCAGGTGCAGCCCAATACGCTCGCGCCTGGCCAGACGGGGACGGTCTCCGCCTTGTTGCAGGATTCCTCGTTGAATCCCATTGCAGGTACGACGGTTACTCTCAGCGGCACGGTTCCTGGCATGTCGGGCCAGACCCTGGTCACCGATTTCAACGGGCAGGCAAGCCAGACGTTCACCGCCCCTTCGACGACCGGAACGTTCACCATTGGTGCGAGCGGTAGCGGCGTCACGGCGCCCACCACGCAGGTGCAGGTCGTTACTGCAGGCGTCATCCCCGCGGCGGTCATCCCATTGAACGTCTTCCCGTCACTGTCAGCATCGCCGAACGTGTTGACGGTGAATACCGTCGGTTCGACGGCCAACCGGTCGACGCTGCGCTTCCTGTTTGTCGACGGCTCTGGCAGCGCAGTCCAGAACGTCCGGGTCCGGTTCGATGACCAGACGACGGGCCTGGCGACTGTCGGCTCCTCGATCACCAGCGGCACCCAGACGCTGACCACCGACAGTTCGGGCGTTGTGAGCGCGCAATACATCGCCGGCCAGAACTCCAGCCCCACCAACGGCGTGACGATCCGGGCCTGCTATTCGGCGACCGATCCGGTTCCGCCATCGGCGACCTGCCAGTTCGTCGAGACAAAGCTGACGGTGGCCGGCGCGGCGCTCGCGGTGTCGATCGGTGACGACAACCTGCTCGAGAAGGGCACGGGAACCTACATCAAGAGGTTCGCGATCACGGTGGCAGATTCAGCAGGAAAGGCCGTGGCCAATGCTCCGGTCGACATTTCCCTCAATCTGACGCATTACGGGAAAGCTCCAGCCTGGACCAACCCGCCTCTGGCTTCGGTTCCGGGCGACACGGCCACCAGTACGTACACCTTTACCGGGTCGACCTCAGCAGGCACGACCACGACCTTTACCCATTACTGGTGCCTCAACGAAGACCTGAATCGCAACGGGGTGGCCGATCCTTTGGAAAACGTCGACGGCAGCGTCGACGCCAATGGCCAGCCGACTTTGCAGCCGCGGCGTAGCGACATGATCATCGGCTATGACAATCCGTCGGTCACGACGACGAATGCCAACGGCATCCTGATCATCCGGGTCGAGTACTCCCAGCGTTACGGCGGCTGGTTGGCTTACCGTGTTCGGGTGACGGCCAACGTTGCGGGATCGCAAGGTCTGGCGGAGCGCCCATTCGTGACCGATGTGGCGCAGGCGGATGCTCTCGGGAACGGGTCGTTCCTGACGCCAGCGTACGGAGTCAATAACTGCACGACGCCAAACTGACATTCCAGCCAGGCGCGTTGCCGCGCCTGGCGCTGGTCGGCCTTCCGGGCTCTGGAAAATCCACCGTCGGGCGCCAGCTGGCCCGTCGGCTGGGTGTTCCATTTACCGATTCCGACCACGTGATCGAGCAGCGCATCGGCTGCTCGATCCGTTCCTTTTTCGACAGCCAGGGCGAGGACGCGTTTCGCGATCTCGAGCAGGGCGTGATCGACGTGCTGATGGAATCGGGCAGTGGCGTGATCGCTACCGGTGGCGGCGCGGTCCTGCGGCAGGCCAATCGCGACCGTTTGCGGACGGGTGCCAAGGTGATCTACCTGCGCTCGACCCCCGAAGAGGTCTTCCGGCGCTTGCGGCACGATACCAACCGTCCCCTGCTGCAAGTTAGCGATCCCATGCAGCGACTGCGCGACCTGCATGCCCAACGCGATCCGCTCTACCGGGAAACGGCCCACTTCGTCATCGAAACCGGGCGCCCCTCCATTGCGACACTGGTGAACATGATCCTGATGCAGCTTGAACTTGCCGGCGTGATTGCCGGCGTTTGAGCCCCCTCACCGGGGTTTTCGCGCAGCGACTTAAACTTGCGGCAAATGTCCGCTGTCATCCAATCTGCGCCACAACGCGTCGCCATCGAGCTGGGCGATCGCAGCTACGCCATCGACGTCGGCGGCGGCCTGCTGGGCAACGCCGCCACCTGGAGCGCGACGCCGGCTGCTTCGCGCGCGCTGATCGTCACCAACGACGTCGTCGGCCCGCTGTATGGCGCTCGCCTTGCCGAGATGCTGGGGGCGCGCTACCCCAAGGTCCACACGGTGGTGCTGCCCGATGGCGAAGCGAACAAGGACTGGCAGACGCTGAACCGGATCTTCGACGCGCTGCTGCAGCACGGCTGCGACCGCAAGACAGTGATCTTCGCGCTGGGCGGCGGCGTGGTCGGCGACATGGCGGGGTTCGCGGCCGCGAGTTATATGCGCGGTGTTCCCTTCGTCCAGGTGCCGACGACGCTGCTGGCGCAAGTCGATTCGTCCGTCGGCGGCAAGACCGCGATCAATCATCCACTGGGCAAGAACATGATCGGCGCGTTCTACCAGCCGCAACAGGTGGTCTGCGACCTGGACACGCTGCAGACGTTGCCGGCCCGGGAGTTGAGCGCCGGCCTGGCCGAAGTGATCAAGTACGGTCCGATCATGGACATGGCGTTCCTGGCCTGGATCGAAACCAACATCGACGCGCTGACGGCGCGTGATCCGGCTGCGCTGGCCCATGCTGTGGTGCGCAGCTGTGAGCTCAAGGCCTGGGTGGTGGGGCAGGACGAGCGCGAATCGGGCGTGCGCGCGATCCTCAATTTTGGTCACACCTTCGGCCATGCGATCGAAGCCGGACTCGGCTACGGCCAGTGGTTGCATGGCGAAGCGGTCGGTTGCGGCATGGTGATGGCGGCCTTGCTCTCACAACGCCTGGGCGGCGTTGATGGCGCGTTCGTCGAACGCCTGACTACCCTGATCCGCAAGGCCGGCTTGCCGGTCGCGGGGCCGGCGCTGGGGCCTGACCGCTATCTCGAGTTGATGCGGGTCGACAAGAAGGCCGAGGCCGGCGCGATCAATTTTGTCGTGATCGACCAACCCGGGCATGCCGCAGTGCGAGGCGCACCCGACGCCCTGGTGCGCGAGGTGATCGAGCAGTGCTGCCAGTAGCGAGCCTGGCGGCCTTTGCATGCGATCCGGCGCAGTCACGCGGGCGCCGCTATCCCGAGCAGGAGGCACCAACCCGGACCGAATTCCAGCGCGACCGCGACCGGATCGTGCACTCGACGGCCTTCCGCCGGCTGGTCTACAAGACCCAGGTGTTCCTCAACCACGAGGGCGACCTGTTCCGCACGCGGTTGACGCACTCGCTGGAGGTGGCGCAGCTCGGTCGCTCCATCGCCCGCTCGTTGCGCCTGAACGAGGACCTGGTGGAAGCGGTGGCGCTCGCCCACGACCTGGGCCACACCCCGTTCGGCCACGCCGGACAGGACGCGCTGGACGAATGCATGCGCTCCCACGGCGGCTTCGAACACAACCTGCAGAGCCTGCGGGTGGTCGACCGGCTGGAGGAGCGCTATCCGGCCTTCGATGGGCTGAATCTCACGTTCGAAACGAGAGAGGGCATCCTCAAGCACTGCTCGCGCGCCAATGCGCAGCGGCTCGAACTTGCCGAGCCAGGCGGCGTCGGCCAGCGCTTTCTGGAACGCCAACAGCCCAGCCTGGAAGCGCAACTGTGCAACCTGGCCGACGAAATCGCCTACAACGCGCACGACATCGACGACGGCGTGCGCTCCGGCCTGATCACGCTGGAGCAACTGGAGGAGGTGGAGCTGTTCCAGCAGCATGCGCGCGAGACGTTGGCCGACTATCCTGGCCTGCATGGGCGCCGGCTGTTGTACGAGGCGATCCGGCGGATGCTCAGCGCGCAGGTCTATGACGTGATCGACGCCACCGCCGGCGCGATTGCGCGGGTCGGCCCGGGCAGCGTGCAGGAAGTTCGCAAGAGCGAGCCGCTGGTCCGGTTCAGCGACGCCATGCGCGAGCGATCCAGCGCGCTCAAGAGCTTCCTGATGCGCAACCTCTACCGCCACCCGCAGGTCACCCAGACCACCGTGCAGGCCAAACGGGTGGTGCGAGAACTGTTCGCCGCTTACTGCGCCGAGCCTACGCAGATGCAGGCGGGCTTTGCCGCCCGAACGGACACGCCGCGGGCCGTCGCCGACTACATCGCCGGGATGACCGATCGTTTCGCCGGCCGCGAGCACGAGCGGCTGACGGGCAGCAGGCTGCTGGCGTGAAGCGGCCATGAAGCGGCTCCAGCCCCAATGGCTGGTCATCCTGGCCGGCGTCTGCGCCGCCCTGCATGTCGGAAAGCTCCCCGCGGCCCTGCCGGCGCTGCGCGACGCGCTCGGCGTGAGCCTGCTGCAGGCGGGCTTCCTGCTGTCGCTGGTGCAGCTCGCTGGCATGACTTTCGGCCTTGCCGTCGGCCTGGTCGCCGACGGCCTGGGCTTGCGCCGGACCATGCTGGCAGGGCTGTGGCTGCTGGCCGCTGCGAGTGCCCTGGGCGGCTGGGCCGAGCTGCCTTCGCAGTTGCTCGTGCTGCGCGCCATCGAAGGCATGGGTTTCCTGCTGGCGACGATGCCGGCGCCGGGATTGATCCGCCGGCTCGTCGTTCCCGGCCAGCTCAGCGCGGCGCTGGGGCTGTGGAGCGCTTTCATGCCCTTGGGCACCGCGCTGGCGCTGCTGGGCGGGCCACTGGTGATTGCCCTGGCCGGCTGGCAGGCACTGTGGGGCTCGCTCGCAGCGATGACGGCCGCCATGGCATTGGCGCTCGCGGCGGGAGTGCCGGCAGAAACGCGCCCGCATGCGGGCAGCGCCATGCCTGCAGGCTGGCTGGTCCGGTTGCGGCAAACCCTGTGCTCGCGCGGGCCGTGGCTGGTGGCGCTGTGCTTTGCCGTGTATTCCGCGCAGTGGATGTCGGTGATCGGCTTCCTGCCTTCGATCTACTCACAGGCGGGACTTCCTGCGGGCTGGACGGCCGTGGCAACTGCCGCCGCCGCGGCCGTCAACATCATCGGCAACGTCGCCTCCGGCCGGTTTCTTCAACGCGGGCTGCGACCGGATCGCCTGCTGCTCGCGGGGTATGCCGCCATGGGTCTGGGTGCCTGGATCGCTTTCGGTCCGGTGGTCCAGGATCTGCCGGCCTCGACCGCGGCTGCGCTTCGCTATGCGGCCGTGCTCGTGTTTTCGATGGTGGGCGGGGTGATTCCGGGCACCCTGTTCTCGCTGGCGGTACGGCTGGCCCCGGATCAGCGGACGGTGTCGACCACAGTCGGCTGGATGCAGCAGTGGTCGTGCCTGGGCCAATTCGTCGGACCGCCGCTGGTGGCCTGGGTTGCGCATCGGGCGGGCGGCTGGCAGTGGACCTGGCTTGTCACGGGCGGATGCGCCCTGCTGGGGATCGCCCTGGCGTTGGGATCGCGCCAGCGCCTGCGGGCGGCGACCGCAAGCCCATGACTGCACGCCCGCCCCCTAAAATCAAGGGCATGCCGCGCCGAACACGGAGGACCGGATGAGCTTCCTCGACCAACTCAAGATCCAGGCCAGCGCCGTCAAGAGCCAGCAGGACCAGCAGCAGGTCGAGCACGATGCAAGCACCCATGCCACCGAGCAGGCCTGCAACACGGTGCTCCTGTACTTGGAGCAGATGGTCAAGCAGCTCAATGTCATCGAGCCCGATGGACCGAAACTCAGCCTGGATGGCAAGACACCCTGGCCGGCGATGAAGCTGACAGGGTTCACGATCGATTCGCGTCGGAAGAAGCTGCGCGACCGTGAAGTGTTCGATTTCATCGGCGTCGGTTGGCAGATCGTGCCCCGCATCGGGCGGCCGGTGACCGGTAGCGTGTCGGCGAATTTCCTGCCGGATCTCCAGCGGCTCGAAGCGCGGCTGGCGACGGGATGGGTGCAGCACGAGCGGTACGAGGTCCGCCATCCTGAAAAGAACACGCTGCAACTGGTGCGGCTGGATTACACAACCCAGTCCCGGGGCAACATCCGGGTGACACCGGACCACGAGAACGCGATGCTGGCGTTTCGCCTGGCCAATCTCGCCGGCTTTGGCCTGGCCCAGACGGCGTGGCCGGCCGCGCAGGTTCATGGCCCCGTGCTGGACGAACTCGCGAAAATGGTCTGTGGCCAGCCCAGCCGCTTTGCCTGATTCCATGCCCACCGACGAAGCAGTGCTGGCCGCGACTCGGGCCTGGCTGGAGCGGGCCGTGATCGGGCTGAACCTGTGTCCCTTCGCCAAGGCGGTGCACGCCAGGGGGCAGGTTCACTTCGCGATCAGTGCGGCTGCCGGACCGGCGCAGGTATTGGACGACCTTGCCAGTGAGTTGGATGCGTTGGTGGCTTGCGACCCGCAGCAGCGCGACACCACCTTGCTGGTCGTGCCGCATTGCCTCGATCTGTTTCTCGACTTCAACGACCTCGTCGCCCGCGGCGAGCGGCTGATCCGCAAGAAGGGGCTGGCCGGCGTGATCCAGCTGGCCGCCTTCCATCCCCACTATTGTTTTGCCGACGCGGCCGAGGACGACGTGACCAATTTCAGCAACCGCTCCCCGTACCCGACCTTGCACCTGCTGCGCGAAGCCAGCATCGACCAGGCGGTGCGTGCCTTCCCTGACGCCGAGGCGATCTATGGCGCCAACCTCGAGACCTTGAGAAAGCTGGGCGCGGCCGGCTGGGCGGCACTGGACGTGGGGCCGGGCCAATGACAGCCGCTACCTCCAGTCAGAAGCGGGGTGCGCCGATTGCTGCGGCAACCGATCCGGAGATCCGGCCCGGCCAGTCGCTGGAATTGCTCAAGGAACTGCACATCCTGACCCGCGACGGCAAGCTCAACCAGGACTCCAGGCGCAAGCTCAAGCAGGTCTATCACCTGTACCAGTTCATCGAGAAGCTGTTGCTGGAGCTCGAAGCCCAACCCTCGTCGGCGGCGAGTCCGACGCTGGCCGACCACGGCGCGGGCAAGTCGTATCTTGGGTTCATCCTCTACGACCTGTTTTTCAAGAGCCGCCCGGGCGGCCATATCTACGGCATCGAAACGCGCGCCGAATTGGTCGAGAAGTCGCGCCAGCTGGCCGCCAGGCTGGGGTTTGGCCGCATGTCGTTTCTCAATGTGAGTGCGGCCGACGCGGCGGACAGCGCGCAACTGCCAGCGGAAATCGACGTGGTGACAGCGCTGCACGCCTGCGATACGGCGACCGACGACGCGATTGCCTTCGGCCTGCGCAAGAACGCTCGTTTCATGGTGCTGGTGCCTTGCTGCCAGGCCGAACTGGCGAGTTGCCTGCGGCAGAACAAGGCGCTGTCGTTGTCGCGAACGCCGCTTGCCGAACTGTGGCGCCATCCCCTGCATACCCGCGAAATGGGCAGCCAGCTCACCAACGTGCTGCGCTGCCTGTATCTGGAGGCGATGGGTTACCAGGTCACCGTCACCGAACTGGTCGGTTGGGAGCACAGCATGAAGAACGAGTTGATCCTGGCGCGCCGCACCGGCCAACGCAGGCAGTCCGCCGCCGACCGTCTGCGGGCTCTGCTGGCGGAATTCGGCCTGCAGGCGCTAGAGTCGCTGCGCTACCCCCTCTAATCGGGGTCAGACTCCAATTATCATGCGGGGATGGCGCGTCTCCCCCGTCTCACCGTCCCGGGCTTTCCCCACCACCTGATCCAGCGCGGGAACAACCGCCAGGCGATCTTCGCCGAGACTGCGGACTACGACACGCTGCTGTCGATGCTGGACGAGAACGCCCGCAAGTTCGAGGTCCAGGTGCACGCGTACGTTCTCATGGCCAATCACTTTCACCTGCTGGCGACTCCGGCGACCCCACTGGGCCTGCCCTCGCTGATGCAGGCGGTCGGGCGCCGCTATGTCCGGTATTTCAACCAGCGGCAGGCGCGCAGCGGCACCCTGTGGGAGGGCAGGTACCGATCGACCCTGATCCAGGCTGACCGGTACCTGTTGGCCTGCATGGTGTACATGGACCTCAATCCGGTCCGAGCCGGAATCGCTGCGACGGCAAGAGACTACCCTTGGTCCAGCCACCGCCATTACATCGGAATGAGCGACGACAAGCTCGTGACTCCGCATGCGCTGTATTGGTCGCTCGGAAACACGCCGTTCGCCCGGGAAGCCGCCTATGCGGAACTGGTTGCTGCCGGGATTGGCTCCCAGCAGCAGCAGGCGCTCACAAACTCTGTCTTGCAGGGATGGGCGCTTGGCGAACCAGACTATGTGGCGGACCTGCAGAAGCGGACATCCCGACGAGTGACCAAGGCAAAAGCGGGGCGGCCGGCTCAACCGACAGTGATCCCAGCTATACCTGTCCCCAAATAAGTTCGGCCACTTGATACGCGCTTTTAATTGGAATCTGACCCCATTTAATTGCCTTGGCATTCGTGTTGCACTGCAGTAAGCTGGCCGTCCCGCGAAAAATCAGGAGTGCGCCATGACCACGGCCGCCGAAATCACCTATTTGCAAGAACACGGCCTGTATTCGGGCGCCGACGAGCACGACGCTTGCGGTGTTGGTTTCGTGGCGCACATCAAGGGCGAGAAGAGCCACAGCATCGTCCAGCAGGGTCTGAAGATCCTGGAAAACCTGGACCACCGGGGCGCAGTGGGCGCCGACAAGCTGATGGGTGATGGCGCCGGCATCCTGATCCAGTTGCCCGATGCGCTGTATCGCGAGGAAATGGCCAAGCTCGGGGTCGAGCTGCCGCCGCCCGGCGAATACGGCGTCGGCATGGTGTTCCTGCCCAAGGAGCACGCATCGCGGCTGGCCTGCGAGCAGGAACTGGAGCGCGCCATCAAGACCGAAGGCCAGGTGCTGCTCGGCTGGCGCGACGTGCCGGTCGACAAGGAGATGCCAATGTCGCCCGCCGTGCGCATGAAGGAGCCGATCCTGCGCCAGGTCTTCATCGGCCGCGGCAACGACGTGATCGTGCAGGACGCGCTGGAACGCAAGCTCTATGTGATCCGCAAGACCGCCAGCGCCCACATCCAGGCGCTCAAGCTCAAGCACAGCAAGGAATATTACGTTCCCAGCATGTCCAGCCGCACGGTGGTCTACAAGGGCCTGCTGCTGGCCGACCAGGTCGGCACCTATTACCTGGACCTGAAGGACCCGCGCTGTGTCTCGGCCCTGGGCCTGGTGCACCAGCGCTTTTCCACCAACACCTTCCCCGAGTGGCCGCTGGCGCACCCGTATCGCTACGTCGCACACAACGGCGAAATCAACACCGTCAAAGGCAACTACAACTGGATGAAGGCGCGCGAGGGCGTGATGTCGTCTCCGGTGCTCGGTGCCGACCTGCAGAAGCTCTATCCGATTAGTTTCGCCAACCAGTCGGACACGGCCACCTTCGACAACTGCCTCGAGCTGCTGACGATGGCCGGTTATCCCATCAGCCAGGCCGTGATGATGATGATTCCCGAGCCCTGGGAGCAGCACACCACGATGGACGAACGCCGCAGGGCCTTCTACGAATACCACGCCGCGATGCTGGAGCCGTGGGACGGCCCTGCTTCCATCGTCTTCACCGACGGCCGCCAGATCGGCGCAACGCTGGACCGCAACGGCCTGCGTCCCTCTCGCTACTGTGTCACCGACGACGACCTGGTGATCATGGCCTCCGAAACCGGCGTGCTGCCGGTGCCGGAAAACAAGATCGTGCGCAAGTGGCGGCTGCAGCCCGGCAAGATGTTCCTGATCGACCTGGAACAGGGCCGGATGATCGACGACGAGGAGCTCAAGTCCAGCCTCGCCAACAGCAAGCCCTACAAGCAGTGGATCGAGAACCTGCGCATCAAGCTCGACGACCTGTCCGACACCTCGGGCAGCGCGCCCGCAAGCGATGTGGACCTGCTGGACCGACAGCAGGCGTTCGGCTACACCCAGGAAGACATCAAGTTCCTGATGTCGCCGATGGCGCAGGCCGGCGAGGAAGGCATCGGCTCGATGGGCAACGACAGCCCGCTGGCCGTGCTGTCCAACAAGGACAAGCCGCTCTACAACTACTTCAAGCAGCTGTTCGCACAGGTGACCAACCCGCCGATCGACCCGATCCGCGAAGCGATCGTGATGTCGCTGGTGTCCTTCATCGGCCCCAAGCCGAACCTGCTGGACATCAACCAGGTCAACCCGCCGATGCGGCTGGAAGTGAGCCAGCCCATTCTCGACTTCGCCGACATGGCCAAGCTGCGCGACGTGGAAAAACACACGCACGGCAAGTTCCGCAGCTATACGCTGGACATCACCTATCCGCTGGCCTGGAGCCACGAGGGCGTCGAAGCCAAGCTGGCGTCGCTCAATGCAGAGGCGGTCGATGCCATCAAGGGCGGCAAGAACATCCTGATCATCAGCGACCGCGCGGTCGGTCCTGAGCAGGTCGCGATTCCGGCATTGTTGGCCCTGTCTTCGATCCACCAGCACCTGGTGCGCGAGGGCCTGCGCACCACGGCGGGCCTGGTGGTCGAGACCGGGACGGCGCGCGAAGTGCATCACTTCGGCGTGCTGGCCGGCTATGGCGCCGAGGCCGTCCATCCCTACCTCGCGATGGAGACGCTGGTCTCGATCCACAAGGACCTGCCGGGCGACCTGAACCCCGACAAGGCGATCTACAACTACGTCAAGGCGATCGGCAAGGGCCTGTCCAAGATCATGTCCAAGATGGGCGTGTCGACCTACATGAGCTATTGCGGCGCCCAGCTGTTCGAGGCCATCGGCCTGAACAGCGAGACGATCGAAAAATACTTCACCGGCACCGCCAGCCGCGTCGAGGGCATCGGGGTGTTCGAGATCGCGCAGGAAGCGATCCGCATGCATAAGGCCGCCTTCGGCAACGACCCGGTCCTGGCCAGCATGCTGGACGCCGGCGGCGAATACGCCTGGCGCACCCGCGGCGAAGAGCACATGTGGACGCCGGACGCGATCGCCAAGCTGCAGCACAGCTCGCGCGCCAACAACTGGAACACCTACAAGGAGTACGCCCAGTTGATCAACGACCAGAGCCGCCGCCACATGACGCTGCGCGGCCTGTTCGAGTTCAGGATCGATCCGTCCAAGGCGATTCCAGTCGATGAAGTCGAGTCAGCCAAGGAGATCGTCAAGCGCTTCGCCACCGGTGCCATGTCGCTGGGCTCGATCTCCACCGAGGCCCATGCCACGCTGGCGGTCGCGATGAACCGCATCGGCGGCAAGAGCAACACCGGCGAAGGCGGGGAGGACCCGGCGCGCTATCGGCAGGAGCTCAAGGGCATCCCGATCAAACAGGGCCAGACGGTCGGCGAGATCATCGGCAAGGACGTCATCGAAGCCGACTACGCGCTCAACGCCGGCGATTCTCTGCGCTCGAAGATCAAGCAGGGGGCATCGGGCCGCTTCGGGGTCACGGCGGAATACCTGTCGTCGGCCGACCAGATCCAGATCAAGATGGCCCAGGGTGCCAAGCCGGGCGAGGGTGGCCAACTGCCCGGCGGCAAGGTCTCCAAGTACATCGGCAAGCTGCGCTACTCGGTGCCGGGCGTCGGCCTGATTTCCCCGCCGCCGCACCACGACATCTATTCGATCGAGGACCTGGCGCAGCTGATCCACGATCTGAAGAACGTCGCGCCTCATGCCTCCATCAGCGTGAAGCTGGTGTCGGAAGTCGGAGTCGGCACCATCGCCGCCGGCGTCGCCAAGTGCAAGAGCGACCACGTCGTGATCGCCGGCCATGACGGCGGTACGGGCGCCTCGCCCTGGTCGTCGATCAAGCATGCCGGCAGCCCGTGGGAAATCGGCCTGGCCGAAACCCAGCAGACGCTGGTGCTGAACCGCCTGCGCGGCCGAATCCGGGTGCAGGCCGACGGCCAGATGAAGACCGGCCGCGACGTCGCGATCGGTGCGCTGCTGGGCGCGGACGAATTCGGCTTCGCCACCGCACCACTGGTGGTCGAAGGCTGCATCATGATGCGCAAGTGCCACCTCAATACCTGCCCGGTCGGTGTGGCCACGCAGGACCCGGTGCTGCGCAGGAAGTTCTCCGGCCGCCCCGAGCATGTCGTCAACTACTTTTTCCATGTCGCCGAGGAAGTGCGCCAGATCATGGCGCAGCTGGGCATCCGCAAGTTCGACGAGTTGATTGGCCGCGCCGACCTGCTCGATACCCGCAAGGGCATCGAGCACTGGAAGGCGCGGGGGCTGGACTTCGGCCGACTATTCGCGCTGCCCAATGTACCGGCCGAAGTTGCACGCTTCCAGGTCGAGGAACAGGACCACGGCCTGCAAAAGAGCCTGGACCTGGTGCTGATCGAGAAGTCGCGTCCGGCGATCGAGCGCGGCGAGAAGGTCCAGTTCATCGAGGTGGTGCGCAACGTCAACCGCACGGTCGGCGCCATGTTGTCCGGCGCCCTCACGAAGGTGCACCCCGAGGGTCTCCCGGACGACTCGATCCGCATCCAGCTGGAAGGCACCGGCGGCCAGTCGTTCGGCGCGTTCCTTGCCAAGGGCATCACGCTGTACCTGATCGGCGACGCCAACGACTACACCGGCAAGGGCCTGTCCGGCGGCCGGATCGTGGTGCGGCCCAGCATCGACTTCCGCGGCGCGGCGGTCGACAACATCATCATCGGCAACACGGCGCTGTACGGCGCCACGACCGGTGAGGCCTTCTTCAGCGGTGTTGCCGGTGAGCGCTTCGCGGTGCGCCTGTCGGGGGCGACGGCGGTGGTGGAGGGCACGGGCGACCACGGCTGCGAGTACATGACCGGCGGCACGGTGCTGGTGCTGGGCAAGACCGGGCGCAACTTCGCGGCCGGCATGTCCGGCGGCATCGCCTACGTTTACGACGAGGACGGCCAGTTCGCCAGCCGCTGCAACACCTCGATGGTCACCCTGGAAAAGGTCGGCACCGCCGCCGAGCAACAGGCAGGCATGAAGTCGCGCCTGCACAAGGACCAGGCCGACGAGACCCTGCTGCGCAAATTGCTGGAAGACCATAACCGCTGGACCGGCAGCCGCCGTGCCCGCGAACTGCTGGACAACTGGGCGTTGTCGCGCACCAGGTTCGTCAAGGTGTTCCCGAACGAATACAAGCGGGCTCTGGCCGAGATGTACGAACGCGAGGTGGAAGCGGCCAGCGCCGGCACCAATGCGCACGTGGCGATGAAGCACGAAGCCGTGGCGGCGGCGAAGTAAGGACGAGGAAGAATCATGGGAAAAGTCACCGGCTTCATGGAATTCGAACGGGTCGAAGAGGGCTACCGCCCCGTCGACCAGCGCCTTAAGAACTACAAGGAGTTCGTCATCGGCCTCGATGACGCGCAGGCCAGGCTGCAGGGCGCGCGCTGCATGGATTGCGGCATCCCGTTCTGCAACAGCGGCTGCCCGGTCAACAACATCATTCCGGACTTCAACGACCTGGTGTATCGCCAGGATTGGCAGAACGCGTTCGTGGTGCTGGATTCGACCAACAATTTTCCGGAGTTCACCGGTCGCATCTGCCCCGCGCCTTGCGAGGCTGCCTGTACGCTCAACGTCAACGACGACCCGGTCGGCATCAAGTCGATCGAGCACGCCATCATCGACCGCGCCTGGCAGCACGGCTGGGTCAAGCCCCAGGTGGCGAAGATCAAGACCGGCAAGACCGTGGCGGTGGTCGGCTCGGGCCCGGCTGGCATGGCCGCGGCGCAGCAACTGGCCCGTGCTGGGCACGCCGTGACGCTGTTCGAGAAGAACGACCGCGTCGGCGGCCTGCTGCGCTACGGCATTCCCGACTTCAAGATGGAGAAGAGCCACATCGACCGGCGGGTCGAGCAGATGAAGGCCGAGGGCGTGAGCTTTCGCACCGGCGTCATGGTCGGCAAGTTGCCCGAAGGCAGCAAGGTCATCAACTGGGCCACCGAAACGATTTCGCCCGAGCAGCTGCAGCAGGATTTCGATGCCGTGGTTCTCACCGGCGGCGCCGAGCAGTCGCGCGACCTTCCCGTGCCCGGCCGCGAGCTCGATGGTGTCCACTTTGCGATGGAGTTCCTGCCGCAGCAGAACAAGGTCAACGCCGGCGACAAGGTCAAGGGCCAGATCAGCGCCAAGGGCAAGCACGTGATCGTGATCGGCGGCGGCGACACCGGCTCCGATTGCGTCGGCACCAGCAACCGGCACGGCGCCGCCAGCGTGACGCAGTTCGAGCTCATGCCGCAGCCGCCGCAAGAAGAGAACAAGGCGCTGACCTGGCCCTACTGGCCGTACAAGCTGCGCACCAGTTCCAGCCACGAAGAGGGCTGCGAGCGCGAATTCGCCATCGCCACCAAGGAATTCAGCGGCGAAAAGGGCAAGGTCACCGGGCTCAAGACGGTCCGCGTCGAGTGGAAAGACGGCAAGATGGTCGAAGTTGCGGGCAGCGAGCAGCTGTTGCAGGCTGATCTGGTCCTGCTCGCCATGGGCTTCGTCAGTCCGGTGGCAACCGTGCTGGACGCCTTCGGCGTCGATAAGGATGGCCGCGGCAACGCCAAGGCCACGACAGAATTCGCTGGCGGCTACGCCACCAACGTGCCCAAGGTGTTTGCCGCCGGGGACATCCGCCGCGGCCAGAGCCTGGTGGTGTGGGCCATCCGCGAGGGCCGGCAGGCGGCGCGCGCGGTCGACGAATTCCTGATGGGATTTTCCGACCTGCCCCGCTGAATATGGCCTGCTTGCCTGGTTTCGGACGCGTCAGGCGGGCCTGGGTACAAAGCCCGTATGATTTCAGCCTTGCCGTTGCGGGCCGGGCCGATCCCGGCCAGTCCCTTCCCGGATGACCGATTCGCCCTCCCCCAACCTCGTCGAATGCCGCCACCTCACCTTCGGCTATGGTGGGCGGCCGGTGCTCGAAGACCTGAACTTCAGCCTCCCGCGCGGGAAGGTGACGGCCTTGATGGGCGCTTCGGGCGGTGGCAAGACGACCATCTTGCGGTTGATCGGCGGCCAGGTCCGGGCGCAGCAGGGAGAAATGCTGTTCGACGGCAATGACGTCCGCAAGCTGGACCCCGAGGGCCTTTACGCGGCGCGGCGGCGCATGGGCATGCTGTTCCAGTTCGGCGCACTGTTTACTGACCTGAGCGTGTTCGACAACGTGGCCTTTCCCTTGCGCGAGCACACCAGCCTGCCGGACAAGCTGGTGCGGGACATCGTCCTGATGAAGCTGCATGCGGTGGGTCTGCGCGGTGCCCGCGACATGATGCCCAGCGAGGTCTCCGGCGGCATGGCGCGCCGCGTCGCGCTCGCCCGGGCGATGGCGCTGGATCCGGAACTGATGATGTATGACGAACCTTTTTCGGGGCTCGATCCGATTTCGCTCGGGACGGCGGCGCGGCTGATCCGCCAGCTCAACGACACGCTGGGCATCACCAGCGTGATCGTGTCCCACGAAATTCCGGAGACCTTCCACATGGCCGACCAGGTCATCGTGCTGGTCAACGGCCGGATCGCCGCCCGCGGCACGCCGCAGGAAGTGCGCGAGTCGGAAGATCCGCTGGTGCACCAGTTCGTCCACGGGCTGGCCGAAGGCCCCGTGCGTTTCCACTATCCGGGGCCGACCATGTCGCAGGATTTTGGGGCGGGTCGAGCATGAGCTGGTACAACCCCGCCGACATCGGCTACCAGACCCGCAAGACGCTGGCCGGCTGGGGCCACGGCGCCCGCCTGCTGCTGCGCCTGGGGATGCTGCTGGGCGCGAGCCTGCGGCGTTTTTCACTGGTGCGTGACCAGATCCATTTCCTGGGCAACTACTCGCTGGCCATCATCACGGTGTCGGGCCTGTTCGTCGGCTTCGTGCTGGGGCTGCAGGGGTACTACACGCTGCAGCGCTACGGCTCGTCCGAGGCGCTCGGGCTGCTGGTCGCCCTGAGCCTGGTGCGGGAACTGGGGCCGGTGATCACCGCGTTGCTGTTTGCCGGCCGCGCCGGCGCCTCGCTGACGGCCGAGATCGGCCTGATGCGCGCCGGCGAGCAGATCGCCGCCATGGAGATGATGGCGGTCGACCCGGTCAGCCGGGTGCTGGCGCCCAGGTTCTGGGGCGGGGTGATCGCCATGCCGCTGCTGGCAGCCGTGTTCAGCGCGGTCGGCATCCTTGGCGGCTACGTGGTCGGCGTGATGCTGATCGGCATCGACGCCGGCTCGTTCTGGAGCCAGATGCAGGGCGGGGTGGACGTCTGGAAGGACGTCGGCAACGGCATCATCAAGAGCCTGGTGTTCGGCGTGGCGGTGACTTTCATCGCCCTGCTGCAAGGATTCGAGGCGCAGCCGACGCCCGAAGGCGTTTCCGCAGCGACGACCCGCACGGTCGTGATCGCGTCGCTGTCGGTCCTGGGTCTGGATTTCATCCTGACCGTCATGATGTTCAGTATCTAGGAGGGGCCCGTGGAGCGTTCCAAAAATGATGTGTGGGTGGGCTTGTTCGTGGTCATCGGGCTGGTGGCGATCCTGTTCCTGGCGCTCAAGGCCGCGAACCTGCTGAACCTGAGCTTCCAGTCCGAATACAAGGTTTCGGCGAAGTTCGACAACGTCGGCGGGCTCAAGCCCCATGCTGCGATCAAGAGCGCCGGCGTGGTGGTGGGCCGGGTGGAGGAGATCACCTTCGACATCAAGACCTTCCAGGCCCGAGTGACGCTGTCCCTGCAGAACCGGTACGTTTTCCCGAAGGACAGCTCGCTGAAGATCCTGACCAGCGGCCTGCTGGGTGAGCAATACATCGGAATCGAAGCCGGTGCTGATGAAAAGGTTTTAGCCGCAGGCGATACCATCTCGACCACGCAGTCCGCCGTGGTGCTGGAAAACCTGATCGGCCAGTTCCTGTTCAGCAAGGCGGCGGAAGGCGGCAACAGCACCGCCGCGGGGGCGGCCCCGAAAAAATGAACAACTCAAAATTCCCCGCCGGCGCCTGTTCGCGCCTGGCCTCCTGGATCCTTGCCGCCGGCTTGCTGCTGGCGCTGGCCGGGTGCGCCAGCGGGCCGGTCAATCCCCGTGACCCCTTCGAGCCGTTCAACCGCAAGTCCCTGCAGTTCAACGAGGGTGTCGACGCCATGGTGCTCAAGCCGGTGGCGACGGCCTACCGCTCGGGCGTGCCGCCGCTGGTCCGCACCGGGGTCAGCAACTTCTTCGGCAACCTGAGCGACGGCTGGTCTTTCGTGAACAGCGCCTTGCAGTTCAAGTTCCGCAATGCCGCCGAAAACTTCATGCGGCTGAACGTCAATACCTTCTTCGGGCTGGGCGGAATCCTGGATATCGCCAGCGATCTGAATATCGAACGGCACCGCGAAGATTTCGGCCAGACGCTGGGCCGCTGGGGCGTGCCGGCGGGACCTTACATCATGCTGCCCCTGCTCGGGCCGTCGACACTGCGCGACACTCTGGCCCTGACCGTCGACAAGAAGGGCGACCCGATCCACTACGTCGAGCCGATGCATGACCGCTACGAGCTCTATGGGCTGCGCGCCGTCAACCAGCGCTCCAATGCGCTGCGGGTGGGCGTGGTGCTCGAGGAAGCGGCACTGGACAAATACACGTTCATCCGTGATTCGTACCTGCAGAAGCGCCGTGCCGAGATCTTCGAAGGTAGTCCTGCGGGTACGCCGGCCGACATCCCGGATGAAAGTTCGGACGCACCCTCCCCAGCCCCGGCGCGGACCGGACAACCGCCGGCGCCGGTGGTGCGTTAAAGGGTTTCAGCCTGTTTCAATCGGTCGCGAGGGACCGGAACCCTGCTGGCCGTGCCGGTTGCAATGTTGATCGCGGCGTTGCCGCCTGAAAGAAGAACCAATGAAAAGACGTTTGTTTGCCCAATTTGCCGCGTCCTTCGTGGCAGCCATGACGCTGGGACTGGCGCCGTTGGCACACGCCGCCGACGAAGCCCCCGACGTGATGATCAAGCGCCTGTCCGACGAGGTGATGGCATCCATCAAGTCCGACAAGTCGCTGCAGGGCGGCGACATCAACCGGATCATGGCGCTGGTCGACAGCAAGATCATGCCCAACGTCAACTTCCAGCGGATGACCGCGGCGGCGGTCGGGCCGGCCTGGCGCCAGGCGACGCCGGAGCAGCGCAAGCGCCTGCAGGACGAATTCAAGACCCTCCTGATCCGCACCTACTCGGGCGCGCTGGACCAGGTGAACGACCAGCTCATCAGCGTCAAGCCGCTGCGCGCCGAATCGGCCGATACCGAGGTGGTGGTGCGCACCGAGATTCGCGGCCGCGGCGACCCGATCCAGCTCGAATACCGGATGGAAAAGACGCCCACCGGCTGGAAGATCTACAACCTGAACGTGCTGGGCGTGTGGCTGGTGGAAACCTACCGCAGCCAGTTCGCGCAGGAGATCAGCGCCAAGGGGGTGGACGGCCTGATCGCCACCCTGACTGAGCGCAATCGCGCCAACGCGGCCAGGAAGGGCTGAAGGCTGCCGGTGCTGGTTCTGCCCGCCGAACTGACCCACGAGCACGCCGCGGCGTGCACGCGCATGCTTGAACAGGGGATGCGCAGCGATCCGGCGCCTGCTATCGTCGCCGACGCGGCCGCACTGTCGCACTTCGATTCGTCGGCGCTGGCGGTGCTGCTCGATTGCCGGCGCGAGGCGCTGGCCCTGGGCAAGACTTTCGCCGTCAAGGGCTTGCCGCCCCGGCTGCGGGTGCTGGCCGGCCTGTACGGCGTCGCCGAACTATTGCCGGCCGCGGCCTGAGAGGGCATTCGCCGCGCCTGCGGGCGGCGGGACTGCCGACAAAGTAAAATCGTGGGCTTCGATGCCCGCGATCTCTTTCCAGTCCGTCTCCAAAACCTTTGCTTCACCGCGCGGGCCGCTCAAGGCCCTCGATGGCGTCAGCTTCGACATCCAGCAGGGCGAATTCTTCGGTCTGCTGGGCCCGAACGGCGCCGGCAAAACCACTCTGATCAGCATCCTGGCGGGCCTGGCGCGGCCGACCTCGGGCCGCGCAATGGTGCTGGGCAGCGACGTCCAGTCCAACTATGGCGACGCCCGCCGCAAGCTGGGCGTGGTGCCGCAGGAACTGGTGTTCGATCCCTTTTTCACCGTCCGCGAGGCGCTGCGCATCCAGTCCGGCTACTTCGGCGTCAAGAACAACGACGCCTGGATCGACGAGTTGCTCGAGAGCCTCGGCCTGGACGACAAGGCCTCGTCCAACATGCGCCAGCTGTCGGGCGGCATGAAGCGCCGGGTGCTGGTGGCGCAGGCGCTGGTGCACAAGCCGCCGGTGATCGTGCTGGACGAGCCGACGGCCGGCGTCGACGTGGAATTGCGCCAGACGCTGTGGCAGTTCATCGCAAAGCTGAACAAGCAGGGCCACACAGTGCTGCTGACCACGCATTACCTGGAAGAGGCCGAGGCCCTGTGCAGCCGTCTCGCCATGCTCAAGAACGGCCGGGTCGTGGCGCTTGAAAGCACCAGCGAACTGCTCAAGTCAGCGTCCAGCAACGTGCTGCGCTTCAAGATCGACAGCGCGCTGCCGCCCGAATTCGACGGCAAGGCGAGAGTCACGGGCCGGATCGTGCAGTTGCCCGCCCATGACGCCCACGAGATCGAGAGCTACCTCGCCATCATCCGCCGCGCCGGCCTGCGGGTGGAAGACGTGGAGATTCGCAAGGCCGACCTGGAAGACGTGTTCCTCGACGTGATGTCGGCGGAACGGGAGTTGAGCGTCGACGGGCCGCCCCTAGACGTGAAGGCCCCCTCAGGGGGCAGCGCAGTCCACGAAGTGGCAAGCGTGGGGGCTACATCCGCATGACCGGCTGGCGCACGCTCCTGTACAAGGAAGTGCTGCGGTTCTGGAAGGTGAGCTTCCAGACCGTGGCAGCGCCCGTTCTCACGGCGGTCCTGTACCTGCTGATTTTCGGCCACGTGCTGCAGAACAACGTCAAGGTCTACGACCGGATTGAGTACACCGCCTTCCTGATCCCGGGGCTGGTGATGATGAGCGTGCTGCAGAACTCGTTCGCCAACAGTTCCTCGTCGCTGGTCCAGAGCAAGATCATGGGCAGCCTGGTGTTCGTGCTGCTCACCCCGCTGTCCCACTGGAGCTGGTTTTTCGCCTACGTGGGCTCGTCGGTGGCGCGCGGACTGGCTGTCGGCCTTGGCGTGCTCGTCGTCACGGCGTTCTTCGCCCGGCCGGATTTCGTCGCTCCGCTGTGGATACTCGTGTTCGTCCTCATGGGGTCGGCGATGCTGGGCGCGCTGGGCGTGATCGCCGGCCTGTGGGCCGAGAAGTTCGACCAGATGGCGGCCTTCCAGAACTTTGTCATCATGCCCATGACCTTCCTGTCGGGCGTGTTCTATTCGATCCGCTCGCTGCCCCCGTTCTGGCAGGATGTGAGCCACCTGAACCCTTTCTTCTACATGATCGACGGCTTCCGTTACGGCTTCTTCGGCGTCAGCGACGTTTCGCCCTGGCTGAGCCTTGGCATCGTCGGCACGGCGCTGCTGGTGGTGAGCGCGATCGCCGTCAACCTGCTGCGGATCGGCTACAAGATCCGCGGATGAACCGAGAGTCCCGAAATGACCGCCGCTGAACTCCAGTCCCTGATCGCCGCCGGCCTGCCCTGCACCCACCTCGAGGTCGAGGGCGACGGCCGCCATTGGTCGGCCGTCATTGTTTCCGCGCAGTTCGAGGGCAAGCGCCTGATCCAGCGGCACCAGCGCGTTTACGCGACGCTGGGTGCGAGAATGCAGACTGACGAGGTGCACGCCTTGTCGATGCAGACCCTGACACCCGCCGAATGGGCGGCCGCATCCACATCACACTGAGTTTTTCATGGACAAATTGCTGATTCGCGGGGGGCGCCAGCTCCACGGCGAGGTCCGGATTTCCGGTGCCAAGAATGCAGCCCTGCCCGAGCTGTGCGCGGCGCTGCTGACCAGCGAGCCGGTCACTTTGCTGAACCTGCCGAAGCTGCAGGACGTGGCCACGATGTTGACGCTGATCCGCAACATGGGCGTGACGATCGAGCCGGTCGAAGGCGGCGTGCGGATCGACTCCAGCAAGCTCAGCTCGCCCGAAGCGCCGTATGAGCTGGTCAAGACGATGCGTGCCTCCGTGCTGGCATTGGGCCCCCTGCTGGCCCGGTTCGGCGACGCCACGGTGTCGCTGCCTGGTGGCTGCGCGATCGGCTCCCGGCCGGTTGACCAGCACATCAAGGGAATGCAGGCGATGGGCGCCGACATCGTGGTCGAACATGGCTACATGATCGCCAGGCTGCCCAAGGGCCGCACCCGGCTGCAGGGCGCGAGCATCCGCACCGACATGATCACGGTGACGGGCACCGAGAATTTCCTGATGGCGGCGACCCTGGCCGAAGGCGAGACGATTCTCGAGAACGCCGCCCAGGAGCCGGAAATCACCGACCTGGCGGAAATGCTGATCGCCATGGGCGCGAAGATCGAGGGCCACGGCACCGGCCGGATCCGGATCCAGGGCGTCGACAAGCTGCATGGCTGCACCCACCGCGTGGTGGCGGACCGGATCGAGGCCGGCACCTTCCTGTGCGCGGTCGCTGCCACCGGCGGCGACGTCATCCTGCGCCATGGCCGCGCCGACCACCTCGAGGCGGTGATCGACAAGCTGCGCGACGCCGGCGCCAGCGTGGCGGCGGTGGAAGACGGCATCCAACTTCATTCGCAGGGCCGGCTGGTCGCGCAGAGCTTTCGCACCACCGAATACCCCGGTTTCCCGACCGACATGCAGGCGCAGTTCATGGCGCTCAACGCCATCTCCGAGGGCCCGTCCAAGGTCACCGAGACCATCTTCGAAAATCGCTTCATGCACGTCAACGAGATGGTGCGCCTGGGCGCCAACATCCAGGTCGACGGCAAGTTCGCCGTGATCGAGGGCGTCGAGAAGCTGTCCGGCGCAGTGGTGATGGCGACCGATTTGCGAGCGTCGGCCAGCCTGGTGATCGCCGGACTGGTGGCCGAAGGAGAAACCATGGTCGACCGGATCTACCACCTGGATCGTGGCTACGACCAGATGGAAACCAAGCTGCGCGGCATCGGCGCGGACATCGAACGCATCAAGGGCTGACCCGTGATCACGCTGGCGCTGTCGAAAGGACGCATCTTCGAGGAGACGCTGCCGCTGTTGAAGGCGGCCGGGATCGAAGTGCTCGACGACCCCGAGAAATCGCGCAAGCTGATCCTGGAAACACGCGACCCGCAGGTGCGAGTGGTGCTGGTGCGGGCCAGCGATGTCCCGACCTATGTCCAATATGGCGGCGCCGACCTGGGCGTCACCGGGCTGGACACGTTGATCGAGCACGGCACCCAGGGCCTGTACCAGCCGCTGGACCTGAAGATCGCAAAATGCCGCGTCAGCGTCGCCGTGCGCTCGGATTTCGACTATGAGTCGGCGGTGCGCCAAGGCTCCCGGCTGAAGGTGGCGACCAAGTACGTGGCCATCGCCCGCGAGTTCTTCGCCGCCAAGGGCGTGCACGTCGACCTGATCAAGCTGTATGGCAGCATGGAACTGGCGCCGCTGACCGGGCTGGCCGACGCCATCGTCGACCTGGTTTCAACAGGCAACACGCTCAAGGCCAACAACCTGGTCGAAGTCGAGCGGATCATGGACATCAGTTCGCGCCTGGTGGTGAACCAGGCCGCGCTCAAGCTCAAGCGCGGCGAGATTCGCCGCATCATCGATGCCTTCGAAGGGGCCATCGCGCCCTGATTCCATGACGACGAACGCCGCACCCGCCCGTCTTTCCACAGCTTCGGCCACGTTCGAGGCGGACTTCCGCGCCCGGCTGCACTGGTCGGCCGAGACCGATGCGCAAGTGGAGCAGCGGGTGGAGCAGATCCTGGCGGATGTGCGCGAGCGTGGTGACGCCGCGGTGCTGGAGTACAGCAAGCGGTTCGACGGCCTCGAAGCGACCACGGTGGCCTCGCTGGAACTGACGCAGGCGGAACTGAAATCGGCGTTCGACGCCTTGCCCGCTGGCCAGCGCGATGCGCTCGAAGCCGCTGCACGCAGGGTGCGCAGTTACCACGAGGCCCAGAAGAAGGCCAGCGGCGAAAGCTGGAGCTACCGCGATGGCGACGGCACGCTGCTCGGGCAAAAGGTGACGCCGCTGGACCGCGTCGGCATCTATGTCCCCGGCGGCAAGGCAGCCTACCCGTCCTCGGTGCTGATGAACGCGATCCCGGCCCATGTCGCCGGCGTCGGCGAAATCATCATGGTGGTGCCGACGCCGCGCGGCGCGAAGAACGCGCTGGTGCTGGCAGCGGCCCACGTCGCCGGCGTCAGCCGCGCCTTCACCATCGGCGGCGCCCAGGCGGTGGGTGCGCTGGCCTACGGCACCCACACCATCCCCAACGTGGACAAGATCACCGGTCCCGGCAACGCCTACGTGGCCAGCGCCAAGCGCCGCGTGTTCGGCACCGTCGGCATCGACATGATCGCGGGACCGAGCGAGATCCTGGTGCTGGCCGACGGCAGCACGCCGCCGGACTGGGTGGCGATGGACCTGTTCAGCCAGGCCGAGCACGATGAACTGGCGCAAAGCATCCTGCTGTGTCCCGACGCAGCCTACATCGACCAGGTGCAGGCGGCGATCGACCGGCTGCTGCCGCAACTGCCGCGCGCCGCGATCATCTCCAAGTCCCTGAACGGCCGCGGCGCGCTGATCCAGACCCGCAGCATGGAAGAGGCCTGCGAGATCAGCAACCGGATCGCCCCCGAGCACCTCGAGGTCGCGAGCAGCGAGCCGCACCGCTGGGAGCCGCTGCTGCGGCACGCCGGGGCGATCTTCCTGGGCGCCTTCACCAGCGAGTCGCTGGGCGACTATTGCGCCGGCCCCAACCACGTGCTGCCCACCAGCGGCACCGCGCGTTTCTCCAGCCCGCTGGGCGTGTACGACTTCCAGAAACGCAGCAGCCTGATCGAGGTGACCGAAGCCGGCGCCCAGACCCTGGGTGCGATCGCGTCGGTGCTGGCGCACGGCGAGGGGCTCCAGGCCCATGCCCGCGCCGCCGAAATGAGACTCAAGCGATGAGTGCAGTGCCAGAACGCGACCTGCAGCGGCTGATCCGGCAGGACATCCAGTCGATGCACGCCTATGCCATCCAGCCGTCAGCCGGCCTGGTCAAGCTGGACGCGATGGAGAACCCGCACCGGCTCTCGCCCGAACTGCAGGCCGAACTCGGGCGCCGGCTGGGAGCGCTCGCGCTCAACCGCTATCCGGCGGGACAGGTGGACGACCTGCGCCGGGCACTGGCCGCGTATGCTGGCATGCCGGAAGGCTTCGACATCATGCTGGGCAACGGCTCCGACGAACTGATCTCGCTGGTGGCGATGGCTTGCGACGTGCCCGGGGCCTCGATCCTGGCGCCCCTGCCAGGTTTCGTGATGTACGCCATGAGCGCGCAATTGCAGGGGCTGAAGTTCTTTGGCGTCGACTTGACGCCTGACTTCGAGCTCGACGAGCAGGCCATGCTGGCTGCGATCGCGCAACACCAGCCCTCGATCGTCTACCTGGCCTATCCCAACAACCCGACCGCCAACCTCTGGGACGACGCCGTGATCGACCGGATCATCGCGGCGGCGCCCGGCCTGGTGGTGATCGACGAAGCCTACCAGCCGTTTTCCAGCCGCAGCTACATCGACCGGGTGGCGCGCCACAGCCACGTGCTGCTGATGCGCACCATGAGCAAGTTCGGCCTGGCCGGCGTGCGGATCGGTTACATGATGGGGCCGAAGGCGCTGGTCGCGCAATTCGACAAAGTCCGCCCGCCATACAACATCAGCGTCCTCAATTGCGAGGCGGCCCTGTTTGCGCTGGAGCATGCCGACGTGTTCGCGGCCCAGGCCAGCGCGCTGCGCGAGCAGCGTTCGCGCGTCCAGGCCGCGCTGGCGCAATTGCCTGGCGTCAAGGCCTGGCACAGCGACGCAAACATGATCCTGGCGCGCTTTCCCGACGCCCGGAAGACCTTCGACGGGCTGAAGGCGCACGGCTTGCTGGTCAAGAACGTTTCTAGAATGCATCCATTGCTGGCGAACTGCCTGCGCCTGACGGTCGGCACCGAAGGCGAGAACACGCAGCTGCTGTCGGCGCTCAAGGCCTCCCTATGACTTCACCCCTGAACCCAGAACGGCAAGCCGAGGTCGTGCGCGACACCGCGGAAACCAAGATCTCCGTACGGGTCAACCTGGACGGCACGGGCAAGGCCAACCTGGCCACCGGCATCGGCTTTTTCGACCACATGCTGGACCAGATCGCCCGCCACGGGCTGATCGACCTGGACATCCAGGCGGCCGGCGACCTGCACATCGACGGCCACCACACGGTGGAAGACGTCGGCATCACGCTGGGGCAGGCGGTCTACAAGGCGGTGGGCGACAAGAAGGGCATCCGCCGCTACGGCCATGCCTACGTGCCGCTGGACGAGGCGCTGACGCGCGTCGTGATCGACTTCTCCGGCCGGCCGGGCCTGGTCATGAACGTGCCGTTCAAGAGCGGCATGATCGGCACCTTCGACAGCCAGCTGGCGCACGAGTTCTTCCAGGGCTTCGCCAACCACGCCTTCGTCACGCTGCACATCGACAACCTGCGCGGCGAGAACGCCCATCACCAGTGCGAAACCGTGTTCAAGGCGTTTGCCAGGGCCTTGCGCAGCGCGCTGGAGCTCGATCCGCGCGCGGCCGGCACCATTCCGAGCACCAAGGGCTCGCTCTGAATCGATGAAGACAGTCGCGGTCGTCGACTACGGCATGGGCAACCTGCGCTCGGTCTCGCAGGCCGTGCAGCACGTTGCCCAGGGCAGCGGCTTCGAGGTGATCGTCACCTCGCGGCCGCAGGATGTGCGCGCTGCGCAGCGCGTCGTGCTGCCAGGGCAGGGCGCCATGCCGGACTGCATGCGCGAGCTGCGCGAGTCCGGCCTGCTGGAGCCGGTGCTGGAAGCGGCCGCCAGCAAACCGCTGTTCGGCGTCTGCGTGGGCATGCAGATGCTGCTCGATCGCAGCGAGGAAGGGCCGACCGAAGGCCTGGGCCTGATCCACGGCGAGGTGGTCAAGTTCGACCTGGCCGGCCGGCTGCAGCCCGATGGCAGCCGCTACAAGGTGCCGCAGATGGGATGGAACCAGGTCTGGCAGACGCAGCCGCCGCATCCCCTTTGGGCGGGGATTCCGGACGGCAGCTATTACTATTTCGTGCACAGTTTCTACGCCAGAACGTCGGATGCGCGCCACAGCGTGGGCGAGGCGGATTACGGCGCGCGCTTTACCGCCGCAATTGCACGCGATAATATTTTTGCAACCCAATTCCACCCGGAGAAAAGCGCAGACCATGGCCTGGCGCTGTACCGGAACTTCCTGCACTGGAACCCCTGAGCCGATCCCCTCGTCCGTCACGACCAGCAGCCCGGCCCGATCCTTCGGGCGGCTTGCGTCGAAGCCCCGCTTCCACATGCTCCTCATCCCCGCGATCGACCTGAAAGACGGTCACTGTGTCCGCCTCAAGCAAGGCGACATGGACCAGGCCACCACATTCAGCGAAGACCCGGCTGCCATGGCGCGCAGCTGGCTGGAACGAGGCGCGCGCCGGCTGCACCTGGTGGACCTGAACGGCGCCTTCGCCGGCAAGCCGCAGAACTTCACGGCGATCCGTTCGATCCTCAGGGCGGTCGGCGACGAGATCCCGGTGCAGCTCGGTGGCGGCATCCGCGACCTCGATACCATCGAGAAGTACATCGACGGCGGCCTGCGCTACGTGATCATCGGCACCGCCGCGGTCAAGAACCCGGGGTTCCTGAAGGACGCCTGCACGGCGTTCGGCGGCCATATCATCGTCGGGCTCGATGCCAAGGACGGCAAGGTGGCCACTGACGGCTGGAGCAAGCTGACCGGCCACGAGGTGGTCGACCTGGCGCGCAAGTTCGAGGACTGGGGCGTCGAATCCATCATCTACACCGACATCGGCCGCGACGGCATGCTGTCGGGCATCAATATCGACGCCACCGTGAAGCTGGCCCGGGCCTTGCACATCCCGGTGATCGCTTCGGGCGGCCTGTCCAACATGGCCGACATCGAGAGCCTTTGCGCAGTGGAAGACGAGGGCGTCGAGGGCGTGATCTGCGGCCGCGCGATCTATTCGGGCGACCTCGACTTTGGCCAGGCCCAGGCCAGGGCCGACGAACTGCGTTCCTGACGCAGTCCATCGCCGTGCTCGCCAAACGCATCATTCCCTGCCTGGACGTCACCGGCGGCCGGGTCGTCAAGGGCGTGAATTTCCTGGAGCTGCGTGACGCGGGCGACCCGGTGGAAATCGCGGCCCGCTACAACCTGCAGGGCGCCGACGAACTGACCTTCCTGGACATCACGGCCACCAGCGATGGCCGTGACCTGATCCTGCCGATCATCGAGGCGGTCGCCTCCCAGGTGTTCATCCCCCTGACGGTCGGTGGCGGCGTGCGCACCGTGGAAGATGTGCGCCGGCTGCTCAACGCCGGGGCCGACAAGACCAGTTTCAACTCGGCGGCAATCGCCAACCCCCAGGTGATCGACGCGGCGTCGGACAAGTACGGCGCCCAGTGCATCGTGGTTGCGATCGACGCCAAGCGCCGTTCGGCCGAGGAGGCCGCGACGCGCGGCGCCGGCTGGGATGTTTACAGTCACGGCGGACGCCAGAACACCGGCCTTGACGCCGTCGCCTGGGCGGTGGAGATGGTGCGCCGCGGCGCCGGCGAGATCCTGCTGACCAGCATGGACCGGGACGGCACCAAGTCCGGCTTCGACCTGGAATTGACGCGCGCGGTCAGCGACGCCGTCACGGTTCCGGTGATCGCCTCCGGCGGCGTCGGCACGCTGGACCACCTGGCCGACGGCATCCAGCTCGGTGGGGCCGACGCCGTGCTGGCGGCAAGCATCTTCCACTATGGCGAATTCACCGTCGGGCAAGCCAAGGACCGGATGGCCGAGCGCGGGATTGCGGTGCGCCTGTGATCGGCTCCGGCGGGATGCCGGACAATCGCCGCATGGATTGGCTCGACGACGTGAAATGGGATGCGCAGGGGCTGGTGCCCGTCATCGCGCAGGAGGTCGGCAGCAACGACGTGCTGATGTTCGCCTGGATGAACCGCGAAGCCCTGCAAAAGACAGCCGAACTGGGCCGGGCGGTGTATTTCAGCCGCTCGCGTGGCAAGCTGTGGTTCAAGGGCGAAGAATCGGGCCATGTCCAGACCGTGCATGAAATCCGCATCGATTGCGACAACGACGTGCTGCTGCTCAAGGTGACGCAACTCGGCCACGATCCGTCGATCGCCTGTCACACCGGGCGCCACAGCTGCTTTTTCAGCCGCTATCGCGACGGCGCCTGGGAAGCCATTGAACCGGTGCTGAAAGACCCCAGCTCCATCTACAGCCACCAGCCATGACTTCCAAGCCCGCAGTGCCGACGACGCCAGCAGCCAGCAATTCTGGGGACGCGCTGGCGCGCCTGGCCGCTGTGATCGAAAGCCGCAAGCCGGCACGCGGCGGCGATCCGCAAGCCAGTTACGTCGCCCGCCTGCTGCACAAGGGCCCGGACGCCTTTCTCAAGAAGATCGGCGAGGAGGCCACGGAGGTGGTGATGGCCGCCAAGGACGCGGACCACGGCGGCGACGCGAGCCGCATCGTCGGCGAGGTGGCCGACCTCTGGTTCCACAGCATGATCGCGCTGGCACACTACGGACTGGCCCCGGCCGACGTGATCGCCGAACTTGAGCGCCGCGAAGGCACCAGCGGGATCGAGGAAAAGGCCTTGCGCAAGGCCGTTCACCGCGAAGGAGATGGCAATGGCTGAAACTGATCTGGCAGAACTCGACGGCAGGAGCTCCGGCGACCGCACCTTCATGCACATGCTGTACGGCCTGCACACGGTGGCCTGGTTCAGCGCCGGCACGCTGGCCGTGATCGCCGTGATCCTCAACTACATCAAGCGCGGCGACGAGGACGACCCGTTGTACGTAATGCACCACAACTACATGATTTCCACCTTCTGGTGGACCTTGCTGTGGCTGGTGATCACCGCGCCGCTGTGGCTGGTGTTCTTCTTCCCCGGCGCCTTCGCCTATTTCGTGATCTGGCTCTGGTACCTGTACCGCTGCCTGCGCGGCTGGCTGCGCTTTGCCGACGGCAGGCCCCCGCGCTGACGCCTTGACCGCCGATTTGCCATGAGCGCCGACCATTCCAGCTGCCTGTTCTGCAAGATCGTCCGTGGCGAAATCCCGTCGCGCAAGGTCTACGAAGACGACGAACTGCTCGCCTTCCATGACATCCATCCGTGGGCGCCGGTGCATTTCCTGATGGTGCCCAAGGTCCACATCGACTCGCTGGCCCAGGTGCAAGACGCGCACGCGCCGCTGCTGGGCCGCATGCTGGCGCTGGCACCGAAGCTGGCGTTGCAGGAGGGCTGCCGTCCCTATCCGCAGGGCGGCCACCGGGTGGTGATCAACACCGGTGCCGAGGGCGGGCAGGAAGTGCACCACCTGCACGCCCACGTGATGGGCGGGCCGCGTCCCTGGCTCAAAGGCTGAGTCCGGCAAGGGCATGCCGGCTGAACTTCGGCCGGCGTCTAAAATCACAACAGTTCGTATAGGAGTACTCCATGGGTTCATTTTCAATCTGGCACTGGCTGATCGTGCTGCTGATCGTCGTGATGGTGTTCGGCACCAAGAAGCTCAAGAACATGGGCTCCGACCTGGGCGGCGCCGTCAAGGGTTTCAAGGATGGTATGAAGGACGGCTCGGCGCCCGATGTGCCGGTGCCGCCGCAGCAGGTCGGGACGGCGCCGGGCGCCACCGACAAGACGACCATCGACGTCGAAGCCAAGAACCGTTCCTGATCCCCGACCGTGATCGATCTTGGCATTGAAAAAATGATGGTGATCGGCGTGGTCGCGCTGATCGTCATCGGTCCCGAAAAGCTGCCACGGGTGGCGCGGACGGTCGGCACGCTGCTGGGCAAGGCCCAGCGCTACGTGGCCGACGTGAAAGCCGAGGTCAACCGCTCGATGGACCTCGAAGAGCTCAAGAAGATGAAGGAAACGGTGGAGACCGCGGCGCGCGACGTCGAAGGGTCGATCCACAGCGGTGCGGCGGACTTCGAAAAGCAGTGGTCGGAAGCGACCAGCACCGCCCAGACGGCGCTGCCGACGCCGCATTCCTATCCGGAATACAAGCATCCGAAGAAGAAGTGGCGCATCAAGCAGGGCGCCACGCCGACCTGGTACAAGGCGCGCAACGGCATTCGCACCAATGCGCTGTCGGGCGCCGCCCGGGTTGCCCGCTACCGTCCGCACAAGTTCAATTGATGTCGGACACGCCCAACAAGGAAGACGAGCTCGCCGGCACCGAACAGCCCTTCGTCGCCCACCTGGTCGAACTGCGCGACCGGCTGATCAAGGCGATCATTGCCGTCGCGGTGGTCGCCGCCGTGCTGTTCATGTACCCGGGACCGGCGGCGCTGTACGACATCCTGGCCGCGCCGCTGATCGCTTCCCTGCCCAAGGGCGCGACCCTGATCGCCACCTCGGTGATCTCGCCGTTCCTGGTGCCGCTGAAGATCCTGCTGATGGCGGCCTTCCTGGTCGCCCTGCCGGTGGTGCTCTACCAGGCCTGGGCCTTCGTTGCGCCGGGCCTGTACATGCATGAGAAGAAGCTGGTGCTGCCGCTGGTGGTGTCCAGCACGCTGCTGTTCTTCGTCGGCGTCTCCTTCTGCTATTTCTTCGTCTTCAAGCAGGTGTTCCGCTTCATCCAGGGCTTCGCGCCCAAAAGCATCACCGCGGCCCCTGACATCGAGGCCTACCTGAGTTTCGTGCTGACCATGTTCCTGGCCTTCGGGTTGGCGTTCGAGGTGCCCATCGTGGTGGTGGTGCTGGCGCGGCTCGGGTTCGTCTCGATCGAAAAGCTCAAGGCCTTCCGCGGCTATTTCATCGTGCTGGCCTTCATCATCGCCGCCGTCATCACGCCGCCGGACGTGATTTCGCAACTGTCGCTGGCCATTCCGATGTGCGTGCTGTACGAGGTGGGCATCTGGGCCGCGCAGATCTTCATCCGCACCACACAACCGCCCGGCGAGACCAAGCCAGCCGACTCATAGGCCCGATCAGCGCTGCAGCGCCTTGGGTTTGGGCCGCACGCCCGGCGTGACGTTCACCTGCACGGTTTCATCGCGGCGCAGCAGCTGGAAGCCGGCCGCGTTCCCCGGCTTGAGCGCGGCCACTTGCGACAGCAGTTCCGACACCGCGGCGATCTGCTTGCCTCCGACCTCCACGATCACGTCGCCGGGCCGGATCCCGGCCTGCGCTGCCGGGCCGTTCTGCAGCACGCCGGTGATCAGCACGCCGCGCCTGGCCTTGACGCCGAAGGTTTCCATCAGTTCCGGCGACAGTTCGGCCGGCTCGACCCCGATCCAGCCACGGGTGACCACGCCGTCGCGCACGATGCTTTCCAGCACCTGTTTGGCGGTGGAGACCGGAATCGCGAAGCCGATGCCCATGCTGCCGCCGGAGCGCGAATAGATTGCGGTGTTGATTCCCATCAGCGTGCCGCTGACGTCGACCAGCGCGCCGCCCGAGTTGCCGGGGTTGATGGCGGCGTCGGTCTGGATGAAGTTCTCGAAGGTGTTGATGCCCAGCTGGTTGCGCCCCAGGGCCGAGACGATGCCGCTGGTGACGGTCTGGCCGACGCCGAAGGGGTTGCCGATCGCCAGCACCTGGTCGCCGACCTGCAACGCGTCCGAATTGCCCATTGCGATCACCGGCAGCCGGTCCAGCGCCACCTTCAGGATCGCCAGGTCGCTCTCCGGGTCGGTGCCGATCACCTTGGCGCGCGCCCGACGGCTGTCGTTGAGGACCACCTCGATTTCGTCGGCGCCTTCGACCACGTGGTTGTTGGTCAGGATGTAGCCGTCCGGGCTGATGATCACTCCGCTGCCCAGGCCCGCCTGCGGCTGGCCGTTGCCCTGGTCACCGAAGAAGAAGCGGAACCAGGGGTCGTTGGCTTGGGGATGCTTCTCGGGCGCCTTGGTGGTGTTGATGCTGACGACCGCGGCTGACGCGCGTTGTGCCGCCAGCCGGAAGCTGCCTGCCGGCGCCGCTGTCGCCGGCAGGACCGGTGCTTCGATCAGGGGGATGCCGCTTGGCCCCACCACCGCGCCGCGGCCGATCCACTCCGGCTTGAGCGCGCTGACGACGAAAAACGCTGCCAGCAGAACGGTGACAGCCTGCGAAAAAACCAGCCAGTAACGACGCATGATGGAATGGGGCGGGGGCAATCCCGCAGTGTAGACGGGGCAGCCGTGGTCGGGGCCGTCAGCGCCGCAATGCGCGATGGCCGGCGCTGGCGCGGACCGGATGGGCGGCGCGGCGCGCCGCCAGCTGGGCCTGTTCCACCGGCACCACGTTGCCGGTTGCGGGATCCAGCATCGCCGTGCGTGACGGCATGCCGCGCGCCGCTTCCGCCATCCGCTCGGCGTCATGCAGCAGGTCGTCGAGATTGGCCTCCTGAGGGGTCAGGTGGACGATGCCGACACCGATGTCCGGGTGGATCTCGATGCGCTGGCCGTCGCCGGTGCCGATCTCCATCGGCCGGCGCAGGCTGCATGCGACCCGTAGCCCGAGCGTGCGCAGCCACACCGGCGCATCGATCGACTCCACCAGGCAGACGAAGCAGCGGTCGTAATAGCGGCCCACCGGGTTGACCACCCCGACCTGGCGCTTGATTCGCCCGGCCAGGGCCATGAACATGTCATTGACGCCGCGTGTCCCGGCCTGGGCCCGGACGCGATCGACGTTGAACACCATCACCGCCAGCACGGCGCCGTCGCGCTTCATCCGGCGCCGCCGCAACTGGGCCTTGACCAGCCGTTGCCCGAGCGTGATGCCGGTGTGCAAGCGCGTCACCGGGTCGAAGTCGGAGCTGGAATCTTCGTGGCGGGCGCGCCAGTCGTGCTGGTCGCGCCGCCAGAGCACGAAGCCGATCAGCCCATTGGACAGCGCCGCGCACAGCGCGAACGCGCCTTGCCAGAGCGCCGTGACGCCAGGCACCTGCATCGCGGTGGCATACATGCCGGCGATCGCGGGCAAGGTCAACAGGCAGCCGAACGCCATCGCCGGCGCCAGCGGGTCGCCCATCAGCGAAGCGCGCCAGATCACCCAGAGCGTCAGCGAAGCGGCAAGCAGTGACAAGGCGCCCGCCACTGGCAGCTGCTGCTGGGAAGCGGGCAGGGCGTAGCAGGCCAGCGCCGCGAGCGGCGTGACCACGGCCGCCAGCCGCAGGCTGCGCGCCATCAGCCGCTCGCGGTGGCGCGCATTGAGCCAGCCGCCCACCCAGAAGGCTGACAGGCCCACGCACAGCGGCCCGGCCATCACCTGCGCCGCCTCCAGCACTTCGGGATCAGAAAGGGGCTCGAAAACGTCCAGCAAGCCGCTAAGCACGACGACAAGGGCGAAGACCGCAAGGTGGAATGCGCAGCTGTGGGCGCGCGAGGCAGTCGGTCGGGCGGCGAGGTCGACCAGCCGCGCCAGCAGCACGGCGCCGATCGCACCGAGCGCCAGGCTCCAGATGATGATTTCCACCGCAGTCATTGCGACGGCCGCCCCTGTCGTCTTGTTGATTGGTTGGTGCTCTTCCCCGGCGAGAACGAAAGGATTATTGGTTGCCCTCGTCAGCGCCGGATGCGGGAGTTCCCTAGGCTGGACGACAATCCGGCTGTCACCGTTCAAACTTCGTCCATGGCCACCCAGCAACAGCTTCTCAGCGCGTTCGACGGCCTGCTCCAGCCGGGCCGGTTCAAGGACTACGGCCCGAACGGGCTGCCGGTTGAGGGCAAGGCCGAGGTGGCGCGGATTGTTTCCGGTGTCACCGCCAGCCGCGGCCTGATCGAAGCGGCGATCCAGGCCCGGGCCCATGACATCAACCTGTTCGCCTATCACCTGCCGCTGGATGCCCATCCTGAACTGGGGAACAACGCTCAGCTTGGCCTGAAGCTGGGGCTGCGCGCCAGCTGCACGTTCGGGGAGCAGGAGTTGGGCTTCATGGGCGAACGCAGTGACGCGGCGGCCTTCGCCGATGCCGGCGCGCTGGCATCGCATCTTGAGCAGGCGCTCCGGCATGCCGTGGTGCAGGTGAGTGGCGGGGCCGGTGCCCTGCGCAAGATCGCCTGGTGCACTGGCGGCGCCCAGGGGTATTTCGAGGACGCGATCGCCGCTGGCGCCGACGCCTTCATCACCGGCGAGATCTCCGAGCCGCAAACGCACTATGCGCGCGAGTGCGGTGTCGCTTACTTCGCCTGCGGGCACCACGCGACCGAGCGCTACGGAGCGCCTGCCGTGGCCGGCCACGTTGCCGCCGCATTCGGCATCGAACACCGCTTCATCGACATCGACAACCCCGCATGAAACCGATCGCGATCACGCTCGGCGACCCCGCCGGCATCGGCCCGGAAATCATCGCCAAGGCCTTTCGCGATGGTGGCACGCGGATGCAGGGTTGTTTCGTTGCGGGCGATCTGGCTTGCCTGCGTCGCGGCGCTGCGGCGGTTCAACAGGGCCAGGCCGGGATGCCGATCGCGGTGATCGGTTCACTGGCAGAACTTCCGCAGCTTCCGCCGCGCTGCATCCCGCTGCTGCAGGTCGGATCCGCTCAGGAACCGCCGCCGCTGGCCCAGGTCAGCGCCGCCGCCGGCCGGATCGCCGCGGACTGCGTGACCTGGGCCGCGCGCGCGGCGCTGCGTGGACAGATCGCCGCGCTGGTCACGGCGCCGCTGCACAAGGAAGCGCTGGCGGCGGCCGGTGTTCCCTTCCCGGGCCACACGGAACTGCTGCAGGCCGAGGCCGCGGCGCACCTCGGGCGCCCGGTCACGCAGGTTCCGGTGCGGATGATGCTGGCGAGCGACGAACTCCGCACGGTGCTGGTCAGCATCCACATGTCGCTGCGCGACGCGATCGAGGCGGTGGATTTCGACAACGTCCTGCAGACGCTGCGCATTGCCGATGCATCCCTGTCCGCGCTGCTGGGGCACAGGCCCCGCATTGGGGTCGCGGGCTTGAATCCGCATGCGGGCGAGGGCGGGCTGTTCGGCCGCGAGGAGCTGGATGTCATCGGGCCGGCGCTGAAGGCCGCGCGGTCCGAAGGCATCGACGCCCACGGGCCGTACGCGCCCGATACCGTGTTCATGCGCGCCCGTTCCACCAGCGCCCATCCGGGCGAATTCGACGTGGTGGTGGCGATGTACCACGACCAGGGCCTGATCCCGGTGAAGTACCTGGGCGTGGACAAGGGCGTCAACGTCACGCTGGGGCTGCCGATGGTGCGCACTAGTCCTGACCATGGAACCGCTTTCGACATCGCCGGCAGCGGCCGGGCCGATGCAGCCAGCCTGCTTGAGGCGGTGCGGATGGCCCGCCTGCTGGCGGCCGGGCCGAAAACCCTCAGGGGCGCCTGAGACTGTCGCGGATCTCGCGCAACAACACCACGTCTTCCGCCGGCGCGGCGACCGGCGCCACGACGGGCTCGGCGCGCCGCAGGCGGTTGATCTGCCGCACCATCAGGAAAATGATCAGCGCCAGGATCATGAAGTTGACCGCGACGGTGATGAAGTTGCCGTACGCCAGGACCGGCACGCCGGCCTTTTTCAGTGCGTCCAGGGTCTGTGGCATGCCGGCCGGAACCGGCCCAAGCACCACGAACAGGCTGGAGAAGTCGAGCTTGCCGAACACCGATGCGACGACCGGCATGATCAGGTCGTTCACCATCGAGTCGACGATCTTGGCGAAAGCGGCGCCGATGATGACACCGACAGCCAGATCGACGACGCTTCCCTTGACCGCGAATTCGCGGAATTCCTTCATCATTCCCATGGCGTCTCCTCCTGTGGTTTGCCGCCCGCAGTATCGGCGCAACACGGCGTCGTCGGGATGAATCCAGGATTTACGGTCAGCTACAATCGCGGGTTGACCCTGACAGCGACATCCTTGAGGACCCCCATGAGTGACACCCCAGTGGACACCAGCAAACGGACGTGGCTGATCGCGTCCGGTTGTGCCGGTGCTGTGGGCGCCGGCTTCACCGCCGTGCCCTTCGTGAGCAGTTTCCAGCCTTCTGAGCGGGCGAAGGCCGCAGGTGCGCCGGTGGAGGCGGATATTTCCGCGCTGAAGCCGGGAGAAAAGATGACGGTGGAATGGCGCGGCAAGCCGGTCTGGATCCTGCGCCGCACGCCTGAGCAGGTGGCGGAGCTTCCCAAGAACGACAGCGAGCTGGCCGATCCGAAGTCGCTGCGCAAGCCCGATGAAATGACCCCCGTCTACGCGCGCAACGAGGCGCGCTCGATCAAGCCCGAGTTCCTGGTGGTGGTGGGCATCTGCACGCACCTGGGTTGCTCGCCGTCCGACAAGTTCCCGCCCGGCCCGCAGCCTTCGCTGCCCGACGACTGGCCGGGCGGTTTCCTGTGCCCCTGCCACGGATCGACCTTCGACCTGGCTGGGCGCGTCTACAAGAACAAGCCAGCGCCCGATAACCTCGAGGTACCACCGCACATGTACGTCTCGGACACCCGGCTGCTGATCGGTGAAGACAAGAAGGCTTGACCATGGCTGAATTCAAGGAAATCTCCCCCAATGCCACGTCGGGGGCCAAGCTCACGAACTGGTTCGAGAACCGCCTCCCGACCGCGTTCGACGCGTACCGCGTCCACATGTCGGAGTACTACGCGCCCAAGAATTTCAACTTCTGGTACATCTTCGGAGCGCTGGCGATGCTGGTGCTGGTGATCCAGATCGTCACCGGCATCTTCCTGGTGATGCATTACAAGCCGGACGCGGCCAAGGCCTTCGAGTCGGTTGAATACATCATGCGCGACGTGCCCTGGGGCTGGCTGGTGCGCTACATGCACTCCACCGGCGCCTCGGCCTTCTTCGTCGTGGTCTACCTGCACATGTACCGGGGCCTCATCTACGGCAGCTACCGCAAGCCGCGCGAACTGGTCTGGATCTTCGGCTGCGGGATCTTCCTGGTGCTGATGGCCGAGGCGTTCATGGGCTACCTGCTGCCCTGGGGCCAGATGTCGTACTGGGGCGCCCAGGTGATCGTGAACCTGTTCTCGGCGATCCCGTTCATCGGTCCGGACCTGGCGCTCCTGATCCGCGGCGACTATGTCGTTTCCGACGCCACGCTGAGCCGTTTCTTCAGCTTCCATGTCATCGCCGTGCCGCTGGTGCTGCTGGGCCTGGTGGTCGCGCACTTGATGGCACTGCACGACGTCGGGTCCAACAACCCCGATGGCGTGGAAATCAAGGGGCCCAAGGCGCCCCGGGACGCGGCCGGCCACCCCGTGGACGGCATCGCTTTCCATCCGTACTACACGGTGCACGACATCTTCGGCGTCAGCGTGTTCCTGATGGTCTTCAGCGCAATCATCTTCTTTGCGCCCGAATTCGGCGGCTACTTCCTGGAGTACAACAACTTCATCCCGGCGGACCCGCTCAAGACGCCTTTGCACATCGCGCCGGTGTGGTACTTCACGCCGTATTACTCGATGCTGCGCGCCATCACCAGCGAGATGATGTATGCGCTGATCGCGTGCGTGGTGCTTGCGGCCGGCTTCGGCCTGTTCAAGGCGCGGCTGTCAGCGCTGACCAAGATCGTGGTGGCGGTGGCGGCGGTCGTTGTTGTCGTGTTGATGCTCTCCATCGACGCCAAGTTCTGGGGTGTGTTGGTGATGGGCGGCGCCGTGATCATCCTGTTCTTCCTGCCCTGGCTGGACAACAGCCCAGTCAAGTCGATCCGCTACCGTCCGGGCTGGCACAAGGCGGTCTATGGTGTGTTCGTCGTGAACTTCGTCGTGCTGGCCTACCTGGGCGTGCAACCGGTCACCGAGATCGGCGGGCGTATTTCGCAGATCGGCACGCTGTTCTATTTCGGCTTCTTCCTGCTGATGCCCTGGTGGAGCCGGCTGGGCGAATTCAAGCCTGTGCCCGAGCGCATCATCTTCGCCGCGCACTGAGCTGGAGACTGTCAAGAATGAAAAAACTGATCCTGACCCTGGTGGCCGCGTTCGGCTTCGTCCTCGGCGCGCAAGCTGCGGGCGACGCGATCGTGTGGGACAAGGCGCCTAGCAATACCAACGACCTTCCGGCGCTGCAGAACGGCGCCAAGCTGTTCGTCAATTACTGCCTGAACTGCCACTCGGCTGCCTTCATGCGCTTCAACCGGCTGCGCGACATCGGCCTGACCGATCAGCAGATCAAGGACAACCTGCTGTTCACGACCGACAAGATCGGCGACACCATGAAGTCGGCGATCGACCCGAAGCAGGCCAAGGAATGGTTCGGCGGCAATCCGCCGGACCTGTCGGTGATCGCCCGCTCCCGCTCCGGCCACGGCGGCACGGGCGCCGACTACATCTACACCTACTTGCGCACGTATTACCGCGATCCGGCCAAGGCAACTGGCTGGAACAACCTGGCGTTCCCCAACGTGGGCATGCCGCACGCCCTGTGGGAACTGCAGGGCCAGCGCGAGCCGCAATACGACACGCGCGAGGTGCACGGCCACGAAACGAAGGTGTTCGCCGGCTGGAAGCAGGTGACGCCGGGCACGCTGACGCCGCTGCAATACGACCACGCCGTCGGCGACCTGGTCGGCTACCTGCAATGGATGGCCGAGCCGGAGCAGAACAACCGGGTGCGGATCGGCGTCTGGGTGCTCATCTTCCTGGGCATCCTCACCCTCTTCACCTGGCGCCTGAATGCGGCGTTCTGGAAAGACATTCACTGACAAGGCGATACGCCGGCGGCTGCGGCCGGGCGCGCGTCCTTCCATGAGTGGGTTGCTTCATGCACCCACTCTTTTTTGATTTAAGGAGCCTTCATCATGATGGTGCTGTATTCGGGAACCACCTGTCCTTTCTCCCATCGCTGCCGCTTCGTGCTGTTCGAAAAGGGAATGGATTTCGAGATCCGTGACGTCGACCTGTACAACAAGCCGGAAGACATCAATGTGATGAATCCGTACGGCCAGGTTCCGATCCTGGTCGAGCGCGACCTGATCCTGTACGAGTCGAACATCATCAACGAGTACATCGACGAGCGCTTCCCGCATCCGCAGCTGATGCCCGGCGACCCGGTCGACCGCGCCCGCGTGCGGCTGTTCCTCCTCAATTTCGAGAAGGAGCTGTTCGTCCATGTGAGCACGCTGGAATCGCGTGCTGCCAAGAGCAACGAGAAGGCGCTGGAGAAGGCGCGTGCGCACGTCCGCGATCGGCTCACGCAACTGGCCCCGGTGTTCCTGAAGAACAAGTACATGCTCGGCGATAATTTCTCGATGCTGGACGTGGCCATCGCGCCTCTGCTGTGGCGGCTGGATTACTATGGAATCGAGCTGTCCAAGAATGCGGCCCCGCTGCTGAAGTACGCGGAGCGCATCTTCTCGCGCCCGGCCTACATCGAAGCGCTCACGCCGTCCGAAAAGGTCATGCGCAAGTAATTCCCTCATGATGAATGCACTGGAATCGACGTCCACCCGGCCTTATCTGATCCGGGCGCTGTATGACTGGTGCACCGACAACGGACTGACGCCGTACGTGGCGGTGCTGGTGGACGATTCCGTGCAGGTGCCGCGCGAGTATGTGAAGAACGGCGAGATCGTCCTGAACATCAGCTTCGACGCCACCAGTTCATTGAAGCTCGGCAACGACTTCATCGAGTTCAAGGCCCGCTTTGCCGGCAGCGCCCGCGAGATCATGGTTCCCGTCAACCGGGTGATCGCGATCTACGCCCGCGAGAACGGCCAGGGCATGGCCTTCCCGGTGGCGGTTCCGGGCGCAGCGGAAGAGGCATCGAAGCCGTCCCCGTTGTCCAGCGTTCCGGCGGCCGGTGGCGCAGCCGATGGCGAGCCGCGCGTTGTCCAGCTGGTCAACCCCGATCAGGCGCTGGACGGCGGCGATGGACAGGAGCCGCCCCGGCCGCCGAGCGGTCCGCGGCCTTCGCTCAAGAGAGTCAAGTAGCTAGAATTTCCCCAAGCCGATTTAGCTCAGTTGGTAGAGCAACCGCCTTGTAAGCGGTAGGTCGTCAGTTCGATTCCGACAATCGGCACCATTCGCCCGCCAGCCGGTCGATCCAACAGTCTTGTTACCTTTGTCCGCTTTGAACTTTCAAACGGATTGAAGTAACCTGCCACCCGCGGTCGCCCAACCGGCTCTGGAGAGCGGGCAGGACTTGCCTCAATTTGGCGGCCGCGGCGTTATTGCCCACGAGGAGGCACCAGATTGTCCCATCGATCGGGCCGGCCTTGACCGCGGGGCGCAAAGCCTCGGGGATCAGGGACTGAACGGCCTTGAGCCGCTCGCCGGATTCGCGCGCAAGCTCCGCCAGCCTGGCAAGGGTCGGGGAGCCTTCGGCGGCCTGCAGCAGCGTGACCGGATGGTGGCGTCGGGTGGTCAAAGAATTGAGAGCGAGGGGAACAAGTGCATTTCATTATCACGGACGCCTGGCTGGCGAAGAGTCGCGCGGTGCACCTGAGCGGCACCCGGCTGATGTTGTCATTGATGGCGCTGTCGCTGGGCCTCATGGTCTTTGCGGCCGGCCTGTACCACTGGGTGTTCCTCAAGGGGGCGCGTGAAGGATGGCCGGTCATCGGCGCCCTGGTCCGGTTGGTGGTGAAGGACGAATTCGAGCAGCGTGACCGGTTCATGCGCGAGAATCTCGACGCCATGGCCCGCAAGGTGGGCGAGATGCAGGCCAGGATGGTGCAGCTGGAGGCGCTGGGCGAGCGCGTTTCCGGGCTGGCAGGGGTCAATCCGTCGGAGCTCAAGGTCACGCCCGGCCGCGGCGGCGCCCTGGTGTCGGGGCGCTCACTGACTCTGGAAGAACTGCAAGCCACGCTGGCCGATCTCGACCGCCTGACCGAACACCGAAGCGACCTGATGACGCTGATGGAGTCGCAGCTGTTCGACCAGAAAATCCGCAAGATGATGGTCCCTACCCAGCAGCCGGTGCAAAACAGCCATCTCGGGTCCGCGTTCGGCTGGCGGATCGATCCGTTCACCGGGCGGTCGGCACTGCACACCGGCCTGGACTTCCAGGCGGACCCCGGGACGGCCATTCTGGCCGCTGCAGGCGGGGTCGTCGTCACCCAGGAAGTTCATCCCCAATACGGCAACATGGTGGAGATCGACCACGGCAACGACCTGATCACCCGCTACGCCCATGCCTCGCGGGTCTGGGTGAAAAAGGGCGACTTGATCAAGCGCGGCCAGAAGGTGGCGGACGTCGGCACCACTGGCCGCTCCACCGGGCCGCACCTGCACTTCGAAGTGCTGGTGCAGGGCGTTCCGCAGGACCCGCAGAAGTTCCTGGCCGCCGGGCAGAACCTGGCAAGTCCGCAATTGGCCAGGGCCGTGGCGCCGGTCGCCCTCCAGATGGCCGGCCGCAGGTAAAATCAGCGGCTTTGCTGGATCCGCCGGTGCTCTTGCATTGGCCGGCTCCGGCCTCATTTTCATCCTGCATAACAAAGGATTGCGCTGCCCCTGCGGGCCCCGGTGGGTCGGCAGGGCGGTATCGCGTTCATGGCCACCAATCTCCTGACAAAAATTTTCGGCAGCCGCAACGACCGCCTGCTCAAGCAATATCGCAAGACCGTCGAGCGGATCAATGAGCTGGAGCCGGAGTTCGAGAAACTCAGCGACGACGAACTGCGCTCCAAGACCGAGGAGTTCAAGACGCGGGTGGCGAGCGGGGAAGCCCTCGACGACATCCTGCCTGAGGCGTTCGCGGTCGTGCGTGAAGGCTCCAAGCGGGTCATGAAGATGCGCCACTTCGACGTCCAGTTGCTGGGCGGCATGTCGCTGCACAACGGCAAGATCTCCGAGATGCGCACCGGCGAAGGCAAGACGCTGACGGCCACCTTGCCGGTGTACCTGAACGCGCTGACCGGCCGCGGCGTCCACGTGGTGACGGTCAACGATTACCTCGCCAATCGCGACGCGAAGTGGATGGGCAAGCTGTACAGCTTCCTGGGCCTTACGGTGGGTGTCAACCTGCCCAACATGCCGCGCGAAGACAAGCAGGCGGCCTACCGGTGCGACATCACCTACGGCACCAACAACGAATTCGGCTTCGACTACCTGCGCGACAACATGGTCTACGAAGTGGCCGATCGCGTGGCGCGCGGGCTGAACTACGCCATCGTCGACGAGGTGGACTCGATCCTGATCGACGAGGCCCGCACGCCCCTGATCATCAGCGGCCAGGCCGAAGACCACACGGAGATGTACATCGCCATGAACAAGGTGGTGCCGCTACTGACCAGGCAGGAAGGCGAGGCCGACCCGCGCACCGGCGAAGGCATCACCAAGCCGGGCGACTTCACGGTGGACGAGAAGAGCCACCAGGTCTTCCTCACCGAGCAGGGCCACGAGAACGCCGAGCGCATCCTGTTCAACCTCGGGATGATTCCCGAAGGCGCAACGCTGTACGACCCGGCCAACATTGCGCTGATGCACCACCTGTATGCGGCGCTACGGGCCAACCAGCTGTATTTCCGCGACCAGCATTACGTGGTGCAGGCTGGCGAGGACGGTAACCCGGAAGTGGTGATCGTCGACGAATTCACCGGCCGCCTGATGTCCGGCCGGCGCTGGAGCGACGGCCTGCACCAGGCCGTGGAAGCCAAGGAAGGTGTCCCGATCCAGGCCGAGAACCAGACGCTGGCTTCGATCACGTTCCAGAACTACTTCCGCCTGTACGGCAAGCTCGCCGGCATGACCGGCACGGCCGATACGGAGGCCTATGAATTCCAGGAAATCTACGGCCTGGAAACCACCGTCATTCCGCCCAACAAGCCGAGCAGCCGCGACGACCAGCTCGATCGTGTCTACAAGACCACCCGAGAAAAGTACGAGGCGGCGATCAAGGACATCCGCGAGTGCTACGAGCGCGGCCAGCCGGTGCTGGTGGGAACCACGTCGATCGAGAATTCGGAGATCATCGACGAGCTGCTGAACAAGGAAAAGCTGCCGCACCAGGTGCTCAACGCCAAGCAGCACGCTCGCGAGGCCGACATCGTGGCCCAGGCCGGCCGGCCGAAGATGATCACCATCGCCACCAACATGGCGGGCCGCGGCACCGACATCGTGCTGGGCGGCAACGTCGAGAAGGCGGTGGAAGCGGTCGAGGCCGACGAATCGCTCGACGCGGCCGCCAGGCAGGCACGCATCGTGGAACTGCGCGAGCAGTGGGCCAAGGACCACGCGGCGGTCACGGCGCTGGGCGGCCTGCGGATCATCGCCACCGAACGCCATGAATCGCGCCGGATCGACAACCAGTTGCGCGGCCGCTCCGGCCGCCAGGGCGACCCGGGCTCGTCGCGCTTCTACCTGAGCCTGGACGATCCGTTGATGCGGATCTTCGCCGGCGACCGCGTCAAGGCGATCATGGAGCGGCTGAAGATGCCCGACGGCGAAGCCATCGAGGCCGGCATCGTCACCCGCAGCATCGAGAGCGCGCAGCGCAAGGTCGAGGCCCGCAACTTCGACATCCGCAAGCAGCTGCTGGAGTACGACGACGTCTCCAACGACCAGCGCAAGGTGATCTACCAGCAGCGCAACGACATCCTGGACGCGGCCGACCTGTCGGCCCAGATCGCCTCGCTGCGCGAAGGCTGCTTCACCGACCTGACCCACCAGTACATTCCGGCGGAGTCGGTGGAGGAGCAGTGGGACGTGCCGGGCCTGGAAAAGGTCCTGAACGAGGAATGGGGCATTCCGCTGGCGCTGCAAAGCGAAGTGCAGGGCGCCAGTTCCATCACCGACGACGAAGTGCTGGAGAAGGTGCTGCGCGAGGCCAACCAGGCCTTCGACCTGAAGGTCCAGCAGATCGGCCCGGAGAATTTCACCCAGTTCGAGCGCATCGTCCTGCTTCAAAGCATCGACACCCACTGGCGCGAGCACCTGTCCGCCCTCGACTACCTGCGCCAGGGCATTCACCTGCGCGGCTACGCCCAGAAGCAGCCGAAGCAGGAATACAAGCGCGAGGCGTTCGAGCTCTTTGGCCAACTGCTCGATTCGGTGAAGAACGAAGTGACCAAGCTGCTGATGACGGTCAAGGTGCAGTCGGGCGAGCAACTCGAACAGGCGGCCGAGGACCTGGAAAGCCGGGCCGAGCGGATCGCCAACGTCACCTACACCGCGCCGACCGAGACTGGAGACGTCGAGACGGTGGTCGACCCGACCACGGCACGGCTGCCCGGTACGCCTGGTTTGAACGAACAGTACGCCCGCGTCGGCCGCAACGACCCTTGTCCTTGCGGCAGCGGAAAGAAGTACAAGCAGTGCCACGGCAAGCTTGCCTGAGCCCGCGCGGCTCGAATTACATTCAGTAGCAAAAGATCCGGCTGGCAACAGTCACCCCCTGTCAATGTTGACAGGGGGTGACTGACGCAACTAATCGTTTCGGCCTTCAATGACTGCACAGCAATTCCCGGTGCACCATGGAAGTCCTTCAATCTCCCTTTCCCAAGACGGCCGCCGGTCGTCCGCAGCTATCCACCCGTCTCCAGCAGCGGATCGAGTCGCAGTTTTCTGCCCGCCTGCGCGACGAATGGGGTGGCAAGTTCGTCACTCATGGCCGGGCCCCGCTCAGCGATGATGTTCGACTGGACGGCAACGATTACCTGTCGATCACCGGACATCCGGACATCATCCAGGCCCAGCTGGGTTCGCTGCGCAGTGACCACGAGTTCGTCCTGCAGTCCGGCGTGTTCCAGCTGGAAGGCAACAGCGCCTGGCAGCTCGAACGGGCGATGTGCGACTGGCTGGGCGTGGAGGACGGCCTCTTGTGCCAGTCCGGCTACACCGCCAACCTCGGCCTGCTCCAGGTCGTCGCGGACGCGCAGACGCCGATCTACATGGACAGCCTGGCCCACATGTCCCTGTGGGAAGGCGCGCGCGCCGCGCAGGCGCCGGTCCATCCCTTTCGCCACAACGACCCCGCGCACCTGGCCAAAGTGATGGAGCGCCACGGGCCAGGCCTGGTGGTGGTCGATTCGGTTTACAGCACTACCGGCGCATTGTGTCCGCTGCGCGAGATGGTGGAGGCGGCGGAGCACGGCGGCTCGATGATCCTGGTGGACGAGTCGCATTCGGTGGGAACCCATGGCCCCGCCGGCGCCGGCCTGTGCGCGCTGCTGGGGTTGACCAGCCGGGTGCAGTTCATCACCTGCAGCCTGGCCAAGGCTTTCGCCGGCCGGGCCGGATTCTTCTCGATGCCGGTGCAGTTGCGCAACTACCTCATGTGCCACAGCTTTCCCAGCATCTTCAGCTCCTGCCTGCTGCCGCACGAGGTGGCCGGACTGCGCGCGACGCTGGAGGTGGTCAAGCGCAGCGACGACGCCCGCCGCAAGCTGTTCGCGAACACGCGGCGGCTGCGCGCCAGCCTGTCCGACCTGGGTTACCCGATCCATCAGGGCAGCGAGCAGATCATCTCCCTGGAAGCCGGCGCGGAGTTCGACACGCTGGCGCTGCGCGACGCGCTCGAACAGCAGGGCGTGATCGGGTCGGTGTTCTGCGCGCCGGCCACCAGCCGCAACCGCGCGATGGTGCGCCTGACATTGAACGCCGGATTGACCGAGGCGGAACTGGAGCACGTCGAGTCCGCGGCGCGGATCGTCGCGCCCCAGGTCAAGCCGTGGGAGTGGCCGATCGCCAGGCGCAACCGCGCACAGCGGACCTAGCCCTGGACGGTGCGCTGTTCCTGGCGCGCCAGCCAGTTGGAGTAGCTGTTGACGACGTCTGGCGCGTGGGGCTGGTCGATCGTGAACAGGGCGCCGAGCAGGCCCTCGCCTTGTCCGATCGCCTGGGCCTCGTTCAGCCGGGGCCGGCCGGTGTTGCCCAGCGCCTGCCGCAATTCCAGGTCCGCAAGCTTGCGGCCGGCGCGGATCTCCTCCAGGCCGGCCACCGGCACGCCTTCGATCTCGGCGAGTTCGGCCAGTGCCTTGAGGCCCTCCCGGGTTTCCAGCTGCAGCCAGCTGACCCGGCCCGCGGCGTCCATGCCCAGCACGCCGAACGGCTGGCCGGTCACCACATGCTCGATCCAGTGCTTGGCGGCAAATGCCTTGAGGTCGCGTCCGGCGGCCGCGCCGCGCAGCAGCGCGTTCTGTTCCGGGCTGAGCGTCACCCGCCAGGTCTGCTCATGGCGGGCGTTCGGCGTCGCCAGCAGCTGCTCCACGGCGTCGATCAACCGGCGCGAGATGTCGGGCGTCTGCTTGGCGATGAACTGGTCGATCAGTCCGCGGTTGAAGGCGCGCACCGCCACCTGCTCGTCCGCCTGCCCGGTGAGCAGCACCCGTGCTCCGGGCCAGTCCATCAGCTCGCCGAGCGCCTGCAGGCCGTCCATCCCCGGCATCGAGTAGTCGACCACGCAGACGCGCGTCAGCGCATAGCGTTCGGTGTACTTGGACCAGTAGGCCAGGATCTGCGGAATCAGCGGCTTGCCCTCGCGCCACTCCGTGATCAGTTGCTGCTGGTTCCAGGCGTCCGCCTCCCAGAACGGCGGCTCCTGCTGCAGGTAGTTGATGCATTCGGCCGGCCGCATGAACAGCTTCACGTGCCAGCGCTTGGGCAGCACCAGCGCGAGCATTTCCAGGTAATCGGGGTCGTCGTCGAGGAAAACCACGGTACCGGGCCGGTGAAATAGGGGAAAGCTCATCGCAGATCCTGGGGTCGGGGGGCTTGCAGGTGGGTCATTGTGCTAGGCCAGCAACGGCAGTTCAATGGTGAAGATGGCGCCCATCGCGGGCTCGGACTTGACCCGGATGGTGCCGCGGGCGCCCTGGATCACGCGCTGGCAGAAGGCCAGCCCCAGGCCGTGGCCGGTGCCGCGGTCGGTGGAAAAGAAGGGTTCGAAGATGCGCGGCCGCAGCGCCTGGTCGATTCCGACGCCGCGGTCGTTGATGACGATCCGGCCCCGGCTGTGCAGGGTTCCGACCTCGATCAGCAGGTCGCCAGGCTGGCTCGCCGTGGTCGCGGCCGCCAGTGATCGCAGGGCGTTCTTGAGCAGGTTGTCGACCACCTGGGCGAACAGCGCCTGCGAGCCCTCGAACAGGAAGTCGCGCCGCACCAGCACCTGCACGCACTCGCGCTCCTTGGTGCTGCGGTACGGGTAGTCCGCCACCGCCTGGCGCACCAGGTCGGCCGCCGAGATCGTTTCCTTGTGCACCGGCAGGCGCATCAGGCGGGCGTTGGCGATCTGCATGTCGATCTGGTGGTTCATGTTGCGCACCAGCGTGTTGAGCCGCGTCCCCAGCTTCTCCAGCTTCTGCGCCGACGCTTCGTTGCATTCAGAGGTCTCGGCACGCACCGCATCGCCGATCAGCGACATGGTGGCCAGCGGCGTGCGCAGTTCATGGGCCATGATGCCCATGGTTCCCAGCGTGGAGTTCAATTGCTCGCGGCGCAGGTTGGACGACGAGATCCCCAGCACCAGCCCCATGAACCAGCTGAAGGCGATCACGACGATGCTGGTCAGCACCTGCGGCAGCGGCATGTCCGGCATATGCGGGCCGAAGGCGTTGAACAGGACCCAGGCCAGGGCGATGCCGGAGACGCTGCCCAGGGTCGCGATTCGCCAGTCCGTCAACTGGTAATAGATCAGGAACATCGCGCCGAAGCTGGCAAGCCAGACCGTGTTGCCGTCGTTGCAGAAATACATCCAGGCAAAGAACAGCGGCAGCGTGATCCAGAAGATCGCGGTGAAACCGGCGGCGGCGCAACGGCTGGGCGGTGTCGCACTGAACTGCGGGAACACCAGCAGGCTCAGCCCTAGCACGCCCATCACCAGTCGCAGCGTCAGGCTTTCGTAGGGCTGCGGCAGCAGCTTTCCCCAGATCCAGTAAAAGAGGGGATGGCCCAGCGAGGTGGACAGCCCCAGCGCGCGGATGCGCCAACGGGACGGATGAAGCACAGGCTCCACCAGCGGGCGTACCACTTCGTTGGACGCCCAGGACTGAAGCAGCCCGGTGCCACTGGCGTAAAGCGCTCGAATCGACGACAAATGGTTCCCTCTTCCCCAGGCCAGCACTCGCTCGAAGGAGCGGCGAAGAATGGTGATATTGTCTCAGCCGCGGTAGAAAGGCGATTGAAATGCCCCTTGGGGTCCCTGTTAACTTTGACAGCGTCAGCCTCGATGGCATCCTGAGCGACTGGATCGCCGCCCTGCGGGAGTTTTCCGTCGAGGCGGTCGTCATCCTCGGTCCCGATCCCTTCGGCAGCCGGGAAGACCGCCAGGTGGTCGCCGTGCATCCACCGATCCTGGCCGAAGCTGCGCAGGCGCTGGCTTTGAGCCGCGACTTCGGCGCGCCATGGCGCGAATCGGACGCCCCGCTGGTGGCCTGGCAGTCCATCGCCAAGTCCGACCACCTCGGCTCGAGCCGCTGGCGCCAGTTGTGGCTCGCGCACGGCTATCAGACGGTGGTGCGGGTGGAATTTTCCCTGCCCGCCGGTCGCGCGTTCGAATGCTTCATGTTCAGCCCGCGCGAGCTCACCGATCGCGCCGAGGCGGCTTCGCTGGCCTGGTCGGCCCTGAATATCTGGCCACTGGTGAAGCGCTCGATCGCCCAGGCCCGCTCCACCCTGAGCCCGCGCGAGCGCGAATGCCTGGTGCTGGCGTTCGAGGGGCTGACGGCGCGCGGGAGCGCGCAGCGCCTGAGTTGTACCGAACGCACGGTGAACTACCACCTGGCCAATGCGATGGGCAAGCTCAAGGTGGACAACAAGATGGCGGCCATCCAGCGGGCCTGCTGGATCGGAGCACTCTGAGCAGTCCGGCGCAAGGCGACCGGTTATATTGCGGGCAAAAGGCATTCCCATGGACGAGTCCGATCGCACCGCATCCCTGATGTCTCCCGCCAAGCTTGCGCAGATGAAGCCCAAGGTCGCCACCACGCCCGCCGCCTGGCTGACGCAGATGGCGGCCGACGCCGGCCACATGCACGTCAAGCGTATCGGCGAGCTCGGCGAGTTGTTGCAGCCTCAGGCCCGGACCGCCGGAGTCGCCACTGTCGCGACCCGGCTGGAGGAGCTTGCGCAGGCCCTGCCCGGGCTGGACTTCTCCCTGCTGGAGCCACAGGGCTGGTGGGCCCGTACCAGCGGCAAGAGCAAGAGCAGCGGCAGCGAGTTCGCCACCAGGTTCGGGCACATCGACGAGGCCGTCGGCGACGTTGCCAAGGCTGTCAGCGCATTGCCTGGCGGGCAGCAGGCAGAGGCCGCGCAGATGGAACGTGCGCTGGTGGAGCTGGACGTCGAATACCGCGCCGTGGAAAAGATCATCGATCAGGGCGCGCGGTGGCTGCAGGACATGCGCAACCAGATCAAGGTGCGGCAGGCGGCGGCGACCGACCCGCAGGCGCAACGCGCAGTGATCGATGATTCGGTCCGCTGCGACATCCTGGTCGACCGGCTGAAGGTGTTGCGCGCGCTGTGCAACGCGACCTCCCCGATCCCCGAGCAGGCCCGTGCCGCCGCGCAGCGGCGGGCCGCGCTGGTCCAGGCCTTGCAGAAGTCCCTGGCATCCGACCTGAACGATTGGAAGGCCGCGCTGTCCGCGCTGGCGACCGCTGCCGCCGAGGGCAAGAGTCCGGCGCAAGGAATCCAGGGCCCGCTGGATGCGCACAAGGAGCTGCAGGCGAGCGTGAAGAAGGCGGTCTCCGCCTGCGAGCAGCTGCTGACGCAGGAGAAGGTCCTGGTCGGCAGCCTCGCGGCGTTGGCCAGCCCGCCGTTGCCGGCCTGACCGGCCATGACCTTTCTCGCCATCGACGTCGGCAACACGCGCCTGAAGTGGGCACTTTATGGCGCCGCCCGGCCGGGCGCGCCGCTGTTGGACCAGGGCGCCGAGTTCCTGGAAAACATCGACCACCTGCCGGAACGGGATTGGGCTGCATTGCCCCGGCCGTCGCAGATGTTGGGGTGCATCGTCGCCGCCGACGCCGTGCGGCGCCGGGTTGAAGGGCACCTTGGTGAACTATGGGACCTGTCGGCGCAGTGGGTGGTGCCGGGCGTGTTCGAGGCTGGCCTGACCAATGGCTACGACCATCCCGGCCGGCTCGGTGCCGACCGCTGGGTGGCCATGATCGGCGCCTGGCACCGGGTGCTCGCCAGCGGCCCGGCGCGGCCGCTAGTGGTGGTGATGGTCGGCACGGCTGTCACCGTCGAAGCGGTGGACGCCAGCGGCCGCTTTCTCGGTGGCTTCATCCTGCCGGGCCACGGCATCATGCTGCGCGCGCTGGAATCGGGCACCGCCGGCCTGCACGTGCCGACCGGAGACGTGCGCGAATTTCCCACCAACACCAGCGACGCGCTGACCAGCGGCGGCACCTATGCCATCGCCGGGGCGGTGGAACGGATGGTGCAGCACGTGCGCGAGCACTGCGGTGCGGAGCCGGCCTGCTTCATGACGGGTGGCGCGGGATGGAAGATGGCGCCCAGCATGTCGGTGAAATTCGAACTGGTTGACAGCCTGATCTTCGACGGCCTGCTGGAAATCGCCCAGCGCCGCTTCGGCGCATGACTCAGGAGCGCAGGCCATGCGCGGCTTCGAACAGCGCATCGCGCGCCTGCGCGAGCACCTGCTCTTTCCATTCGTCGGTGTCGGTGTAGAACGCGTCCTTCACCTGCTGGCGGATCTGCCGCGCCAGCGCCGGCGTGGCCTCGGGATGGCGCTGCAGCCATTGCTCGCCGCGCAGCGACTGCAGGGTCTGCATCACCGGAACCGTGCCGTACTCCATCGCAATGCCGGTGTATTCGGCCTGCGGGCATTCGTCATACACCGCGTTGAACATCATGCCGGTCAGGAACGCCGAGGCCGACGTGCCGTCATAGATCGACGTCACCGGCGTCTTGCCGCCGCCGTCCCACCAGTCGCGAGCGCGCTTCAATGCGGCCTTGTCGTCCCGGGCCGCATAGATGCGCTCGCCGACGCCGGTTGGGCCGAGCCCGGTGTGGATGTCGATCCAGCCGATGCGGCCGGCGAGCCGGCCGTGGGCGCGCAGGACTTCGCGCAGCGTGCTGTTGCTCCAGGAGGCCTCGGTCCCGCCGAAGAACAGGCCGTCCGCGTAGTCATGCTGGCCCCGGCTGACGGCAGCCTGGTAGGCGGCCTCGCCGTTGCTGGCCACGTAGCTCTCGATGGCGGAGTTGTTGGCGGCGCTCGGCGGCCATTCCGGCGGCAGCAGCAGAGGCTGCACTTCGCGGTAGGCCTGGTTGACCGGTAGCGGCCGGGAGAAATCGTGGAAGTTGCGGTTGAGGTCGACGTTCTCGTGGGTGGTGCGGCGCAGGTGCGAAAAGCCATACGGATTCAGCCCGTGGATGTACAGCACGGCCACCCGTCCTTCCTTCGTTTGCGCGCGCCATTGTGTGTCTCGCAGAGCGGCGACCTGGACGCCGCTGCCGCAAAAGCCTTCGACACCGTGGCATGCGCTGCTCAAGATGAGCAGCGCACTGGAATCGGCGGGGCCGTCGCGCACGACGTCCATGGCCAGTTCCTCGCCGTCGCGACCCTTGAGCGGGTGCGGCCGGGACTCCACCGACAACCCGGCGTCGGCCGCGGCATCGAGGAATTTCCGGCGCGCCTGCGCGTAGGAGCCGGCAAAGGCATCCGCCGCAGCGTTCATGCGCGGTCCCTGGCCAGCCAGGCTTCAGCGAGGCGCACCCAGTAGGTTGCGCCCAGGGGAATGAGGTCGTCGTTGAAGTCGTAGCTCGGGTTGTGCAGCATGCAGGGGCCGCCGCCATGGCCCATCTCGCGGTGGCTGCCGTCGCCGTTGGCGATGAAGCAGTAGGCGCCGGGCTTGGCCTGCAGCATGTAGGCGAAGTCTTCCGCGCCCATCGTCGGCTCCTGCACTTCGACGTTGGACGGGCCGACGATCGACTCCATCACCTTGCGCGAGAACTCGGCCTCGGCAGCGGAGTTGATGGTCGGCGGATAGTTGCGCGCGAACTCGAACTCGCAGGTCGCCTCGTGGGCGGCGCAGACATGCTCGGCGATCTGCTGCATCCGGCGCTCGATCAGGTCCAGCACCTCCAGCGTGAAGGTGCGTACCGTGCCCTGCAGCTCGCAGCTGTCCGGGACCACGTTGGTCGCCTCGCCGGCGTGGATCATGGTGACGGAAATGACGCCGGCGTCGATCGGCTTCTTGTTACGGCTGATGATGGTCTGGAAGGCCTGCACCATCTGGCAGGCCACCGGCACCGGGTCGATGCCGTTGTGGGGCAAGGCGGCGTGGCTGCCCTTGCCGCGGATGGTGATCTTGAATTCGTTCGAGGAGGCCATCACAGGGCCGGCGCTCACCGCGAAGCGGCCGACCTGCTCGCCCGGCCAGTTGTGCATGCCGAACACGGCGTCCATCGGGAACTGCTCGAACAGGCCGTCGCGGATCATCTCGCGGGCGCCGCCGCCGCCCTCTTCGGCCGGCTGGAAGATCAGGTACACGGTACCGTCGAAGTTGCGGTTTTTGGCGAAGTGCTGGGCGGCTGCCAGCAGCATGGCCACATGGCCGTCGTGGCCGCAGGCGTGCATCTTGCCCTGGTTGCGGCTGGCGTGGCTGAAGGTGTTGAACTCCTGCATCGGCAGGGCGTCCATGTCGGCGCGCAGGCCGATCGCGCGCGTGCTGGTCCCGGCCTTGACGATGCCGACCACGCCGGTCTTGCCCAGCCCGCGGTGGATGGGGATGCCCCACTCGGTCAGCTTTTGCGCGACCACGTCGGCGGTGCGCGTCTCTTCGAAGCAAAGTTCGGGATGGGCATGGATGTCACGGCGGATGGCCGCGATCGAAGCCGCCTGCGTGACGATGGAATCCAGGATGTTCATGGGGCACTGCCGTTGCGAAAGACCTGCCAGTCTATCCCTGCCGCCGACAGCTCGCATGGGTGATATCCGCGAGAATGAGGCATGGAAACCACCCACTTGTCCCCGCGTTCGCTCGAACTGGCGCAGACCCTGGTGCGCATGAACACCGTCAGCGCCAACTCCAACCTGGCGCTGATCCACTTCATCCGCGACGAACTGCAAAGGCTGGGCGTCGGCAGCCGCCTGACCTTCAATGCCGAAAAGACCAAGGCCAACCTGTTCGCCACGCTGGGCGAGGGCAAGCCCTCCGGGCTGATCCTGTCCGGCCACACCGACACGGTGCCGTGGGACGGCCAGGACTGGAGCGTCGACCCGCTAGGCGCCGTGGTGCGCGACGGCAAGCTGTTCGGCCGCGGCAGCGCCGACATGAAGAGCTTCATCGCGCTGGCGGTCGCGCACGCGCCGCTGTTCCTGGAGAGCAAATCGCCGTTCGCCGTGCACTTGGCGTTCAGCTATGACGAGGAAGTCGGCTGTTTCGGCGTCAAGGACCTGATCGCCGACATGCGCGAGGCCGGCGTCAAGCCGCTGGCCTGCATCGTGGGCGAGCCCACCGGCATGGTGCCCGCGATCGCCCACAAGGGCGTTTACCGCTACCGCTGCTGCGTACGCGGCAAGGAGGCGCACTCCTCGCTCACGCCGCAGTCCGTGAACGCGATCGAGATGGCGGCGCGGCTGGTCGGCAAGGTGCGCGACATGGCCGAAGGCTTCGAGCGCAGCGAGGCGCGCTACGACGGCTTCGACGTGCCGTTTTCCACCGCCAGCGTCGGCCAGTTCCACGGCGGCATCGCCGACAACGTGGTGCCGCGCGACGCCGAGTTTCGCTATGAATTCCGCGACCTGCCGACGGCGGACGCCGCGGCCATGCAGGCCGAAGTGGTCGCCCACGCGCGTTCGCTGGAGCCGGCGATGAAGAAGGTGGCGCCGGAAGCGGGCTTTCGCTTCGAAACCATCTGCGAGATTCCCAGTTTCCTGGGCTCGACGGGAGACAGCGTGACCCGGCTGGCGCAGCGCCTTGCAGGCACGCAGGACACGACGCTGGTGGCGTTCGGCACCGAGGCCGGAATTTTCAAGCAATCGGGGATTCCCACCGTCGTCTGCGGGCCGGGCAGCATCGTGCAGGCCCATCAACCCGACGAATACGTCAGCCTCAAGCAGCTCGCGCGCTGCGAGGCCTTCATGCGCGGCCTGGCGGCCACGCATGAAATCGGTTGAAGCCCATCAGGGCTTGATCGGCGCGGGCTGGGCCGGTGCCGGCGGCAGCTTGTTGGCGATCTTGTCGCCGGTGTTGCGCACCGCATTGGCGACGCGATGGCCGGTGCGCTTGACGGCCTTCTTGGACTTCTTGGCAACGCGCTTGGTCGCCTTGACCGGACGGGAGTCCTCGGCCTTCTGGAGTACGCTCATCTTCGGCTTGGGGTTGGCCGCGTTCGGGTCGCTCGGATAGGCTTCGCCGGCCTTGTTGGTGTTGCTGTTGGTCGGACCGGTCGGATTGGCCGACTGGGCGCTGACGTTCAGGGCGAAGGCGGCGGCGGTGAGGGCAAGGACAGCAGAAGCGCCGCGCAGGAATTTTTTGGTGGACATGAAGGCCCTTTCGGTTGATGAGTTTGAAGTATCGGGCGGATCACCGAGCCAAAGGCTGCGCTTGGTCAAGCGGCGGCGCAAAAACGAATCTCGCTGACGGTCACGCAGGCCGCCACCGACAAAGGCCAATCAGGTGCGTACGCGGCCGTCCCCGGTCAGCATCGACAGTTCGACGAACGATGACGCCACGTGGCTGGCCGGCGAGAGGGAGACCGAAAAGCCGCCGTAGGACTGGCCGCCAAGCGATTCGAGTCCGGCGATCAGCGACTCGCGGCCGGGCTTGCTGCCGGCGCGCCGCAGCCCGTCGACCATCACCTTGGCTGCCACGTAGCCCTCCATGCTGGAGAAGTTGGACTGGTAGTCGCCGCCGGCCTTCTTCACGGCGTCCACGAATTCCCGGGCGATCGGCCGGGCCGCGTTGTAGGGCGAGGGCACGACCTGGGACACGACGATGCCCGCGCCATCCTTGCCCAGTTCGTCCGCCAGGGCCTGCGTGCCGACGAACGACACGTTGTAAAACGTCCCGCCGTAGCCCGCCTTGCGGGCCGCTCGGATAAAGGCGGCGCAGGCTTTGTAGGCGCCGATCTGCACGATGGCATCGGGCTGAGCGGCGGCCAGCGTCTTCACGGCGCCGGCAACATCGACCGAATTGCGCTCCACCGTCGCCAGCGCCGTCGGCTTGAGGTCCTGCCTGCCCAGCGCCAGGGTGACACCGTCCAGGCCCGCCTTGCCGTAGGCGTCGTTCTGGTAGAACACCGCGATCTTCTTGAGCCCCAGGCTGGTGAGCTGCTTGACGATCAGGGCGGTTTCGTCGTTGTACGAAGCACGCACGTGGAAAGCGTAGCGGTTGCCCGGCTGGCGCAGCGCCATCGCCCCGGTGAAAGGCCCGAAGAAAGGGACCCTGGCGGCGGTGGCCAGGGGCAGGGCGGCCACGCTGGTGGGCGTGCCGATGTAGCCGAACAGGGACACCGGCTCGTCCGCCAGCAGCAGGCGGGTGTTCTCGACGCAGCGCTCCGGCTCATAGCCGTCATCGAGATGCACCAGGTGGATGCTGCGCCTGGCAACTCCGCCCATCGCATTGACCTGCTCGAAGTAAAGATTGGCGCCGAGATTGAACTGGATGCCCAGCTGGGCGGCCGGGCCGGTGAACGGGGCGGACTGGCCCAGGACGATGCGGTCGCCCTGGGCCCGGACAGCCGGCGCACCCACGACGGCCAGTGCGCCCAGAGCGCGGGTGAAAGTTCGGCGGTTCAGCATGCGCCATTGTCGCTCTGCATCAGGGAGAACCCTGTCAGGTCGATGACTTGACCGGAAACGTCTGGAAGCCTCGCCCTGCCATCGGGCGGATACGATCGGTGGATGGCCAGTCCCAGCACTCTTGCGGCTCAATCCGACGCCGGCTCCACCCACGAAGTCCGGGGCGCCTGCCCCCACGACTGTCCGGACACCTGCGCCCTGGTGACGACGGTGCTTGACGGCATTGCGATCAAGGTGCAGGGCAATCCAGCCCACCGACCGACCGACGGCGTGCTGTGCACCAAGGTCTCCCGCTACACCGAACGCAGCTACCACCCCGAGCGTCTGACGCAGCCCCTGAAGCGGGTCGGCCCGAAGGGGTCGGGCCGCTACCAGCCGGTGGGATGGGACGAGGCGCTCGACGACATCGCCTCGCGCCTGAAGCACATCGCAAGCCGCGATCCGGAAGCGATCCTGCCCTATAGCTATTGCGGAACCATGGGCCTGGTGCAGGGCGAGGGCATGGCCGCACGCTTTTTCAACCGGCTGGGCGCCTCGCTCCTGGATCGCACGATCTGCGCGGCGGCCGGCGGCGAGGGGCTGGTGCAGACGCTGGGCGGCAAGATCGGGATGAAGGTGGAGTTCTTCGCCGAGTCGAAGCTGATCGTGATCTGGGGCAGCAACTCGATTGCCAGCAACCTGCACTTCTGGCGGCTGGCGCAGGTTGCCAAGCGCAATGACGCGAAGCTGGTGTGCATCGACCCGCGCAAGACCGAAACCGCCGACAAGTGCCACGCCCATCTGCAGCTGCGCCCCGGCACCGATGCCGCGCTGGCGCTGGCGCTGATGCACGAACTGATCGTCAACGACTGGCTGGATCACGACTACATCGCCCGCCACACGCTCGGCTGGGAAGGGCTGCGTGAGCGGGCCCTGCTGTGGAACGTGGAGCGCGCGGCCGAGGTCTGCGGCATTGCGGCGCAGCAGATCCGCGACCTGGCGCGCGACTGGGGCACCACCCGGCCGGCCGCCATCCGCCTGAATTACGGCATGCAGCGGGTGCGCGGCGGCGGCAACGCTGCCCGGGCGATTGCCTGCCTGCCGGCCCTGACCGGCGCCTGGCGGCATCGCGCCGGCGGCTTGCTGCTGTCAAGCTCCGGCATGTTCCCGGTCGACAAGGGGACGCTGCAGCGGCCCGAGCTGTTGGCCGGCCGCTCGCCGCGCACCATCAACATGGTCACCATCGGCGACGATTTGCTGCGGCCGTCGTCGCCGCAATTCGGCCCGCGAATCGAGGCGGTGGTGGTCTACAACTCCAATCCGCTGGCGGTGGCCCCGGAGTCGGCCAAGGTGGTGCAGGGGTTCGCGCGCGAAGACCTGTTCACGGTGGTGCTGGAGCAGTTCCAGACCGACACCGCGGACTATGCCGACTACATCCTGCCGGCGACGACCCAACTCGAACACTGGGACATCCACACGTCCTACGGCCACACCGACGTGCTGCTGAACCGGCCCGCGATCGCGCCGCTGGGTCAGGCCCGGCCCAACTCTGCGGTGTTCCGTGCGTTGGCGGCCCGCATGGGATTCGACGAGGCGTGCTTCGCCGACGACGACCAGGCCATGTGCCGGCAGGCCTTCGGCGATCGCGTCGATTTCCAGCAGCTCCTGGACCAGGGCTTCGCCACGCTGCAGATCCCCGACGCGCCGTTCGCCGAAGGCAGCTTCCCGACGCCCTCGGGCAAGTGCGAGTTCTTCAGCGCCCGGCTGGCGCGCCAAGGGCTGGACGGATTGCCCGACCACCTCCCCAACTACGAGCTGGCCGGCTCCTCGCCGCGCTATCCGCTGGCGATGATTTCGCCGCCGGCGCGCAACTTCCTCAATTCCACCTTTCCCAACGTGCGCAGCTTGCGTGACATCGAAGGCGAGCCGCTGCTGGAAATCAACGCCAGCGACGCGGCGGCGCGTGGCATCGCCACTGGCTCGGTGGTGCGCGTCTTCAACGACCGCGGCGAATACCGCTGCAAGGTGCAGGTCACGGACCGGGCCCGGCCCGGTGTGGTCAATGGCCTGGGCATCTGGTGGCGCAAGCTCGGTCTGGACGGCACCAACGTCAACCAGCTGACCAGCCAGAAGCTTACCGACCTGGGACGCGGGCCGGTCTTCTATGACTGCTTGGTCGAAGTGCAGGCGGCGTGAAGACGGCAGTCTCGATGGCTCTTGCAGGCGTGGCGTCGGCAGTGGTGGCGGCCGCGCTGTGCCTGAGCGGCTGCTCCAACCTCGGCTACTACTGGCAATCGGCCACCGGCCACCTGCAGTTGATGGGCGCTGCCAGGCCGGTCGCCGACTGGCTGGAGGACGGCAGCTCGCCCGAACGGTTGAAGGCGCGACTGGCCCTGAGCCAGCGCATCCGCGGCTTCGCCGTGACGGCGCTGCACCTGCCGGACAACCCCAGCTACCGGCGCTACGCCGACCTGCATCGCAGCGCGGCGGTCTGGAACGTGGTGGCGGCACCCGCGTTCTCGCTGACGCTCAAGACCTGGTGCTTCCCGGTGACCGGCTGTGTCGGCTACCACGGCTACTTCGACGAGAAGGAGGCGCGCGCTGAGGCGGCGCAACTCGCAGCCGAGGGGCTCGAGGTCTCGGTCTACCCGGTGCCCGCGTATTCGACGCTGGGATGGATGAACTGGGCCGGCGGCGATCCGCTGCTCAGCACCTTCATCAACTATCCCGAGGGCGAACTGGCGCGGCTGATCTTCCACGAACTGGCGCACCAGGTGGTCTACGTCAACGGCGACACCACTTTCAACGAATCCTTCGCGACGGCGGTCGAGCGTCTCGGCAGTGCCCGCTGGCTGGCCCAGGCCAGCGAAGCCGCGCGCGCCGAATACGCGCAATACGATGGCCGCCGCGGCCAGTTCCGCGCACTGACGCAGGCGACGCGGCGTCGGCTGGCCGCGCTTTATGAGGATCCGCCAGCCGTGTCGTCCGGACTGTCCGCCAGCAAGCAGCAGGAGTTCGACGATTTCAGGCGCGAGTACGCGCGCCTGAGAGACAGCTGGGGGGGCGATCCCACGCGCTGGCGCGCTTACGACCGCTGGGTGGCGCAGGCCAATAACGCTTCGTTCGGCGCGCAGGGTGCCTATGACGACCTGGTT
>JBBRSZ010000018.1:0-83478 GCA_038244915.1 Burkholderiales bacterium | reverse complement strand
GTTCAACGTGGGAATGTCAGGCAATACGTCCGAGCGCTGCCGCCCGGTCGTGGCGATCGCCTTCACCTTGCCGGACTTGATCTGCTCCACCATGGTGGTGACGGCGTCGAACATCATGTCGACCTGGCCGCCGATCACGTCTGTGCGCGCCCCGGAGCTGCCCTTGTAGGGGATGTGCACCAGGTAGACGCCAGCCATGCTCTTGAACAGCTCCCCGGCCATGTGGTACGGCGTGCCCACGCCCGAGGATGCGTAGTTGAGCTTCCCAGGCTGGGCCTTGGCCAGGCGGACCACATCCTTGACGCTCGATGCCTTCAGGGCAGGATTGGCCACCAGCACCAGGTCCGAGTAGTTGATGGGCGCAATCCCGACGAAATCCCGCATCAGGGCGAACGGCTTGCTGGGAACCAGCGTCTCGTTGACGGTGTGGGTGTTGGACATCAGCAGCAGGGTGTAGCCGTCGGGCGCCGACTTCGCGACGACGTCGGTGCCGATCACCGAGCCGGCCCCCGGTTTGTCGTCCACGATGAACGGCTGGCCCATCGCCTCCTGCAGGCGCTGCGCGATGAAGCGGGCATAGATGTCGGCCGGACCGCCGGTGGCGAACGGCACGATGATCTTCACTGGTCGGCTTGGATAGGCCTGCCCGAACGCATGCGGTGCCAGCAGCGAGCCGGCCAGGGCGACGGCCAGCAGCAGTGAGCGAGGGATGCCGCGATGCATTGCCATGAGTTACTCCACCTTGCCGATTTTCTTGACGACCTCGGCCATGCGCCTGGCGTCGGCCTGGACGTATTTCTCGAACTCCGGCGTGTCCTGGTACAGGATGGGGCTGCCCGCATTGAGGATCACTTCCTTCACCTTGGGGTCAAGGGCCGCTGCCCGCGCCGCGGCACGCAGGCGTTGCGCCACCGGCTCCGGCGTGGCCGCCGGGATGAACAGCCCCGACCACTGCGCGTATTCGGCGTTGTAGCCGGCCGTCTTCAGCGAGGGCACGTCCGGCAGGGCGTCGAGCTTGCCGTTGCCCCAGTGGGCCAGCACCCGCAGCTTGCCGGCCTTCACGTGCTGCAGCACCGTGGCCGGGCCCGACGACACGACGTCGATCTGGCCGCCCAGCAGCGCGACGACCGCCGGGCCGGCGCCAGTAAATGGCACGTGGGTCATCTTGATGCCGGCGGTCTGCGACAGGATCTCCATCGGCACGTGCATGGTCCCGTAGCTGCCTGACGAGCCGTAATTGATGGCGCCGGGGCGCTTCTTCGCGTCCTCGACGAAGTCCCTGGCGGTCTTCCAGGGCGAATCGGCCCGCACCGCCAGCACCGTCGGGTCGGCCGTGTAGCGCGCGATCGGGCGCAGCGAATTGAGCGCGAACATCTGGTTGCGCCCCAGCACCACGTCGGCCTCGGGGATCACCGTCAGGGACGACAGGGACATCAGCACTGTGTAGCCGTCCGCCGGGGCTTTGGAGACGTATGCCATCCCGATCCCGCCGCCGGCGCCGGCCTTGTTCTCGACCAGGACCGGCTGGCCCAGCTCGCGCGACATGGCTTCAGCCACGGGCCGGGCCACGATGTCGGCCAGCCCGCCCGGCGGGAACGGAACGACCATGGTGATCGGCTTGGTCGGCCAGGCCGGCTGGGCGGCGGCGAAGCTGGCGGCGGTGACCACAAGGACTGCGGCGACAACGGAACGACGGTGCATCGGGAACCCTCCTTTTTTCGTTAGCATGCTAGATACGGGTCCCCGGCCCGGAGAGCGTTTTCCCCGATTGAGCGTCGCCAGTTGTATCAAGCGGCAAGCGGGTCTTCGGCCATCGCCTCGAGCTGCTCCTGCAGCATCTGCACTTGTCCTTGCCAATAGTCGCTGCTGCCGAACCAGGGAAAGGTTGGCGGGAAGGCCGGATCGTCCCAGCGCCGCGCCAGCCAGGCGCTGTAGTGGATCAGCCGCAGGGTCCGCAGCGGCTCGATCAGCGCCAGCTCGCGCCGGTCGAACTCGCGGAACTGCTCGTAGCCGTCCACCAGCGCGCCCAGTTGCTGGGTCCGCTCGCGTCGCTCGCCTGACAGCAGCATCCACAGGTCCTGCACCGCGGGGCCGGTGCAGGCATCGTCCAGGTCGACGAAGTGCGGCCCCTGGTCCGGCGTCCACAGGATGTTGCCGGGATGGCAGTCGCCATGCAGCCGGATTCGGTGGGATGGACTGGCGTCCAGCGCCGCCGCGATCATGCCGATCGCTTCGTTGCAGTGCTTGAGCCAGGTGCCCTGCACGTCCAGCGGGATCGCGTCATGGGCCAGCAGCCAGTCGCGCGGTTCGATGGCGAAGGTCTGCACGTCCAGCTGCGGTCGCGCGACAAAGGGCCTGGCGGCGCCGACTGTGTGGATGCGAGCCAGGAAGCGGCCGATCCACTCCAGCACCTCGAAGTCGTCCAGTTCTGGCCGGCGGCCGCCGCGTCTGGGACTGACGCTGAAGCGAAAGCCGGCGTGTTCGTGCAGGGTTCGGCCCGCCAGCACCAGCGGGCCGACCGCCGGGATTTCCGCCGCCATCAACTCCGCCGAGAAGCTGTGCTCCTCCAGGATCTGCGCCTCGCTCCAGCGCCCCGGCCGGTAGAACTTGGCGACGACACTGTCGTTTCCCTGGTAGGGGTCCTCGAGCTGGACCTGGTAGACGCGGTTCTCGTACGAGCTCAGCGCCAGCAGGCGGCCGTCGCCGTGCAGGCCGACCGAGGAGAGGGCGTCGAGCACCACATCGGGCGTGAGGTGCTCATAGGGATGGGAAGACATGCGAGATTGTCACCCCGCGCCACCTGTCAGGCTTTCGACAGCGACAGGACGTGGCCGCGCGCGGGGTCCCCTTGTCCGGCCAGCACCTGCAAATAGGCTGCCTGCACCGCCGCAGCTCCCTGGTGATGATCCACCCACAGCCAGGGCGCCGCGTGATTCGCCACTTTGGCGTGGAAGCCCTGCCAGGCCTGGACCAGCCGCTGTCCGAGGGCCTGCGGTCCCCAGTCGGCATTGCGCTTCTTGACCTGGGCCGGCGCGAAGAAGAGCACCGGACGCGGCCCCGCCAGGTCGCGGGCGCCGCCCAGCTGCTCCACGTGGGTTCCGCCGATCGAGCAGCTGTATTTCAGGTTGGGAAAGCGGCTGTGCACCGCGCGCCGCAGGCCCGCGTTGCCGGCGAAGTCAATGTAGACGGCGCTGGCTTGCGCCGGCACTTGCGCGAGTTCGTCATATGCCAGGACCCGGGTGTAGCAGCCCAGGCTTTCGCAGAAGGCCTTGTTGCGAGCGGAAGTAAGGCCCACCACCTGCAGGCCCGGACGTCGCGCCAATTGGTACGCCGTGCCGTACGCCGTCTTGCTCGAGGCACTGGAGAGCAGCATGGTGTCGGCGCCGAAGAAGGCGTTGTCGGCCAGGAAGTCGTCGATCAGCCACGATGTGATGAACAGCGGCCGCAGCAAGGCCTGCGCGTCTTCGCTGTCCACGCTGTAGAACGGGTCGGCGCTGCAACGCAGGTACTGGTTGTAGACGGCATGCAGCTCGCGCCGATGCGGCGCCGCGTCGTTGAAACCGGCGGCCGTCAGCCGCGCCGGTTGCAGCACCGCATGGTCAGCCATCGGCCAGTAGCCGTAGAGCCGCTCGCCCACCGCCACGCCCGGATGCAGCGACTGCACCACCGTCGCGAAGCCCCAGACCGGCACCACGCCCCAGCCGTCCTGGGCGGTGGGGAAGAACTGCCAGTAGTTCATCGCGTCGCCGAACGCCGCATAGGTGATGTTGTTCGATGTGAGGGCGAACCTGTCGATCCGGCAGCGCACCTCGCCTGCGGCCAGCGGCAGGTCGGGCGCTTCGTGGAGCCGGGTTTGCGCGAGGCTGTCCTTGCGCACGAGGAGGGTTGTGGTGCTCATGAGGCCACCGTAAACGAAACGGCCCGCCCGTTCAACACAGGCGGGCCGCTTGGGCGACAGGGCGCCGTGATCAGACCACGTTGATGGTCACGTCGATGTTGCCGCGGGTGGCGTTGGAGTACGGGCAGACCTGGTGGGCGGCGTCGACCAGCTTGCGGGCGGCGTCGCGCTCCATGCCCGGCAGGCTCACGTTCAGCGTGACGGCGATGCCGTAGCCCTGGCCGACCTTGCCCAGGTCCACGCTGGAGTCGATCGCCAGGTCGGCCGGCAGCGTGAGCTTCTGCATGCCGGCGACCGCCTTCATCGCGCCGATGAAGCAGGCGGCGTAACCGGCGGCGAACAGCTGCTCCGGGTTGGTGCCGGTGCCGGCGGTGCCGGGCGACGACAGCTTGATGTCGAGGCGGCCGTCGTCGGTGCGGGCGGCGCCGTCGCGGCCTCCGGTGGTGTGGGCCTTGGCGGTGTACAGGACTTTTTCGAGCTTGGCGGTCATGGTTGGCTTTCGTGGGTGGGTTGGAGGGTTCAGGCGGTGAGGCGCTGGCGCAGGGCTTGCACCTGCCGGGTCAGTGAAACGATGTCTGGAAGCGGGCACTGCACCGCCTGGACAATACTGGCCGGCACTTTGGCCGCGCGGGTCTTGAGCTTGCGACCGGCGACAGTGAGCGTCACATGGACGCGGCGCTCGTCGTCCAGCGCCCGAATGCGTGCGATCAGGCCGGCGGCCTCCAGCCGCTTGAGCAGGGGCGTCAGGGTGCCGGAGTCCAGGAACAGACGCTCGCCCAGTTCGGACACCATCAACCCGTCGCGCTCCCAGAGCACCAGCATGACCAGGTACTGCGGATAGGTCAGCCCCAGTTCTGCCAGCAGCGGCTTGTACAGCTTGGTCATCGCCAGCGACGCGGAGTACAGGGCGAAGCACAGCTGGTTGTCCAGAAGCAGGGCCCTGTTGTTGGTGAGGGGTGTCGAAGCCATGACGTGAATTATATCGAGCAATTGAATTGTGCACAATGAAATTGCCACATGGATAGTAGTGACTTGCGTTCGGGGTCAGGCCAGGGTGGCCAGCACGGGAGGCGCCGCCGACCGGGACACCATCACCTCGTCGAGGATCGAGTCCAGCAGCAGCATGTCGCGGTACACGCCTAGCGCGAGCTGCGGCGGCCCGCTGCCTTTCTGGCGCGACTGCGCGTCGCCCAGCGTCCAGCGCAGGATGAACATGCGGGCTTCGCGCTGCGGCCATTTGCGCAACAGGTCGCCGCACAACTGCCTGTCGTTGGCGATCTCTTCGCCGGCGGTCGATGCCGCATTCCATTGCGGCGCGTTCTGGCCGAAGCGGGTGCGGAAGGCGTCGCGCACCAGTTCCCATTCCTCGCGCCGCTCCAGGCTCTGGTACAGCTCGCGCAGTTCCAGGAACACCCAGGGGCTGCTGTAGCGAAAGTCCACCAGGTGCTGTTCCAGCAGTTCGGCCGCGGCCTTGAAGTCGCGCCGCCCGGCCAGTTTCCGAAGCTTCCAGTTCAGGTCGTGCAGGTCGACCAGCGTTGCCTCGCGCCGCGACGGCGTGTCGCCGATCACCGTCACGTACACCGGGCGCGCCGCCTCGACGATCTCCCGGCCGTCCGGAAAGGTCTCGTCGATCCCAGGGGTTGACTCCCTTCGGTGGGCCCCCGGGGCGGTCGGCCAGAGGCCCGCATCGCCGTCGACCTCCAGTCGCACGCGGCGGCGCCGCTCGTAGAGCCAGCCCACCCCTGCCGCCAGCGCGACGCTGGCGAAGACCCATGTCAGTTCCGGCGGCGGCGTGCCGACCAGCTGGCGCGGCAGGGCGGCGGCAGCCGGCAAGGCTGTTTCGAACCGTGTCAGGCTGGCCAGCGACAGTGAGGGGGGCGTCTGCGGAGCGGGGACGGCGGCCGGCGTGGCCGCGTTCATGGAGGCGGTGGCGGGATCACGCTCGGGCGGGACCATCTGCAACTCTGTACTCGAACGCAACGTCAGTGCGTGAGCATCGGAATCGGATTCCGGGGTGCGAGCGGCAGGGGTGTCGGGCGTCAACGTGTGGGTCCCCGAGGCAAATAGTGTGCGAATGTTACAGGGGCCCTGGCGGTTTGGCCATATTGGATGTAGCTTCCGTGCCTAAAGTGGAGGAGACAAATGATCGACTACATCATCGTCGGCGGCGGTTCGGCGGGCTGTGTGCTGGCTGCGCGCCTGAGCGAAGACCCCGCAGTGCAGGTCGTGCTGCTCGAGGCGGGCGGCCCGGACAGCAGCGTGCTCATCCATTGCCCAGCCGGGCTGGCCGTGCTGGCCAGGACCGGCCAGGCGAACTGGGGATTCGAAACCGAGCCCCAGCCAGGGCTGGGCGGGCGGCGCGGCTACCAGCCCCGGGGCAAGGTGCTCGGCGGCTCCAGTTCGGTGAACGCGATGATCTACACGCGCGGCCACCGAAGTGACTACGACCATTGGGCCGCGCAGGGCAATGCCGGCTGGGGCTGGAACGACGTGTTGCCGTACTTCAAGCGGGCGGAGCACAACGAGCGGGGCGCCGACGCCTGGCACGGCGCCGGCGGCCCGCTCAACGTGATGGACCCGCGCAGTCCGAGCCGCTTCGGGCCGCTGTTCATGCAGGCGGGACTGCAGGCGGGCTATCGCGAGAACACGGACTTCAATGGCGCCGAGCAGGAAGGCGTGGGCGTGTACCAGGTGACTCATCGCAATGGCGAACGCTTCAGCGCCGCCAGGGCCTACCTCACCCCGAACCTGCATCGCACCAACCTGCAGGTGATCACTGGCGCCAGAACCCGCCGCATCCTGATGGAAGGCCGGCGCGCCGTGGGTGTCGAGTTCGAGGCCAGGGGCGAACGCCGCCAGCTCAAGGCGGGGCGTGAAGTGCTGCTGTGCGCCGGCGCGCTGCAGTCACCCCAGGTGCTGATGCTCTCCGGCATCGGGCCGCAAGCGCAGCTGCGCGAACATGGCATCGCCGTCGTTCACGACCTGCCCGGCGTGGGCGCGAACCTGCACGACCACGTCGATGTCGTGCAGGTGTGGGATGCGCCTACAGCAAAGGACCTGTTCGGCCTGTCGCTGCCCGGCGCGGCGCGGGTGCTCAAAGGCATCCTCGAATGGCGCAGGCACCGCAGCGGAATGCTGACCACCAACTTTGCCGAGGCCGGCGGCTTCATCCGCAGCAGCCCGGACGAGGCCATTCCCGACCTGCAGCTGCATTTCGTGATCGGCAAGCTGGTCGACCACGGGCGCAAGACGGTGTTCGGCCACGGCTTTTCCTGCCACGTCTGCCTGCTGCGTCCGCAGAGCCGCGGCAGCGTGAAGCTCGCCAGCGCCGACCCGGCGGCGGCGCCGCGCATCGACCCCAACTTCCTGGGCGAGGCGGACGACCTGGCGCGGATGGTGCGCGGCTTCAAGGCGATGCGCCGCCTGCTTGGCCAGCCGGCGCTGGCCGCGCTGGGCGGGCGCGAACTGCCGGAATTGGCCGCGGCGCAGACCGACGAACAGATTGCCGGGTTCATCCGGGCCAAGGCCGACACGATCTACCACCCGGTGGGGAGCTGCCGGATGGGCAGCGGCGAGATGGACGTGGTGGATGCGCAGTTGCGGGTGCGTGGCGTCGAGCGCCTGCGCGTCGTCGACGCGTCCATCATGCCGCGCATCGTCGGTGGCAACACCAACGCGCCGGTGATCATGATCGCGGAGAAGGCCGCGGACCTGATCCGCGAGCAGATTTAAGGACCGCTGCTCAACCCTGGAAGCGGCGCCGGGTCAGCGCCAGCGCGACCCAGAACGCCGCCACCGTGTAGGCGGCAAGCACCACGCCGTTGCGCAGCGCATGCTCCGGCCAGCGGTCCATGAACAGCGGCCGCACCAGTTCCACCGCATTGGTCAGGGGCAGCCACTCCGAGGCCCAGCGCAGCGGCGCCGGCAACTGGTCGCGCGGGAAGAACACGCCCGAGAGGAACATCATCGGTGTCAGGAACAAGGTGAAGTAATAGGTAAAGAAATCGTAGCCGTTGGCCAGCGCGTTGAAAATCAGCGCGATGCAGGAAAAGGTGATGCCGGCTCCCAGCAGCACCGGCCATACCACCAGCAGCTTGGGGCTGTGGCTGATGTTCAGCGCCAGCATCACGCCCAGGATGGCGGTGACCGTGAATACCGCCTTCCAGGCGGCCCACAGCATCTCCGCCAGCACGATGCTGTCCAGGCTGATCGGCGCGTTCATGATGCCGTCCCAGGTCTTTTGCACGTGCATGCGGGAGAACGCCGAGTACAGCGCCTCGAACGAGGCGGCGTTCATCGCGCTCATGCAGATCGAGCCGCTGGCCAGGAACAGGATGTAGGGCACCTGCACGGGGCCGTCGGGGCCGTGCACGCTGACCTGGCCCACCAGCGCGCCCATGCCGTAGCCGAAGGCCACCAGCCACATCAGCGGCTCGGCGATGTTGCCCACCAGGCTGGGAATGGCCAGCTTGCGCCACACCAGCAGGTTGCGCAGGAAGACGGGCCACCAGCGCAGCGACAGGTCGGGCGCGCGCCAGATGCTCTGGTTGCTCAATCCTTTCATCCTTCCTCCCGGATCTTGCGGCCGGTCAGCTTGAGGAACAGGTCCTCCAGATTGGCCGGCCGGTGCAGTGTGCGCAGTTTCGGCCAGGCAGCCAGCGCGTCGATCAGCGGCTTGGCCTGGTGGGTATAGAAGAACACCGTTTCGCCGCTCACCTCGACCCGCGCCGCCAGCGCCTTCAGCGGCGAACCGGCCAGCGTCATCGCGCCATCGCCGTACGCCTCGACCACGTCGGGCTCCAGGTGCTCGGCGATCAGGTCGCGCGGCTTGCCTTCGGCGATCTTGCGGCCGTGGTCCAGCACCAGCAGGCGCGAGCACAGCCGCTCGGCTTCGTCCATGAAGTGGGTTGTCAGCAGGATCGACTTGCCCTGCTGCAGCAGCAACTGCAGGCGCTCCCACATCAGGTGGCGGGCCTGCGGGTCCAGCCCGGTGGTGGGTTCGTCCAGCAGCAGCAGCTTCGGGTCATTCACCAGGGCACGGGCCAGCGAGAGTCGCCGGCGCATGCCGCCGGAGAGCTCGCCGGGCTTGGCGTCCGCCTTGTGCGACAGCGCCGCGAACTCCAGCAGCCGGGGGATGCGCTCGCGGATCTGCGCGTCCTTCATGCCGAAGTAGCGGCCGTACACCAGCAGGTTCTCGGCGCAGCTGAAGTCCGGGTCCAGCGTGTCGAACTGGGTGACCACGCCGACCTGCGCCTTGATGGCCAGGGCGTCCCTGGGCATCTTCAGACCGAGCGCCGAGATCTCGCCGGTGTCGGGCACCGTCAGGCCCAGGCACATCCGGATCGTGGTCGTCTTGCCGGCGCCATTGGGCCCGATCACTCCCAGGCATTCGCCGGCCGCGATGCCGAACGACAGATCCTGCACGACGGTCGCAGCGCCGTAGTGCTTGCTCAGGTTGCTGGCCGCGAACAGGAGCTGCGTCATGGCCCCGATTGTGTCGCAGGCCCCGCGGCTGCGGCCGGTAGCCTAGAATTTTCGGTTCCACGACTCCTGGTGAACGATGTGCCCGACCGGCTTGCGGTGACGCCCCAATATCTGATGCCCAAGCGATTGATGACGGTTTTTGCCGGCACGGTGGCCAACTGGAAGGGCGGCGCGATCAGCCACGCCATCATCCGCAAGTTCGTCGCCCACTATGGCGTCGACATGGCCGAGGCGGCCAATCCGGCCATCGACAGCTACGCCAGCTTCAACGACTTCTTCACCCGCCCCTTGCGCGAGGGCGCCCGCCCGATCGCCGACGCGCCGCTGGTCTGCCCGGTGGACGCGGCGATCAGCCAGTTCGGCCCGATCGAGCACGACCAGATCTTCCAGGCCAAGGGCCACAGCTACTCCACGCGGGCGCTGGTGGGCGGCGACCAGGCGCTGGCGCATCGCTTCGACCATGGGCATTTCGCGACGCTGTACCTTGCGCCCAAGGACTACCACCGCATCCACATGCCGTGCGAGGGCCGGCTGACGCGGATGATCTACGTGCCAGGCGACCTGTTCTCCGTCAATCCGCTGACGGCGCGGCATGTGCCGAACCTGTTCGCCCGCAACGAGCGGGTGGTCTGCGTGTTCGAGACCGCGTTCGGCCCGTTCGTCAACGTGCTGGTCGGCGCCACCATCGTCGGCAGTGTCGCCACCGTGTGGCATGGCGTGGTCAATCCGCCGCGCACCCGCGAGGTCCGCGAATGGCGCTACGACGACCAGCACATCGTGCTGGCCAAGGGCGCCGAGATGGGTCGCTTCCTGCTCGGCTCCACCGTGGTCATGCTGTTCCCGAAGAACGTCGTCACCTTCACGCCGGACTGGGCGCCGACCCGGTCGGTGCGCCTGGGCGAAGCCATGGGGACCGTCGCCTAGCCTCACTCGTGCCGCAGCGCGTCGATCGGGTCCATCCGGGCGGCGCGACGGGCTGGGAAATAGCCGAACAGCACGCCGATGCCGGCCGAGAACGCGAACGACAGCAGGTTCACGCCGGGGTTGAACAGGTAGGGCAGATCCATCACGCCGGCCAGCGCGATCGAGGCCCCGGTCGCCAGCACGATGCCGATCAGGCCCCCCAGGCACGCCAGCACCACGGCCTCGATCAGGAACTGCAGCAGCACTTCGCGTTCCAGCGCGCCGATCGCCAGCCGCAGGCCGATCTCGCGCGTGCGCTCGGTCACGCTCACCAGCATGATGTTCATGATGCCGATGCCGCCGACCAGCAGGCTGACGGCGGCCACGGCGCCGAGCAGCATCGTCATGACCTTGGTCGTTCCGGAAAATGTGTCGGCCAGCTGCTTGGTGTCCAGCACGTTGAAGTTGTCCTCGTCGCTCGGGGCCAGCTTGCGCCGTTCGCGCAGCAGCAGCGTGAGGCTGGCTTTCACCCGCTCGGGGTCGCTGCCTTCCGTCATGGACACCAGGACGGTGTTGACGCGCGTGTTGCCGGTGATGCGGCGCTGCAGCGTCTTGATCGGCACCAGCACCACGTCGTCCTGGTCGTTGCCGAAAGCGCCCTGGCCCTTGGAGGCCAGCAGGCCCACGATTTCGCAGGAAATCTGCTTGACGCGCAGCTGCTCGCCCACGGCGGTGCCGGCGCCATAGAGTTCGCGCCGGACAGTGGCGCCGATCAGGCACACGGCCGAGCCGGCGCGCTGTTCGTCGTCGGAGAACGCGCGACCGTCGGCCAGCTTCCAGTTACCGGTCTCCAGCCAGGCGTTGGTGCTGCCGGTGATGCTGGTCGTCCAGTTGCGGCCCTTGGCCACCACGGTGCTGCTGGTGCGCGCCTCGGGGGCCACGGCGGCGATGCCGCCAATCTGGCTGGCAATGGCTTCAGCGTCCTCCTCCTTGAAGGCGGGGGCGGAGGCGCCGCCGGTGCCTGGACCCAGGCGCTGGCCGGGCCGCACCTGCAGCAGGTTGGTGCCCAGGCTGGAGATCTGGTTCTGCACCGCCAGCGTGGCGCCGTTGCCCAGCGTCACCATGGTGATGACGGCGCCCACGCCGATCACGATCCCCAGGATGGTGAGGAAGGAGCGCAGCAGGTTGCGCCGGATCGACCGCAGCGCCAGCAGCAGGGTGTTGAGCAGCATCAGCCGGCCTCCAGGACCGTGGGTGGCGGGGCTGCATCGACTTCATGCAGACCGGCCGGATGCTCATTGCGGGTGTCGCTGGCCACCACGCCATCCACGAAGCGCACGATGCGCCGGGCATAGGACGCCATATCGGTCTCGTGCGTCACCATCAGCACGGTGATGCCCTTGTCGGCGTTGAGGCGCCACAGCAGCTCCATGATCTCGCGGCTACGCTGGGTGTCCAGGTTGCCGGTGGGTTCGTCGGCCAGCAGCACCGCCGGCTCGGTCACCATGGCGCGCGCAATCGCCACGCGCTGCTGCTGGCCGCCGGACAGCTCGGACGGTGTGTGGTGTTCCCAGCCCTTCAGGCCCACAGCCTCCAGCGCGCGCGCGGCCGCGGTGTGGCGCGCTGCTGCCGGCTCACCGCGGTAGAGCAGCGGCAACTCCACGTTTTCCTGCGCCGAGGTGCGCGCCAGCAGGTTGAAGCCCTGGAACACGAAGCCGAAGAAGCGCCGCCGCAAGCGCGCACGCTGGTCGCGCGTGAGCGATTCGACGTGCACGCCCTGAAACAGGTACTCTCCCGCGGTCGGCGTGTCCAGGCCCCCCAGCGTGTTCATGGCGGTGGACTTGCCCGAGCCGCTGGGGCCCATGATGGCCACGAAATCGCCTGCCTCGATGTCCAGGTTCACGCCCTTGAGGGCCTGCAGCGCGGTTGCGCCTTCGCCATAGACCTTGGTGATGCCGCGCAGACGGATCAGCGGCTGGGTCATGGAGTTGCTCCAGCCGCGCGCTGGTCCGTGATGACGGCCATTCCTTCCTGCAACTCGCCTGCGCTGACCTCAGTCATGCGGCCGTCGCTGATGCCTGTCTTCACCGGGACGGCGACCGCCCGTCCGTCCCGCAGGACGTAAACCTGGCGGGCGATGTCGGTGCCGGTGGCCCTGCGCCCGCCGGTGCGCGGCATGCGAGGCATCAGCTTGGAGACCAGGCTGCTGCTGCTGGCTGCGGCAGCCGGCGTGCCGGCATTGCTGGGCGGCGTAAAGCGCAGCGCGGTGTTGGGCACCAGCAGGACGCCCGTGCGTTCGGTGGCCACGATGGTGGCCGCGGCCGTCATGCCCGGGCGCAGGCTCAGGTCCTTGTTGTCCACGTCCAGGTAGGTCACGTAGGTCACCACGTTGTCGGTCTTGGTGGAGCCGAAAGCCACGCGGGTGATCCTGGCCGGGTAGGGGCGCGACGGGTAGGCACTGACGGTGAAGCTGGCCTTCTGGCCGACCTTGACCGCGCCGACATCGGCCTCGTCCACGTTCACCTCGAGTCGCAACTGCCCCAGGTTTTCGGCAATGGAAAACAGCGTGACGGCCTGCAGCGACGCTGCCACCGCGTTGCCTGGATCGACCGTGCGCGTGAGCACCACGCCATCGATCGACGACCGGATCGAGGCCTTGGACAGGTTGGTCTCGTCCGTGGAGGCGGCGGCTCGGGCATCGGCCACATTGGCCCGCGCGCTGGTTTCGCTGGCCAGGGCCCGGTCCACGTTGGCGTGTGCAGTGTCGAGTTCGGCGGCCGACGGCACCTTGCCACCGGACAGGCGTGCCACTTCCTCGAAACGCGCCAGGCTGGCCTGGGCCTCCTTGACCGTGGCAGCGCTCACGGCCAGCTGGGCCTGAGCCGCCGCCAGCGAGGCGCGTGAGCGCAGCACCTGGTCCGACAGCTTGGCGGTGTCCAGCTCCAGCAGCACCTGCCCCTTCTTGACGATGTCATTCACGTCCACCAGCACGCGCCTCACGGTGCCGGACAGTTCGCTGCCGATGTTGACGGCGAGCGTCGGCTGCAGCGTGCCGTTGGCCATGACATTGAGCGTGAGGTTGCCCTTGCGGACCGTCTCGGTGACGTAGGTCGGCGCTGCGCTGGCTTCGTTACGCGCCAGCCAGTAGCCCAGGCCTGCGGCGAGCAACACCACGGCGGCTGCAGCGACCCAGAGCGGGCGGCGCTGCCACCAGTGGCGCGGTTGATCATTGGCCAGCAGAGTCTGCAGGTCGTCGGCGGAAGGTCTGGCGGCAGGAGCCGCGGCAGGGGAGGACGGTGGATTCATGGCGTGGGCGCAAGACCGGGTGAGGCGTGACGGGTCAGGGAGAGGAGGTCTCGGTGCCGGACGTCCAGCCACCGCCCAGGGCCTTGTAGAGGCGCACATGGTCGCCGCTCAGGCCGGCACGGGTGCTTTCCACGCTGTCCTGGGTGGCCAGCAGGGTGCGCTGGGTGTCCAGCACCGTGCGGAAGTCGATCAGTCCACTGGCATAGTTCTGACGGGCCAGCAGGTCGGCATTGGCCGCGGCGACGGCCGCCGCCTGCAGCCGGGCCAGCCGCTCGCGGTCGCCGTGCAGGGACACCAGGGCGTCTTCCACGTCCTTGAACACCGTGAGGACTGTCGCCTGGTAGCTCACGCGTGCCTGCTCCAATGCGGCCTCCTGCGCCCGCACCTGGGCCCGGATCGCGCCGCCGTCGAACAAGGGCACCGAAACGCTGGCCAGCAGCGCCTGTGCGACCGAGGCTCCGCTTCCCAACCCGCCAAGAGTCAGGGCTCGCAGGCCCAGAGAGCCGCTGATCTTGAAGCCGGGGTAGCGCGCGGCGTCGGCCTGTGCAACGCGTGCGAGCGCTGCACTGATGCGGTGTTCCGCGGCGCGCACATCGGGGCGTTGCCGTAGTGTTTCCGCCGGAATGGCCAGTGCCAGGTCGTCTGGGGGCTGCGGCACGCCGCTGGTGTTGGTCGCGCTGGCGAGCTTGCTCTGCAGCGTTCCCGGCGCCTGGCCGGTCAGCACCGCCAGGCTGCTCAGGGACTGGAATGCGCTGGTCCGCAGCGACGGGATCTGCGCGCCGTTCTGCTCGCGGGCAGCCACGGCCTGCTCCACGTCGAGCGAAGACGCCAGGCCGGCCTGGGACCGCCAGCGGGTGATCTGCAGGGTTTCGTCCTGCGCAGCCAGATTGCTGCGGGCGATGGCCAGCCGCGCCTGCAGCCCGCGCAGGTCGATGTAAGTCACCGCGACTTCGGCCGCCAGCGACACTTGGACCGAAGCCAGACTTGCTCCTGCGGCCTTGGCATCGGCCTGGGCGGCGTTCAGGGCGCTGCGATTGGCGCCGAACACGTCGGGCTCCCAGCTCGCATCGAAGCCGGCCTGGAAGCTGTTACCGGTGTCGCTGCCGCCGGACTTGCTGCGCTGAGCCGAGGCCGAGCCGCCGATGGTTGGGCCGAGGCTGGCAGCCCGCACGTCACGCAAGGCGCGCGCCTGGGCCAGGGCGGCCTGCGCGGTGCGAACGTCGGTGTTGGCCAGCAGCGCCTGAGTGACGAACGCGGTGAGTTGCGGATCATTGAAGCGCTGCCACCAAAGGGCCAGCGAGGCGCCGGGTGTTGCGGATGCGCCGGGGGCGAGGCTGGACCAGACGTCGGGCACCACGGTCTCGGGCGCGGGCGGACTTTGCGCGGGCAACGCCTTGCAGCCTGCCAGCAGGGTCAGGACGGCGCAGGCGAGCACGGCCCGCGGCCAGCAGCGCGACAGGAGCGGGTCGGGGGCATGGGGGAGCATCTGGGAACTGCACGAGAAGCGCTTGCAAGCCAGTGTGCTGGATCCCTCCGGCGGCAGCATTGCGCTAAGTCAACGCCGCCCGCGCCGCCCTTGCGTCTTTACTGGAAAGCGACCTCGTCGAAGCTGCGCAGCTTGCGGCTGTGCAACCGCTGGCTGCCTTCACGGCGCAGGATCTCGATCGCCCGCATGCCGATGCGCAGGTGCTGGTCGACCCGTTCGCGGTAGAACTGGTTGGCCATGCCGGGTAGCTTGATCTCGCCGTGCAGTGGCTTGTCGCTGACGCACAGCAGGGTGCCGTAGGGCACGCGGAAGCGAAAGCCGTTGGCGGCGATGGTGGCGCTCTCCATGTCCAACGCCACCGCGCGGCTCTGGCTGAAACGGCGCTGCGGCTGGTTGCCCGGCAGCAGCTCCCAATTGCGGTTGTCGGTGGAGGCGACCGTGCCGGTGCGCATGATGCGCTTCAAGTCGGCGCCCTTGCATTGCGTGACGTCCGCCACCGCCTGCTCCAGCGCCAGCTGGATCTCGGCCAGCGCCGGAATCGGCACCCACAGCGGCAGGTCCTCGTCCAGCACGTGGTCCTCGCGCACGTAAGCGTGAGCCAGCACGTAGTCGCCCAATTGCTGGCTGTTGCGCAGGCCGGCGCAGTGGCCCAGCATCATCCACGCATGCGGCCGCAGCACCGCGATGTGGTCGGTGATGGTCTTGGCGTTGGCCGGGCCGACGCCGATGTTGACCATGGTGATGCCGCCGTGGTCGGCGCGGATCAGGTGGTAGCCCGGCATCTGCGGCAGCCGCGGCGGCGGCGTGCCCGGGGCGGCTTCGGGTGATGCGCCCAGCGGGTCGAGCGGATGGCCTGCCATGCCGACCCGCCGCGTGACCACGTTGCCGGGCTCGACGAAGGCGATGTAGTCGCTGTCCGGGTTGGCCATTTCCTCGTGGCCCAAGCGGATGAATTCGTCGATGTAGAACTGGTAGTTGGTGAACAGCACGAAGTTCTGGAACCACTCGGGCGCCGTGCCGGTGTAATGACGCAGCCGGTGCAGCGAATAGTCCACGCGCGCCGCCGTGAACAGCGCGAGCGGCTGCGGCTCGCCGGGGTGGTGCATCCAGGTGCCGTTGGCGATGCCGTCGTCCATGGCGCCCAGGTCCGGCAGGTCGAACACGTCGCGCATCAGCGCGCGCCGGGCCGGGCTCAGCGAACCCTCGATGTAGTCGTTCTCCGCGAACGAAAAATGCACCGGAATGGGTTGCGTGCTGGTGCCGACTTCCAGTTCGACGCCGTGGTTCTCCCGCAGCAGCCGGAACTGCTCCAGGTAGTAATTGCGGTACAGGTCTGGCCGGGTCAGCGTGGTTTCGAAGCGGCCGGCGCCGGCGACGAAGCCGTAGCTCAGGCCCGAGCTTTCCAGCTCGTTTTGCCGCACCACCGTGTCGGTGTGGATCCGAACGAACGGATAGCAGGCCCGGACATGGCCGGGAAGGCTTTCACCGGCGACGAACCGCTGCATCGCGTCGCGCAGGTGCCCGATCTGCTGCGCGTAGATCTCGCGGACCTGCGCCAGCGCGCTTTCAGGGTCGGTATGCCGGCTCGGAGCGATGAAAGGGGGCAGGTAAGGCATGCGGCCTATTGTGCAACGCCGCATCACGGGCCGCCATTGCGCCGCCGTCGCGCCGTCTTGCGCGTGAGACAAAGTCCTACACCGTGTAACGAACTCACCTGACTCCTGCCGAGCTAGCCGCTTTCCTAAAGTTGACGCAACCGAAACAAGCGTTCACGCCTACCAGGAGAAAGCGAATGAGAGCAGAAACGATGGCAGCCAATCCGTTCGAATTGATGATGGATCCGGAGCGGGTGCGTCAGATGATTGCGAAGTCGGAGTCGCTGAGCAAACTGAGCCAGCGCCAGTGCCATCCCCTGGACCGCGCTGTGATCCGCAGCGCCAGCGCCGAACTCGCCGCCTACGACGCGAAGATCGATCGCACGACGATTTACCTGCCACCGGAAGAGCCGAAGCCGGCCGCCATCGTTCGCGCCTACTCCGAACCCCTGAACTGAGCGCGTCAGGTGCCGGTCGCAGCCGGCACCGGTTCGCGCATCGTCACGAATTCCTCCGCCGCCGTGGGGTGGATGCCGATGGTGCTGTCGAACACCGCCTTGGTCGCGCCGGCCTTGAGCGCCACCGCGAATCCCTGGACCACCTCGCCGGCGTCGGGGCCCACCATGTGCAGCCCCACCACCCGGTCGCTCGCGCTGTCGACCACCAGTTTCATCAGCGTGCGCTCGCCGCTGCCGCTCAGGGTGTTCTTGAGCGGGGTGAACTCGCTGCGGAACACCGTCACCTGGCCAAATTGTTCGCGCGCCAGCGCCTCGCTCAATCCGACCGTTGCGATGTTCGGGTGCGTGAACACTGCCGTCGGAATGAAGTCGTAGCCCATTGTCCGCTCGCCCTTGCCGAACAGGTGGTCGACCAGCGCCATGGCTTCGCCCAGGGCCACTGGAGTGAGCTGGATGCGTGAGGTCACGTCGCCGATTGCATGGATCGACGGCACCGAGGTCTGGTATTGGGCATTCACCTCGACCGCACCGCCCTTTCCCTGCTTGACGCCCACCGCCTCCAGCCCGAGCCCGTTCACGTTCGGCACCCGGCCAGTCGCGTAAAGCACGGTGTCGGCCATGACAGTGCGGCCGTCAGCGAGCAGGGCACGCAGGCCGTCGGCGGTCTTCTCGATCGCCTTGACGTCGGCCGAGGTGTGCAGGTCGACGCCGTGCTTGCGCATCTCCTGCTCGATGAAGACGCGGATGTCGTCGTCGAAGCCGCGCAGCACGCGCGGGCCGCGATACAGCTGCGTCACCTTCGAGCCCAGGCCGTTGAAGATGGAGGCGAATTCGCAGGCGATGTAGCCGCCGCCCACCACCAGCAGGCGCTGCGGGAACGGGTCGAGGTCGAACATGCTGTCCGAGCTCACCACGTGTTCGTGGCCGGGAAAGAACGGCACGCTCGGCGTGCCGCCGGTCGCGATCAGGATGTGGCGCGCGTTGAACACGCGGTCGCCCGCTTCGGTTTTCACCTGCACCCGGTTCGGCCCGACCGGCTCGGCCCAGCCCCGCACCAGCTCCACGCCGGCCCCGGACAGCAGCTTCGCGTACACGCCATTGAGACGGGCGATCTCGCGGGCCCGGTTGGCCTTGAGCAGGTTCCAGTCGAAGCGCGGCTGGCCTGTGTCCCAGCCGAATCCGGCCGCATTCTCGAAGTCCTGCCCGAAGTGCGCGGCATAGCTGTAGAGCTTTTTCGGGATGCAGCCGACGTTGACGCAGGTGCCGCCGAGCGCGGCCGCCTCCGCCAGCAACACGCGCGCGCCGCGCAGGGCGGCCATGCGCGCGGCACGCACGCCGCCGCTGCCGCCGCCGATGACGAACAAATCACAAGAAGTGGATTCCATGGCCTGCTCCTGGCCACGCAGGCCGTTGCCACATTCTAGGAGCGGCTTTCCCGCGCTGGACCGGCGGTGCGCCGCTATCATCCCCGCATGGCATCCACCGACACTTGGTCCCGCGCCTTCGGCAGCATCGGCAGCGTGCCGGTGCGCTGGCTGGCCGGCTGGTGGCGGATCGTCGAGTTCGGCGCCATCGTGCTGGTGCTGGCGCTGTCGCCGTCGTCGTATCGCAGCGGCATCGGCCAGGCCCTGGCCCGGCACATCTACCTCGATACCGCGCCCATCCTGGGCTGGTTCACGGCGCTGTGCGCGCTGCTCACGCTGGTGATCACGCGCATCGTGGTGGTGACGGCGTTCAGCTACGGGCTGTCGCAGTACGCGCTGGAGATGGTGATCCGGGTGCTGGTGCTGGAGCTGATTCCTCTGACCGCGTCGCTGTTCGTCGCCCTGCGCTGCACCATCCCCAACGGCGCCGCGCTGGCAGAGATGCGCCGGCTCGGCCGTTTCGACGCGCTGCGCCGGCAGGGCCTGGACCCGGTGACGCGCGAGGTGTTGCCGCGGGTCGTGGCCGGAGTGTTTTCCGCCATCACGCTGGCCGCGCTGAGCTGCGTGGTGGCGCTGGTACTGGCCTACCTGGCCGTGTACGGCTTGAGCGCCGCCGGCGTCGCGCTCTATACGCGGATGTTCGGCCACGTGTTCAACCTCGCCGTGTCGCTGATCTTCGTGCTCAAGACCCTGTTCTTCAGCCTGGCGGTGTCGGTGATCCCGATGGCGTCGGCGCTGTACGACCTGGAAGGCGACGGCTCGCGCGAGAGCGCGGCGCTGCAGGGGCTGGTACGGATGTTCGCGGTGCTGCTGCTGATCGAAATGGTCTCGCTGGTCGGCAACTACTATTGACGCCATGAGCCCATCGCCCGACTCCCACGACACGCCAGTGCTCAACTCCGAACCCGTGGCCCACGGCGGTGTGCGCCACCTGGAGTTCAAGGCGCGGCTGCTGCTGCTGTTCACCGCGCTGCTGGTTGCCGGCTCCGCGATCTACCTGCTGTATGCGCGTGGCGTGTTCGAGCCGACCCAGACGCTGGTGCTGGCCGCCGACGATTCGGAAGGCGTGGCGGCCGGCATGGACCTGACCTTCTCGGGCTTTCCGATCGGCCGGGTGCGGGCCGTTGAACTCTCGGCCGACGGCAACGTGCGCATCCTGATCGACGTCGCCAGGAAGGATGCGCACTGGCTGCGCACCTCCAGCGTGTTCACCATGGTGCGTGGCGTGGTGGGTGGAACCTACCTGCGGGCCTTCTCCGGGATGCTGGCTGATCCGCCGCTGCCTGACGGCGCCGTGCGGCAGGTGCTCAAGGGCGATGCGTCGGCCGAGATCCCCAGGGTCATTGCCGAAGCGCGCCAGGTGCTGGAAAACCTCAACGCCATGACTGGACAGGATGCGGCGCTGCGCAGCACGCTGGCCAGCGTGCAGGAGGTGGCGGACCGGCTCAAGGGCCCGCGAGGCGCGCTGCACGTGCTGTTCGGCAACGAGGCCGACGCGAAGAAGCTGGTGACGGCGCTGGACCGAACCAACACCCTGCTGGCACGCATGGACCAGCTCGCGGTGCGCGTCGACGGCCTGGCCGGCAAGGCCGACAGCCAGGTGTTCGGCCAGGAGGGACTGGTGCGCGATGCCCGTGACACCATGCGCCAGCTCGATGGCCTGCTGGCCGACACCCGCCAGAGCCTGAAGAAGGTCGATGCCGTGCTGCTCGAAGTGCAGGGCGTCGGCGCCAATGTCAGGAGCGCCACCGCCGACCTCGGGCCGCTGCGGGCGGACGTGGAAGCCAACCTGCGCAAGATCGAAGGGCTGATCAACGAGATCAATCGCAAATGGCCATTCGCGCGCGACTCGGAGATCAAGCTGCCATGACCAGGATCGCATCCCTGCTGCTGGTGCTGCTGCTGGCGGCCTGCGCCAGCAAACCCAAGGCCCCTGAATGGCAGGTGGAGGCCCACGGGTCGCTGGAGCGCTACGTCAACGCCTTCATGGCTGCCGACACTCGCGTCGAGGCGGCGGAATTCGTGCGGGCGCGCGAGCAGCTCACGCGCACCGGCGACGCCGGCCTGGTGGCGCGGGCCGAACTCACGCGCTGCGGCTTGCGGGTGGCCAGCCTGGTGTTCGAGCCCTGCGTCGGCTTCGACGCGCTGCGCCCCGATGCACCGGCCGCGGAGCGCGCTTATGCAGATTACCTGGCGGGCAAGGCATTGCCGCGGGACGCGGCGCTGCTGCCACCCGCGCATCAGGCGGTGGCGGCGGCCAGCGCCGATGGGGCGGCCGTGCAGGCGATTGCCGATCCGCTGGCGCGGCTGGTGGCGGCGGGCGTGATGTTCGAGACCGGCCGCGCAAGTCCGGATGTGCTGCAGCTGGCGGTGGATACGGCATCGGCGCAAGGCTGGCGCAGGCCGCTGCTGGCGTGGCTGGGGGCGCAGGCGCGGCGCGCCGAACTGGCCGGGGCGCTGGCGCAGGCGCAACAGTTGCGGCGCCGGATGGCGCTGGTGCAGGGCGAGCAATAGCTGTGCTGCGCGGCAGGCAATAATCGCCTGTTGCCCTCAAGGAGATTCCATTGCGATTGATGTTGTGCGCTGCGGCGCTTTCCCTCGTTGCCTGTGCCGCGCTGGCCCAGAGCCCTGTCACCACCAAGAGCGGGCTGGTCTACCAGTCGCTCAAGGAAGGCAGCGGCGCCTCGCCCGCCGCGACCGACACCGTGAAGGTCCATTACCGCGGCACGCTGCAGGATGGCAAGGAATTCGACAGCTCGTACAAGCGCGGTGAGCCGACCGAATTCCCGCTGAACCGCGTCATCCCCTGCTGGACCGAAGGCGTGCAGATGATGAAGCCGGGCGGCAAGGCGCGCCTGACCTGTCCGCCGGCCATCGCGTACGGCGCGCGCGGCGCCGGTGGAGTGATCCCGCCGGACGCGACGCTGACCTTCGAGGTGGAACTAGTCTCGGTCAAGCGCTAGCAACGCGCCGCGGGCCGCCCAATGAAAAAGCCCGGCACCTTGCGGTGCCGGGCTGAGAAGCGGAAAACCGCTTAGGGCTTGCTGGCCGTCGGAAAAGGCCAGGCGGCTTGCGGGTTCAGAGTGGTCTGAGCCGCAGGCATAGCCGGGGCAGCAGGAGCTGCCTTGGCTACGGGTTTTGCCGCCGGCTTTGCAGCTGGCTTTGCCGCCGCTTTGGCCATCGGCTTCGCCGCAGGCTTGGGGGCAGCAGGCTTTTTCGCTGCTTTCTTGGCAGCGGGCTTTTTCGCTGCCTTCTTCGCGGCCGGGCGCTTTTTCGCTGCCGGCTTCCTGGCCGCGGCCTTCTTCGCCGTGGTCTTCTTCGCAGCTGCCTTCTTCGCAGGCGCCTTCTTGGCTGCAGCCTTCTTCGCTCCGGCCTTCTTCGCCGGAGCCTTCTTGGCTGCCGACTTCTTGGCGGCCGGACGCTTCGCAGCGGCCTTCTTGGCCGGGGCCTTCTTCGCGGCTACCTTCTTCGCAGGAGCCTTCTTTGCTGCCGACTTCTTCGCAGCGGGACGCTTCGCCGTGGCTTTCTTAGCCGTAGCTTTTTTCGCAGTTGCCATTTTCATTCTCCTTGATCAAGTTGATCAACATCAACTAAAGAAGCACTTCACGCTTGTTGGTTGCATGAAGCGATCCATGGAGTTGGGCTCGTGCCCAGCTCCATGAACACTGGTGCCCGGTCCGTCTCCCGCTCTTCGGCGTGGTCGTCGGCCCGTGCAAATCTCAAGTTCATTCCCGTCTTGTCGATCTAGTCCCAGCTCAGCGCGCCGCCGGACTGGTATTCGATCACGCGGGTTTCGAAGAAATTGCGCTCTTTCTTCAGGTCAATCATTTCGCTCATCCAGGGGAACGGGTTTTCCTCGTTCGGGAACAGCGCCTCCAGGCCGATCTGCGTGGCGCGCCGGTTGGCGATGTAGCGCAGGTAGCCCTTGAACATGGATGCGTTCATGCCCAGCACGCCACGCGGCATGGTGTCTTCGGCATATTTGTATTCGAGCTCGACGGCCTGCTGGAACAGCACCTTGATTTCGGCCTTGAATTGCGCCGTCCACAGGTGCGGGTTCTCGAGCTTGAGCTGGTTGATCAGGTCGATGCCGAAATTGCAGTGCATCGATTCGTCGCGCAGGATGTATTGATACTGCTCGGCGGCGCCGGTCATCTTGTTCTGCCGGCCCAGCGCCAGAATCTGGGTGAAGCCGACGTAGAAGAACAGGCCTTCCATCAGGCAGGCGAAGACGATCAGGGACTTCAGCAGCGTCTGGTCGTTCTCCGGCGTCCCGGTGTGGAAGTTGGGGTCCATGATCGCCTCGATGAAGGGGATCAGGAACTGGTCCTTGTCGCGAATCGACTGGACCTCGTTATAGGCGTTGAAGATCTCCGCCTCGTCCAGGCCGAGCGACTCGACGATGTACTGGTAGGCGTGGGTGTGGATCGCTTCCTCGAACGCCTGGCGCAGCAGGAACTGGCGGCATTCCGGCGCCGTGATGTGGCGGTAGGTGCCCAGCACGATGTTGTTGGCGGCCAGCGAATCGGCCGTCACGAAGAAGCCGAGGTTGCGCTTGATGATGCGGCGCTCGTCCTCGGTCAGACCGTTCGGGTCCTTCCACAGGGCGATGTCGCGGTTCATGTTCACTTCCTGCGGCATCCAGTGGTTGGCGCAGGTGGCGAGGTACTTTTCCCAGGCCCACTTGTACTTGAACGGCACCAGCTGGTTGACGTCGGTCTGGCCGTTGATGATGCGCTTGTCGGCAGCGTTCACGCGGCGGTGCGCGGTGGCCTGCACCACCCGCGCGGCAACCGTCCCGGCGGCGGGAAGCACGGCCCCGTCGTCGAGAGTGCGCGTCGCGGATTGCGGAATATCGGAGGGGGCTTGAGAAGAAAGAGGTGAATGGCTCACCTCGCGGCTCTGAATGAAGCCGCTGTTCAATTGCGTTGGCGGTGTGGGCTTGACTTCTTCGTCCCAGGTCAACATAAGTTTTCCAATGCTCGGATGATATGAGCAGTGATGCCGAATGAAAAGTGTTCGTTCACATCACTGCCCGATTGTGTTGCTCAATTGCATCGGTGTTTTGTCAGAGAACACCGACAGTTTTTTTCTCACTGGCAGGCTTCGCAGCCGGGATCGTCGATCGCGCAGAACTTGATGTCGGTCGCGGGCGTCGCGTTCATCTGCGAGCGAGCCGCAGCCGCCGCCGCATCGAGCGCGCTCATGCCGCCTTGCGCCTGTCCGCCCGACGACACCGCGTTCAGCCGACCCGACGTCACCGTCGATTTTTCCGTCTGTGTGGCGCTGATCGTGCGCAGGTAATACGTGGTCTTCAGGCCGCGGACCCATGCCAGCTTGTAGGTGTCGTCCAGCTTCTTGCCGGACACACCCGCCATATAGATATTGAGCGACTGGGCCTGGTCGATCCACTTTTGGCGCCGCGCCGCTGCTTCCACCAGCCAGGTGGTTTCCACCTCGAAGGCAGTGGCGTACAGCTGCTTCACTTCCTGCGGCACGCGGTCGATGGGACGCAGCGAACCGTCGAAGTGCTTCAGGTCCATCACCATCACGTCGTCCCACAGGCCCAGGCGCTTGAGGTCACGCACCAGGTAGTGGTTGATGACGGTGAATTCGCCCGACAGGTTGGACTTGACCGACAGGTTGCCGAAGCACGGCTCGATCGAGGCATCCACGCCGATGATGTTGGAGATGGTCGCCGTCGGCGCGATGGCCACGCAGTTGGAATTGCGCATGCCGTCCTGCGCGATCTTCTTGCGCAGCGCTTCCCAGTCCAGGCTCATCGAGCGATCGACCTCGACGTATCCGCCGCGCTGCTTCTCCAGCATGTCCAGCGTGTCCAGCGGCAGAATCCCCTTGTCCCAGAGCGAGCCCTTGTAGCTGGAGTACTTGCCGCGTTCCTTCGCCAGTTCGGTCGAGGCCCAGTAGGCGTGGTAGCAGACGGCTTCCATCGAGCGGTCGGCGAACTCCACCGCCTGCTCCGAGGAGTAGGGGATACGCAGTTCATACAGCGCGTCCTGGAAGCCCATCACGCCCAGGCCCACCGGTCGGTGCCGCAGGTTGGAGTCGCGCGCCTTCTTGACGGCGTAGTAGTTGATGTCGATCACGTTGTCGAGCCTGCGCATCGCCGTCGTGATGGTTTTCTTGAGCTTGTCCTGGTCCATCGCGCCGTCCTTCAGGTGCTGGAGCAGGTTGACGGAACCCAGGTTGCAGACCGCGGTTTCTGTGTCCGAGGTGTTGAGCGTGATCTCGGTGCAGAGATTCGAGGAGTGGACGACACCGGCATGCTGCTGGGGCGAGCGCACGTTGCAGGCATCCTTGAACGTGATCCAGGGATGGCCGGTCTCGAACAGCATCGTCAGCATCTTGCGCCACATGTCGGCGGCCTGGACGGTCTTGCTGGGTTTGATCTCGCCCCGCTTGGCCTTCTCTTCATAGGCGACGTAGGCCTTCTCGAACTCGATGCCGAACTTGTCGTGCAGGTCCGGCACATTGGACGGCGAGAACAAGGTCCACTCGCCCTTTTCCATCACCCGGCGCATGAACAGGTCCGGGATCCAGTTGGCGGTGTTCATGTCGTGCGTGCGGCGGCGGTCATCGCCGGTGTTCTTGCGCAGTTCCAGGAACTCCTCGATGTCCAGGTGCCAGCTTTCCAGGTAAGTGCAGACCGCGCCCTTGCGCTTGCCGCCCTGGTTCACCGCGACTGCCGTGTCGTTGACCACTTTCAGGAACGGCACCACGCCCTGCGATTCGCCATTCGTGCCCTTGATGTGGGAGCCGAGCGCGCGCACGCGGGTCCAGTCATTGCCCAGGCCGCCGGCGAACTTGGACAGCAGGGCGTTTTCCTTGATCGATTCGTAGATGCCGTCCAGGTCGTCCGGCACCGTCGTCAGGTAGCACGACGACAGCTGCGAGCGCAGCGTGCCGGCGTTGAACAGCGTCGGCGTGCTGGACATGAAGTCGAAGCTGGAGAGCACTTCGTAGAACTCGATCGCGCGGGCTTCGCGGTCGATCTCGTTGAGCGACAGGCCCATGGCCACGCGCATGAAGAACGCCTGCGGCAGCTCGATGCGGGTCTTGCGCTCGTGCAGGAAGTAGCGGTCGTACAGCGTCTGCAGGCCGAGGTAGTCGAACTTCAGGTCGCGCTCGGCCTTCAGCGCCGAACCCAGCTTCTTCAGGTCGAACTGCAGCAGCTTCTCGTCCAGCAGTTCGGCGTCGACGCCGCGCTTGATGAAGCCTGGGAAGTAGTCAGCGTAGCTTTGCACCATCTCGGACGGCGGCAGGTCGCGGCCCAGCACTTCCTTGAAGATGGTGTGCAGCAGCAGACGGGCCGTCGCGTAGGTGTAGTCGGGATCCCGTTCGATCAGCGTGCGGGCCGCCAGGATCGAGGCCTTGTAGACCTCGTCCATCGGGACGCCGTCGTACAGGTTGCGCATGGTCTCGGCCATGATCGGGTCCGGCTTGACGTCGGCGCCCAGGTTCTGGCAGGCGAAGTCGATCAGGCCCTTCAGGTGCTCCAGGTCCAGCGGGATGCGCTGGCCGCCATCGAGCACGTGGATGACCGGCGCCTTGGCCGCTTCCGGTGCGGCCTGCTTGGCGCGCTCCTGCGTGCGGCGCTCGCGGTACAGCACGTAGGCGCGGGCGATCTCGTGGTGGCCGCCGCGCATCAGGCCGAGTTCGACCTGGTCCTGCACGTCTTCGATGTGGAAAGTGCCGCCGCCCGGGCGCGAACGCACCATGGCGCGGATCACCGCCTGCGTCAGGCCGTCCACGGTTTCGCGCACGCTGGCCGAAGCCGCGCCCTGGGTGCCGTGCACGGCCAGGAAGGCCTTCATCATCGCGATCGCGATCTTGTTCGGCTCGAACGGGACGACGGCGCCGTTGCGGCGAATGATCTGGTAGTGGGCCAGCGGGTTAGCGGTCGCGTTTGCCGTACTGTCCTGGCCGGCACCGGCGGCGTAGCCGGCGCCCGAGGTGGTGGAGGTGATGGAAGCGATCTGCATGTTTCCTCTTGCGTGTTTTTCTTGGGTGATCGCGGCGCCTTCGGCGTCCGCGGGTAAAACAGTTTCCGGGTGTCGGGACACTATATCTAGTGGTTTCTGGTAATTCAAGCGCTATATGTAGTGTTCTGGCGAGCTTGTCGCCACCGTGCAATGGCGCCATGGAAAGCCGCCGCCTGCGCATCCTGCGCGAAGCCGCCCGCAAGCAGCATCAAGCTTTCGCCATGCAGGCTGCATGCGGCTTTCTCGGGGTTTTTCGCCAGCGGGCCGCGTCCGGATTGGATGCCTCTGGTCGCGGCCCGCCGGGTCGGTGTGGACCATGGCGCGCCGCCGTTGCAGCCGGGCAACTGAGTTTCCCGGCCGGGTTTTCACGGCTTGCCAGAACGCTAGATCTGGGGGTTATCAGCCGTTTCGCCACTACAGGTAGTGTACCGCGTCACGATCGGCCAAGTGCTGCGGAGGCTGTAAGACCTTGCTTGACGGCAGCCGCCGCGCGGCCCGCGCGCGCCTACGTTGGCTGCGGGAAACGCTCCGCCGTCCAGCCCAGCGCGCTGCGCAGGCTGCCCCAGTCGAAGCCCGCGCCCGGATCGTTCTTGCGGCCTGCGGCAACGTGCTCGTGGCCGGCGACATGGGCGATCGGATAGTGCTGGGCAATCGCCGCGCAAAGACCGCCCAGGCTTTCGTACTGCGCCTCCTCGAAAGCGTCGCCTTCCAGCCCTTCGAGCTCGATGCCGATGGAGTCGTCGTTGCAGTTGCCGCGGCCGCGGTAGTGCGACTGGCCCGCGTGCCAGGCGCGCTCGTCGCAACTGACGAACTGCCACAGCTCGCCGCTGCGCCGGATGTAGAAGTGCGACGACACCTGCATGCCCTCGATCTGCTGGAAGTAGGGGTGGGCGTTCCAGTCCAGCGTGTTGGTGAACAGCTGCTGCACTTCGTCGCCGCCGTACCGGCCGGGCGGCAGGCTGATGGAATGCACGACGATCAGGTCGATGACCGAGCTGGCCGGGCGCGGGCCGAAATTGGGCGACGCCAGCTGGCGCGCGTAACCGTACCAGCCGGCCCGCCACAGCGATCCCGGCGCGTTCGCCTCAGGGCCGCTCATCGTTCGGCTCGTCGCCGCCGGGCGCGGCAATCGCCAGCCGGGCGATCCGGTAGCGGATCTGGCGCAGGCTCAGTCCCAGCCGGTGCGCCGCGGCGGTGCGGTTGAAGCCGCTCTCCTGCAGCGCCTTGACCAGGATCTCGCGCTCCTGCTGGTCGAGGTAGGCCTGCAGGTCGCCCGGCATCACGTGCGGTGGCGCCGCGGCGCGGGCGGCGGTGAGCGCCGCCGGCTCCGGTTCCTGCAAGGCCGGTCCGGCCGGCGGCACTGCCTGCGTGGGAGCGAAGTCGACCTGCAATTCCTCGCCGTCGCTCAGCGCCACCGCGCGGTGCAGCAGGTTCTCCAGCTCGCGCACGTTGCCGCTGAGCGGGTGGGCGCACAGCTGCGACAGGACCGTGGGCGACAACACCGGCACGGGCATCGCCGACTCGGTGGCGATGCGGGCCAGCAGCGCCTCGCACAACTCGGGCAGGTCGTCGCGGCGTTCGCGCAGCGGCGGCACCAGGATTTCGATCACGTTCAGCCGGTAATACAGGTCCTGCCGGAACCGGCCCGCGATGACATCGGCCGCCAGGTCCTTATGGGTGGCGCTGACGATGCGCACGTCGACCGCGTCTTCCTGGGTCGAGCCGAGCGAGCGCACCTGGCGCTCCTGGATCGCGCGCAGCAGCTTGGACTGCATCGCCAGCGGCAGGTCGCCGATCTCGTCGAGAAACAGCGTGCCGCCGCGCGCCGCCTGGAAATAGCCTTCGCGGTCAGCCGTCGCGCCGGTGTAAGAGCCCTTGCGCGCGCCGAAGAATTCCGCCTCCAGCAACTGCTCGGGGATGGCGCTGCAGTTCACCGCCACGAACGGACCGTCAGCCCGGTGGCTGCACGCGTGCACGGCGCGCGCGACCAGTTCCTTGCCGGTGCCGGACTCGCCGCGCACCAGCACCGGCGCCATGCTGCGCGCCACCTTGGTGATGCGCTCCTTGACCTGCTGCATCACCGCCGAATCGCCGACCAGCCGCTCCAGCGCGGCCCGACTGCTGGCCGGCCGGTCGCCCGCGGCCGGCGCGCGGGCCGGACTTGTGCGGCCCGGTCGCGGCGGCGACTCCTGGATCGCCGCGGCCACGACGCTGCGGAACTGCTTGAGGTCCACCGGCTTGGTGAGGTAGTCGAAGGCGCCGGCCTTGAGCGCCTCCACCGCGTTCTCGGCCGAGCCGTAGGCTGTCATGACGATGCAGCGCTCGGGCCGCTGCTGCTCGAGCATCCCGTGCAGCAGTTCCAGTCCCAGCCCGTCCGGCAGCCGCATGTCGGTGATGACGGCGTCGAAGCGGTGCGCCTGCAGTTGCTGCCAGGCCTCGGCCAGCGTCGCCGCTGCCTCCACGCGATAACCTTCGCGCAGCAGCGTGAGTTCGTACAGCGTTCGCAGGTCGGGTTCGTCGTCGACGACGAGCACGTGCGCGGCGGATGCGGGAGGGGCGACCATCAGATGGCTATTGTGTCAAATGAGGCGTTGCCCGCAAGTGCGGGGCTGTCGGCGCGGAAGGTCACGAAGAATTCGTTGCCCTGGCGCGGGGCTGCGCCGGGACCGATGCCGCGCCGGTAACCGATCTGCGCGCCGTGCCGCTCGCACAGCTCGCGGCAGATGTACAGGCCCAGGCCGCTGGAGCGACTCTCCGAGGAGAAGAACGGCTCGAACAGGTGCTGGCGCACCGCCGCCTCCAGCGGCGGGCCGTCGCTCCACACCCGCAGGGTGGTCTCGCTGCCGACGCGCTGGGTCAGCACCCGGATCGACGCCGGCTGCTCGCTCGCGTAACGGTGCGCGTTGTCCAGCAGGTTGATCAGCACCCGTCGCAGGTGGTCGTCCTCGAACGGCACTCGCGCGCCGGAACACGCCAGCGCCAGTTCGAGCCGCGCTCCGACGCCGGTCTGCCCGGCCCAGTCGGTGCATGCCAGCGTGACGGACGGATCGAGTTCGAGCTTGGGCGCGTTGGCCTCGGCGCCCTGGTGCTGGACACGCGAGATGTTCAGGATTTCGTCGACGATCTGCGCCAACCGCTGGGCGTTCTGCCGCACCAGCGCGCTGAGCTGGCGCTGCGTCGGGTCGACCAGGTCTTCCTCCAGCAGCGCGTTGGCCTGGGCGATGGCCGCCAGCGGGTTGCGGATCTCATGGGCCACCGCGGCCGACATCCGGCCCATTGCCGCCAGTTTCTCGGTGCGCAGCCGGGCCTCCATCTCGCGCAGGTCCTGCATGAACATCACGCACAGGCTGTGCGCCAGGTCGTCCTGGGCGGCGGTGAGGCGGGTGCGCACCTGGACCCGGCGCGGACTGCCGACGCCATCGTCGATCGCCACGTCGGCCCGCTGCGACATCTCGGTGGTGAAGGTCAGGCGTGCCAGTTCCGCCAGCGGCTGCCAGGGCTGGTGCGCGGTCAGCAGCAAGGGCTGGTCGACAGGAACACGGGCCTCGCCCAGCTGCCTGCGCGCGGCCGGATTGGCGGCCCGCACGCGGCCGTCGGCATCCACCACCAGCACGCCATCGCCCAGGTTTTCGATCACCAGTTCGTTGACTTGCGCCTGCACCCGCGCCACCTGCCGGCTGTTGCGGGACGCGGCCTCCTCGCGCGCCAGCCGGGCCGCCAGCTGGTTGACCAGCACAGCGACCGCGAAGTAACCCATGCCGGTCAGGCCCGCCTGCAGGAACCGGGGTGCCAGTTCCTGCGGCGCCTGCAGCACCATCACCCACGCTTCGGCCAGCAGCAGCAGCGTGACCCCGGCGGCGGTGCCCAGCGCCAGCAGGCTCGAGCCCAGCACCGCCGCCATCAGTACCGGCAGCGCGAACAGCGGGCTGTAGTTGATGTTGCCGGCCTGCAGCAGCTGCAGCGTCGAGAAGGCCACCAGGTCGACGCCGATGGTGGACACCCACTGCGGATCGAAGGCGCTGCCCGGCGGCTGCGGACGGGCGAACAGCCGCACCGCCAGCGTCGCCACCAGGTAGGCGGCGGACAGGGCGATCAGCCAGTCGTTGATGCCCAGGGCGGGGCCCAGCAGCATGAAGAGCGTGGACAGCAAGGCCAGCAGCACCAGCGCGATCGTCACGCGGGCGGTCATGAAGCCGCGCCACAGGCGATCGAAGGGCGTGTCGCCCATCAATTCCAGCGTCGACTCGGCCCAGGGGATGGAAGCGGTGTTTGCCATTCAGCTGCCGGCGCGCTGCCGGTGCTCCTGGCAGCAATACAGCCGGCCGTCGGGGCCGGGCAGCGCGTCGCTGCGCGGCAAGTGCACCGAGCAGACGGGGCAGCTCACCATGTCCTGCGGCGCCGGCAGTGGCTGTCTGGAGGGCGGCTGCTCCTGCTGTTCGATGCGCCGGTTGTTGCGCCAGATCCAGACCGCCACCAGCACGACTGCCAGCACCAACAAGTACTTCATGGCGTGCGCCCCAGCACCACTTCGAGCACGAAGCGCGAGCCGACATAGGACAGCAGCAGCAACAAGGCGCCGATATAGAGGAATCGGACCGCCTTGCGGCCGCGCCAGCCGAAGCGCGCCCGTCCCAGCAGCAGCAGGGCGAAGGCGATCCAGGACAGCACCGAGAACACTGTCTTGTGGTCCCACTTCCAGGCCTTGCCTGGGCCGTAAAGCGTTTCGGAGAACAGGAAGCCGGCCGCCAGCGTCGCCGACAACAGCACGAAGCCGGCGCCGACGAAGCGGAAAGTCAGTCGCTCCAGCGTCAGCAGCGGCACGCCGGCGTGCGGCTGCGTCGCCTGGCGAATCTCGCGCTCGGCCCGCGTCATCAGCCAGGCGTGGACCACGGCGGCGGCGAACAGCCCGTACGAAGCGATGCCCAGCGCCCAGTGCAGCGGCAGCCAGGGCGAGGCGGCAGCATGCAGCGGCGAACCCGGAAAGACCAGCGCCAACAGGACGGCGGCTGTGCCCAGGCCGGCCAGTGCCCAGCGCGCCTGGAGCTGGGGAAAGAACTTCTGCTCCACGGCATACACGGTCAGCACCAGCCAGGCGGTGACCGAGAGCGCCGGCGCGAAGCCGAAGCGCGGGGCGTCGCCCAGCAGCCCCAGCGCCAGCACGGTCCCGTGCAGCAACCATGCGGCCAGCAAGGCCAGCCGGGCGGCGTTGTCGTTGAAGAATCGGGCGGCGGCTGCCGGGATGGCATAGGCAGCGGCAGCGGCCAGTGCCAGCAGCATGCTCGCAAGGGACGCACTGGCTAGAATCATGGGTCCACAGTTTAGCCCCTTGCTTCAATCGTCCGAAGCATTCAACGGCAGCGCCGAAGTACCCTCTCCCCATGGCCTCCGCCCTCTCCGACAAACTTTCCCGCCTGGTCAAGGAAATGCGTGGCCAGGCCCGCATCACCGAGGACAACGTCCAGGACATGCTGCGCGAAGTGCGCATGGCCCTGCTCGAGGCCGACGTCGCCCTGCCGGTGGTGCGCGACTTCATCGCCCGGGTCAAGGAAAAAGCGATGGGCCAGGAAGTGCTGGGCTCGCTGTCGCCCGGCCAGGCGCTGGTGGGCATCGTCAGCCGCGAGCTGGCCGCCACCATGGGCCAGGGCATCTCCGACATCAACCTGCAGGCCCAGCCGCCGGCCGTGATCCTGATGGCCGGCCTGCAGGGCGCCGGCAAGACCACCACCACGGCCAAGCTGGCCAAGCACCTGATCGAAAAGCGCAAAAAAAAGGTGCTGACGGTCTCCGGCGACGTGTACCGCCCCGCGGCCATCGAGCAGCTCAAGACCGTGACGAAGCAGGCCGGCGCCGAATGGTTCCCGAGCACGCCGGACCAGAAGCCCGCCGACATCGCCCGCGCCGCGCTGGATTACGCCAAGCGCCAGTACTTCGACGTGCTGCTGGTCGACACCGCCGGCCGGCTGGCGATCGACGAAGTGCTGATGCGCGAGATCAAGGAGCTGCACGCCATCCTGAACCCGGTGGAGACGCTGTTCGTGGTCGATGCCATGCAGGGCCAGGACGCTGTCAATACCGCCAAGGCCTTCAAGGAGGCGTTGCCGCTGACCGGCATCATCCTGACCAAGCTCGATGGCGATTCACGCGGCGGCGCGGCGCTGTCGGTGCGGCAGATCACCGGGGCGTCGATCAAGTTCGCCGGCGTCAGCGAAAAGATCGATGGGCTGGAGGTGTTCGATGCCGAACGCCATGCGGGCCGGATCCTGGGCATGGGCGACATCGTGGCGCTGGTGGAGCAGGTCACGGCCGGCGTCGACATGCAGGCGGCGCAGAAGCTCGCCGCCAAGGTCAAGAGCGGCGCAGGCTTCGACCTGAACGACTTCCTGTCGCAGATCCAGCAGATGAAGAGCATGGGCGGGCTGTCGCAGCTGATGGACAAGCTGCCCGCGCAGATGCAGGCCAAGGCCGGCCAGGTCGACATGAACAAGGCGGAAAAGGACATCCGGCGCAAGGAAGGGATCATCCAGAGCATGACGCCGCTGGAGCGGCGCAAGCCCGACCTGATCAAGGCCACCCGCAAGCGCCGCATCGCCGGCGGCGCCGGCGTCCAGGTTCAGGAAGTGAATCGCCTGCTCAACGAGTTCGAGCAGATGCAGACCATGATGAAGAAGATGAAGGGCGGCGGCATGATGAAGATGATGAAGCGCATGGGCGGCAAGGGCATGCCGAAGATGCCTTTCTGATTGCGCTTCCCGGACTCGGAACGAGTCCGGAGACCGACGACCGTCGATCAAGAAAATGGCGCCGGGCCGGCTTCTCCCTGATCGAAGGCTGTTCCTGTTGGCCCGCAGCGAGTTCTGCCAGCGGCGGCCGGATCAATCCGCCTTGATGTTCGCCGCCTTCGCCACCGCGGTCCACTTGACGATGTCCGCCGCGATCACGCGGCTGAACTCTTCCGGCGTGCTGGCCACCGGGTCGATGCCCAGCGCCAGGATCCGTTCGCGCACATCCGGCAGCCTGAGCACCCGCGCGACCTCGTCCTGCAACTTGCGGATGATGGCTGGCGGCGTGCCGGCTGGCGCCAGGATGCCGGTCCACAGCGCGATGTCCATGTCGGCAAAACCGGCCTCGCGCATCGTCGGCACGTCGGGCCACGCAGGGTGGCGTGCCGGTGTGGTGATCGCCAATGCGCGCACCCTGCCGGCCTTGACCTGGCCCACCAGCGGCGGCGGGTCGGCCAGCGTCATCGTGACTTCACCGGTGGCCGTGGCATTGACCGATTCGTTGCTGCCCTTGTAGGCGATGTGCTGGAAGGCGGTGCCGGTCTTCTGCTTGAACAGTTCGGCGGCCAGCTGGAACGGCGCGGCGCTGGCGCCGTAGTTCGACTTGTCCGGATTGGCCTTGGCATAGTCGACCAGTTGCTGCACCGTCTTGGCCGGATGGTTCTGGCCCACCGCCAGGATCAGCGGAAAGGAGCCGAGCAGGCTGATCGGCACGAAATCGCGCAGCGGCGCATAGGGCAGCTTGCTGTAGAGGGCCGGATTCATGGACATCGGGCCGCTGGGTCCGAGCAGCAGCGTGTAGCCGTCCGGGTTGGCCTTGGCCACGTACTGGGCGGCGATGATGGATTGCGCGCCGACCTTGTTCTCGATCACCACCGGCTGGCCCAGCCCTTCGCCCATCTTGGCAGCAACGATGCGTGCCAGCAGGTCGGTGCCGCCGCCGGCCGCATAGCCGACGATCAACTGGATCGGCCTGGCTGGATAGCTCGGCTGGGCCCGGGCGCCGACGGCGGCGAGCGCGGCAACGGCCAGGGCCGCGATCCGCAGCACGGACAAAGGGTGGTTCATCGTCGGTCTCCTCTTTCTGGAATGGTCGGCGCCTGGCTCAGAGCTGCGTCACATGTACGCACAGGACCGCGGCCTGGCCGGCGTCCAGTGCCTGCAGGCAGCGGGTGATTGCCGGCCGCAGGGCGGCGGGATCGGCGACTGTCTCGGCGTGCGCGCCGAAAGCCGCGCCAACTTGTGCAAAGTTGCGCTGTTCGCCGCCGAGGCGGGCCTGGAACGCGTCCGCCGCAGCGGCTGCTCCATGCGGATAGACCCGCAGCACCGCTTCCTTCACTGCCTGCCAGCCACCGTTGTCCAGGACCACGGTGAGGATCGGCAGCCGGTACTCCTGCGCCACGGCGTAGACCGCGGTCGGATTGGAGAAGTGGAAGCCGCCATCACCGACGAACTGCACCACCCGCGCCTGCGGTCGCGCCAGTTTTGCGCCCAGCGCCATGCCGCCGCTGAAGCCGAGCCCGCCGCCGGCCAGGCCGATGTAGCTTTGCGCTTGGATCCGGTCGATTTGATTGAGCACCGCGAGGCTGTTGCGGATCGCTTCGTTGACGACGATGTCGTCGGGCGCCAGCACCTCATTGATGCAGGCGCAGACGAATTCCGGTGCGATCGCGCCCACGCTGCCGGTCCTGGCGCCGGCCGTCGCGATGCGTTGCCGGCGCTCCTCACGACGTGGTTCCCAGCTGGCGATCCTGTGCGCGGCGCGCTCGCGAAAGCCCGCATCTGCCTTGGCACGGACGACCTCCAGCACTTGCGCCAGCACCGTGGCGCAGTCGCCCTGCACGCGGACGTCGCTGGGAAAGCCCCACATCGGGAAATCCTTCTTCAGCGCATCGACATCGACATGGATCCACGGCAGGTCCGGCCGGTCGGCGACATATTGCGGCAGCCACGGCACATCGACATCGAGCAGCAGCCCCAGGTCCGCATCCGCCAGCGCGCCGACCGGATCGAAGCCGGCGAAGCAAGGCGAGTCGTGCGGGATGTTGAGGTAGAGCGGGTTGAATTCGACGACGCGGATGCCGCACTCGCGCGCCAGTTCATCGAGCGCCCGCACGGCTTGCGGCTTGCGCCCGAGGTAGGCGGTGATGGCGACCGGGTTGCTGCTTTCCAGCAACCGCTGCGCGATGCGCTGCGCCGTTGCGTCATCGGTTCCGCCGGCTGCGACGGCTCCGTAGCGCGCCTGCGGATAGGGGCGGATTGCGTCGTCCTCCCATTCCTGCGCCAGCGTCTCGCGCGGCAGCGTCATGAATACCGGGCCGGGCGGATCGCTCTGCATCATGGTGTGGCCGCGGCGCAGCGACTCCTTGGCCACCACGCCCGACGGCAGGTTGTATTCCCACTTGACATAGGGCCGCACCAGGCTGCCGATGTCGTAGGGGTCCTGCACGAAGTGCACGTAGTTGTCGCGCGAGCCCGGCAGCTCGCCGTGGAGGGTGAAGGGCGCCTTGCCCGCCATCAGGAATACCGGCAGCCGGGCCCGGAACAGGTTGTGCAGGCCCATGGCCGAATTGGCGGTGCCGGCGTCGACATGCACCATTACCGCCTGGCCCTTGCCGGTCAGCGCGGCATAGCCGCCGGCCATATGGACGGCGACGTTCTCATGCGGGCAGAGCACCATTGCCGGATGGGCGCGGCCGCTGCGGTCCCAGTCGGCCAGCGCCTCGATCAGCGAGACGTGGTCGGTGCCGAGATTGGCGAAGACGTGATCGATGCCGACATCGACCAGACCTTCGAGAAGATAGTGCGCGGTGGAATGCAGGGCCATGGCCCGCATTCTGCCCCGTTGGCCCCGTTGGCCGGGTTCGCCGGCCTCAGGCGGCTGCCAGCTCGCCGCGCAGCGAGTGCGGGTTGGCCTCGGTGATCGTGACGTCCACCATCTGGCCGGTCAGCTGCGGTGCGCCCTTGAAGTTGACCATCCGGTTGCACTCGGTGCGGCCGGCCAGTTCGCTTGCATCCTTGCGGGACGGCCCTTCGACCAGGATCCGCTGCACGGTGCCCACCCGGCTGGCGCTGATGCTGCGGATGTTCGCCTCGATCACCGCCTGCAGTTCCTGCAGCCGCTTGAGCTTGACGGCGTGTGGCGTCTCGTCGTGCAACGTCGCGGCCGGCGTGCCGGGCCGCGGACTGAAGATGAAGCTGAAGCTGTTGTCGAAGCCGACCTCGTCGATCAGCTTCATCATCTTGCCGAAGTCGGCGTCGGTCTCGCCGGGAAAGCCGACGATGAAGTCGCTGGACATCGCCATGTCCGGGCGGACCGCGCGCAGCTTGCGCACCGTGCTCTTGTATTCCATGGCGGTGTAGCCGCGCTTCATCGCCATCAGGATGCGGTCGCTGCCGTGCTGCACCGGCAGGTGCAGGTGGCCGACCAGCTTGGGCAGCTTGCCGTAGGCCTCGACCAGGCGCTGGGTGAATTCGTTCGGATGGCTGGTGGTGTAGCGGATGCGCTCGATGCCGGGAATCTCGGACACGTATTCGAGCAGCAGCGCGAAGTCGGCGATCTCCACTGTCTCACCCATCTTGCCGCGGTAGGCGTTCACGTTCTGCCCCAGCAGCGTCACTTCCTTGACGCCCTGGTCGGCCAGCCCGGCCACTTCGACCAGCACGTCGTCGAACGGGCGCGACACTTCCTCGCCGCGGGTATAGGGCACCACGCAATAGCTGCAGTACTTGCTGCAGCCCTCCATGATGCTGACGAAAGCCGTGCAGCCGTCCACCCGCGCCGCCGGCAGGTTGTCGAACTTCTCGATTTCCGGAAAGCTGATGTCCACCTGGGCCCGGTCCTGGCGCTGGCGCTGGTTCAGCAACTCGGGCAGGCGGTGCAGGGTCTGGGGGCCGAACACCACGTCGACATAGGGCGCGCGCTGGATGATGGCCGCGCCTTCCTGGCTGGCGACGCAGCCGCCGACGCCGATCAGAACGCCCTTTTTCTTCAGGTGCTTGACCCGTCCCAGGTCGGAGAACACCTTTTCCTGGGCCTTCTCGCGCACCGAGCAGGTATTGAACAGGATCAGGTCGGCCTGCTCCACGTCCAGCGTGGTCTCGTAGCCTTGCGCCGCATGCATCACGTCCGCCATCTTGTCCGAGTCGTACTCGTTCATCTGGCAGCCGAACGTCTTGATGTAGACCTTCTTGCTCATCGCAGGCCCCGCTTCAACGTCGCATGCCGAAGATGATTGCCAGCAGCTCGTTGAAGCGCTTGTAGCCGCTGGCGCTGTCGCTGCCGCCGAGCCGGTCGTACTCCTCGGGGGTCAGCAGCCAGGCCTCGTGGATCAGGCCGGCGGCATCGCGGCGGTACACCACCGGCAGGTCCTGCCCGACCACGCTGCCGGACAACAGCAGCATGTTGTTGAGGTCGCGGATGCGCGCGCCGGGCGAGAGCCGGTCCGGCTTGCCGTCCAGCGTCACCTGCGGCGGGGCGGTCACCACCAGCCGGGCGCGCTTCACGTCCTTGGGCGCCTCGCGGATGATGCCCTGGGCGTTGGCCTGGTAGACGGGAAGAAGGGTCGAGCCTGCCAGGACGGTGCATGCGAGCAACACCGCCCGGACCCGGCTTTCGATGCAGCGGTTCATGGTGTCCATCCAGAGGCTGTGAAAGGGGCAGCACCGGGACGCGCCAGGTGCCTTCGAGGTGCGCGCAGTGTAGCAAAGCATGGATTCCATCGGACCGGCCATCCCCTGCAATTGCGCAGCGCACGGCGCAATGCCAACACTGTTACGCGGGACTGGTGCGCCACTCCACCGTGGCGCCGCGAACTGACTCAAAATCCGGGGTCTGCCCGAGATCGTCCCGGTTTTCCGGGCGGTCTCCCGTCCCCGCCCTTTCGAGAACATTGCTTGACCAACTCACCGCCCGAAAATGACGCGCCTGTCAGTTTGCGAGCCGCCAAGCAGCTGAGCGCGTCGTCGGCGCAGCGGGCTGCCTCTGAGCAGGCACCCGCGCCCACGACAGCTGCGGCCATGCGCGGGGAGCCCGCGCCGGCCGGCAGGTTGGACAGCGGATTGGGCGGTGGAGATCTCGCGGTCGCCACGCTGGCCATGTCAGGAATGGTCGTCCTGGCTGGCAGTTGGCTGGTCCTGCGCCGGCGCCGGCTCGCGCAACCGCTGCAGGAGCCGGCGTCCGAAGCGGCGATGCCGCACGAGCAGGCAGAGGTGGCGCCGGCGCAGCCCGCTGCGGAACCGCAAACTGAAGCGGAACAGAAGCCGGCCCCGGTCCCGGAAGAGGTGGCGGTGGCGGCACCCGAGCCCGAGCCAGTAGCCAAAGCGCAGGAAGAGCTGGAGCCGGCTGCGGTGGGGTTGCTGAACGCGCAGGAAGACACCACGCTATCCTGGGCGCCGGACTCGGACATTGCTGTCAATTCATCCTGGGCCGCTGCGACCTCGCCCATGCCGCGGCAGCCGTCGCGGCTGGGGGTTGCGACCCAGAAGCGGCTGATCAAGTCGCTGATGTGGGTGCGGACCGTGGCCGGGGGAACGGCGATCCTCGCTGCGATCGCGGTCGTGGTGTTCTGGTCGATCGAGACGACCGACCGCCGGGCCGGCGAAACCGGCCTGAACATGCCTTTGCTGCTGGGCGCGCTGGCGGGGTGGGCCTTGTCCTGGGGCGCCGGCCAACTGGCCAACATGCTGCACCGCATATTCTTCAACCGGATGCATCCGAAGTTCGATACCTGAGAGGCCCGGGGCGGACAAGAAAAAAGGGATAGCCGCTGTGGGCGGCTACCCCTTGAGTCCTGGTGGCGCTTCACGGATTCGAACCGCGGACCTGTGGATTATGATTCCATCGCTCTAACCGACTGAGCTAAAGCGCCGAGCCGACGATTATATCCGAGACGCGCCACCTTTACAGCATCCCCAGCGCCCTGGGCAGCCACAGCGACAGTGCCGGCACGTAAGTCACCAGCATCAGGAACACCAGCATCGCGAGCAGCCAGGGCCACACGGCAACGGTCAGTTCGGTGATGCCCATCTTGGTGATGCCGCTGGCGACGTACAGGTTCAGGCCCACCGGCGGGTGGCACATCCCCACCTCCATGTTGACCGTCATCAGGATGCCGAAATGCACCGGGTCGATCCCCAGCTTGATCGCCACCGGGAACAGGATCGGCGCCGTGATCAGCACGATGGAGGAAGGCTCCATCACGTTACCCGCCAGCAGCAGCAGCAGGTTGACCACCAGCAGGAAGGCGATCGGGCCCAGGCCGGCGCCGATCAGCCAGTCCACCATGGTCTGCGGGATCTGCTCCGACGTCATCAGGAACGAGAACAGCACCGCGTTGGTGATGATGTACAGCAGCATTGCGCTCATGTTGGCCGAGTCCAGCAGCACCTTGGGCACCTGCTTCAGGCTCATGTCCTTGTAGACGAAGACGGCGACCACGAAGGCATAGACGGCGCTCATCGCCGCCGCCTCGGTCGGCGTGAAGACGCCGCTATAAATGCCGCCGAGCACCACCAGGATCAGCAGCAGGCCCCAGGCGCTGTCGCGGAACGCCGTCAGCCGTTCGCCCCAGCTGGCTTTGGCCATGCGCGGATAGCCGAACTTCCAGGCCCGGTACCAGGTCACCAGGCCCAGCAGTGCCGCCAGCGTCAGGCCGGGAACCACACCGGCCATGAACAGGGCACCGACCGACGTGTTGGTCGACACCGAATACATCACCATCACGATCGACGGCGGAATCAGGATGCCGAGCGCGCCCGAGGTGGTGATCACGCCGGCGCCGAACCGCTTCGGGAAGCCCGCCTTGATCATGGCCGGCAGGATGATGGAGCCGATCGCCACCACCGTGGCCGGGCTCGATCCCGACACTGCGGCAAACAGCGCGCAGGCCATCACGCCCGCCAGCGCCAGGCCGCCGTGCCAGTGGCCGACCATCGAGGTGGCGAACTTGATCATCCGCCGCGCCACGCCGCCATGGGTGAGAAAGTTGCCGGCCAGGATGAAGAACGGGATCGCCATGATCTCGAACCTCTCGATGCCGGTGAACAGTTTCAGCGCCACCGACTCGATCGGCACGTTGGTCATGGTGAACAGGAACGTGAGCACCGTCAGGCCCAGCGAGATCGACACCGGCATGCCGGTCAGCATCAGGGCGAACAGCAGCACGAAGATGATCAGGCCGTTCATGGCGGGCCCTTGTTCGCATCGCGCGGATGGAGGTTGTCGGCCATCCCGTACGGGTTCAGGTCCTCGTCCTTCACCTCCTCGATGCCTTCGACGTGGCCGTGGTCATGGCGGGGCAGCTCGCCGGTGCGCAGGAACGTCCATGCCACCTGCAGGAAGCGAAAGCACATCAGGTAGGAGCCGCAGGGAACGGCCAGGAAGGCGATCCACATCGGCAGCTCCAGATCCGGCGAGACCTGGTCGGTGTGGGCGATCTCCCAGACGAAGCGCGCGCCCAGGGTGCCGACGACCGCGGTGAAGAAGGCGCCGGCCAGCAATCCGAACAGGACGAAGGCGGCGCGCTTGCGGTCGCCCAGCTGGTTGATCAGCACATCGACGCCGACGTGGATGCCGGTGCGCACGCCGTAGGCGGCGCCGAACTTGGCCATCCAGATGAACATGTAGATGCACAGTTCCTGGGCCCAGCTCATGTTGACGGTGAGCAGCCAGTCCTGCAGCGCCGGCCAGGGAATGCCCGACGCGTAGCGGTGCACCACCGCGCTGAAGATGACCAGCGTGGCCGCGCCCATCAGGAAGGCGATCAGCCACTCCTCCAGGTGGTTCAGGACGCCGTTGGCCCGGGCCAGCACGGTGTTCAATCGGCTCTGCCCGTGGCGACGGTCACAGCTTGTCCGGGTCGAACCCCGTTTCCTTGTAGATCTCCCGGATCACGTCCTTGCCGATCTGGGCCTCGTGGTCCCGGTGCACCTTGAGCAAGGCCTTCTTCCAGGCCTTCTTTTCGTCGGCCGTGAGCGTGATGATCTGGGTCTTGCCCGAGGCCTTGACCTTCGCCAGCGCGTCCTCGTTCTCCTGCTTGGCGATGTCGTCGGCGTACTTCGTCGCATCCTTCATCGCGCTGTCGAGGCCGGCGCGGATGTCCGCAGGCAGGCCGTCCCAGAACTTCTTGTTGACCACCACCGCATACTCGAGCACGCCGTGGTCGGACAGCGTCAGATACTTCTGCACTTCGTGCATCTTCTGCGTGTACAGGTTGGACGGCGGATTCTCGGTGCCATCCACCACACCGGTCTGCAGCGCCTGGTAGACCTCGGAGAAGGCCATCACCTGCGGTGTCGCGCCCAGCGCCCGCATCTGCGAATCGAGCACCTTGGACGACTGGATGCGCAGCTTCTGGCCGCGGAAATCGGCCGGCGTCCTCAGCGCTTTGTTCGAGCTCATGACCTTGAAGCCGTTGTCCCAGAACGCCAGGCCCAGGATGCCCTTGGCCTCCAGCTTCTTGAGCAGCGACTGGCCGATCGGGCCCTGCGTGACCTTGTGCAGTTCGTCGTAGTTGTCGAACAGGTAGGGCAGGTCAAACAGCTCGAACTCGCGCGCCCCCAGCGGCCCGAACTTGGAGACCGACGGCGCCAGCATCTGCACCGAGCCCAGCTGCAGCATCTGCAGTTCCTCGCCGTCCTTGTACAACTGGCTGTTCGGATAGACCTCGACCTTGACCTTGCCGCCGGTGTTTTTCTCGGCCAGTTCCTTGAACTTGAGCGCGCCCTTGCCCTTGGGCGTGTCGGCCGCGACCACGTGGCTGAACTTCAGGATGATGGGTTGCTGGGCCTGGACCCGGTGGCCCAGCGGCAGGAGCGCCATAGCGGCAGCTGCCATCGCGGTACGACGCTTCATGGTGTCTCCTCGCCAATCGGGTCAGATTGACCCAAGCCCAATATAAGCAGGGCACGACCGTGCCCCTTGATCCATGTCAAGGGCAGGCGCCGGCACGCCGTGGGCCGGGACCGCGGCTAGCGGTGCCTGAACTGCGGCTTGCGCTTGTTGACGAAGGCGTCCATGCCTTCCTTCTGGTCGGTGGTCGCGAAGGTGGCGTGGAACATGCGCCGCTCGAACATCACGCCGTCGCTCAGGCCGCTTTCGAACGATCGGTTGATCGACTCCTTGGCCGCCATCACGGCGATCTGCGAGAAGTCGCAGATCGTGAGCGCCGCTGCCAGCGCCTCGTCCATCAGCTTGTCCAGCGCGACCACGCGGCTGACCAGTCCGGAACGTTCGGCCTCGGTGGCGTCCATCATGCGGGCCGTCAGCGCCATGTCCATCGCCTTGGCCTTGCCGACCGCGCGCGGCAGCCGCTGGGTGCCGCCGGCGCCGGGGATGATGCCCAGCTTGATCTCGGGCTGGCCGAACTTCGCGTTGTCGGCGGCGATGATGAAGTCGCACATCATCGCCAGCTCGCAGCCGCCGCCCAGCGCGAAGCCGCTGACCGCCGCGATCACCGGCTTGCGGATGCTGCGGATGGTTTCCCAGTTGCGGGTGATGTAGTCGCCCTTGTAGACGTCGGCGAAGCTGTAGCTGGCCATGGCGCCGATGTCGGCGCCGGCGGCGAACGCCTTTTCGCTGCCGGTGACGATCATGCAACCGATCGCTTCGTCGGCGTCGAAGGCTTTGAGCGCCGCGCCAAGTTCGTCCATCAACTCGTTGTTCAGGGCATTGAGCTGCTTGGGCCGGTTCAGCGTCACGATGCCGACCTTGCCCGCTTCGGTGCGCACTTCGATGTTGACGTAGGCCATGAGCTAATCCTGCTTTTCCTGTTGCGATCGGTCGACTATACCCAAGGGAAAACATTCGCCGACCGAGCGGTTTGCCAATGGTAGAGTGCCTGCTCAGGAGACTCCCATGACAGAACAGACCGTCCTGTATTCCACCCAGGGCGCGGTGGCGCTGATCACGCTGAACCGGCCCCAGGCCCTGAACAGTTTCACGCGGCAGATGCACAAGGAGCTGTGGGAAGCGCTGGACCGGATCGAGGCCGACCAGTCGGTCCGGGCCTGCGTGATCACCGGCGCCGGGCGGGGCTTCTGTGCTGGCGCCGACCTGGCGGAATTCGATTTCGAACCCGGCCCGGACCTGGCCAGGCGGGCCGACCCGGGGCCGGTGATCGACCAGGCCTTCAATCCCACCGTGCGCAAGTTGCAGGCGCTGCGCGTCCCCACCGTCGCGGCGGTCAACGGCGTGGCGGCCGGCGCCGGCGCGTCGCTGGCGATGACTTGCGACCTGGCGGTGGCGGCGCACAACGCCAGCTTCATCCAGGCCTTCAGCAGGATCGGACTGGTGCCGGACGCCGGCGGCACCTGGTTCCTGATCAAGCGGCTCGGCCTGGCGCGCGCGCTCGGCGCGGCGATGCTGGGCGACAAGATGAGCGCCAGCGACGCCAGGCAACAGGGAATGATCTGGGACGTCGTCGCCGAAGGCCAGGACTGCGTGCAGGCGGCGATGACACTGGCGACGCGGCTGGCCGACATGCCGACGAAGGCGCTGGTCGCAACCCGCCAGCTGCTGCGCGCGGCCGCATCGAACGACCTGGACGCGCAGCTCGACCTGGAGCGCGATACGCAGTCGGCGCTGGGCAAGACGCACGACTACCTCGAAGGCGTGATGGCCTTCCGCGAAAAGCGCCCGGCGAAATTCAAAGGCCAATGATGGACGACCATGAACTCGCCGCGAAAGTCGGCGCCACGATGTTCGCGGTGGATCGCGCCAGCAAGGACTTCATGCAGATGGAGCTGCTGTCCTGCGAACCGGGCCGCGCCTTGATGCGGATGCAGGTGCGCGAGCCGATGCTCAACGGCCACCAGATCTGCCACGGCGGCTTCATCTTCACGCTGGCCGATTCCACCTTCGCCTTCGCCTGCAACAGCCGCAACTTCGCGACGGTGGCGTCCGGCGCCAGCATCGAGTTCCTCAGGCCGGCGCAGCTGGGGGACGTGCTGACCTGCGAAGGCGTCGAGCAGCTGGTCCAGGGCCGGCACGGCATCTTCGACATGAAGGTGAGCAACCAGCGCGGCGAAACCGTGGCGATGTTCCGGGGCAAGAGCGCCCAGATCAAGGGCGCGGTGCTGCCCGCCGGAGCGGCGCAATGATGGCCTTCCCGCTGGAGCCGATCGAACGGGCCAGCCTCGACGAGCTGCGCGCGCTCCAGCTCACGCGGCTGAAGGCGACGCTGCAACATGCCTACGCCAATTCGCCGGCCTACCGCGTCAAGTTCAACGCGGCCGGCGTGCGTCCCGACGACTGCTGCACGCTCGCGGACCTGGCGAAGTTTCCCTTCACCAGCAAGAGCGACCTGCGCGACGCCTATCCGTTCGGCATGTTCGCGGTGCCGCGCCAGCAGTGCGCGCGCATCCATGCGTCCAGCGGCACCACCGGCAAGGCCACGGTGGTCGGCTACACGAAGAACGACATCGAGACCTGGTCGCAGGTGATGGCCCGCAGCATCCGCGCCAGCGGCGCCCGGCCGGGGGACATGGTGCACGTGAGCTACGGCTACGGCCTGTTCACCGGCGGCCTGGGCGCCCACTACGGCGCCGAGAAGCTGGGGCTGACGGTGGTGCCGTTCGGCGGCGGCCAGACCGAGCGCCAGGTGCAGTTGATCAACGATTTCCGGCCCGACATCATCATGGTGACACCCAGCTACATGCTGGCGATCGCGGACGAATTCGAACGGCAGGGGCTCGATCCTTCGCGCTCCAGCCTGCGGCTGGGCATCTTCGGCGCCGAGCCCTGGACCAACGACATGCGCGTTGCGATCGAGCAGCGGCTGGGCATCGACGCCGTTGACATCTACGGCCTGTCGGAGGTGATGGGCCCGGGCGTGGCCAACGAGTGCATCGAGACCAAAGACGGCCCGACCATCTGGGAAGACCATTTCTATCCCGAGATCATCGACCCCGACAGCGGCGCGCCGGTGGCCGACGGTGAATTCGGCGAGCTGGTGTTCACCAGCCTGACCAAGGAGGCGCTGCCGATCATCCGCTACCGCACGCGCGACCTGACGCGGCTGCTGCCCGGCACGGCCCGCACCATGCGCCGCATGGAAAAGATCACCGGCCGCAGCGACGACATGATGATCGTGCGCGGCGTCAACGTGTTCCCGACCCAGATCGAGGAGTTGATCCTCAAGCGCAGCGAGCTGGCCCCGCATTACCAGTGCATCCTGACGCGCGAGGGCCCGCTCGACGACCTGACCGTGGCAGTGGAGACGCGGCCGGGAACGGCGCCGGATTCGCCGGCCGCACGCAGCGCCGCGCAGCTGCTGCAGCATGACATCAAGAGCTTCATCGGCACCACGGCGCGGATCGAGCTGCGCGCCGAAGGCGGCGTCGAGCGCAGCGGCGGCAAGGCCAGGCGCGTGCTGGACCAGCGGCGCCTGACCTGACCAAACCGGTCAGCGCGGCCACAGGTGAATGACAGGCGATAGGGGTACGCTAGCGCCTCCTTCCCGGAGACTCCATGATCAAACGCAGAACCCTCTTGCAATCCGCGGCCGCCACGGTCGCCGTCCCCGGCCTGGCCTGGGCCCAGGACAAGTACCCCTCCAGGCCGATCATGTGGATTTGCCCGTACGCGGCCGGCGGCAACGCCGACAACCGCTCGCGCCAGGTGGCACGGGTGATGAGCACGATGCTGGGGCAGACGATCCTGATCGACAACAAGGCTGGCGCCGGCGGCAACATCGGCACCGAGATGATCGCGCGCGCCAAGCCGGACGGCTACACGCTGGGCATGGGCAACTTCGCGCCGCTGGCCGTCAACAAGGCGCTGTTCAAGAAACTCAACTTCGATCCGCAGACCGACCTGGTGCCGATCGGCCTGATCGAACGCGGCCCGCTGATCCTGATGGTGCGCAGCGACTCGCCCTACAAGTCGGTCAAGGACATCGTGGCGGCGGCCAAGGCTGCCCCCGGCAAGCTCAGTTACGCATCCGGCGGCATTGGGGGCACCCACCACCTGAGCGGCGCGCTGTTCGAGCACGCCGCCGGCATCGACATGATCCACGCGCCCTACAAGAGCGGCTCGGCCGGCGCCATCGACCTGATGGGCGGACAGGTGGCCATGATGTTCGAGCAGATGTATGCGGCCATGCCGTCGATCAAGGGCGGCAAGCTGCGCGCTCTGGCGATCACCAGCAAGGCCCGCTCGCCGCTGGCGGCCGAGATCCCGACGATGGCGGAGCAGGGCTACCCCGAAGTGGAAGTGCTCAACTGGCAAGGCCTGGTCGGTCCCAAGGGCCTGTCGGCGGACCTGGTGAAGCTGCTGAACACCACGCTGAACAAGGCACTGCAGGACCCGGACCTGCGCGAGAAGATTCTCAGCCAGGGCAACGAGGTCGGCGGCGGCACGCCGGAGCAGTTCGCCGCCCTGATCAGGGCGGAGACGCCGCGCTGGGCCAAGGTGGTGCGCGACGCGAAGATCGAACCGGAATGAGCCGCGGCGGCCGTCAGCGCTGCTCGATCTTTTCCACCATCAGGTCCAGGCTGGCCTCGCCGGCCGTGACCCGGATGCGCACCGGCAGGTACTGCAGCGACGGCGCGAACCACATCTCGGCGGTGATGTTGCCGCGCGCGTTCTCGAGCGGCCTGGGCTTGAGGTGGAAGGCCTCCACGGCGCCCAGCGCCGGGGTCTGCAGCACTTCCTTGTCGGTGATGTCGTAGGTCCAGAAGTCGATGCCGCCCGGCCGGGCCATCCAGAAGCTGACCGAGCCGCCGACTTCCAGCGGCAGCTGGCCGCTGGCGAAGCGGTGGCTCAATTCGACGAACTGGCTGGCTGTGTCCTGCACGCCCTCCGGCCGCGGCAGCTGGCGTCCGTCGTCCAGCACCACCTTGTCCTGCATCAGGGTCGAGCGCCGTTTGCCGGGGCGGGTTTCTTCATACGCGAACGGTGTCAACCCCTGAGTGGTCACGCCGCCCTGGCTGGTCATCACCAAGCTCACCAGGCCCAGGTCGATGTCGATCCGGGTCTGGTAGCGCGCGCCGTCGCGCAGCCATTCGACGTGGGCGTTGCCGTGTAGTTCGCCGCGGTAGTAGCCGCCGACGCGGTAGTTCAGGCGGGTGTCGCCCGGCCAGCTGTCCAGGGCAGTCACCGACCCAGTGTCGGTTCCGGCGACCGATGACACGTCGGATGCGAGCGCATCGGCGGCCGGCGTCGCGACGGCGGTCGGCGTGGCCGCCGGCGGCTCGCTGGCTGCCTGTTTCTGCGGTTCGGGGGGCGGGGCGGTGGTCGTGACCTCGGGCGGCGTCGAGGGCGCCACCGACTGGATGGCGTCCGGCGCGCGCGGCGGCCGGGGCTTGACCGTGCGGGCCACCGCGACCGGCGCCGGCGGCGGAACCGCCGGCTTCAGCAGGCGGGTGAACATCGGTGCGGCCATGGTCTTGAGCGCCGACGGTTCCAGCGCGTACCAGGCCAGCCACTGCAGCACCAGCGCGTGACCCAGCAGCACTGCCAGCAGCAGCGCCGCGATCAGTGCGTTGCGGCGAGCCACGGCTGGGCCAGCGCGGCGTCGCGCAAGACCAACCGCCAGGTGGTGACGGCGGCCGGCAGTGCCAATTCGAGCCGCAACAGGCGGCGGTCGCGCACGACCAGCGCGATGACTTTCTTGTGGCTGCCGACGTACAGCGTCAGGTCGTCCAGCTTGGTCATGCGCCAGCCGTTGCCGGCCACCTCCAGGCCGAGCCACTCGTCGTTGGCGGCGATTCCAGCCGCCTCGGCGGCGCCGCCGCGCAGCACTTGCTTGATCTGCACGCCGCTGGTCTCGGTCACCCGGATGCCCAGGCGTTGCGCCAGTTGGGCCGGCTCTTCCAGCACCGCCACGCCATGCCTGCCCAGCAACTCCTCCACCGGCAGCTCGCGGGCGCTGTGGACCCAGGTCGCCAGCTCGCGGGTGAAGGCGCGGCCGCCGAGCTCGCGCAGCACGGCGGCGAAGTCGGCCTCGCTCATCGGACCGGCCTTGCAGCGCAGCCACAGCGCGCGCATCACGTCGTCCAGCGAGCTGTGGCCCTCGGCGCGCAGCATCAGGTCGAAGCACAGCGCCACCAGCGAGCCCTTGGTGTAGTAGCTCACCGTGGCGTTGGCGGTGTTTTCGTCCTGCCGGTAGTACTTGACCCAGGCGTCGAAGCTGGCCTGCGCGACGGCCTGCACTTCACGGCCGGGCGTCTGCAGCACCTGGTTGATCGTCTTGTTCAGCAGCTTGAGGTAGGCCGTGTCGTCGATCAGTCCGGCGCGGCGCAGCAGCAGGTCGTCGTAGTAGCTGGTGAAGCCCTCGAAGAACCACAGCAGCTGGGTGTAATTCTCGGCGTCGTAGTCGTAGTGGGTGAATTCGGCCGGCCGCAGGCGCTTGACGTTCCAGGTGTGGAAATACTCGTGGCTGATCAGCCCCAGCAGCGTGATGTAGCCGTCCGTCTGGCGGCTGTCGCCCAGCCGCGGCAGGTCGCGCCGCGATGCGATCAAGGCAGTGGAATTGCGATGCTCCAGTCCGCCGTAGCCGTCGTCCACCACGTTCAGCATGAATAGGTAGCTCTTGAACGGCGGGCGCTTGCCGGCGCGGCTCGCTGCGCCTTGGCGTCCATGCCAGAAGCGGATCTCGGTGTCGCAGATTTTCTGCGTGTCGGTCAGCAGGCGCGCGGTGTCGCACGACTCGGCCGCGCCGGCCACGACCAGCCGGTGAGGCACTCCGCCGGCCTTGAATTCGCCGACCCAGAAAGCGCCGAGTTCGACCGGGCAGTCCACCAGCTCGTCGTAGTCCGCCGCCAGGTAGGTGCCGAAGCCGCGCTTGTTGACCTTGTACGGCGCCAGTGCGGTGGCCAGCTGCCAGAGACCGGTGGCGCGCGAGCTGAGCACTTCCAGCGCGTGGACCCGGCTTTCCTGGCCATGCACCCTCAGGCACAGGCTGGTGCCGTTGAAGAAGCCACGGCCCGGATCGAGCCAGGCCGTGCGAACCGAGTTGTCATATGCGTAGACCTCGTAGCTGAGCGTCAGCGGGCTGCTGGGGACGCACTCGACCTGCCAGTGCGACTTGTCGATCTGCTGGACCGGCAGGGCACGGCCTTGCTGGCGCGCGCTGAGCCGCTGCAGGTTCTTGGAGAATTCGCGCACCAGGTAGCTGCCGGGGATCCACACCGGTAGCGAGACCTGCTGCTGGACTTCCGGCTGGGCGATCGTCAGGGTGACGCGAAACAGGTGGGCGTGGAGGTCAGCGGCTTCGACCTGGTAGTGAAGGCTTGCGCTGCGCTGGAACGAAGTGGGCATCGGATCGATGATACGCAAGGGGACGACCTGCCGGCGGGGCGGCGGCCATCCTTCCCATGCGCCGGTCTACTTGGCGTCGGCCAGGAATTTCTCGACCTGGGCGGCGTTGACGGCGCCGGGAACCCGCGAGCCGTCGGTAAAGAACAGCGTCGGCGTGCCGCTGATGCGGTGCTTCTTGCCGAACTCCAGGTTGCGCGCGATGGCAGCGGTGTCGCAGGAGGCGGAGGCGGCTGGCTGCTCGCGCAGCATCTGGTCCTGCCAGGCCTTGCCCTTGTCCTTGGCGCACCAGATGTTGCGCGACTTGTCCGGCGAGTCGCCGCCCAGGATCGGGTACAGGAACATGTGGATGGTGACGTTGTCGACCTTCTGCATGTCACGCTCGAAACGCTTGCAGTAGCCGCAGTTCGGATCCTCGAACACCGCCATCTTGCGCTTGCCGTTGCCGCGCACGATGGTGAACGCGTCCTTGACCGGCAGCGCGTCGAAGTCGATCGCCGACAGCTTCTCCACCCGTTCCTCGGTCAGGTTGCGCCGCTGCTTGGCGTCGATCAGGCTGCCCTGGATCAGGTAGTTGCCTTCGGAGTCGGTGTAGAGGATCTCGGTGCCGACCCGCACCTCCCAGATGCCGTTGATCGGCGTGCGGCTGACCTCGTCGATTTTCTGCAATTGCGGAATGCGCTCGCCCAGGTTCTTGCGGATCGTCGCTTCCTGCGCCTGCGCCAGCGGGGCCGCGAGTGCGGTGGCCGCCAACACTGCCGCCAGGGTGGTCTTGATCAAATTCATCTTCGTCCAATCGGTTGAAAAACTGTTCCGTCAGGGCCGGCCCATGGCCTGCCGCGCCACCCAGTGCTTGACCGGTCCGCTGTGCTCGAAACCGAGCATGCCCCAGTTGCGCAGCAGTGTCCACGGGCCGGCCCGCTGCGCGAACAGCTGCTGCAGGCCATCGGTGGTGGCGCCCATCGCCAGCACGTCGGCCTTGCGCGATCGCTCATAGCGGCGCAGCAGCTTGGGGTCGGCCACGCCGCGCCAGTACTCGCGCTCGCGCAGCACGTCGGCCAACGCCTTGGCATCCGCCAGCCCCAGGTTCAATCCCTGGCCCGCCAGCGGATGGACATTGTGGGCCGCATCTCCGGCCAGCGCCCAGCCCGGACCGGTCCAGCGGCTGGCCCGGGCCAGTTGCAGCGGCCACGCCGCCCGTTCTGTCGCCAGGGTCATCGCGCCCAGCGCCCGGCCGCAGGCCTGTTCCACTTCGAGCGCGAACGCGGCGGGATCCAGCGCCAGCAGCGCGTCGGCGCGCTCCTCACGGACAGACCAGACCAGCGCCACCAAGTTCCCCTCGGCGCCGCCGATGGCGCCGCCCATCGGCAACAAAGCCACGATTTCCCCGTCGGCGAACCATTGGCGTGCCACCTGGCCATGCGGCAGTTCACAGGTCAGGCGGGCGGCGATGGCGCGCTGGGGATAGGCGGTGACTTCGAACTGCACGCCGAATTCGGCGCGGGTGGCGCTGGCACGGCCTTCGCAGACCACCGTGAGGGCCGCCGGCTGCGGCGCCTGCAGTCGCTCGACCAGCGGCTGGTAGCGCAGGGCCTCGCCCAGCCGGTCCTGCAGGGCCGGCACGTCGACGATCCAGGCCAGCGCGGGGACGCCCTGGTCGGCGGCATCGAAGCTCACTTGCCCGCCGTCGTCGCCCTTGACCTGCATGGCCGCCACCGGCGTCGCATGGGCTTCGTCGGGCCAGGCGCGCAGCATTTCCAGCAGCGCGCGGGAAGCAGGGTTGAGGGCATACGCGCGGACGTCGCTGTGGCCGCTGCCGGCCACCGGCTGCAGGTCCACCAGGCCCACGCGCAGGCGCTCGCGCGCCAGCAACAGGGCCAGGGTGCGGCCGACGATGCCGGCGCCGCGGATGCAGACATCGAGTGCAGGAGCCATGGGGGCATTGTAGGAGCGGGGCACAATGCCGGCTGCCCTGCGCGAAGCGCCGCCCCGGAGAAACGCCTTGAGTGCCCCCGAAATCACCGCCCGCATCGAACGGCTGTTCGTCTACCCGATCAAATCCTGCGCCGGCGTCGAACTGGCGCAAGCCGTGCTGACCGAGACCGGCTTCGACCTGGATCGCGCCTGGATGGTGGTGGACGAGGCGGGCGAATTCGTCACCCAGCGCGAGCTGCCGCGAATGGCGCTGATCCGGCCGCAGCTCAAGCTCCATGAAGTGGTGTTGCGGGCGCCCGGCATGCTGGCGCTGCACCTGCAGATCGACGCGGTGGAGGCGCCGGCCCGGGTGCGGATCTGGGACGACGAAGTCAGCGCCTGGGACATGGGGCCGATCGCCGCCCAGTGGTTCAGCGATTTCCTGGGGCGTGAGCTGCGGCTGGTGCGTTTCGACCCCGACCATCACCGGCTGTCGAGCCGCAAATGGACCGGCGAGCTGGAGGCCCTGAACCAGTTCAGCGACGGCTTTCCGCTGCTGGTGGCCGGCCAGGCCTCGCTCGACCTGCTCAACGAAAAGCTGGCCGCGCAGGGCCACGCTGCGGTCGGGATGGAGCGCTTCCGTCCCAATATCGTGTTGTCCGGCATCGAGGCGCACGACGAGGACAGGGTGACGATGTTCGAGATCGCGGCCGAGGCGCCGGTGCGCTTGCAGCCGGTCAAGCCCTGCGGGCGTTGCCCGATCCCGGACATCGATCCGGCCACCGCCGAGATCGACCCGGCCATCAGTGCCACCCTGCGCACCTATCGCAGCAACGAGTTGCTCAACGGGGCGCTGAGCTTCGGCATGAACCTGGTGATCGCCCAAGGCATCGACCAGACGCTGAAGGTCGGCCAGGCCGTGACGGCCGATTACCGCTTCTAGGCCGGCTCCGGTCCTTCCGATAGCGGCAGGCCGCTGTCGTCGCCGAAGGCCGGCAGCGGCTCCGTCGCGGGCGGGCCGATGAAGCGGATCGGCCGGCGGGTGTTGGCCGACATCGATGCCAGCAGCGCCGACAGCGCCGCCGTCAGTTCCGGCGCCTCCATCCGGACTTCGTCCAGCAGCACCGCGGCCACGTGAAATTGCAGCACGATGTCCGGCCGCTGGCCCTTGGCCGGCATCTTGCCGGCCGCGATCACGCGCGCGGCGCGATCGATCACCACGGCCCGCGAGCCGGTCCGCTCCAGGATCAGGCCGAAACGCCACTCGCCGATCCGGCTCAGGGTGTCGGTCTCGCGCAGCATCCGGCGCAGCTTGATCACGCTGCGCAGCAGGCTCTGTTCCGCCACCGCCGACCCGTACTGCTCCTTGATCCGCCGGCAGTTGGCCAAGTCGATGAACAGCACTGCAGCGCTTTCGCTGCTGCGCCGATGCCGCTCCAGCAGCTGGCGCAGGCGGTCGTGGAACAGGTGCGGTGCCAGCAGGCCGGTCAGCGCATCCTGGCTGGACAGGGCCAGCTCGCGGATGGTCGCGCCGTGGCGCTCGCGCGAGTGGATGCTCAGGGCCACCAGCAGCAGCGGAACCTGCACCGCCATGGCGGCGACCAGCCCGTACTGATTGGCCCATGAAGCGGGCGCGATGCCGAAGATGCGCGCCAGCGTCAGCAGCACGGCGGCGGCCAGCGGCAGGTAGGCCGCCAGGACCCAGGCGCTGGCGCTGTCGCCGTCGCGCCAGGCGCGCCAGGCGATCAGGACATTGAGCGCGCAGGCCAGGAGCAGGTAGGCGCCCAGCAAGTAGGTGCCAATGGGGCGGTCGATGAGCACATAGCCGACCAGCAGCAGCGGCACCGAGAGCGCGGTCCAGCGCGCAAAGCCGGCCAGCCGGGGCGCCCGCATCGCGATCCCGCTCAGGTCGCGGACGAACAGGATGGCGGCTGCCGCGGACAGCAAGGCCAGCGCGCCCTGGGCGACGTCGGCGACAGCGCCGGAATGCGGCCACACCAGGTGGGCGGCGGCGCCGGTGAAGGCGGCCATCGCCAGCGCAATCGCGCTGGCATAGGCGGCATAGCCGAAAAACGCCCGGTCGCGATAGACCCAGCTCTGTGCCAGGCAGGCGGCGATCACCAGCAGCAGGCCGCCGAACACGGTGCCCAGGCCCAGATAGGCCAGCTGCATGCGCTGGCCGTAATTGGCGGCCGTCGCGATGCGCAGCGGAATATTCGAACGCGCGTTGTGCGCGATCCGGAAATACACATCGCGCACCTGGCCCGGCGGCACCTCGAGCCGGAACACCGGGTAGCGCCCCGGCTCCGGCCAGGAGGCGACGGCGATCCTGTCGCCCGCGGACTGGCCGTGCCATGCGCCTGACCGATCCTGCTGGTACAGCGTCACGTTGTCCAGCGGCGGGAGCGGCAGTTCGGCCATCCATTCGAAATGAGAGCTATCCGGCCGCACCAGCCGCAGCTGGATCCAGAGCGCGCCGCTGGTCCCCAGGGCGTGGATGCGATCCGGCTGGCGCGGCTCGAAGGCGCCCTGGCCGGCCACGACCTGGGCCAGCGTGGCCTGGCCGGCGGGATCGGTCCATTCCGCGGCCGGCGGCAGGTCACGCAGCGGGGCGCCGGCGTCCTCCAGCACGACCGGGGGCGGGTGGCGCTGCGCCAGTGCGATCTGCGCTTGCGCCGCCGGCAGGGCGCAGCACAGCAGGACTGCGGACACCCTGGCCCACGCCCCCAATGCGGCTTTGCAGCGCGTCAGCGGCCGCGACGCGGGCCATCGCATACACTTTGCGCCTTGATTTTCTGGAACTGACATGAGCTTGAAGTGCGGCATTGTAGGACTGCCCAACGTCGGGAAGTCCACCTTGTTCAATGCGTTGACCAAGGCCGGCATCGCCGCGGAGAACTATCCCTTCTGCACCATCGAGCCGAATGTCGGCGTGGTGGAGTTGCCCGACCCGCGTCTGGACCAGCTCGCGGCCATCGTGCAACCGGAGCGTGTGGTGCCCGCGATCGTCGAATTCGTCGATATCGCCGGCCTGGTGGCCGGCGCCAGCAAGGGCGAGGGGCTGGGCAACCAGTTCCTGGCCCATATCCGCGAGACCGACGCCACCGTGAACGTGGTGCGCTGCTTCGACGATGAGAACGTGATCCATGTCGCCGGCAAGGTCGACCCGGTCAGCGACATCGAGGTGATCCAGACCGAGCTGTGCCTGGCCGACCTGGGCACCGTGGAAAAGGCGCTCCATCGCCACAACAAGACGGCCCGCTCGGGCGACAAGGAGGCGGCCAAGATCGTCGCCATCCTCGAGCGCTGCCAGACTGCGTTGGACCAGGGCATTGCAGTGCGCGCGCTGGACTTCAGCAAGGAAGACCAGCCGCTGGTCAAGCCGCTGTGCCTGATCACGGCCAAGCCGGCGATGTTCGTGGCCAACGTGGCGGAAGACGGCTTCGACAACAACCCCTACCTGGACCGGCTGCGCGAGTACGCCGCCCGGCAGAACGCGCCGGTGGTGGCGATCTGCGCCAAGATGGAAGCCGAGATGGCCGACATGAGCGACGAGGACAAGCAGATGTTCCTGTCCGAGATCGGCCAGGATGAACCGGGCCTGAACCGCCTGATCCGCGCGGCCTTCAAGCTGCTGGGGCTGCAGACGTACTTCACGGCCGGCGTGAAGGAAGTGCGGGCCTGGACGGTGGCGGTCGGCGCGACGGGGCCGCAGGCCGCCGGCGTGATCCACACCGACTTCGAGCGCGGCTACATCCGCGCCCAGACCATCGCGTTCGAGGACTTCATCGCCTTCAAGGGCGAGCAGGGCGCCAAGGACGCGGGCAAGATGCGCAGCGAAGGCAAGGAATACGTCGTCAAGGATGGGGACGTGATGAACTTCCTGTTCAACGTCTGACGCGCGGGGCTAGCTGGGCCAGATCCACAGCAGCGCCGCCGTCATCGTCACATAGCGCAGGAACTTGCCGATCAGCATGTAGGCCGCGCATGGCCAGAACGGCATCTTGAGCCAGCCGGCCACCGCGCACAGCGGGTCGCCCACGACCGGCAGCCACGACAGCAGGCAGGCTTTCGGGCCTAGCCGCTCCAGCCATTCGAGCGCTTTCACATGCGACTTCGAGTGGCCGTACTTGTCGACCACCTGGTGCGCGCCGTACCCCATCCACCAATCCAGCATGCCGCCCAGCGTGTTGCCGGCTGTGGCGACGACGATCGCGCTCCAGAACATGTCGGGATTGAGTTTGAGCAGGCCGAACAGGACCGGCTCGGACCCCAGCGGCAGCAGGGTGGCCGAAATGAACGACACGAGGAACAGCGTGCTCAGGCCGTACTGCGGCAGCGCCAGGAGCGCCAGGACGGAATCGAGCCAGTGTTGCATGCGCTGCAGAGTATAGGCAGCAGCGTTTCGTCGTCCTGTAGGCGCATACGCACTTATTCTTTCTGCCCCTGATGTGTGTAAGCATACAATCGTGCCTCATTTTTCAGCAGCAGCGCAGATCCGTCCCATGAACATCGGCCCCCACATCCTGGCGAACAACCTGTTCGTGGCGCCGATGGCCGGCGTCACCGACCGGCCGTTTCGCCAGTTGTGCCGCCAGCTCGGCGCCGGCTACGCGGTCAGCGAGATGGTGACGTCGCGCCGCGACCTGTGGAACACGCTCAAGACCTCGCGCCGCGCCAACCACGACGGCGAGCCGGGCCCGATCGCGGTGCAGATCGCCGGCACCGAGGCGGCGATGATGGCCGAGGCGGCGGTCTACAACATCGAGCGCGGCGCCCAGATCATCGACATCAACATGGGTTGCCCGGCCAAGAAGGTCTGCAACAAGTGGGCCGGCTCCGCGCTGATGCAGGACGAGACGCTGGCGCTGGCGATCGCGCAGGCGGTGGTGGACGCCTGCGCGCCGCATGGCGTGCCGGTGACGCTCAAGATGCGCACCGGCTGGTGCCAGCAACACAGGAACGCGGTGGCGCTGGCGCGCCGCTTCGAGGATGCCGGCATCCAGATGCTGGCGGTGCACGGGCGCACGCGCGAGCAGGGGTATGGCGGCAACGCCGAGTACGAGACGGTGGCGGCGGTGAAGGCGGCCGTGCGGGTGCCGGTGGTCGCCAACGGCGACATCACGACGCCGCAACAGGCGAAGCATGTGCTGGCCGTCACGGGCGCGGATGCGATCATGGTCGGCCGCGCCGCCCAGGGCCGGCCCTGGATCTTCCGCGAGATCGCCCACTTCCTGGCCACCGGCAGCCAGCTGGCGCCGCCCCTGGTGGCGGAAGTGCGGCGGCTGCTGCTCGACCACCTGCAGGACCACTACGCGCTGTACGGAGAATTCACCGGCGTGCGCAGCGCGCGCAAGCACATCGGCTGGTACGTGAAGACATTGCCGGGCGGCGCGGCGTTCCGGGCACGGATGAACCTCATCGACAGCTGCCTGGAGCAGATGGCGGCGGTGGACGCCTTCTTCGTGCAGCTGGCCGACGAGTGCGACCGGATCCCGGCCGCCGCTGCCGGCAACGTTGACAATGAAACCCAGGCAGAAGAAGCAGACGCATGAGCAAGAAACACATCGAAGAGTGCGTGCGCAACAGCCTGGAGGGCTACTTCCGCGACCTGCGCGGGATCGAACCCGATGGCATGTACGACATGCTGGTGAAGGTGGTCGAAAAGCCGCTGCTGGAAGTGGTGATGGCCAAGGCCGACCAGAACCAGTCCAAGGCCGCCGAGTGGCTCGGCCTGAACCGCAACACCTTGCGCAAGAAGCTGCTCGAGCACAAGCTGTTGAAATCCTAGTCCGTTGGGGACAGAGCTGAAGGTCTGTTCCGCAAGGGCTTAATCAGTTGGGGACAGAGCTGAAGGTCTGTCCCGCAAGGTCACATATGCACGCACTCATCTCCGTTTCCGACAAGACCGGCATCGTCGATTTCGCCCAGGCCCTGCACGCGCTCGGCGTCAAGCTCATCTCCACCGGCGGCACGGCCAAACTGCTGGCGCAGCAGGGGCTGCCCGTCACCGAGGTGGCGGAGCTCACGGCGTTTCCCGAAATGCTGGACGGCCGCGTCAAGACGCTGCACCCGAAAGTGCACGGCGGCCTGCTGGCGCGGCGCGACCTGCCCGAGCACATGGCGGCCCTGAAGCGCCACAACATCGCCACCATCGACCTGCTGGTGGTCAACCTCTACCCGTTCGAGGCGACCGTGGCCAAGCCGGGTTGCACGCTGGAAGATGCGATCGAGAACATCGACATCGGCGGGCCGGCGATGGTGCGCAGCGGCGCCAAGAACTGGAAGGATGTCGGCGTTGTCACCGACGCTTCGCAGTACGAAGTGGTGCTGTCGGAACTCAAGGCCGGCGGCGCGCTGACGCACAAGACGAAGTTCGCGCTGGCCGTCGCCGCCTTCAACCGCATCAGCAACTACGACGCCGCCATCAGCGACTACCTGTCCGGCATCCAGGACGACGGCGCCCGCAGCCTGTTCCCGGGCCAGGCCAACGGCCGCTTCGTCAAGCTGCAGGACCTGCGCTACGGCGAGAACCCGCACCAGCAGGCCGCGTTCTACCGCGACTTGTGCCCGGCGCCGGGTTCGCTGGTTTCCGCCCGGCAGTTGCAGGGCAAGGAGCTTTCGTACAACAACATCGCCGATGCCGATGCCGCATGGGAATGCGTCAAGAGTTTCAGCGAGCCGGCCTGCGTGATCGTCAAGCACGCCAATCCCTGCGGCGTGGCGGTCGCGGCCGATCCGCTGCAGGCCTACAGCAAGGCCTTCCAGACCGATCCGACCTCGGCCTTCGGCGGCATCATCGCCTTCAACCGTACGCTGGATGAGGCGGCGGCGCAGGCCGTGGCCAGGCAGTTCGTCGAGGTGCTGATGGCGCCCGGCTTCACGGCCGAAGCACTGGAAGTGTTCAAGACCAAGGTCAACGTGCGGATCCTGCAGATCGCGTTGCCGCCGGGCGGCGCCACCGACTGGGACAACGGGCGCAATGCGATGGACGTCAAGCGGATCGGCTCGGGCCTGCTGATGCAGACGGCCGACAACCGCGAACTGGCGCTGGCCGACCTGCTGGTGGTGAGCAAGGTCCAGCCGACGCCGCAACAACTGCAGGACATGCTGTTTGCCTGGAAGGTCGCCAAGTACGTCAAGTCCAACGCCATCGTGTTCTGCAAGGACGGCATGACCATGGGCGTCGGCGCCGGCCAGATGAGCCGGCTCGACTCGGCCCGCATCGCCGGCATCAAGGCGCAGCACGCGAACCTGTCGCTGGCCGGCACCGTGGTGGCGAGCGATGCGTTCTTCCCGTTCCGGGATGGCCTCGATGTGGTGGTGGATGCGGGCGCAACCGGCGTCATCCAGCCAGGCGGCAGCATGCGCGACCCGGAAGTGATCGCGGCCGCCGACGAGCGCGGCGTCGCGATGGTCTTCACCGGCGTGCGCCACTTCCGCCACTGAGACTTTGCGGGACAGACCTACAGCTCCGTCCCCAACTGCTCGTGCCGGCGCGACCGGCGGCCGGGCTACTGCCGCAGTGAAGCGAAGACCTCGCGCGCGGCCGCCAGAGTCTGCGCAATGTCCTGTTGGGTGTGCGCCGAACTGACAAAGCCCGCTTCGTACAAGGCCGGGGCGATGTAGACGCCGCGGTCCAGCAAGCCGTGAAACAGCTTGTTGAACGCCGGCCCGTCGGTCTTCATCACCTGGCTGTAGTTCTGCGGCAGCGCATCGAGCAGGAAGAAGCCGAACATGCCGCCTTCGCAGTCGGCGCTCAAGGGCAGGCCGGTGTCGCGCGCAGCGGCGCGCAGGCCGTCGACCAGTGATTGGGTGCGTGCAGACAAGGCGTCGAAGAAGCCCGGCTTGCTGATTTCGCGCAGCGTCGCCAGACCGCAGGCCGTGGCCACCGGGTTGCCCGAGAGCGTGCCGGCCTGGTACACCGGGCCCAGCGGCGCCAGCTGCTCCATGATCGAACGCGGTCCGCCGAAGGCCGCCAGCGGCATGCCGCCGCCGATCACCTTGCCCAGCACCGAGATGTCGGGCGCGAAGCCGGGAATGGCCTTCGCGTACACGCTCTGGGCGCCGCCAAGCGCGACCCGGAACCCGGTCATCACCTCGTCGAACACCAGCAGCGCACCATGCTGCGTGCAAAGTTCACGGCAACGTTGCATGAACGGAATGCTGGCCCGGACGAAATTCATGTTGCCGGCGATCGGTTCGATCATCAGGCAGGCGAGCTCGGGGCCATGCAACGCGAATGCTTCGTCCAGCTGCTGGATGTTGTTGTATTCGAGGACGATGGTGTGCTGCACCACTTCGGGCGGCACGCCGGCGCTGGTGGGGTTGCCGAACGTGGCCAGACCCGAGCCGGCCTTGACCAGCAGCGCGTCGGCGTGGCCGTGGTAACAGCCCTCGAACTTGATCAGCTTGCTGCGGCCGGTGGCGCCGCGGGCCAGCCGGATCGCGCTCATCGCCGCCTCGGTGCCGGAGCTGACCAGCCGCACCATCTGCATCGACGGCACGAGACGCAGGATTTCCTCGGCCAGCTCCACTTCACGCTCGGTCGGCGCGCCGAACGAGAAGCCGTCCAGCACCGCCTTTTGCACGGCCTCGACCACCGCCGGATGGCCGTGGCCCAGAATCATCGGGCCCCAGGAGCCGATGTAGTCGGTGTAGCGCTGGCCGTTGGCGTCCCAGAAGTAGGCGCCCTGCGCCCGCTGGACGAAGCGCGGCGTGCCGCCGACCGCGCGGAAGGCCCGCACCGGGGAGTTGACGCCGCCTGGGATGACCAGGCGGGCCCGGTCGAACAGTTGCTGGTTGCGATCCGCGGCGGTCATTCGAGCGCCTCCGCCCAAGGGGCTGCGGTATTCGCCTTCGGAGCGGCCGTGCGGCTCATGCCGCCTTGTTCAATGCTTGGTGTCATGTGCTGGCATGTCGAAAACCTGGAGGGCCTGTGCTTCTTCTTCGGTCAGGGGCTCGGCCTCGCCTTCCGGCTGGGCCCAGAACAAGCGGTCGGGGATCACGTTGCCCATGCCGGGGCGGAAGCCTCCGTCCAGGCAGCGATCGAGGTAGCCGAGCGCTTCGGTGGCGGCCGCGGCCAGGTCGCTGCCGCTGGCCACCAGGGCGGCCAGTGCCGCGGACAGGGTGTCGCCGGCGCCGGAGAACACGGCCTCGAAGCGCTCGAATTTTTCGCTGCCAAGCACCGCCTGCGGCGTGGCCAGCACGTTGTCGAGGAATTGGTCAGGCAACGGGATGCCGGTGACGAGTGTGTAGGGCACTCCCATCTCCGAAGCCGCCTTGGCGATGTCGCGGGCGGTGGGGCTGCGGTCGCTGCTCCACTCCGGGAGCAGCCAGCGCCACAGCGTGCTGTGGTTTCCTACCAACACGGTTGTCTGCGGTAACAACAATTCGCGAAAGGCGTCGAGATACAGGTCGATCTGGCCTTCGTCCCACCAGCTAAGGTTGGGCATGTAAGCCACCACGGGGACATCTGCGTAATCCGCCGCGATCTCCGCGATGGTGCTCAGGTTCTCCGGACTGCCGACGAAACCGACCTTGATCACCTGCACCGGCACGTCTTCGAGGATCGCGCGGGCCTGTTCCGCGACCGTCTCTTCATCGAACGCGAAGTGGTCGAAAATCTCCGCCGTGTCCCGTGCGTAAGCACCGGTGACAACCGCCAGCGCGTGCGCGCCGACCGATGCGATCGTCGTCACGTCGGCCGAGATTCCGCCGGCGCCGCTCGGGTCGTTGGCGTTGAATACGATCACGCACGCCGGGCTCGCGTCGCTGTCCGCGTCGGCCTCGGCGGCGCCGACGGCAAGGGGGGAGGTGGGGTTGGTCATGGGCCTGGGTCCGGCCGGTTGCCGCTCGCTGCGCTCTCAGTGGGCAACACGGCCTCGATACAATCGTTGCATTCTATTCGAAGGCCCTTTAAGCTGTGACTGAAGCAAAAACCTGGATGTGTCTGATTTGCGGGTGGATCTACGACGAGGCCACCGGAGCACCTGATCACGGTATCGCCCCGGGCACCCCATGGTCCGAAGTTCCCATGAACTGGACCTGCCCCGAATGCGGCGCCCGCAAGGAAGATTTCGAGATGGTCCAGATTTAAAAAAAGGGACGTGCAACTTTCCATCCTGGATGATGCCGCAGCCCAACGCAGTAACAGTTTGAGGAGCAGCGTCACGTGAGCACGACTGGATCTGGGTTCAAAGTCCTGGTGATCGACGACAGCAACACCATCCGGCGCAGTGCGGAGATCTTCCTGAAGCAAGGTGGCCACGAGGTCATGCTGGCCGAGGACGGCTTTGACGCGCTGGCCAAGGTCAACGATTACCAGCCCAACCTGATCTTCTGCGACATCCTGATGCCGCGGCTCGACGGTTACCAGACCTGCGCGATCATCAAGCGCAACGCGAAGTTCGCTTCCGTGCCGGTGGTCATGCTGTCGTCCAAGGACGGCGTTTTCGACAAGGCCCGCGGCCGCATGGTCGGTTCGCAGGATTACCTGACCAAGCCATTTACGAAAGACCAGCTGCTGCAGACCGTGCAGCAGTTCGGTGCTGCTGCTCAAGGAGTGAAGTGATGTCCATAAAAAAAGTCCTCGTCGTGGATGATTCCAAGACCGAGTTGATGTTCATGACCGACCTGTTGCAGAAGAACGGGTTCGCGGTGAAGACGGCGGAGAACGCCGAGGATGCGTTCCGCCGCCTGGCCGAGGAAAAGCCGGACCTGATCCTGATGGACGTGGTGATGCCGGGCCAGAACGGTTTCCAGCTGACCCGGGCGATCACGCGCGACCCGCTGTACGCCGACGTGCCGATCATCATGTGCACCAGCAAGAACCAGGAAACCGACCGGGTCTGGGGCATGCGGCAGGGCGCTCGCGACTACATCACCAAGCCGGTCAACGCCGACGAGCTGATGGCCAAGATCAAGGCCCTGAGCTGACCGCGCGGCCCGCTGCCCTGACCCATGGCCAACCGCGAAGCACTTCGAGAACTCCAGAGCCGGCTCGCAACCCGTCTGCAGGCAGCGCGCACTGAGGGCGTTTCCGCGTCCTGGCTGGCCGTGGAGTCGGCTGGCGCGAAGTACCTGTTCCCCTTGGCCCAGTCGGGCGAGATCTTTCCGTTCGTCAGCGCGCAGCACGTGCCCTATACCCACCCTTGGTTCATGGGCGTCGCCAACCTGCGCGGCGGCCTGTATGGCGTCGTCGACCTGGCCAGCTTCGTGGTCGGCCGGGCGCCCGGCATGCGCTCCGACGCCACCCGCGCGGAATCCCGCCTGGTGGCGTTGAACTCGGCGCTCGAGGTCAATTGTGCTTTGCTGATCGACCGGCTCGCGGGCTTGCGCCACATCGACGCCTTCACCTCTTCAAGTGGGCCGGCCGAAGGCTCGCCTGGCTATTTCGGCAGCGGCTATACCGACGCCAACGGTGCGTTCTGGCAGGAAATCAATCTGCAGGCGCTGTCGCAACAACCCCAATTCCTGAGCATCAGCGCTTAAAGCACCCGGAAGGCAGCACCATGTCCGTCGTTGACCAACTGAAAAACATCTTCTCGAAAAAGTCGCACGACGTCTCGGTCGGACCCAGCGGTGCGTTGAGCCTGGGAATGCCCGCTTCGCGCGACCCCCACAACGACAGCCGCGCCGGCATGGGGCTGGCGCTGGGCGATGGCGAGGACAGCGTCGATGGCGAGGACGGTCTGGAGCCGCTGGCCGTCGACCGCGCCGAGCTGGTGACGCTGCCGCTGCTGGGTCGCCGGACCGCCGGCGCCCACCAGCGCATCCTGTTCGTGCTGCTGGCGATCTCGGTGATCGTGCTGGGCACCGTGGCCGGCCTGGCCGTGAACAAGTCCGACCGCGCCGCCCAGCAGGTGGCTGGTACCGGCCAGTCCCTGATGGAATCGCAGCGGCTGGCCAAGTCGGTGTCGCAGGCGCTGGTGGGCAGCGCCCAGGCCTTCCCCGACGTGAAGGAAAGCGCAAGCGTGCTGGCCCGCACCGTGCGCGGCCTCAAGAGCGGCGACGCCAGCCTGAACATCCCGGCCGTCGGTCCCGAGTACCAGGCCGAAGTCGAGAAGATCTCGCCGCTGATGGAGCGGGCGGAAAAGAACGCCGGCGTCGTCATGGGCCAGCAGAAGATCCTGACCCAGGTGGGCACCGCGCTGCGCACCATCAATCGCCAGTCGTCCGACCTGCTGGAAATCGCCGAGACCGTGTCCTCGCTCAAGCTGCAGCAGAACGCGCCTTCCGCCGAGATCTCCGCCGCCGGCCAGCTGGTGATGCTGACCCAGCGGATCGGCAAGTCCGCCAACGAATTCCTGACCATGGAAGGCGTGAGCCCGGAGGCGGTGTTCCTGCTGGGCAAGGACCTGAACTCGTTCAAGGAAATCGCCCAGGGCCTGCTCGATGGCAGCGCCGAACTGCGGCTGGCCGGCTCCAAGGACCCGCAGACGCGCGAGCGGCTGCAGGCGCTGATGCAGTTGTACGAGCAGACCCGTACGCAGGCCGGCGCCATCCTGGGCAACCTGCAGGGCCTGGTGTCCGCGCGTGAAGCGCAGTCCGCGATCATTGCCGACAGCGAGCCGCTGCGTCGCTCGCTGCAGGACCTGCAGGGCAAGCTGTCGTCGCAGACCGGCCTGGGCGTGCTGTCCTGGGTGGCGCTGGCGCTGTCGTCGATCTTCGCGATCGCCTGCGCCTTCGGCCTGGCCTATGTGCAGTTGCAGGACAGCCGCAAGCGCCAGACGGTGGCCGAGCAGCAGCGGCTGGAAGCCGAGCAGCAGGAGCAGGAAGCCAAGCGCGTCAACGACGCCAACCAGGCGGCCATTCTGCGGCTGATGAACGAGCTGCAGACGGTGGCCGAAGGCGACCTGACGCAGGAAGCGACCGTGACCGAGGACATCACCGGCGCCATCGCCGACTCGGTGAATTACACGGTGGAAGAATTGCGCCAGCTGGTGGGCAACGTGCAAAACACGGCGACCAAGGTGGCCCAGACCACGGCCCAAGTCGAGAGCACTTCCACCGAGCTGCTGGCCGCCTCGACCGAGCAGCTGCGCGAGATCCGCGAGACAGGCCAGTCGGTGCTCGACATGGCGGGACGAATCAACCAGGTGTCCGGCCAGGCGCAGGAATCGGCCCAGGTGGCCCGGCAATCGCTGATGGCCGCCGAGTCCGGCCTGCAGGCAGTGCAGAACGCGATCGGCGGCATGAACTCGATCCGCGACCAGATCCAGGAAACCTCCAAGCGGATCAAGCGGCTGGGCGAGTCGTCGCAGGAGATCGGCGAAATCACCGAGCTGATTTCCGACATTACCGAGCAGACCAACGTGCTGGCCCTGAACGCCGCCATCCAGGCCGCGTCGGCCGGCGAAGCGGGACGGGGCTTCTCGGTGGTGGCCGAGGAAGTGCAACGGCTGGCCGAACGGTCCGCCGACGCGACGCGCCAGATCTCGGCGCTGGTGAAGGCGATTCAGACCGACACCCAGGACGCGGTCGCCGCCATGGAGCGCTCCACGCAGGGGGTGGTGGAAGGGGCCAAGCTGTCCGACAACGCCGGCACCGCGCTGACCGAGATCGACCAGGTGTCGCGCAAGCTCGCCGACCTGATCGAGCAGATCTCGAACTCCGCCTCCAAGGAAGCCGAGTCCGCCAACGTGGTGGCCGGCAACATCCAGCACATCTTCGCGGTGACGGAGCAGACCGGAGAGGGCACGCGGTCGACGGCGCAACAGGTCCGGGAGCTGTCCCGGATGGCCGAGGAACTGCGGCAGTCGGTGTCGCGGTTCAAGATCGCCTGAGCGGCCCCGGTTGCCCCTTCATCCGGCACTCGTCATTTCCAGAGGCCCCATGCAAGTCAACGAAACCGACCTGGACCTGGCAGCCAACGACCTGGGCCCGCTGGCCTGGGTGCTGGACGAACTGCGCAAATCGCTGGACACCGCGTCCGCCGCGCTGCGCCGCTTCGTGCGCGACGCCAACCTCGCCCGGGGCTCCGACATGGCGTCGGTCGACGACGGCCAACTGCGCATTGCCCGCCAGCAGCTGCACCAGGCTGTCGGCGCGCTGGAGATGGTGGGCATGGGCGCGCCGGCCCACATGCTGCGCGGCATGGAAGCCGCGGTGCAGAAATTCGTCGAACGGCCCGAGCTGTGCAGCGAAGCGGCCTCGGCCAAGCTCGAACGCGCCGGCTTCGCCCTGACCGAATACCTGGAAGGCCTGTTGCTGGGCAAGCCGATCTCGGCCGTGGCCCTGTTTCCGCAGTACCGCGACGCCCAGGAACTGGCGGGCTCCGACCGGATTCACCCGGCCGACCTGTGGTCGCTGGACTGGCGCTGGGTCGAGCCGCAGACGCCGCCCGTGGACCAGACGCTGGTGTACGACCCCGCCGTGCGCGGCCGGATGGACCAGGGCGTGCTGTCGGTGGTCAAGACTGGCGATGGCAAGGCCGCGCGCGACCTGGTCACCCTCAGCCTCGGCCTCGCGGCTTCGCAGACCGTGCGCCAGCCCAAGGTGTTCTGGAAGATCGCCGCCGGTTACTTCGAGGCGCTGGCCCTGGGCCTGCTGCCGATGGACATCTACGTCAAGCGCGCCGCGTCGCGCATCCTGATGCAGTACGCATCGCTCGCCAAGGGCGAGTTGACGGTGTCGGACCGGCTGGCCCAGGACCTGGTGTTCTTCTGCTCGCAGGCGGTGCCCGCGCGCGCCGCCGATGCGCCGGCGCTGACGGCGGTGCGGCTGGCCTGGTCGCTGGCGCGCTTCAAGCCGGTGGATTACCAGACCAGCCAGTTCGGCCGCTTCGACCCCATGCTGCTGGCCCAGGCCCGCAAGCGCATCACCACTGCCAAGGAAACCTGGTCGGGGCTGTCGGGCGGCGACGCCAACAAGATCAAGAACGTCGCCGAGCAGTTCCACCTGGTGACCGACTCGCTGGTCAAGCTGCATCCGCCGAGCGAGCCGCTGGCGAAGGCGCTGAACGCCGCCGTCGACGGTGTCGCGCGCTCGGCGCGTCCGCCGGGCGCCGAGCTGGCGATGGAAGTCGCGACCGCCATCCTGTACCTCGAGGCGGCCTTCGAAGACCTCGACCCGACCGATTCGCAGCTGGCGGCGCGCACGGCGCACCTGGCCACGCGGCTCGATGGCGTGCGCCAGGGTGGACAGGCCCAGCCGCTCGAAGCCTGGATGGAGGAGCTCTATCGCCGGGTGAGCGACCGCCAGACCATGGGCAGCGTGGTCGGCGAACTGCGCACCACCCTGGGCGAGCTCGAGAAGCTGCTCGACAACTTCTTTCGCAACCCGCAGGACAAGGCCGGCTTGCGCGACGCGCCGGGCCATCTTTCGCAGATGCGCGGCGTGCTGTCGGTGCTGGGCCTGGACCAGGCCTCGCAGGCCGTGTTGCGCATGCGTGAAGCGGTGGAGGAAATCCTGGTCGACGAGGTCGACGAGGAAAAGGCCCGCGCCGCCGGAACCTTCGACAAGCTGGGCAACAATCTCGGCGCGCTCGGCTTCCTGATCGACATGCTGAACTACCAGCCGGCGCTGGCCAAGAAGCTGTTCGTCTACGACGACCAGACCGGCGAGCTCAAGCCGCTGATGGGACGCGCCGCCCACAGCCTGGGCGACGCCGATGCCGGCGTCTCGCTCGGCGACGACATGCTGTCGCAGGAAGTGGCCGCCGTCGTCAGCGACGCCAACCCGGTCACGGGCGCCGCCGAACTCACGGCCAGGCTCGACACGCTGGCCGGTCATTCCGACATGGCCAGCAGCGCACGCGAAGCCTCGGCAGCGGTCACCGCGCAGGACAGCTCGGCAGCCACCGCGGCCCTGAGCGAGCTCGCGGCCACCGTGCAGCCGACACCGAGATCCGTACCGACGCCGGCCGCCGCACCGGCGCAGGAAGAATTCGAAGAGGACGACCTGCAGGACATCTTCCTGGAGGAAGCCCGCGAGGTGGTGCAGAACGGCCTGGCGGCGCTCGAGACGCTGGCAGCGAACCCGACCGACCTGAACGAGTTGACGACGCTGCGACGCGCCTTCCATACGCTCAAGGGCAGCTCGCGGATGGTGGGACTGACCGAGTTCGGCGAGGCCGGCTGGTCGATGGAACAGGTGCTCAATGCCTGGCTGGCGGAGCAAAAGCCCGCCACGGACGACATGCGAACCCTGGCTGCCGACGCGATGCGCGGGTTCGGCCTGTGGGTGGAAGACATCGCCGCCGGCACCGACAGCGGCTGGAAGTCCAGCCATTTCCGCGTGGCCGCCGACGCCATGCGGACCGAACAACGGCTGGTTCCGCTGGTGTTCCCGGGCAGAGCCCCGGCGCCGGCGGCTGAAGTGGTCGAACGGCCGGCCGAGGCGGCCGTGGTGGTCGAGTCGATCGAGGCGGTCGAGATGCCTTCGCAGGCGGCCGCCCGGGGCGACGATTTCACTTTCGAGTTGCCGCCGATCGAGCCGGTCGAAGCGCCCGTGGCGGCGCCGGAACCGGCGGCCGAGACCGCGTTGCCGGAATTCAGTTTCGACATGGTCGACGAAGTGCTTGCGACGGAGCCGTCCGAGCAGGAAATGTCGCCGGAGCTCGCCGCCGAATTCGCCTTCGACCTGGGTGAGCCCGAGCCCGAGGCACCTGTTGCGCCCGCAGTCGAACCGCCGGTCGACATCGAAGGGATCGATCTCGAGAGCCTGGCCGAACTGTCCGACAGCGCGCAACGCGCCGAGCCGCCCAGGGCGCTGGACCTGCCGCAGAACGATTTCTCCCTGTCCGGCCTGATGCCGGAACTCAGCCCGCTACCGGATGCCTCGCCGCAGGCGCAGGCGGAGTTCGAAGCCGAGTCCTCGATGGAGGACGAGCAGGTCAAGGTGATCGGCACGCTGCGCATCGGCATCCCGCTGTACAACGTGTACCTCAACGAAGCGGACGAATGGTCCCGCCGGCTGGAAACCGAAGTTTCCGAGTGGGCGCTGGAACTCAATTCGCGGGTGCCCGATTCGACCGTCGGCCTGGCCCACGCGCTGGCCGGCAGTTCCGCCACGGTCGGCTTCGACGCGCTGTCGGACGTCGCCCGCGCGCTGGAAGGCGCGCTCGGACAGACCCAGTTGCTGGCCTATGGAACGCCGCAACATGGCAAGGCCTTCACGGCCGCCGCCGAAGAGATCCGCCGGTTGCTGCACCAGTTCGCTGCCGGATTCCTCAAGGAGCCGGAAGCGAGCGTGACCGACGCGCTGCATCGGCTGCAGGACCTGGACATCCCCAAGCGCGCCGAACTGCCGGACGAAGATCTCGTGCTGAGCGACTTCGGCGCCCTGGATGCCGCGCCCGCCGCCGCCGCGCAGCCGATGCCGGCCGCGGCACCGTCGCCAGCGGCCCCTGTCGCTGCGGCGCCTGTCGTGGCAGGGCCGCAGGAGCCGATTGCTCCGGCTGCCGCCCTGGTGCTGCCGCAGGCGGTGTCCGCGCCGACGCGCAACCTGGACGACGAACACGATGCGATCGACGTCGCCGACGTCATCGACCCCGACCTGTTCCCGATCTTCGAGGAAGAGGCCGGGGAACTGCTGCCGCAACTCGGTGGCGCGCTGCGCCAGTGGGTGGCACGCCCGGACAACCGCGGCGCGCGTGACGAAGTGCTGCGCGCCCTGCACACGCTCAAGGGCAGTGCCCGGCTGGCCGGTGCGCTGCGCCTGGGCGAAATGTCGCACCGGATGGAATCCGAGATCGAGGAATTCGGCCTCGAGGGCGTCAAGCCGTCCGATCTCGATTCGTTGCTGCAGCGCCTCGACGCACTGCAGGCCAATCTCGACCAGCTGCGTGCCACCGGTGGGCAGGCGGACCTGGCCGGGCAGGCTGCGCCGGAAGAGCCCGTGGTCGCGCCATCTGCTCCGGTGGCGCCGCGCAACGTGATCGCGCTACCTGCGGCCACCCTGCTGGCGCCGATCCGCCAGGCCGCCAACCAGGCTGTGCGGGTGCGCTCGCAACTGCTCGACCGGCTGGTGAACCAGGCCGGCGAGGTGATGATTACCCGCTCGCGGCTGGAGGCGGAACTCAAGCAATTGCGCTCTTCGCTCACCGACCTGTCCGGCAACCTGGACCGGCTGCGCTCTCAGCTGCGGGACATCGAGCTGCAGGCCGAATCGCAGATGCAGTCGCGGCTGGCGCTGGCCAAGGACTCGGCCGCCAACTTCGACCCGCTCGAGTTCGACCGCTTCACCCGGGTGCAGGAATTGACGCGGATGATGGCCGAGTCGGTCAACGACGTGGCCACTGTGCAGCGCAACCTGCAGCGGACCGTGGAAGCCACGGAAGACGACCTGATCGCCCAGGCCCGGCAGACCCGTGAGCTGCAACGCGACCTGCTGCGCACCCGCATGGTGGAATTCGAAGGCATCTCGGACCGGCTGTATCGCGTGGTGCGGCAAGCCTCCAAGGAGACCGGCAAGCAGGTCAAGCTGGACATCACCGGCGGCTCGATCGAAATGGACCGCGGCGTGCTGGATCGCATGACGCCGGCGTTCGAGCACCTGCTGCGCAACTGCGTCGCCCACGGCATCGAGGCGCCCGAGGCGCGCAGCAAAGCCGGCAAGGAAGCCGCCGGCACGATCGTGATCGGCCTGAGCCACGAAGGCAACGACGTGTCGGTGCAATTCGACGACGATGGCGCCGGCCTTGACATCGCCCGCATCCGCGAGAAGGCGATGCAGCAGGGTTTGATCGCCCCGGGCCAGGAGATCAGCGACCAGGACGCCGCCAACCTGATCTTCATGCCCGGCTTCTCCACCGCCGCTGCGGTGACCGAACTGGCGGGCCGTGGCATCGGCATGGACGTCGTGCGCTCCGAAGTGAACGCGCTGGGCGGCCGGATCGAAACCCGCACCCAGGCCGGCAAGGGCACCAGCTTCAAGCTGGTGCTGCCGCTGACCACGGCGGTGACGCAGGTGGTGATGATCCGCAGCGGCACGCTGTCGATCGGTGTGCCGGCCAACCTGGTCGAACTGGTCCGCCGCGCCCCAGCCAAGGAAGTGCAACAGGCCTACAACAGCGGCAGCTACGAATTCGGCGGCGAATCGCTGCCGTTCTTCTGGTCCGGCGCCTTGCTGCAGGCTTCCCAGCGCAGCGCCGAGCCGCAGGGCAAGACGCTGCCGGTGGTGATCTTCCGCAGCGCCGCGCAGCGCATCGCCGTCCATGTGGACGAGGTGTTGGGCAACCAGGAAGTGGTCGTGAAGAACCTCGGCCCGCAGCTGGCGCGCCTGCCCGGTCTGGCCGGCATGACCGTGCTGGCCTCGGGTGCCGTGGTGCTCATTTACAACCCGGTGGCGCTGACCGCGGTGTACGGCGAGCTGGCCCGCCAGCTCAGCGCCGACAACGCGCAGCCCGAAGTGCTGGAGCAGGCCGGCCTCAAGCTGCCGGTGCTGGCCGAGGCGCCGCCGCAGATCCCGCTGGTGCTGGTGGTCGACGATTCGATCACCGTGCGGCGGGTGACGCAGCGGCTGCTGGCGCGCGAGGGCTACCGCGTCGCGCTGGCCGCGGACGGCCTGCAGGCGCTGGCGAAGCTGGCCGAGGAGAGGCCAGCGGTGGTGCTGTCAGACATCGAGATGCCGCGCATGGACGGCTTCGACCTGGCGCGCAACATCCGTGGCGACGAGCGGCTGTCCAAGCTGCCCATCATCATGATCACGTCGCGGATCGCGGAGAAGCATCGCGAGCATGCGCGCGAACTGGGCGTGGACCATTACCTGGGCAAGCCCTATTCGGAAGAAGAGCTGCTCAGCCTGGTCAAGCATTACTGCAGCATCGAGATCCCGGCCTGACGGCCTCCCGGCTCCCGCAAGAACGCCGCTTTCAAGCGGCGTTCTTCTTGACCACGGAATAGCGCTCCAGGGTTCGCTGGCGGGCCTCCTCGTGCACCACGACCGGCGCGGGATAGGTCTGGTCCAGCGTCACGCCGGCGGCGGCCAGTTCCACCGGGTTGGCGGTCCACGGCGCATGCAGCACGTCGACCGGCAGGCCGGCCAGATGGGGCAGGTACTTGAGGATGAAGCGTCCCTCGGGATCGAATTTGCGGCTCTGGCTGACCGGATTGAAGATCCGGAACCAGGGCTGGGCATCGCAGCCGGTCGAACTGGCCCATTGCCAGCCGCCGTTGTTCGACGCCAGTTCGTAGTCGTTGAGGTGCTCGGCGAAATAGCGCTCGCCGCGACGCCAGTCGATTCCCAGGTCCTTGGTCAGGAAACTGGCGACTACCATCCGCAGCCGGTTGTGCATGTAGCCGCTCTGGTTGATCTGGGCCATGGCGGCATCGATCAGCGGATAGCCGGTGCGGCCCTCGCACCAGGCGGCAAACAGGGCGTCGGCGTGCTTGCCGTGCTCCCACTTGATCGCATCGTAGTCGCGCTTGAAGCTGTGGCTGTGGCCCTGCTCGTCGCAGACATGGGGAAAGTTCGCCAGCACCTGGAAATAGAAGTCGCGCCAGATCAGCTCGCTTAGCCAGACCGCAGCGCCCGGGCTGCCTGCGGCCGCCAGCCGATGCGCCGCTCCCGCCAGCTCGCGGATCGAGGCGGTGCCGAAGCGCAGGTGCACGCCGAGGTAGCTCGGGCCCTTCACCGCCGGGAAATCGCGGGTCTCGCCATAGCGGTCGATCCGCTCCAGGAACTCGGCGAGCAGCGCACGCGCGCCGCTGGCGCCGGTCGGCAGTTTCAGCTCCGCGAGGTTGGTCGGCTCGAACCCGAGCGACTGCAGTGAGGGGACGCCCGTGCGCAACGCCGGCGGCCGATCGACCAGGGCCGCTGCGTAGTTCTCAACCGGATAAGGCTTGAAATAGTAACCGTCCGCCTTGGCCAGCCAGGCGTTCTTGTACGGCGTGAACACCGCGTAGGGCTTACCGGTCTGGGTGAGCAGCTCGGCCCGCTCGAACACGGCCTGGTCCTTGAAAGTGTGGAAGGCGATGCCGGCATTGGCCAGCTCGCCGAACACATGCGCATCCCGGGCCGCCGCCTGCGGCTCGTAGTCGTGGTTGGCAAAGACCGACTGGACCTGCAGCACGCGGGCCAGCCGCGGGATCTCGTGCAGCGCGGCGGCGTGGGTGACGATCAACCCGGCACCTTCGCTGCCCGCCAGTTCGCGCAGTCGCGCATCCAGTTCCACCAGCGACTCGCGGATGAATTCGACGCGCCGATCCCGGCGCGGCAGGTTGTCCAGGATGGCGCTGTCGAACACGAAGGCGCAGTGCACGTGACGGCAGGATTTCAGCGCGTGGAACAGCGCGGCGTTGTCGGCCGCGCGCAGGTCGCGCCGAAACCACATCAGGCCAGCGGGATAGGTCTTTTCCATGGGGTCAAGTAAAATGGGATCATGCCTGCCGATGAGACCACCATCAACCTGACTCATCACTTCCTGATCGCGATGCCGGGGCTGGAAGACGAGGCGTTCGCCAGGAGCGTCGTCTACCTGTGCGAGCACAGCGCCCGCGGCGCCCTCGGCCTGGTGATCAACAAACCCAGCGACATCAACCTCAAGGGGTTGTTCGACAAGGTCGAACTGCCGCTGCGCCGGGACGACCTGGTCGGCATTCCCGTGTTCCATGGCGGGCCGGTGCAGACCGAGCGCGGCTTCGTGCTGCACGAGGCGGTGTTCGCCGAGGGCACGGCGCCGAGCGAGCCAGTTTACGCATCGACCATGACCATTCCGGGCGGCCTGGAGATGACCACCTCCAAGGACGTGCTTGAAGCGATGGCCACCGGTGCCGGTCCGCGCAAGGTGCTGGTCTCGCTGGGCTATTCGGCCTGGGGCGAAGGCCAGCTCGAATCCGAACTGGCCGAGAACAGCTGGCTCACCGTGAGCGCGGACATAGCGGTGATTTTCGACACGCCGGTGGAGCAACGCTACGCAAAGGCGCTGTCGTTGCTGGGCCTCGAGGCCTGGATGTTGTCCCCGGACGCGGGCCATGCCTGACGTCCCCGACCATCTCCAATCTTTCCTTGCATTTGATTTCGGGCTGAAGCGCACCGGCGTCGCCGTGGGCAATCGCCTGCTGCGCACCGCCACGCCGCAGCCCACAATCCGGGCCGACGGCGACGCCCGGCTGGCGCAGGTGGAAGCGCGGGTGCGCGAATGGCAGCCGGATGCGCTGGTGGTCGGCGTGCCGTTCCATCCCGATGGCGCCAGCCACGACAATACTGCGCGGGCGCAGAAATTCGCCCGCCAGCTGCGCGGCCGCACCCGGCTGCCGGTGTTCGAGGTGGACGAGCGTTACAGCACCACCGAGGCACTGGCGCAGGGTGTCGCCGACCCCGATGCGGGCGCCGCCTGCATCATCCTGGAACAGTTCTTGAGGAGCCTGCCGTGAGTCCCCAGAGTCCAGCCGGGCCCCTCAGCGGCGCCCTGATGCTCGATGCCGAAGCCCTGTACCGCGAACTGCTGCGCGGCGTGCAGCAGTTGCGCACGCCCCTAACGCGTCTGGTCGGCATCACCTCCGGCGGCGCGTGGCTGGCCGAGCGCCTGCAGCGTGACCTGGCGCTGCCAGGAGCTGCCGGCGTGATCTCGTCGGCCATGCACCGCGACGACTTCGCCAAGCGCGGCCTTGCGGGCGCCGGCCAGCAGACCCAGCTGGCATTCGACGTCAACGACGCCCACATCATCGTGCTGGACGACGTGCTCTACACCGGCCGCACCATTCGCGCCGTGCTCAACGAACTGTTCGACTACGGTCGGCCGGCTCAAGTGCAGCTAGCGGTGCTGGTCGATCGCGGCGGCCGCGAGCTGCCGGTGCAGGCCGACTATGCGGCGGCGCGCGTGGCGCTGCCGGCTTCGCAGTCGCTGGAACTGGCGCGCGATGACGCCGGCAGCTTCAGCTTCAAGGTGCAAGGGCAATAACGCAATGCTGTACAAGCGCAATCCCCAACTGAACAGGAACGGCGAGCTGATCCACCTGTTGTCGATCGAAGGCCTGCCGCGCGACATCGTCACCCACATCCTGGACACCGCGTCCAGCTTCGCCAGCGTCAGCGACCGCGAGGTCAAGAAGGTGCCGCTGCTGCGCGGCAAGAGCGTGTTCAACCTGTTCTTCGAGAACTCCACCCGCACCCGGACCACGTTCGAGATCGCGGCCACCCGGCTGTCGGCCGACGTGATCAACCTGGACATCGCGCGCTCCTCGGCCTCCAAGGGCGAGTCGCTGCTGGACACCATCGCCAACCTGTCGGCGATGGCGGCCGACCTGTTCGTGGTGCGGCACAGCGAATCGGGCGCGCCCTACCTGATCGCCCAGCACGTGGCGCCGCACGTCCACGTGATCAACGCCGGCGACGGCCGTCATGCGCACCCCACGCAGGGCTTGCTCGACATGTACACCATCCGCCACTACAAGAAGGACTTCTCGGGCCTGACGGTGGCGATCGTCGGCGACGTGCTGCATTCGCGGGTGGCCCGCTCCGATATCCACGGGCTCACCACGCTGGGCTGCGCCGAGGTCCGGGTCGTGGGCCCGAAGACGCTGGTTCCCGACGACATGGCGCAGATGGGCGTGCGGGTCTGCCACACGCTGGAGGAGGGCATCCGCGGCTGCGACGTGGTGATCATGCTGCGGCTGCAGAACGAGCGCATGAGCGGCGCGCTGCTGCCATCGTCGCAGGAGTTCTTCAAGAACTTCGGCCTGACCGAGGAGAAGCTGCGGCTGGCCAAGCCGGACGCGATTGTGATGCACCCCGGCCCGATCAACCGCGGCGTCGAGATCGATTCCGCCGTGGTCGACGGCAAGCAGAGCGTCATCCTGCCGCAGGTGACGTTCGGCATCGCCGTGCGGATGGCCGTGATGAGCATCGTGGCGGGCAACGAAGCGTAGAACATGAAAATCCTGATCAAGAACGGCCGCGTGATCGATCCGGTCACCGGCTTCGACGAGGTCTGCGACGTCGCGGTCGCCGCCGGCCGCATTCTGGGCATCAAGAACATCGCTGCCGGTTTTGCCGCCAACCGCGTGATCGACGCCACGGGCTGCGTCGTTGCGCCGGGACTGATCGACCTGGCCGCGCGGCTGCGCGAGCCCGGCCACGAGCATGAAGGCATGCTGGAAAGCGAAATGGCGGCGGCGGTGGCCGGCGGCATCACAGCGCTGGTCTGCCCGCCCGACACCGACCCCGTGCTGGACGAGCCGGGCCTGGTGGAGATGCTCAAGATGCGGGCGGAGAAGCTGCACCAGGCGCGGGTGTTTCCGCTCGGCGCGCTCACCCGCAAGCTCGAAGGAGAGGTGCTGACCGAAATGGCGGAACTGACCGAGGCCGGCTGCGTCGGCTTCAGCCAGGCCGAGATCCCGCTGGCCAACACGCAGGTGATGCAGCGGGCGCTGCTTTACGCATCGACTTTCGGCTACACCGTGTGGCTCAGACCGCAGGAGCTTTACCTGGGCAAGGGCGTCGCGGCCAGCGGTGCGCTGGCGACCAGGCTGGGTCTGGCGGGCGTGCCGGTCGCCGCTGAAACCATCGCCCTGCACACGATCTTCGAGTTGATGAAGTCCACTGGCGCCCGGGTGCACCTGTGCCGCATCAGCAGCGCAGCCGGCGTCGAACTGGTGCGGCAGGCACGCGCCACCGGCTTGCCCGTGTCGTGCGACGTCAGCATCAATTCGCTGCTGCTCACCGACGCCGACATCGGCTTCTTCGACAGCCGCATGCGCCTGAACCCGCCGCTGCGCCAGCAGCGCGATCGCGATGCGCTGCAGCAGGCGTTGGCCGACGGCACCGTGGACGCGCTGGTCTCGGACCACACGCCGGTGGACGAGGACGCCAAGACCTTGCCGTTCGCCGAAGCGGAGCCAGGTGCAACCGGGCTGGAGCTGCTGTTGTCGCTGGCGCTCAAATGGGGGCAGGACCGCGGAGCCGGCCTGCAGCGCGCGCTGGCCGTCGTGACCAGCGAACCGGCCCGCGTGCTCGGCTCGGCGCTGGGCACGCTGCAAGCCAGCGCCGGCCGGTTGGCCGAGGGCGGCGTCGCCGACCTGTGCGTGTTCGACCCGCACGCGATGTGGACGGTGACGTCCGGCACCCTGCGCAGCCAGGGCAAGCACACGCCGTTTTCCGGTTACGAGTTGCCCGGCCGGGTGCGTTACACGATTGCCGCCGGCCAGCTGGCGTTCGAAGGCCGGGACCGGGCCTGACGGCATGAACGCGCTGCGTGCCGGCTGGCGGCTTTGCCGTGTGCTCGCCCATGCGCTGGGCGGCTGGCACACCGTCGTGTTCCGCTTTCCCGCACTGGGCCGGCCCCAGCGCGAGGCGACCGTGCAGGCCTGGGCCCAGCGCATGCTGGAAGAGCTGGGCGTGGGGCTGGAGGTGCGCGGGATCACGCCCACGGCCGGGCCGATGATGCTGGTGGCCAACCACATCTCCTGGCTGGACATCGTGGTCCTGCATGCGGCGCACCATTGCCGGTTCGTGTCCAAGTCGGACGTGGCGCACTGGCCGTTGATCGGCCGGCTGGCGACCGCCGCCGGCACCTTGTACATCGAGCGCGAATCGCGCCGGGATGCGATGCGGGTGGTCCATCACATGACCGACAGCCTGCTGGAGGGCGACATCCTCGCGATCTTTCCGGAAGGAACCACCAGCGATGGCGTCAACCTGCTGCCGTTCCACGCCAACCTGATCCAGGCGGCGGTGTCGGCGCATGCGCCGGTCCAGCCGGTCGCCTTGCGGTTCGTCGATGCCGTGACCGGCGCGAACAGCCTCACGCCCTGCTACATCGGGGACGACTCGCTGCTGGGCTCGCTCTGGCGCACCGTGAGCGGTCCGCGCATCACGGCCATCGTCAGCTATGGCGAGCCCGAGTACTGCCAGGGGCGCGACCGGCGCAGCTGGGCTCGCGATCTTCGCGCCAGCGTGAAGGCGCTGCGTCAGGCCTGAAGCCGCGGCGGGGTGGCCGGCTCCCGGGCGAACGTGACGACGTGGTCGACCTCGGCGCGAATGCCGATCCACTCGCCGATCTTGTGGTCGTGGTGGCTGGGAACATGGGCCAGCACTGTCTCGCCGGTCTGGAGCAGCAGCGTGTAGAGGAACTCGGAGCCGCGGAACGCCTTGCGCAGGATCTGCGCCTTCACCGGCGCGTGGTCGTCGTGGACGATATCGTCGGCCCGCAGCAGCACGTCGCATTCGCCGGCCACGAAGGCGCTGGGCAAGGGGCACCCTGCGATGTCGGCCAGGTCGCCCAGCGGCGTCTGCACGACCACCTGGTGATCGACTTGCTTGAGCGTGGCACGGGTGAAAACGCCGTGGCCGATGAAGTCGGCGACGAAGCGGGTAGCGGGCCGGTGGTACAGCGTGTACGCGTCGTCCCACTGGTGCAGTCGCCCTTCCTGCATTACACCGATCGCGTCGCCGATGGCGAAGGCTTCGAGCTGGTCGTGGGTGACGAACAGCGCGGTCGCGTGCGCGGCCTTCAGGATGCCGCGGATCTCGTGTGCCAGCCGCTCGCGCAGGTCGACGTCGAGATTGGAGAAGGGTTCGTCGAGCAACAGCAGCCGGGGCCGGGGCGCCAGCGCCCGGGCCAGCGCCACCCGCTGCTGCTGGCCGCCGGACAGTTCGTGCGGAAAGCGTCGCTCGCTGCCGGGCAGGCCCACCAGGTGCAGCGCCTCGGCCACCCGGGCCGCGCGCTGCGACCTGGGCAGCTCGTGCAGGCCGAATGCGATGTTGCCGCCGACATCGAGGTGCGGGAACAGGGCGTAGTCCTGGAACACCATGCCGATGCGTCGGCTCTCCGCCGGGACATGGACCGAGGCGCTGCCGACCACCTGCCCCTCGATGCGGATTTCGCCAGCCGCCGCCGGCTCAAGTCCCGCGACAGCGCGCATCAGCGTGGTCTTGCCGCAGCCGGAGGGCCCGATCAGCACCCCGATGTCACCTGCCGCCAGCCCGAACGAAACGCCAGCGACCGCCGGCTGCGGCCGGCTGGCGTACTGCACCCGCAGCTGGGAAAGCTCGACGAACATGAAGTCCATTCTAGATGCCTACAATTCTCATTTGCATCAACTGCCCGGCCGTGCGGCCCTAAGTGCCACATGCTCCTGCGCCGGCTTCAGACCGCCTTCCTCCTGTTGCTTGCCGCTTTGCTGGTGTTGCCGGTGCTGGCGGTGCTGGCATCGTGGTTGCAGTCGACCGGGCAGACGGCACAAATCCTGGGCGAGATGGCGCGCACAGTGCTTCCGGCCTATGTCTGGACCACCTTGTGCTTGTGCGTCTGGGTCGGCGCCGGCGTGGCGGTGGTCGGGACGGCCAGTGCCGCGGCGGTGACCTTGTTCGATTTTCCCGGGCGGCGCCTGTTCGAGTGGGCGCTGCTGCTGCCGCTTGCCATGCCGGCTTATGTTGTGGCCTACGCCTATACCGACTCGCTGCAGTTCAGCGGGCCGCTGCAGGCAGCGATCCGGTCGGTCTCTGGTCTCGAAGGTCGGGTGCTGCCGGAGATTCGCAGCCTCGGCGGTGCGGTCTTCGTGTTCATCTTCGCGCTCTATCCGTACGTGTACCTGCTGGCTCGCACCGCCCTCGGCGAGCGCGCGGGGCATCTGATGGAAGCGGCGCGGCTGCTGGGCGCGCCGCTGAGGCGCCGGATCGGCCGGGTGGCGCTGCCGCTGGCCCGCCCAGCCGTGGCGGGCGGCGTGGCGCTGGCGTTGATGGAGACGCTGGCCGACTTCGGCGTGTCGAGTTACTTCGGCATCCAGACTTTCACCACCGGCATCTACAAGGCCTGGCTGGCGATGGACAACCGGATCGCGGCGGCGCAACTGGCAACGCTGCTGCTGGCGCTGGTCGCGACCCTGTTGGCGCTGGAGGCCAGGGCTCAGCGCCGGCTGCGCTTCTCCTCGTCGCGCGGGGGTAGCGCCGGCTCGGCCGAGGCACGACCGGTCCGCCTGCGCGGGCGCGCTGTCGTGCTGGCCTGGACGGTGTGCCTGCTGCCGGTGTTGCTCGGCTTCGTGTTACCGGTGCTGTTCATGCTGCGGCCGCTGGCGGCCGACTGGTCGGTGCTGCCCTGGGACCGGTTTGTCCAGTGGGCGTTCAACAGTGTCCGGCTGGGCACGGTCAGCGCCGTGCTGGCGGTGGCGATCGCCCTGCTGCTGGCGTTCAGCCTGCGCCGGGCGCCCGATGCGCTGACGCGCGGCGTGGTCCAACTGGCCAGCCTCGGCTATGCGGTGCCAGGCGCTGTGATCGTGGTCGGCTTGTTGCTACCAGTGGGCTGGCTCCAGCAGGCGGCGCCGCAGACCAGCGCCGGCTACTGGGTCACGTCGACAGCGATCGGCTTGGTCTGGGCCTACCTGGTGCGCTTCTGCGCGGTGGCGCTGCAGTCGGTGCAAAGCGGTTATGCGCGCATTCCGGCCAGCTATGACGATTCGGCGCGGATGCTCGGCAGGGGCGGCTTCGGCTTGCTGACGCAAGTGCACTGGCCGTTGCTGCGCCGCTCGACGGCCGCAGCCGCACTGCTGGTGTTCGTGGACGTGATGAAGGAATTACCCGCGACGCTGGTGCTGCGGCCGTTCAACAGCGACACGCTGGCGGTCGTCGCGTACCAGCTGGCGCGTGATGAGCGGCTTGGCGAAGCGGCGTTGCCGTCGTTGGCTCTGGTGCTCGTCGGCCTGATTCCGGTGGTGCTGCTCAGCCGCACCTTGCGCCCGGCGACGCGTCAGGGTTCTTCGCCTGCGTCGGGCTGGGCGAAGGCCGCCTTGCGGTAGACGATCTCGCCGGTGGGCACGTGCACCACGCGGATTTCTTCGCCTGCCACGCGGCTGAAACTCTTGGCGGCCAGTGCCACTGCCAGCGCGCGGTCCTTGACCAGATACTGCTCGCCCGACCCGACTGGAAAGAAGCGGCTTCTCAGTGATTGGCTGCTTTCGATGCGGTAGTCGGCGGACGTCATGGGGACACCTCGTTGCTTGGACTCGGTCTGGGCTGATCGCTTGGAGATCGAATAGTAGGCCGGCCGCAAGACAGGCCGATGACGCTTCTGGCTTCCGTGCGTCACAGCTGTAACGAGCTGCAATGGTGCATTGCGGCAAGGCCGCGCGGTCAGTCGGTGGCCGCCAACTCCGACATCTTGAATTCGTCGATGTCGCGGCACTGCGCCGATGAGAGTTCTGATGTTCCCTGGTCGGCACAGGCTGAGATCTCTGTTGCGTCCACGGCCCAGCGCGCCATCCTCAGGTACAACACGGTCCCCTGCCGCGCGCCAAGGAACAAATCATTCAGTTCCGAAGGGCACAGGGGTTGCGCATCCAGCGCCGCCAGGATCTGCTCGCCATGGGGATTGGTTTCGTGCTGGTGCAGCACCAGGAATTTGGTGTTGTCGCGGGTCATGAAGGGCGCCGACAGCGCGCGCCTCGCCGGCTCACGCGCCACGCCGGCCGACAGGTTCTCCAGGATCGCCGCTGCCCCCAGCCGAAGGAAGGGACGGGACGTCACGACGCTGCGGAAATAGGAATGCCAGAGCGTGACGTCGAACGGTTCGGCCAGCGGCCGGCGGCCCAACGCCAGCAGGTCGTTGGCGGCGACCAGGTAGTGCAGTTCTTCCTCATTCGCGAACTCGCACAGGAAGCGGCGCAGCTTGCGGCGCCTGGCCAGCGCCGAATTGGCGGCGACGGCGAAGAAATAGGCCTGGACATCCTTGGTCAGGTGGTACTGCATCGACAGGTAGCGGCAGTACTGCTCGACGCTGACGGGGCCGGACCGCACGGCCGATTCCAGCACCTGCGCGAAGAGGGCCTGCGAGGCCGCGATCTGATCACGCAGCGGGGCCAGTTGGCCCTCGTCTTGCCGCGGGTTGGTCATGGATGCGGCAATCTAGGCGAGTTTGATCCCGGCCCGCGAGCCGGTGAAGCTTGGAACGGGGACGTGGATCGCCTTGCGCAGGCCGGACAGTGATGCCGCGTACTCGGGGGCGGGGCTCACACTCTGGAACGCGCGCCGCACAAGGAAGTAATCGCGGAAGCCTGACGCCCGTGCCTCGTTGGGCGCGGGCAGGTCGGCTACGATTGCCGCCACCGGGGACCGGCACGCCTCAAAATGGGCGAGGTCGCGAAAAATAGCGACCATTGGCGTCTGTTGACCAACATAGGGGTCGATAAATGGCGCTCCGAAGGGACGGAAGCCCATCCTTGTATAGAGCGGAACCAGCTCCGATGAACAATGGAAGACGGCCCCTTCAGCCTCCTTGAAGCGCTCGCACCCGTACTGGATCATGGTCATGATCAGCCGGACAGCGTTGGTGCGGCCCCGTAGTGACTGGTCGACCATCAGCTTGGAAATGAACCCCAGGACCTTGGGCGATTGCTGTACCAGGTCACCGAGCGCCAGGTGAGCAATCGCGCTGCCCGGGATGGCTTCGGCGTAATGCATCCGCGCGTAGCCAACCAGCTTCTTCGCACTGTTGCGCACGCAAAAGTGGTACGCGCAGTGATCGTCGGCGTCGGGCAGGCGCTTGGCGACGTGGTCTGCAGCGGGCAAGGGCTTGTGCTGCTCCGCCACGTAGATGGAATAGCGGAAGCGCTCGATTTCCTCGATCCCGGAGACACCGTGGACGACTTCGAGGTTGTCCGGCTGCCAGACCGGGGCGCGCACACCCCGGTCGGTAACCGGGCGTCCGCAGAAGCGCGGTGACGGCGAATGATCAATTGAGGCCATGTGACAGGTTGTACAGCCTGTAACACAAGGTGTCAACCACGCTCAATTGTAACAAGGGTCAAAGACGCGCCCACCTGTGGCATTTGCACGGTCAAGGGGGGTCAAGCGCCCTGCGGCCTTCATTATTTGGTGGCCAAGCTGGAAAAAAGGGCGAGAGGCGGAGTGGTCCCCTCGACAGGAACCACATCCAAGCCGCAAGCCGGTAGTGACGCTTGGTAGACGAGTATCCACAAACACCAGTTGCCCCCAAAGTTGCCCCCACGTGCCCTATGGTGCCCAGGGTGTGGTCGTGCACGGCGCGCGTTTCAGGACGGCTCAGACCATGATTTGACGTGCGGGCATGCGGGCAAATGGCAGTTTGCAGGAACGGCGCGGTGTGCGGGCCGTTTTAGCTTGCGGGCAAAGTGCGGGCAAAGTGCGGGCAGAGGGAAAAGGGTATGTATGTGAGTGAGAAAAATCATTCACATACAAAAGGTTCTCTCTCTCCCTCTCGTTGGGGAGTGCTGCTTTCTCCCGGCCAGCTTTCCCCGTCGCCATGTCCCGCCGCGTCCCACAGACTGGAGACCATGCACAATGCAAGTTTCAGCTCGACACCTGACTTCCAACTCGCGGGCTTTCGCCTCGTTGTCTCGGCGGTGGAGAAGGGCGAAGACGTCGGCGCGGTGCTGATGGGCATGTTCGAACCCAGCGCCGAGCACGCCGCAGCGGCCCGTGTCGCCGGCGGCCTGGCCGGCTTGCTGACTTGCTTCGCGATCGCGCGCGTGGCCGGTCACAAACCGAGCCATGCTGATCCGGAATTGCAAGGCTTCCTGCGGGGCAGCGACGCTAGCATCGCGCGGGGATTGGACGGCGGCCTGTCTGGCGACCAAACGGAGAAGACCGCCAGGCGGCTACAAGCAATGTGTTCGTTCGTCGCGGTGCTCAAGGGGCGCGTCGACGCCGCCGCCCTCGAAGTGTTCGCGGAAGCGAAATTCAGGGCCGGCCAGGGCTTCCCGATGAAGCGCACCATCCACTGAATCGGATACGTATCCAGAGCGCGCAACCGCGCTACTGGGCCACCTTTCCCGCTCGCCGTGTCCGGACTGCGCTTGCAGACTGCGTGCATGGGTCGCATGGCGCGGCCCGGCACAAAGGAACATCCATGGCAAGAAAACTCGTCGTCAGCAACACCGTGCAAGTGCCGGTCGTTGCCGTCATCACCAATGCCACCGGCAAAGCCGAGTCGTTCAAGTTCACGCTGACCTGCAGGCGCCTGCCCGGCGACGACTTGCGCAAGCAGCTGGGCCGAGAAGATCTGCCGGTGAACTCGTTCCTGGCTGACATCACCACCGGCTGGAGCGGCCAGCAGC
>JBBRSZ010000017.1:0-86828 GCA_038244915.1 Burkholderiales bacterium | reverse complement strand
CTTGCGGCGGATCGGCGTGCCTATAGTCGCTCACAGGAGTCACGCCATGTCCCATCTCGCCGCCGCAATCATTCACGAAGAACACGCCGCCGTCTCGGCCGTGCTGCGTTCGTTGCTGGCGATGATGCGCCAGGGCCCGGGCAGCGAGCCGGAACGTTTCTTCGACGTGCTGCGGGCGATGCTGTTCTACATCGACGAGTTTCCCGAGCAGCGCCACCATCCCAAGGAATCCAACCTGCTGTTTCCCAAGCTGGCCCGCGCCCATCCGGAGCTGATGCCGGTGATCAACCGGCTCGAGCACGACCACATGGCCGGTGAAGGCAGGGTGCGCGAATTGCAGCACTTGCTGGCGGCCTGGGAGTTCATCGGCGAATCGCGGCGGGCGGCATTCGAGCAGCAGGCGGTGGAGTACGTGGACTTCTACCTGAAGCACATGCGCACCGAGGAGACCGAGCTGATGCCGGTTGCCGAGAAGGGCCTGTCGGCCCAGGACTGGGCCGAGCTCGACGCCGCCTTCGCGGCCGACCGCGACCCGCTCGCCGGCGGCGTGCGCGATCGCCACTACGACCGGCTGTTCACCCGCATCGTGCTGACGGCGCCGGCGCCGATCGGTGTCGGCCCGAGCGCCGAGAGCCTGTTGCAACCGTGAGCTCGGGGATGTGGCAGCCATGGACAGCCGGCCGCATGAATCGAGCTGGATCGATGCCGGTGAGCCCTTGAGCTTCGCCGAGCTGGGCCGCGCCTGCGCCATGGCGCCGGCGGAGCTGGACGAACTGGTCGAGTTCGGCGCGCTGGTGCCGCTGGGCAGCAACGAAGAGGGATTGGTGTTCGCCGCCGAATGCCTGCTGCCGCTGCGCGAAGCCGCCCGGCTGCGCAGCGACTTCGACCTGGACCTGTTCACCGCCGGCCTGCTGCTGCGCTACCTGCAGCGCATCGAATCGCTGGAGCGGCGGGTGAAATCGCTGGAGGCGAGGCTACCGGTCCACGCCCATCATCCCGAGCGGGAAGGCCCCGATCTGTGGCACGAGCCGCGGCCTGCCAAGGCCGGTGTCGCAAGGAGCTGAGATGTTTCACGATCCCGGTTACTACATGGTCGGCATGCACGCCGTCTGGTGGATTTTCTGGATCTCGGTGATCGCCGTGGTGCTGTTCGGATTCCGGGGCGGCTGGGGCGGCCGCGGCGACGCGGGCGGCGAGACCCCGCGCGAGCTGCTGCGGCGTCGGCTGGCGTCCGGCGACATCACACCCGACGAGTACGAGCAGCGCATGGCCCTGCTGAACCGGGATGGCTGAGGCGCAGACCGCCAGCACCAGCCGGCTGCGGCTGCGCCGGCTGGGCATCGACACCTACCAGGAGCCGGTGCTGTACATGCACCGCGACTGCCAGGTCTGCCATTCCGAAGGCTTCGAGGCGCAGTCGCGGGTGGAGCTGTCGCTCAAGGGCCGCACCATCGTCGCCACGCTGAACGTGGTGCACGGCGACTTCCTGCAGCCCACCGAGGCCGGCCTGTCCGAGGCCGCCTGGCGCCTGCTCGGCGCCAGCGAGGGCGACGAGGCGACGCTGCGCCATCCGGCGCCGCTGGAGTCGGTCGGCCACGTGCGCGCCAAGGCCTACGGCCGGCGCCTCACCGCATCGGCGCTCAGCGCCGTGATCACGGACGTGGCGGCCGGCCGCTACTCGGACCTGCAGCTGGCCGCGTTCGTCACCGCCTGCGCCGGCGACCGGCTCGACATGGAGGAAACCGTGGCGCTCACCCGCGCCATGGTCGACGCCGGCGAGCACATGCACTGGAGCGAGGGCCGGGTAATGGACAAGCACTGCGTGGGCGGCCTGCCCGGCAACCGGACCACCATGGTGATCGTGCCGATCGTCGCCGCCTGCGGGCTGCGCATGCCCAAGACATCGTCGCGCGCCATCACCTCGCCGGCCGGAACCGCCGACACCATGGAGACGCTGGCGCCGGTGGACCTGGGGATCGAGCAGATCCGCCGGGTGGTCGACCGCACCGGCGGCTGCATCGTCTGGGGCGGCGCCGTGCGCCTGAGCCCGGCGGACGACATCCTGATCCGGGTCGAGCGCCCGCTGGACCTGGACAGCCAGGGCCAGCTGGTCGCGTCGATCCTGTCGAAGAAGAAGGCGGCGGGCGCGACCCACGTGCTGATCGACATGCCGGTGGGCCCCACCGCGAAGGTCCGCAGCCTGCACGCGGCGAACCTGCTCGAGCGCCAGCTGATCGAGGTCGGCCGGGCGCTCGGCATGCACGTGCTGGTGGTGCAGACCGACGGCCTGGCGCCGGTCGGGCGCGGCATCGGCCCGGCGCTGGAGGCGCGCGACGTGCTGGCGGTGCTGCGCGGCGACGCCGCGGCGCCGGCCGACCTGGCGCAGCGCTCGCTGGCGCTGGCCGGCCAGGTGCTGGAATACGGCGGCGCCGCCGTCACCGGCGCCGGGCTGGCGCTGGCCACCGAAGTCCTGGCGGACGGCCGCGCCTGGCGCACGTTCCAGCAAATCTGCCAGGAGCAGGGCGGCATGCGCGAGCCGCCGCTGGCGCCCTGCCGGCACGACGTGGCGGCGCCGCGCAGCGGCACTGTGATCGCCATCGACAACCGGCGGCTGGCCCGCATCGCCAAGCTGGCCGGCGCGCCCAAGACGCCCAGCGCCGGGATCGACCTGCATGTGCGCGACGGCGAGTTCGTCGAGCGCGGCCAGCCCTTGTTCACGCTGCATGCCGGCTCGCCTGGCGCGCTGGAATACGCCCTCGAATACGCGACCTCGCAGGCCGACACGGTGCACGTGATCGAGGACGACTGATGCTGGTGCTGGCGCTGCCCGGGGGCGAGCGGCTGGCGGCGCGGCTGGCGCGGCTGCTGCGCTGCCAGTGGAGCGCGCTGGCGCTGCACCGCTTTCCCGACGGCGAAGTGCTGGTGCGCATCGACGCGCCCGTCGACGGCCGCTGCGTGGTGCTGGCCGGCAGTCTGGACCAGCCCGAGGGCAAGACGCTGCCGCTGCTGTTCGCCGCCGACGCCGCGCGCGAGCTGGGCGCGCGCCAGGTCGGCCTCGCCGCGCCGTACCTGGCCTACCTGCGGCAGGACATCCGGTTCAACCCGGGAGAAGCCGTCACCTCGCGCAGCTATGCGCGGCTGCTGGCCGGGGCCCTGGATTTCATGGCGACGGTGGATCCGCACCTGCACCGCTGGCACAGCCTGGGCGCGATCTACCCGATCCGCACCGAGGCGGTGTCCGCCGCGCCGCGGATCGCGCGCTGGCTGCGCGCGCATGTGCCCAGGCCGCTGCTGGTGGGCCCGGACAGCGAGAGCGGGCAATGGGTGGCCGAGGTGGCCCGGCTGGCCGGCGCGCCGCACATCGTGATGTCCAAGCAGCGCCACGGCGACCATGAGGTGGCCGTCACGCTGGCGGCACCCGGCGCGTGGCCGGGCCGCACGCCGGTGCTGCTGGACGACATCATCTCCACCGGCGGCACGCTGGCCGCCGCGGCGCGGGCGTTGCGCCAGGCCGGCCTGCCGCCGCCCGTGTGCATCGGAGTGCACGCGCTGTTCGCGCCGGATGCGCTGGCCAGCCTGCAGCGCGCCGGCGTCAGCCGGATCGTGACCTGCGACAGCGTGCCGCACGCCAGCAACGGCATCGCCCTGGCGGCGCCGATCGCGCGCGCCGTCTGCCGGCTGGCGCACGGTGGCGGGCAGGCGCGGCGCCTGTTCCCGCTGTTCGAGGAAGACCCTCCATGAGCGCCGTTGATCCACGTCAAGGTGCGCTCCGGCACCGGGGCTAGGCTTGATTCACCGTCTTTCAAGGGGAACAGCCATGAAGCAGAACATCGGATCCATCGATCGTTTCGCCCGCGTCGTCATCGGCATCGTGCTGCTGGCGCTGATCCTGGTGCTGGAGGGCAACGCCCGCTGGTGGGGACTGGTCGGCCTGGTGCCGCTGGTCACCGGCATCGTCGGCTCCTGCCCCCTGTACTCGATGCTCGGCCTGAGTACCTGCCCGATGTCCGGGCGCGTCGCGGGCTCCTGAGATGACGACCCCCTCGCTCTTTTCAATCGCCGCCCCCCGAGGGGGCTTCAGTCTCGTTGAGGCGGCTCGGCGGAGCCTGACATGGACCGGCGCCGCGTCTTGACGCGAGGCTTGGTGCTGGCCGCGCTCGTTGCCGGCCAGGCCGCCGGCTTGGCGCAGCAGGCAGCGGCCGGCAAGCCGGCCCGCGAAGCCGCGGATGCGGCCCGGCAGGCCGCGGCAGCCACCGAGGCGGCACTGCAGAAGGCCGAGCAATCGGCCGACCAGGTCTCGGCCAGCGCCGCCGACACTATCCGCCGGCTGGTGCGCAAGGCGGCCGAAGCGGTGCGCCGTTCGCAGCGCAAGATCGTGGAGTCGGCGGCCAGGGCCGGCGACGATAGCCGCGCGCTGGCGCGCACGGCCGAAGAGGCGGCGGCGAATTCGGTGCGGGCGATGCAGGAAGCGGTGGACAAGGCCGATTTCGCCGCCCGACATGCGGCGGTCGTCGGCCAGGCAGAAGCCGTCAAGGCGGCGCAGGCCACGCGCGAGGCGCTGCAAAGGGCCCGCGAGGCCGCCCGGCTGGCGGCCGATGCCGCCCGTGATGCGGCGGGAGCGGGCAGGCAATGAGCGGCCTCAACGCACGGGCTGCAGCGGCATCCGCAGCGGCACGTAGGCCGGCCGGCCGTCGCGCAGCACCAGCAGGGCGACCATGCTGCCGGGGGGCGCGTTTTCCAGCACACGCTGGAAGTCGGCCAGTTGCGCCAACGGCTGGTCGTTGACGGCGACGATCAGGTCACCGGCGCGGATGCCTTCGCTGCGCGCGGCGCCGACGGCATCGCGCACCAGCAGGCCGTTCGCGGCCCGCAACTCCACCAGCGCGTGGGTCGAGGGCTCGCTCAGCTCCAGCCCGAAACCCTGGCGCCATGGCGGCGCCGCTATGGGCATGGCTGGCGTCGCCGGCGCTGCCGGCGTGGCCTGGCCGGTGAGCGTGACCGTCAGCGCCAGCGCCGAGCCCCGGCGCCACACCCGCAGCAGGCTGCGCGTTCCCGGCAGGCGCTCGTCGATCCGCGCCAGCAGGTCGGCCACGCCGGCGATCGCGCTGTCGTCGAATGCCAGCACGATGTCGCCCGCCACCAGGCCGCCGCTTTCGGCCGCGCTGCCCTGCTCGACGCGCAACACCAGCGCACCGGTCGCCTTGGGCAGCCGGAAGGCCTGGGCCAGTGCCGGCGTCAGCTCCTGGGTCTCGACGCCCAGGTGCGGCCGCACTACCTTGCCGTCCCGGCCCAGCTGCGCCGCGATCCTCATCGCCAGGTTGATCGGCACCGCGAACGAGACGCCCATGTAGCCGCCGCTGCCGCTGTAGATCACCGAGTTGATGCCGACCACCTCGCCGCGCAGGTTCAGCAGCGGGCCGCCCGAACTGCCCGGGTTGATCGCGACGTCGGTCTGGATCAGCGGCACCCGGCCGGCGCCCGGCACCAGCCGGTCGCGGGCGCTGACGATGCCGCCGGTGACGCTGCCCTGGAAGCCGAACGGCGAGCCGATCGCGAACACCGCCTCGCCGGTCGCCAGCGCCCCCGAATCGCCGATCACCGCCACCGGCAGCCCGCTGGCCTCGATCCTGATCAGCGCCACGTCGCTCTCCAGGTCCAGGCCCAGCAGCCGCGCCGGAAAGCGGCGGCCGTCGGCCAGCAGCACCTGTACTTCGTCGGCGCCATGGACCACATGGGCGTTGGTCAGGACCATGCCGTCGGCCGAGATGACGATGCCCGAGGCGACGTCGCGCCCCGGATCGAACACCGGCCGCGCAGCGGCGGCGCCGGCGAATTCCTCGCGCGGCCAGTCGCCGCCCTCCCAGGGATCGGGGCGGCCGGAGATGCGCAGCGTGAAAACCTCGACCACCGAGGCGGTGCGGCTGGCGATGATACTGGCCGGCAGCGCCGCGCGGGTGGCGGGGGCCGGCGTGGCGGCATGGGCCGGCAGCAGGGCCAGCGCCAGGGCGCCGGCCAGCAGCAAGACGCGGACCCTCATGGCGCGCGCACTTTCACCGAGCGGCCGTCGGCCACCGCCGCCGCCGGATACAGGATCACGCTCTGGCCGGGCGTGACGCCGCTGCGCACCCAGGCCACAGTGGCATTGCGATCGGCCACGTCCACCGGCTGCAGCCGCGCCTTGCGGCCGTCCAGCCGGTAGACCGCCATGCCGGTGCCGTGCGGAAACAAGGCGCCGACCGGCACCAGCACCGCGTTGTCGACGCTGGCCGTGATGATGCGCACGCCGACCCGGAAGCCATCGCCCATGCCGCGCCAGGCCGGCGGCGGCTGCGGCACGTCGATCACGACGTTGACGCGCTGCTCCTCGATGCCCAGCGCCGAGACCTTGGTGAACGCGGCCGGCTCGACCCGCCGCACCCGGCCCTCGGTCGCCGGCCCGCCCCAGCGCTCGATCACCACGCGCCGACCCGGGTCGGCCTGCACCGCGTCGGCCGTCAGCAGTTCGCTGATCACCTCCATGCGCGCGGGATCGCCGATGTCCAGCAGGGCCGAGCCGGCGGCGACGGTGGCTTCGCTGGGTTGCGCGACCTTGAGCACCACGCCGGCCACCGGCGAGCGCACCGCCAGCAGCCGGCCGGTCGTGGTCCCGGCCTCGGCCGGCGTCAGCGCCGCCTGGGCCTGCGTCTGCTCGTGCACCGCCATCTCGCGTTCGGCGACGGCGGTCTCGTATTCGCGCCGGACGGCGGTGACGGCGAGCCGGGCCGCGTCGAGCCTGGACGGCGCGATGAATCCTTCACTGGCCAGTTTTTCGGCGCGGCCGGCTTCGAGCCGCGCTTCTTCCTGGGCGACCCGGGCGCGTTCGAGCCGTGCGGTGGCGCGGCTGATGCCGGCGCCCGCGGCCAGCAGCCGCGCCGCGGCCTCGCGCCGGCTGCGGTCGTCGACCATCGGCGAGAGCAACGGCGTCAGCACCGCCACCGTGTCGCCGGCGGCGACCGGGTCGCCTTCGCGCAGGCTGATCCGGGCCAGCCGCGACGCCACCGGCGCCGACACCGTGTAGCGCTCGAGCAGCCGGGTGCGGCCGTCTTCCTCGATCGCCTGCTCGAACCGGCCCTGGGTCACGGGTCCGGCCTCCACTTGCAGCATACGCGGCGTGAACGCCCATGCGAGTGCGGCCACCGCGGCCACGGCGGCGGCGGCGAGCGCCCAGGTCCTGCGTTGCGGCATGGTCTTATTCCCTTGTCTTGAGTGACGCGACCAGGTCCAGCCGGTCGATCCGGCGGCGCACCACCAGCGCGCTGGCCACGCCGGCGGCCACCACCGCCAGCGTGGCCCAGGCATACGTGCGCGGCTGGATGGTGACCGGAAAATAGAACTGGTCGTTGCGCATCAGCTCCACCACCGCATGCGTGAGGGCCCAGCCCAGCACCATGCCCAGCGGCAGCGCGATGGCGATGCCCAGGGCCAGTTCGCCCAGCAGCAGCAGCGACACCTCGGCGCGGGTGAACCCGAGCACCCGCAGGCTGGCCAGTTCCCAGCCGCGCTCGGCCAGCGCGATGCGCGCGTTGTTGTAGACCACGCCCACCGCGATCACGGCGGCGAAGGTGGTGAGCAGGCCGCTCATGATCAGGATGTTGCGGGCCGTGATCTCCTCCATGTTGCGCAACATCACGGCCTTGCTGAAGGCTCCGGTGACGCGCGGCATGGCCTGCGTCGCGTCCAGCACCCGGCGGGTCGCGCCGCGCTCGACGGCCAGGCTGAACAGCGTGGCGACGTCGCCGTCGCCCAGCAGCCGGTTCAGCGCCTGCCGGTCCATGTAGGCGTTCAGGCCCATCATGTCGCGCACCGTGCGCTCCACCACCACCTCGCGCACCGGCCGGCGGCCCTCGCGCACTTCCACCGTCACCGTGTCGCCGGCCCGCACGCCCAGCTTCTCGGCCAGCCGGTCGGTCAGCATCAGCCCGGCGCCGTCGGGCGCCGCCTGCTTGAGGTCGACGTCGATCACGCGGCGCAATTGCGGCGGCCGGGCGTAGCCCTGGATCGCGCCGGTCTCGCTGCGCTGGCCGTGGACGAAGCGCACGGCCGCCGAACGCCCGGGCTCCACCTGCAGCACGCCGGGGATGCGGGCCAGCGCGCGCGCCGCCGCGACGTCGACCGGGTCGGCGGTCCAGACCGCGATGTCGCCGCGCATCGCCAGCGTGAAGCTCGAGTCGACGATCAGCTCCATCGCGTCGCGCAGGAAGTTGCCCATGATCACGATCGCCACCGCCGCCGCCGTGCCGCCGATGGTCAGCGCCGCCCGCACCGGCCGGCGCTCCAGGTTGCGCAGGATCATCCGCAGCGCCGGCCCAGTGCGCAGGTGCGGCACCCGCTCCAGCAGCGCGGGCCGGTAGCGCCCGGGCGCGGGCGGGCGCATCGCCTCGGCCGGCGCCAGCCGCACCGTCGCCGCGATCGCTGTCAGCGTGCCCATCACCGCCGTCACCGTGGCGATGGCCAGGCTGACGCCGCCCAGCCAGGGCGCCAGCACATGGTCGAAGCGCGGAAAGAAGAAGAAGTCCCGGTACAGCCCCAGCAGCTGGGCGCCCAGCCAGTCGCCCAGCACCATGCCCAGCAGGTAGCCGCCACCGACCATCGGCGTGACCAGCTTGAGGTAGTGCAGCGCGATGCTGGCGTTGCTGTAGCCCAGCGCTTTCAGGGCCGCCACCTGTTCGCGCTGCGTCGCCACCAGCCGGGCCGCGACCACGTGCAGCAGGAAGGCCGCCACCACCAGGAAGATGGCCGGCAGCACGGTGCCCAGCACCTGCTGCTCGCGGATCTCGTTGTTCAGCATGGCGTGCGACACCTGGTCTTCGCGCCCGTAGGCCGGCACGCCGCCCAGCGGCGCCAGCCGCCGGCTCACCGCGTCGATCACCGCCGGCAGCGACGCCCCGGGCGCGAGCTTGAGCGCGACCCGGTTGAAGGCGCCCTCCATGTCCAGCGCCGCGGCCAGTTCGTCGCGGTCGACCCAGAACACGCCGAAGGCGCGCAGGTCGGGCATGCCGAACAGGCCGGCGAAGATGTATTCGGGCGACAGGCCGATGCCGGTGATGACCAGCGCCCGCCGCTTGCCGTTGACCAGCGCCGTGACGCGGTCGCCGGGACGCAGCTGGTGGGCGTGGGCGAAGCCCTCGGAGACCACCGCCTCGAGCGCGTCGCCGCCGTGCGCGCCGGCCACCGGCAGCCGGCCGACGCGCAGCGTCAGCAGGTTCAGGCGCTGGGGCTCGTTGCGGTCCAGACCGATCAGCTGGCCGACCGCCGGATCGCTGTCCAGCGCAAACGTCAGGCGGGCGCCGGACTCCACCGTGGTCTGGACGTCGACCACGCCCGGCAGCTCGCGCAGCCGCGCGGCCATCGCGTCCGGCGCCCGCTTGACCACCGCGAACACGTCGGCGAAGCGGCCGCTGGCGTAGAAGCTGTCGCGCGCCAGCGCGAGCGAATCGACCGCCGACAGGCACGCCACGAAACCGCCGATGCCGCTGGCCACCACCAGCGCGATCGTGATGGCCTGGCTCCACAGCAGGCGCAGGTCGCGCAGCACCTTGCGGTCCAGGGCCTTCATGCGCTCACCATGACAGTTCCGACGGCGTCAGGCGCCGGGCCGGCACCTCGATGCTGGCGATGCGGCCGTCGGCCAGCCGCACCACGCGGTCCGCCATGCCGGCGATCGCGGCGTTGTGGGTGATGACGATGGCGGTCGTGCCCAGGTCCTTGTTGATCCGGGCGATCACTTCCAGCACCAGCTTGCCGGTGGCGTAGTCGAGCGCGCCGGTCGGCTCGTCGCACAGCAGCAGGTCGGGCCGCTTGACGATGGCGCGGGCGATCGCCACCCGCTGCTGCTCGCCGCCGGACAACTGCGAGGGAAAGTGGTCGCGCCGCGGCGCCAGCGCCACCAGCGCCAGCGCCTCGTCGACCGGCATCGGATTGGTGGCGATGTCGGTCACCAGCGCGACGTTCTCGCGCACGGTGAGGCTGGGAATCAGGTTGTAGAACTGGAACACGAAGCCGACGTGCTCGCGCCGGTACAGCGTGAGCTCGGCGTCTGTGGCGCCGCTGATCCTGTGGCCGATGAATTCGACCTCGCCGCTGGTGGGCACATCGAGCCCGCCCAGGATGTTCAGCAGCGTCGACTTGCCGCTGCCCGAGGCCCCGAGCAGCACGATGAACTCGCCCGCGCTGACATCGAGGTCGACGTCCCGCAGCGCCCGCACGGCCGTTTCGCCGCTGCCGTAGGTCTTGCACAGGGAGCGCATGCGCAGCACCGGTGGGGATCCCGCCGGCGGCTTCGCATCCGTTGCCTGCACCCGGCGGTCCTTACTGGACGGCCAGCTTCCTGGCCTGCTCGGTGGTCTTCTTGGGCAGTTCCAGGGTCAGCACGCCGTCGGCGTACTTCGCCTGTGCCTTGCCGTCGTCGACGTCCTGCGCCAGGCTGAAGGTGCGCGAAACGTTGCCCCAGTAGCGCTCGCTGCGCAGCAGCTTGCCGCCTTCGCCCTTGGTGTCCTTCTCGCGCTTGAGTTCGGCGTCGATCTGCACCACGTTGCCGTCGATGCGCACGTTGATGTCCTCCTTCTTCACGCCCGGGATGTCGGCCTTGACAACATAGGCGTTGTCCTTCTCGGACACGTCGATGCGCATCTTCAGCTCCGGCGCCTCCAGCTCGCTGGCAACGGGGGCGAAGAAGCGGCGCATGGCGGTGTCGAAGGAATCGCTGAATCCGGGTTCGAATAAACGCAGGTTGCTCATGACACACCTCCTTGGTGGCTGAAACAGAAAACGATCGGTGCTAGAACCGCGGTGGCCCTCACGCCCCGACCCGCAGGTGGTCGACGACGCGCGAGACGCCGTGCGCCGAGAACGCGGTGCCGATGGCCGCGTCGTGCTCGGCCATCGAATCCACCTTGCCGCTCAGGGTGACCACGCCGCCTTCGACCTCGACGCCGATGTGGTGCGCTTCCCGCTGCGCATGGCGCGTGAGCGCCGCGATGATCTGGCTGCCCACGTCCTTGGCGTTGACGCGCGGCTTGACGGTGATGTTGTTGGTCAGGCCGCGCACGCCCAGCAGCGGCCGGACCGCCTGCTCGGCGCTGGCGTACTGGTAGCCCCAGTCGAGTTCGCCGCTGAGCGTGACCCAGCCGGCTTCGACCTCGACCTTGACCCGGTCCGCGGGCACCATCGAATGCCAGCGCATGGCGGCCAGCGCCGCCTCGGCGATCTCGGCATCGCTGCGCTTGTGCTCCGGCGCCAGCTTCACGTCCAGGTCGATCGCGATGCCGCGCACGCCGGCCACGCGGCGCACCGCGCGCTCCACCGCGTGCTTCTCGGCGAAGGTGTTGAGTTGCCCCGTCAGCGTGACGACACCGTCCTGCACGGCGACGCCGATGGCGGCGGAATTGATCGCGGGATCCCAGGCCAGTTCGTCGCTGACCTCACCCTTGAGCTGGATGTCGGTTTTCATGGTGGTGCGCTCCTTGCAATGACCATCCAACTTTAGGCAGGTGGCGGCGGTGCGCATTGACATGGCGCAAGTGCGCGGGCGGCTGCCGCCGCGGCCGGCGCGCTTGACCTGGCGCAAGGCAGCAGCGCTGCCGTCGATCGAGAATCCGCACATGCAAACGACTGCTGCTGCACGCAGGGGACTTGGCCGCAACCTCATGCTGCGGGCACCGGTCGCGCTTGTGCTGGGCTGTGCCTGCGGGCTGGCCGCGGCTCAGGGGCCGGCCGACCTCGCGGCGCGCTACAACTCTCAGGTCGAAGCCAGGCTGGCGGTGCCGCAGGACGAGGCGCGCCGCTACGGCCGGCTGGCCGACGAGGCGCTGGCGCGGGCCGGCGTCGCGCTGGAGCAGTCTCAGTACGTGCTGGTGGTCGACCGCGATCCGTGGGTGCAGGCGGTGTTCCTGTTGTGGCGCGCGGCGCCCGGCGAGTCGGTGCTGGTCGGCGCGTCGCCGGCTTCTACCGGCCTGGCCGGCAGCTTCGACCACTTCGCGACGCCGCTGGGCGTGTTCGGACACAGCCTCGCCAATCCGGATTTTCGCGCCGAGGGCACGCTCAACAGCAACGGCATCCGCGGCTACGGCGCCAAAGGGATGCGGGTCTACGACTTCGGCTGGCAGCAGGTGCCCAAGGGCTGGGGCGACGGCGCCGTGTCGCAGATGCGGCTGCAACTGCATGCGACCGATCCCGACTTGCTTGAGCGGCGGCTGGGCAGCGCGCAGTCCAAGGGCTGCATCCGGATCCCCGCGGCGCTCAATCGCTTCCTCGACTACTTCGGCGTGCTCGATGCGGACTACGAGCAGGCGGTGCGCGAGAAGTCGGCGCCCGAGGCCGGCAAGCTCTGGGTGCTCGGTCCGCGGCGCGAGCCCGTGGCCGGCGCCGGGCGCTACCTGGTGGTGGTGGAGTCGGGCCGCAGCGAGCGGCCGGACTGGAGCCCCGCGCCGTTCCTGCCGCACCGCCGGCCGCCGCCGGCGCCCCCGCTATCCGTGACCCCGAGGGTTTGAAGCCCATGGCAAACAGAAAAACACCACTGTCGCGGACCGCCAACGGGCCAGAAGCGATGGACCTGCCGCTCAAGCTCACGCTGGCGCGGTTGGCCAACGGAATCTCGCCCGGTTCGGTCACGATGGCCTTCGCCGACTGGGCCCACCACCTAGCGGTGTCGCCGGCCAAACAGGCGGAACTGGCCCGCAGCGCGCTGGCCAAGTGGATGCTGTGGCTGCAATACGGCCACCACGCCTGGCAGGGCGAATGCCGCTCGTGCATCGAACCGCTGCCGCAGGACAGGCGCTTTTCGCCGCCCGAGTGGCAGGCCCTGCCGTATGCGGCGCTGGCCCAGGCCTTCCTGCTGCAACAGCAATGGTGGGCCGAGGCGACGACCGGCGTGCGCGGCGTCGCCAGCCACCACCAGGACGTGGTCGAGTTCACCGCACGCCAGCTGCTGGACATGGCCTCGCCGTCCAACTTCATCGGCACCAATCCGCAGGTGCTGCGCCAGACCTTCGCCAGCGGCGGCATGAACCTGGCGCAGGGCTTCGCCAACTGGGCGCGCGACGCGCTGGCGGTGCAGGCCGGCGCGCCGCCGCGCGGCGTGGAGCAGTTCATTGCCGGCCAACAGGTCGCGCTGACGCCGGGCAAGGTGGTGTTTCGCAACCACCTGATCGAGCTGCTCCAGTACCAGCCGACCACGGCCCGCGTCCACGCGCAGCCGCTGCTGATCGTGCCCTCGTGGATCATGAAGTACTACATCCTGGACCTGACGCCGCAGGACTCGCTGGTGAAGTATTTGGTCGACCAGGGCCACACGGTGTTCATGGTGTCGTGGAACAACCCCGACGGCGCCGACCGCGAGCTGGGCATGGAGGATTACGTGCAGCAGGGCGTGATGGCGGCGATCGGCGCCGTGCAGGCGCGCTTTGGGCGCACCGGCATCCATGCCGCCGGCTATTGCCTGGGCGGCACGCTGCTGGCGATCGCGGCGGCGGCGCTGGGCGCGCGGCCGGACAACCCGTTGCGCAGCGTCACGCTGCTGGCAGCGCTGACCGATTTCCACGAGCCGGGCGAACTCGGGCTGTTCATCGACGAAAGCCAGATCGCCTTCCTGGAGGACCTGATGGCCCGGCGCGGCTACCTCGACGGCCGCCAGATGGCCGGCGCCTTCGCGCTGATCAACTCCAAGGACCTGGTCTGGTCCAAGCTGGTCCACGAATACCTGATGGGCGCGCAGACCCCGATGACGGCGCTGCGGGCCTGGAACGCCGACGCCACCCGGCTGCCGGCCCGGATGCACGGGCAATACCTGCGCGGCCTGTATCTGCACAACGACCTGGCCGAGGGCCGCTACCGGGTGGCCGGCGAGGCGGTGGACCTGTCGCAGCTGCGGCTGCCGCTGTTCGTGGTGGCGACCGAGCGCGACCATGTCTCGCCCTGGCGCTCGGTCTACAAGGTGTTGCGGATGGCGCATTCGCCGGCCACCTTCCTGCTGGCGTCGGGCGGTCACAACGTCGGCATCGTCAGTCCACCGGACGGGCCGGTCTCGAACTCGCAGGCCAGCTACCGGCGGGCCAGCCATGCGGCCGGCAAGGCGCCGGTGGATCCGCAGCAGTGGCTGGATGCCGCCAGCGTGACGCCGGGCTCATGGTGGCCGGCGTGGTCCGGCTGGCTGGCCCGGCATTCGCGCGGCCAGGTCGACGCGGCTGCGGTCACCGGGCTGAAGGCGGATGGCTTGCCCCAGGACGCGCCGGGCAGCTACGTGCACCGGACCTGACTGGGCGGCGGGGCGGCTGGCTCAGCGGGGCCGCGCGTGTTCGTGGACGGCCTGGCAGGCGACGCAGTAGGCGGCGGCCGGCATGGCGATGAGGCGGCGCTCGTCGATCGGCTCGCCACAGTCCAGGCACTGGCCATAACTGCCGTCGTCAATCCGGCGCAGGGCCGCGACCACCTGCTCCAGCTCGAGCGTCGCGTGATCCGCCTGGGCTTCGTCGACCACGTCGCGCGACTGCTCGGCGGCGATGTCCTTGAAGTCCGAAACACCCTCCTGGCCGCCGGCGGAATCGATGTTCGCGTCCAGGGCGCTGTGCAGCAGCGCGCGCAATTCTGTCTCGCGTTGTGCGAGTGCGGGGCGAAAGCGCGAGCCGGGATGGGTTTGGTGGGATGTCATTGACAGACTCCGTTGGTGCTTGTTCCATTCTGTTGGGCGCCGCGGCGGTCGCACTTGATCTGGAACAAGCCGGCGTGCCGGATCAATTCGTCCGGCCGCGGTTCGCCAGTGCCATTCCCTGGCCGTGCATCCCGCGCATCATGGCCGCCATGCCGTCGCGGGCCAACTCGCTGACCTCGTCGGCATGGGCCTGCAAGGCAGCCACGACGGCAGCGTCGGCGGATGTCTGCGTCACGGCAACCCCCCTGGCCGTGGTCTCGACGCTGGTCGCGATCTTGTCGCGGTTCTGGAACAGCACCGGCAGGGTTTTGCTGAACAGGTTGAAGACGCGGCCGTCGCGAAGGCGCGCCTGCATGCTGGCCACATGGGCCTGGAGGGTTTGCGCCACCGCCGGATCGTCCGATTCGGTCAGCGTGCGAATGCCGTCCGGTAACCGGGTCACCGAGCGCTTGATGTTGTCGTGGCCGGCGAGCATCTGGTGCACCAGCCCCAGGTCGGCAGCGGCTGCGGGATCGGCCTGCATGCCAGCCATCATTCCCATCGGGCCCATGCCGCCCATGCCGCCCATGCGGTTCTGCATCCCCATCCCCATCCCCATCCCCATCCCCATCCCCATCCCCATCCCCATCTGGCCGAACGGAGGACCGTCACCGGCGGGGTGGGCGATGACCTGGACGGCCGCTGCGAGGGCCGCCACGGCAACGACTGCTGCGAAGCCGTTGCGCCAATGTTTCGTCGTGATCTTCATGGTCTGTTCCTTTGCTGAGGGTTGTCGGACGGCGGGACGCCGTGCATCCATTGAACGGCACCGCGGCGAACCCGAGGCGGATCGACGCCGCCGTTTCGAAACCCAATGTCTCGCGCGGCGCGCTGCAACACTGCGTTACGAAGGTCCAATCCCCTGCCTTCGCATGATCCGCGGCGGAAGCCCACAATCCAGTCCATGAAACAACTCCTCTCCTTCATCGCCTTGTGTGTTCTTGCGGCAGCCGCGCTGCCCGTGCACGCCGCGGACGCCACGCGCCAGGCGGAGGTCGCCAGGCGCGGCGCCGACGTCATGCCCTTCAGCCTGGCGGCGACTACCCATGTTTTCACTCGCACTGCCGATGGCGGCACCCAGCAGGTGGTCGCGAAGGACAGCCTCGACGCCGCGCAGGTCCTGCTGGTGAGGCAGCATCTGCGCGAGATCGAGGCGCAGTTCCGCAGCGGCGATTTCTCGGGTCCGGCTCATATCCACGGCCACGACATGCCGGGTCTGGCCCGCTTGCGCACGGCGGCACCGGGCCAGCTGGCGATCGCCTATGGCGAGGTCAAGGGGGGCGCCGTCCTCACCTACCGGAGCGCCGACCCGACGCTGGTGGCGGCGCTGCACCAGTGGTTCGACGCGCAACTGTCGGACCACGGCGCCGATGCCATGGCCGGCCACCAACACCATCCCGGCGGCCACAGCAACTGAGCCGACATTTTCCGACCTTCCAATCTGGAGTTTTCATGAGCAACTATGTTTTTGGCAAGCCGGTTTCGATCCCGTTCGATCGCGCCATCGAGCGCATCACCGAGGAGCTGGCCAAGCAGGGCTTCGGCGTCCTGACCGACATCGACGTGCAGGCGACGATGAAGAAGAAGCTGGGGCTGGAGATGCCGGCCTACCGCATCCTGGGCGCCTGCAATCCCGGCATGGCGAGCCAGGCGCTGGCCGCCGACCCGCAGATCGGCGCGCTGCTGCCGTGCAACGTCGTGGTGCGCCAGGATGCGAAGGGGCTGGTCCACGTCGAGGCCATGGATCCGGCCGCCGTGCTCACGCTGGTCGACCATCCGGACGTGCCGGCGCTGGCGAGCGAGGTCAAGCGCCGGCTCCAGCTGGCGCTCGACGGCCTGGCTGCCTGAGCGGGCGCTGAAGGTCCGTCAGGCCGGGCGCGGCAGCACCAGCGTGGTCCGCAGGCCGCCGCCCGGCCGGTTCTCTACCAGCAGCTGGCCGCCATGCAGCACGGCCACGTCCCTGGCGATCGCCAGGCCCAGGCCGACGCCGCCGGTTTCGCGGCTGCGTGAGGCATCGACCCGGTAGTACGGCTCGGTGACCCGCGACAGCTGCGCTTGCGCCAGGCCGGGTCCGCGGTCTTCCACCACCAGCTGGAGCCGGCCCGCTTCATCGACGATGCGCAATTCGGCGGCGCCGGCATACTTGATCGCGTTGTCGACCAGGTTGCCGACCGCGCGCTTGAGCGCCGACAACCGCCCCACGTAAGGTGCGTCGGCCCGACCCTCCAGCGTGACATTGCGTCCCAGGCCTTGTTCGTCCTGCGCCAGGCTCGAGAGCAGGGCGTTGATGTCGATCGGGCGGGCCGATTCGCCGCGCAGGTCGCGCAGATAGTCGAGCGTCGCGTCGATCATGGCCTGCATGTCGTTGACGTCGCCGATGATCTGCTCGCGCAGCTGGCCTTCGCCCACCAGTTCTGCCCGCAGCCGCAGCCGGGTCAGCGGCGTGCGCAGGTCGTGCGACACCGCTGCCAGCGCGCGGCTGCGCTCGGCGACCAGCCGGCCCAGGCGCTGCTGCATGCCGTTGAAGGCGCGGACCGCGCGCCGTGTTTCCAGCGGGCCGGTCTCCGGCAGCGGAGCCACGTCCAGGTCGCGACCGAGGGCATCGGCAGCATCCGCCAGCTGGCGCAGCGGCCGGGTCGCGTAGCGCACGGCGAGCAGGGACACCGCCACCACGACCGCCAGCGCGATCAGCATCTGCGCGACGAAGGCATCGGGAGCGGGGATGCCGGAGGCCTGCGGCGTGAATGAAAAGCGCACCCACTGGCCATCGCGCAGGCGCGCGTCGAGCTGGCTGGGGCCACCGTGGCCATGCATGGCGCGGCCGGGCGGGCCGACCGAGCGCAGCGCCCGCTCGCCGCCGATCCGTTCGGCCAGGGCGGCGGCCAGCGGCGTGGGCAGCGGGTGACCGTCCACCGCTTCGGCGGGCAGCAGCGTTGCCGTCAGGCCGCCGCCCTGCACCTGCCGCAGCGCGGCGTTACGCTGCGCCGGCGGCGCCGCCTCCAGCACCGCGACGGCGTCGGCCACGCGGTCCACCACCGACTGCATGCGCGCGTGGACCATCAGCATCTGCCGCTCGTTCTGGTGCAACCAGAGGCTGGCGCCCTGGGCCAGCAGCAGGCCGACCAGCAGGATCAGCGTGAGCCGGCCGAACAGGCTGGCCGGGATCAGTCGCACGCGTCGCTTCCCTCGACCGCGGCCGCCAGCACGTAGCCCTGGCTGCGGACGGTCTTGATCAGCACGGGTTCGCGCCGGTCGTCGCCCAGCCGTTGCCGCAGCCGGCTGACCTGCACGTCGATCGAGCGGTCATAGGGGTCGGCCTCGCGGCCGTGGATCAGCTGCATCAGCTGGTCGCGGCTCAGGACCCGGTTCGGATGGTCCAGCAGGGTGCGCAGCAGCCGGAACTCGCCGCCGGACAGCGGCGTGGCGACGCCCTCGGGCCCGACCAGTACGCGGGTCGCGGTGTCCAGGCGCCAGCCGGCGAACGCCAGGCAGCGACGGGTCTCGGGCCGCAGGTTGGGCGGCAGCGCGCGGGTGCGCCGCAGGATGCCCTTGATGCGGGCCAGCAGTTCGCGCGGGCTGAACGGCTTGACCATGTAGTCGTCGGCGCCCATCTCGATGCCCAGGATGCGGTCGCTTTCCTCGCCGCGCGCGGTCAGCATCAGCACCGGAATCGCCGACCCGGCACGCACGTCGCGGCAGAGCGTGAGGCCGTCGGTGTCGGGCAGCATCAGGTCCAGCACGATCAGGTCGTACTGGTGCTTGTCCATCGCCTGGCGCATCTGGCGGCCGTCGCGCGCGGCGCTGGCCTCCATGCCGTTGCGCCCGAGATAGTCCACCAGCAACCGGCGGATGTCGGGATCGTCGTCGACGATCAGGATGCGGTCGGGCCGGTCCATCGTCAGCTGCGCACCGGCGCGGGGCCGCGCGTGCCATACAGGTCCTGCAGTTGCGCAGCCAGCACGGCGGGCGCGTCGGCATCTTCCGGCAGGGCCTTGAACCAGCGCCGGGCGCGGCCGTCGTCGGTGGACTCGAGCACCCAGATCCGGCTGTTCCTGAAGAAGGTGGCCACGGCCTGCTGCCGCCTCAGCGCGCCAGGCTCAGCCGGTCGCTGGTCTGCGGATAGTGGTAGATCGTGTCGTTGAGGTGGCGCGCGACGGCGACGATGTCGTCGTCGCTCCATCCCAGGCCGGCCTTGCCCTGCCAGTTCCGCACCTGCGCCTTCAGGCTGTCCCAGTCGCGGGCCTGGCGGCCGTCGCGCCAGTGCATCTGCGTGCTGTGGCATTCGATGCAGTGGGTGCCGTACAGCAACTCGCCGCGGGTCTGGGGCGTCACCGCCTGGGCGAGTGCCGCGCCGCACGTCGTGCCTGCCAGGACGGCCATGGCGGCCAGCAGGGTGGGTCGGGTCGGGAGTCTGGGCATGCGGTGTCCTTCAATGCCGGTCCATCTTGCCGCCGGCGCGTCCCGGCGCGCTTGACATCGATCAAGCCGCCTACAGCGCGTTGAGCGGGATCTTCAGGTAGGTGACGCCGTTGCTTTCGGCCGGCGGCATGTTGCCGGCGCGGATATTGACCTGGATCGACGGCAGGATCAGCGTGGGCATGTCCAGCGACTTGTCGCGCGCCGTGCGCATCGCCACGAACTCGGCCTCGGTCACGCCGTCGTGCAGATGGATGTTGCGCTGGCGCTGGTCGGCCACCGTGCACTCCCACTGCGCCTGGCGCCCGGGCGGCGGATAGTCGTGGCACATGAACAGCCGGGTCCCGGGCGGCAGCGCCAGCAGCCTGCGCACCGAGCGGTACAGCGTGGCGGCGCTGCCGCCGGGAAAGTCGCAGCGCGCCGAGCCGACGTCAGGCATGAATAGGGTGTCGCCGACGAACACCGCGTCGCCGACCCGGTAGGCCATGCAAGCCGGCGTGTGGCCGGGCACCGACAGGGCCTGCACCGGCAGCTGGCCGATGGCGAAGGTCTCGCCGTCGTCGAGCAGACGATCGAACTGGGAGCCGTCGAACGCGAAGGCGGGCTCGAGGTTGAACACGGCCTTGAACACCCGCTGCACCGTCCGGATCTGGGCGCCGATCGCGATCTGGCCGCCCAGCTGCGCGCGCAGCCAGGGCGCCGCCGTCAGGTGGTCGGCATGGGCGTGGGTTTCCAGGATCCACTGCAACTGCAGGTGGTGCTCGCGCACGAAGCGCACGATCCGGTCGGCCGAAGCGGTGGAGGTCTTGCCCGACTTGGGGTCGTAGTCCAGTACCGGGTCGACGATGGCGCAGGCCGAGTCCCGCCCGGCATGGACCACGTAGCTGGTGGTTCCGGTGACCGGGTCGAAGAAGGGCTGGACCATGGGATTCATGCGGACACTCCTGCGCAAGATTTGATCCGGCAATAATATATCAATGAATAGAATGTTATCTCGCCGCCCACTGTGACGGCCCTGCTTGACGCATGTCAAGCGCGGCCGGCCGGCCCGGACGCACGATGGAGCCTGCTCAATCCTGCGACCGAAAGGCAACCATGTTCAAGCACATCCTGCTGGCGACCGATGGCTCGGATGCATCCGCCCACGCGGCAGCGCTGGCTGTCGACCTGGCGCGCACCCATGGCGCGCGGCTGACGGCGCTGTACGTCGTCGATCCTTATCCCTACCTGGGCATCGGCGAAGCCAACCCGATGGGCTTCCAGGCCTATATGTCGGCCGCCTACGACCACGCGGCCCAGGCCCACTCCCGGGTGGCCGAGCTGTGCGACAAGGCCGGCAAGCCGGTGGAACTGATGCTGCGCATGGCCGAGGACGTGCCCGCCACCGAGGGCATCCTCAGGATGGCCAGGGACGAGGGCGCCGACCTGATCGTGGTCGGCTCGCACGGCCGCAGCGGCCTGATGCGGATGGTGCTCGGCAGCATCGCCACCAAGGTGGTGGCGCAGTCGCAGTTGCCGGTGCTGGTGGCGCGTTGAAGAGCGGGCCATGGACCAACTTCCCGAGCCGGCCCCGCAACCGCGCAAGCTGTGGGTGCGCGCGCTGCTGATGCTGGTGATGGCGGCGGCCTTCCAGCTGGCTGCCACCGTGCTGGCGTGCGTCGCAGTGCTGCAACTGATCCTGAGCGCGGCCGAGGGCCAGCCCAACGCGCGGCTGGCACGCGTCGGCCGCGGCCTGGGCCGCTACCTGGCGCAGATCGCCCGCTTTGTCTGCTTCACCAGCGAGCAGGCGCCGTTCCCGTTCAGCGACTGGCCGGACGAGCAGGCCGCCGGCCAGCACCCGGCGCCGGGCGCGGAGCTTTGAGCGTCACGAAAGCCAAGCCATGAGCGTTCGCAACCTCGAGTTCCTGTTCCAGCCGGCGTCGGTGGCCGTCATCGGCGCTTCGGACCGGCCGGGCAGCATCGGCGCCGTGGTGCTGGCCAATCTCAAGCGCGGCGGCTTCAAGGGTCCGATCTGGGTGGTCAACAAGCGCCACGACACGGTCGATGGCGAGGCCGCGTGGAGCGATGTCGCGTCGCTGCCGCAGGCGCCGCAGCTGGCCGTGATCTGCACGCCGGCGGCCACGGTGCCGGGCTTGATCGCCGACCTGGCCCGCAAGGGCACGCGGGCCGCGATCGTGCTGAGCGCAGGCCTGAAGCAGCCGGCCGGCCCGGGCGAGGGCACCCTGGAGCAGGCCATGCTGGCGGCCGCCAGGCCGCAGCTGCTGCGCATCCTGGGCCCGAACTGCATCGGCGCGCTGGTGCCGGGCGTCGGGCTGAATGCGAGCTTCGCGCCCGGCAATGCCTTGCCCGGCAAGATCGCCTTCGTCACCCAGTCGGGCGCGCTGGCCACCGCCATGCTGGACTGGGCCAACGGCCGCGGCATCGGCTTTTCGCATTTCATCTCGCTGGGCGACAGCGCCGACGTCGATTTCGGCGACGTGCTCGATTACCTGGCCAGCGACGCAGGCACCCGCGCCATCCTGATGTACGCCGAGTCGATCCCGTCCGGCCGCAAGTTCATGTCGGCCGCGCGGGCGGCGGCGCGCAACAAGCCGGTGATCATGGTCAAGGCCGGCCGCGCGCCCGAAGGCGCCCGCGCCGCGGCCTCGCACACCGGCGCGCTGGCTGGCTCGGACAGCGTGGCCGATGCGGCGATCCGGCGTGCCGGCATGCTGCGGGTCGACACGCTGGAGGCGCTGTTCGACGCCGCCGAGACGCTGGCCCATGCGCGGCCGCTGCGCGGCGAGCGGCTGGCCATCCTCACCAATGGCGGCGGCGCCGGCGTGCTGGCTTCGGATGCGCTGTCGCTGGGCGGTGGCAGGCTGGCCACGCTCGCGCCGCAGACGCTGGCGGCGCTCGATGCCTGCCTGCCGCCGACCTGGTCGCGCGGCAACCCGGTCGACGTCATCGGCGACGCACCGGTGGCCCGCTACCAGGATGCGCTGCGGGTGCTGCTGGCGGCCGGCGAAGTGGACGCCGTGCTGTTCATGCATGCGCCGACGGCGCTGGTGCCGGCCGCGGACATCGCGGCCGCCTGCGTCGGCCAGGCCGGCGAGACCGGCAAGCCGGTGCTGTCCTGCTGGCTGGGTGATCCCGCCGTGGCAAAGGCGCGCGCGCTGTTTTCCGCCGCCGGCCTGCCCTGCTACAGCACGCCGGAGCGGGCGGTGGCCGCCTGGCTGCAACTGGTCAACTACCAGCGCAACCAGCAGGCGCTGCAGCAACTGCCGGTGGCCAGGGCCAGCGATTTCGTGCCGGACCGGCCGCGGGCGATGGCGCTGCTGGAGCAGGCGGTGGCCGAGCGGCGCGAATGGCTGGACGCGGCGCAGGCGCAGGAGGTGCTGGAGGCTTACGGCATTCCCGGCGTGCGCACGCTGCGGGCGCTGGACGTCGAGGAGGCGGTGGCGAAGGCGTCGGAGATCGGCTTTCCGGTCTCGCTCAAGATCGTCTCGCCGCAGGTGGTCCACAAGTCCGACGTCGGCGGCGTGGCGCTGGGCCTGGCCACGCCCGACGCCGTGCGCTCGGCCGCGGTGCGGATGCGCCAGGAGGTGGCGCGGCTCAAGCCCGAGGCCGTGGTGCATGGCTTCACGGTGCAGCAGATGGCGCACCGGCCGCACGCCCACGAATTGATCGTCGGCATGGCGACCGACGACGTGTTCGGCCCGGTGCTGCTGTTCGGGCAGGGCGGCACCGACGTGGAACTGTTCGGCCGGCACGCCGTGGCGCTGCCGCCGCTCAATGCCAGCCTGGCCAGCGACCTGCTTGCGCGCAGCGGCATCGCGCCGCTGCTGGCGCCGCACCGAGGCCGCCCGGGCGTCAACGAAAGCGCCTTGCTCGACACCTTGCTGAAGGTCTCGCAGATGGCCTGCGACCTGGCGCCGTTGGCGGAGCTGGACATCAACCCGCTGCTGGTCGACGAGCTCGGCGTGCTGGCGCTCGATGCGCGCGTGCGCCTTCATCTGCCGGGGCGCAGCGAGTACCGGCCGCTGGCGATCCGGCCCTATCCGCGGGCGCTGGAAGAAACCGTCAAGCTGGCGGGCACCCAGTTGCTGCTCAGGCCGATCCGGCCGGAGGACGGCGCGCGGCTGAAGGATTTCTACGCCAAGGCCGCGCCGCAAGACATGCGGCTGCGCTTCTTCATGGCGCGGCGCGAAGTGCCCCATTCGGAGCTGGCCCGCTACAGCCAGATCGACTACGACCGCGAGATGACCTTCATCGCGCTGGCGCCGGCCGACGACCAGGGGCGCCAGCCGATGGTGGCGGAAGTGCGGGCGGTGTGCGACCCGGACAACCGGCGCGCCGAATTCGCGATCTTGGTCGCCTCGGCCTGGCAGGGCAAGGGCCTGGGCCACCTGCTGATGGGAAAGCTGATCGGCTACCTGCGCGGCCGCGGCACCGGCGAGATCGTCGGCCAGTGCCTGGCGCAGAACACCGCAATGCAGGCGCTGGCGCGCCATGCCGGCTTCGAGGTCGACAGCGTGCCGATCGGCGACACGCTGGCCCTGCGGCTGCCGCTGCGCTAGCTAGCAGCTCTCCTGCGGCGTGACGATGCGCCGCAGCGCCGGCGCATCCGTGATGCGCAGGTGGCGCTGCTTGACCTCGATGATTCCCTGCTCGGCGAACTTCGAGAAAGTGCGGCTCACGGTTTCCAGCTTCAGGCCGAGGTAGCTGCCGATCTCCTCGCGCGTCATCCGCAGCACCAGCTCGGAGCCGGAAAAGCCGCGGGTGCGCAGCCGTTGCACCAGGTTGAGCAGGAAGGCGGCCAGCCGTTCCTCGGCCTTCATGCTTCCCAGCAGCAGCATCACGCTGTGTTCGCGCACGATCTCGCGGCTCATCACCCGGTGCAGGTGGTGCTGCAGCGCGTTGACCTCGCGCGCCAGCTCGCCGATCCGCTCGAACGGCAGCACGCAGACCTCGGCGTCTTCCAGCGCCACCGCGTCGCAGCTGTGGTGGTCGCCGACGATGCCGTCCAGCCCCAGGATCTCGCCGGCCATCTGGAAGCCCGTCACCTGCTCGCGGCCGTCGTCCGAGGCGACGCAGGTCTTGAAGAAGCCGGTGCGGATCGCGTACAGGGAGTGGAAGGCCTCGCCATTGCGAAACAGCGGCGCGCCGCGCCGGACCTTGCGCCGGTTCGACACCACCTCGTCGATCTTGCCCAGGTCGGCCGCCGACAGGCCGATCGGCATGCACAGTTCCCGCAGGTTGCAGTTGGAGCAGGCCACCTTCATGCTGCGCGCGTCGATCGGAATCGGGGTGCCGCGCGCCGCCGTGTCGGGGACGGGTGCGGGAAATGATTGGTCCATGGACAAGCGCGCTCCTCTGATCTGGATCAAATTGTCGGTTGGCGGGGGCCCGGGCGCTTGATGCAGATCAATGAGCGCCCCTGCCGGCCGGGCACAGTGGTCCGACACGACCTCCGCGATGAACCCCGTTGCCACCGAGCTGCTAGCGCCCCAGGACATGGCGGCTCCCCGCTATACGTGCTACCCCATGGCCGAGCGGTTCGTCGAGGCCTTCAGCGCGCAGGATTACGGCCAGGCGCTGGCCCAGCGCCACAGCGGGCCGGCGGCGCTGGCGCAGCCGCTGTCGCTGTACGTGCATATCCCGTTTTGCGAGTCGCTGTGCTACTTCTGCTCCTGCAACAAGGTCATCACCCGGCGGCACCTGCGGGCGTCCGGCTACCTGCGCTGGCTGGAGCGCGAAGTGGAGCTGACCACCCGGCAACTGGGCACCGGCCAGGCCGTCGCCCAGCTGCACCTGGGCGGCGGCACCCCGACCTTCCTGGCCGATGACGAACTGCGGCAGCTGCTGGCGATGCTGGGACGCAGCTTCGCCCTGGCCCCGGCCGGCGACCGCTCGATCGAGGTCGATCCCCGCACGGTGGATGCCGGGCGGCTCCAGCTGCTGGCCGATATCGGCTTCAGGCGCCTGAGCCTGGGGGTGCAGGACCTGGACGAGCAGGTGCTCAAGGCGGTGCACCGGCCACAACTGGCCGGCAAGGCGCTCGGCTTGATCGACAGCGCGCGCAGCATCGGCTTCGACGCCGTCACGGTGGACCTGATGTACGGCCTGCCGCGCCAGACGCCGGAGTCGTTCGCCCGCACCCTGGAGCGGATCAAGCTGCTGCGGCCCGACGGCGTGGCCCTGTACGGCTATGCGCACCAGCCCGACAGGTTCCGCTCGCAGCGCCGCCTGTTGTCCAGCGAGCTGCCGGGCGATGCCTCGCGCCGGGAGATGCTGGCCCAATCGACGTCCGCGTTGCTGGAGGCGGGCTACGTCCATCTGGGCGCGAGCCAATTCGCCTTGCCGGCGGATGCGCTGGTGGTGGCCCGGCGGCAGGGCCGTCTGCACCGCGGCCTGCAGGGCTACAGCACGCATCCGGATTGCGACTTGGTGGGCCTGGGCGTCTCCGCCATCAGCCGGGTCGGCGCCGCCTACGCGCAGAACGCGCTGACGCTGGCCGAATACGCCGATGCCCTGGAGCATGGCCGGCTGCCGGTGGTCCGCGGCCTGGCGCTGACGCGCGACGATCTGGTGCGGCGCGCCGTCATCATGGCCCTGATGTGCCAGGGGCAGGTGGTGTTCGAGTCGGTCGAACTGGCCTGGCTGATCGACTTCCAGAGCTATTTCGCGCGCGAGCTCGAACAGTTGCGACGGCACCAGGCCCAAGGCCTGGTGTTTGTCGACGGCGCCGGGATCCAGGTCACTGCACGGGGCGGCTTCGCACTGCCCGAGGTCGCGATGGAGTTCGACCGCTACCTGCAGGCCGACCGCAACCGGGCGAAGTTCTCGCGCATCATTTGAGCTCGACCGACTCCAGGTAGTAGGGCATGTGGCAGTGCCAGTGCAGCTCGCGCTCGATGCGCTGGCGCATGGCGTCGGCGGCGGCCGGCTCGCCGTGGGTGATGAAGGTGGTCCTGGGGGCCGACTTGAAACCGCGCAGCCAGCCGATGATCTCGCCGGCGTCGCCGTGGGCCGACAGGTTGTCGAGCGAGACCACCTCGGCCCGGATCGGCACGTCCTCGCCGAAGATCCGCACCGAGTCCGCGCCGCCCACGATGGTGGCGCCGCGGGTGCCGCCGGCCTGGAAGCCGGCGAACAGGATGGTGTTGCGCCGGTCCGGGGCAAAGGCCTTGAGGTGGTGGACCACCCGGCCGCCGGTGGCCATGCCGCTGGCCGCGATGATCACCATCGGGCCATGCCGGGTGTTGAGTTCGCGCGACTCCTCGGGCGTTTCGATCACGTGCGCCACCTGCGCCATGGCGGCGCGCTCCTGCGCATCGAGACGCAGGCCGCTGTGCTGGCGGGCGAACACGCTGGTGGCGCTGGCCGCCATCGGGCTGTTCAGGTACACGGGGAGGTCCTGAATCGCGCCTTTCTGCTTGAGCAGGTGAATGCAGTACAGCAGGCTCTGGGCGCGGCCGATGGCAAACGCCGGGATCAGCACCACGCCGCCGCGTTTCGCCGTGCGGTTGATCACGTCGGCCAGCTCCTGCAGCAGGTCGGTGTTGCGGTGCGGCCGGTCGCCATAGGTGGACTCGACCACCAGGTAGTCCGCGCCGTCCACTTGCACCGGTGCCTCCAGCACCATGTCGTGCGGCCGGCCGATGTCGCCGGAAAACAGGATCGAGGTCTGGCCGTCGTCCAGGCGCACGAACGAGGAGCCGGGCATGTGGCCGGACGGCGAAAGCACCGCCGTGAGGCCGGCAACCGGATGGAACGGCTTGCCGAACTCCACCGGCGCCAGCAGCTTGAGGCAGCGCTGGGCATCGTCGCGGGTGTACAGCGGCAGGGCCGGGGTATGACTGGACAGCTGCTTGCGGTTCAGGTACTGCGCCTCTTCTTCCTGCAGGTGGCCGGAGTCGGGCAGCAGGATGGCGCACAGGTCGCGCGTCGCCGCCGTGCAATACACCTTCCCACGAAAGCCCTGGCGCGCCAGCAGCGGCAGGTAGCCGCTGTGGTCCAGGTGGGCGTGGGTGAGGATGACCGCGTCGATCGACGAAGGCGCCACCGGCAGCCCCGCCCAGTTGCGCAGGCGCAGCGCCTTGTAACCCTGGAACAACCCGCAATCGACCAGCAGCGTTGCGCCGCCGTGCCGCAGCAGGTACTTCGAGCCGGTGACGGTGTCGGTCGCGCCGAGGAACTGGAGTTGCATGCCGGACAGATTACTGCAAGCCTTGCACGGCGCGCAGGCCATGTGGGACGCGTTTGAGCTAGCGCAAGATTGGCGCGCGCCGCCGGCGCCAGCGAGGTACACCATGCTGCTCGCCGATCGTCTCGATGCGGCCGACCAGCTTGCCAGGGCCCATGCGCGCTTGCGGCAGGCCATGCTGGCCCTGCCGGAAGTTTTTGTCGCGAAAGAAGGAAATTCCTGGTCGGGGTGAGAGGATTCGAACCTCCGGCCTCTACGTCCCGAACGTAGCGCTCTACCAGGCTAAGCTACACCCCGATTTCTTTGCTGAGACCTGCGCCCCGGCCTGAATTTCTTCAGTTGCGGCGCAGCAGCAGTTGAGCCGCCAATTGTAGCAAACCTTCGGACCATTCATTGCGCGGCAGACGCTGCGCGGCTTCGATCGCGCGTTGCGCTTCGTCCGCCGCGGCGTGCCGGGTCACTTCCAGCGCGCCGGTTTGCCGCACGATCGCCACGATGGACTCGAGTTCGGCGGCGGCGCCGGTCTCGATGGCGTGGCGGATCACCGCGCTCTGCTGCGGCGTGCCGCGTTGCATCGCGGCAATCAGCGGCAGGGTGGCCTTGCCCTCGCGCAGGTCGTCGCCCAGGTTCTTGCCCATCTCGGCGGCATCGCCGTCGTAATCGAGCACGTCGTCGATCACCTGGAAGGCCGTGCCCAGGGCCTGGCCGTAGTCGGCGCAGGCCTGCTCGATGTCGGGCGGGCTGCCGGCCAGCACTGCGCCCAGCCGGGCGCTGGCCTCGAACAGCTTGGCGGTCTTGGAGCGGATCACGCGCAGGTAGTCGGCCTCGGTCAGCGCGGCGTCATGCATGTTCATCAACTGCAGCACCTCGCCCTCGGCGATCACGTTGGTGGCGTCGGCCAGGATTTCCATGACCCGCATCTGGCCGGCGTCCAGCATCATCTGGAAAGCGCGCGAGTAGAGAAAGTCGCCCACCAGCACGCTGGCCGGGTTGCCGAAGCTCTCGTTGGCGGTCGCGCGGCCGCGCCGCAGGGTGGATTCGTCCACCACGTCGTCGTGCAGCAAGGTGGCTGTGTGGATGAATTCGACCACCGCCGCCAGGTTGAAGCGCTGCTCGCCCCGGTAGCCCAGCGCGCCGCACACCAGCAACAGCAGGGCCGGGCGCAGGCGCTTGCCGCCGGCGGAGATGATGTAGCGCGAAACTTCGCCAACCAGCGGGGCGCCTGAGTCGAGCCGTTTCGCGATGACGGCGTCGACGCCGGCCATGTCGTCTGCAACAAGAGCGAGAACCGAGGCGGTGCTGGAGGAGTGGGCGGTCAAAGCGGCAAATGCGGGAGGAGTTGGACGATTATAGGAACCGGGGTGGCCTTTCCCCGGGAGGGAAGGGGGCCGGTTGTTAGTGACCGCAAACGGTGCTATAATTTTGGGCTCTGCGGAAATCCGTCCGTGGAAACTCTATTTCAAGAGGTCAACATGTACGCGGTCATAAAAACCGGAGGCAAGCAGTATCGCGTTGCTTCCGGCGAAAAAATTAAAGTAGAACAGATTGCTGCGGACGTAGGCCAGGAAATCGTGATCGATCAGGTGCTCGCAGTCGGCAACGGCGGCGAGATCAGGATCGGCACTCCCCTGGTGTCCGGCGCAACTGTGATTGCCACTGTCGTGGCTCACGGCAAGCACGACAAGGTTCGCATCTTCAAGATGCGCCGTCGCAAGCACTATCAGAAGCGCCAGGGGCATCGCCAGCAGTTTACCGAACTGCAAATCGGCGCCATCGCAGGTTAATCATCAGGTTACTTTGGGGACAGACCTTCAGCTCTGTCCCCAACTGACTAAAGGGGCATAGAAATGGCACAGAAAAAAGGCGGCGGCTCGACGCGAAACGGGCGAGATTCCCAGCCCAAGATGCTTGGCGTGAAGGCTTTCGGCGGTGAACTCATCACTGCCGGCGCCATCATCGTGCGCCAGCGCGGCACCCGGTTCCATCCGGGCACCAATGTCGGTCTGGGCAAGGACCACACGCTGTTCGCGCTGGTCGACGGCCACGTGACCTTCGCGGTCAAGGGCTCGATGAACAAGTCGACCGTGAGCGTGATTCCCGCGTAATCGAATCTTCGATTCGCATCGAAGCCCCGAAAACACGGGCCAAAACAAAGCCCCGCACGTCGGGGCTTTGTCCTTTATAAGATTGACATCATGAAGTTCGTGGACGAAGCCTATATCGATGTCGCCGCTGGCGACGGCGGGGCCGGCTGCGTCTCGTTCCGGCACGAGAAGTACAAGGAATTCGGCGGCCCCAATGGCGGCGACGGCGGTCGCGGCGGGCACGTGTTCGCGGTGGCGGACCCCAACCTCAATACGCTGGTGGACTTTCGCTACGCGCGCCGGCACCAGGCCAGGAACGGCCAGCACGGAATGGGTTCCGACATGTTCGGCGCCGCCGGCGACGACATCACGCTGAAGATGCCGGTCGGCACCATCATCACCGACGCCGAGACCGGCGAGGTCCTGTACGAACTGCTCAAGCCGGGCGAGGTGATCACCATCGCCAAGGGCGGCGACGGCGGCTTCGGCAACATGCGCTTCAAGAGCGCGATCAACCGCGCGCCCCGCCAGAAGACGCCGGGTTGGCCGGGCGACGGCAAGAAGCTCAAGCTCGAACTCAAGGTGCTGGCCGACGTCGGCCTGCTGGGGATGCCCAACGCCGGCAAGTCCACCTTCATCACGGCGGTGTCCAACGCGCGGCCACGGATCGCCGACTACCCCTTCACGACGCTGCATCCCAACCTGGGGGTGGTGCGGGTCGGGCCGGAGCAGAGCTTCGTCATCGCCGACCTGCCCGGCCTGATCGAAGGTGCGTCCGAAGGCGCAGGCCTGGGCCATCTGTTCCTGCGCCACCTGCAGCGGACCCGGCTGCTGTTGCACATCATCGACTTCGCCCCGTTCGACGGCGCCGACCCGGTTGCGCAGGCCAAGGCCATCGTGGGCGAACTGAAGAAATACGACGCCGGCCTGTACGAGAAGCCGCGCTGGCTGGTGCTGAACAAGTTGGACATGGTGCCGGCGGACGAACGGGAAGCGCGGGTCAAGGACTTCGTCAAGCGCTTCAAGCACAAGGGTCCGGTCTTCGAGATCTCGGCCCTGACGCGCGAGGGCTGCGAGGGCCTGATCAAGGCAATCTACAAGCACATCAAGTCGCAGCAGGTGGCGGAGCAGCCCGCCACCTACATCGATCCGCGCTTTTCCGGCGAAGCGGCCGAATGAGCGGCAAGTCGGCCTCCACGGTGCTTCGCGATGCGAAACGCATCGTGGTCAAGGTCGGCTCCAGCCTGGTCACCAACGAAGGGCGCGGCCTGGACGAAGGCGCGATCGGCGAATGGTGCCGGCAGCTGTCGCTGCTGGCGCAGGACGGCCGCGAAGTGATCATGGTGTCCAGCGGCGCCATCGCCGAAGGCATGAAGCGCCTGGGCTGGGCCACCCGTCCGCACCAGATCCATGAACTGCAGGCGGCGGCCGCGGTCGGCCAGATGGGCCTGGCCCAGATGTACGAGACCAAGTTGCGCGAAAACGGCCTGGGCTCGGCCCAGGTGCTGCTCACCCACGCCGACCTGGCCGATCGCGAGCGCTACCTCAACGCGCGCTCCACGCTGCTGACCCTGTTGCAGCTGAAGGTGATCCCGGTGATCAACGAGAACGACACCGTGGTCAACGACGAAATCAAGTTCGGCGACAACGACACGCTGGGCGCGCTGGTCGCCAACCTGGTGGAAGCCGATGCGCTGGTGATCCTGACCGATCAGAAGGGCCTGTTCAGCGCCGATCCGCGCAAAGATCCCGCAGCCACGTTCGTGCACGAAGCGCGGGCCGGCGACTCTGCGCTGGAGGCGATGGCGGGCGGCGCCGGCTCCAGCCTGGGGCGCGGCGGCATGATCACAAAGATCCTGGCAGCCAAGCGCGCCGCCGGCTCCGGTGCCTCCACCGTCATCGCCTGGGGCCGTGAGCCGGACTGCCTGCTGCGGCTGACGCGCGGCGACGCCATCGGCACGCTGCTGCTGGCGCCGACGCACAAGACGCAGGCGCGCAAGCAATGGATCGCCGACCACCTGCAATTGCGCGGCGCCGTTACCGTGGACGACGGCGCCGTGGCCAAGGTGCGCGACGAAGGCAAGAGCCTGCTGCCGATTGGCATGACGGCGGTGGAGGGCGACTTCTCGCGTGGCGAGGTAATCGCCATCCGCGATCCGCGCGGCAGCGAAATCGCTCGCGGGCTGGCGAATTACGCCTCCGCCGAGGCGAGGTTGCTGTGCCGCAAGGCCTCAGGCGACATCGAGCGGCTGCTGGGGTACGTGGCGGAACCGGAGATGGTCCACCGCACGAACCTGGTCGTGACGCGCTGACGTCGCGTCACGCCGGTCGCCTGCCGCTGGCTAGTTGACGTTGAAGCGCCGGTCGGCGCCGCGGTTCAGGTCGCGCCTGATCTGCGCCGCCGACTGGTTGGGCGCGCTGCCCATGCAGGCGCCGGTCCGGGCGATCACTAGGCTGTGACGCGAGGGCCGGGTGTCGTGCAGCGAGCGCCACTCGCCGTCCAGGACCGGCACCCAGCCGCTGTCCGGGTTATGCCGCGCATACAGCTTGGTTTCCGCCGTGTTGCAGCGGATGCCTTCGTAGAAGGCGTTGACGGCGCCGCTGCGACTGGTGGCGACCACCACGTAGCGGACGATGCCGTCGGCGGTCAGTGCAATGGATGCCGGATCGACGCCGAAGCGCAGCGCCGATTCGGGCATTTCGATTGGGATCAGGCCGGTGGTGCGCAGCGGCGCGGGTGCCGGGGCATCCATTTCCTTCCAGTCCGGGTCCGGCGGCGTCAACTGCGCCTGGGCCACGCCGGCCGCGAAGGCCAGCGCCAGCGCCCAGCGGCTAGTTCGGCGCATGCTTGTCGTCTCGCGCCATGGCGTTCAGGGCGGCCTGCGGGTCCGGCTCGAAGGTGCCGCCGGGGGGGAGTTCGAACGCTCCCCCCGGCATGTGGTCCATGCCCCCTTCGTTGCCGTCGTGCTCGCGCGAGCGCATGCCGCTGCGCAGGTAGCGGTTGCGGTGGTCGTGCCGGGGCAGGAAGCGCGCCAGTTCGGTCAGCGCCATCTCGTAGACGCCGCGCTTGAACTCGACCACCACGTCCAGCGGGACCCAATAGTCGTTCCAGCGCCAGGCATCGAACTCCGGATGGTTGGTGGCGCGCAGGTTCAGGTTCCAGTCATGGCCCATGAGCTGCAACAGGTACCAGATCTGTTTCTGGCCCTTGTAATGGCCGCGGGCGTCGCGGCGGATATACCGGTCAGGCACCTCGTAGCGCAACCAGTCGCGGGTCCGGGCAACGATGCGCACATGCTCGGCGTGCAAGCCCACTTCCTCGTGCAGCTCACGGAACATGGCCTGCTCCGGAGTCTCCCCCCGGTCAATGCCACCCTGCGGAAACTGCCAGCTGTGGGTGCGGATGCGCTTGCCCCAGAACACCTGGTTTTTCTGGTTGAGCAGGATGATGCCGACGTTGGGCCTGAAGCCGTCCCGGTCAAGCATAATCAAACCCCAATTTTTTAACTGAGTTCATTATGCACGCCGGTGCCTTGCGGGCAAGGGTCCGGCGCGGCTGAAGGACGTGTTGCGCCCCACCCATGAAAGCTTCCCAGTTCTTTATTTCCACCCTCAAGGAAGCGCCGGCCGATGCGGAGGTGGTCAGCCACCAGCTCATGACGCGGGCCGGCATGATCAAGAAGCTCGGCGCCGGCATCTACAGTTACCTGCCCATGGGCCTGCGGGTCATCCGCAAGGTCGAGGCCATCGTGCGCGAGGAGATGAACCGCGCCGGCGCCGTCGAACTGTTGATGCCGGTGGTGCAGCCGGCCGAGTTCTGGCAGGAAACCGGGCGCTGGGCCACGATGGGTCCTGAACTGATGCGGGTGAAGGACCGGCACGACCGCGACTTCATCATCCAGCCGACCAGCGAGGAAGTGGTCACCGACATCGCCCGCCAGGAACTGCGCAGCTACAAGCAGCTGCCCAAGAATTTCTATCACGTCCAGACCAAGTTCCGGGATGAGCGCCGGCCCCGCTTCGGCGTGATGCGCAGCCGCGAATTCATCATGAAGGACGCCTACAGCTTCGACCGCGACATGGCGGCGGCGAAGGCCAGCTACCAGGTCATGGCCCAGGCGTATCGCGCGATCTTCGACCGTTTTGGCCTGCGTTACCGCGCGGTCGCAGCCGATAACGGCGCGATCGGGGGCGATCTGTCCGAGGAATTCCAGGTGATCGCCGCCACCGGCGAGGACGCGATCGTCTACAGCCCGGACAGCGACTACGCCGCCAACATGGAAAAGGCCGAGGCGCTGGCGCCCGCTTCCCCGCGCAAGGCGGCTGCGCAGCCGATGACCAAGACGCCGACACCGGGCAAGAGCACTTGCGCCGACGTCGCCGAGTTGTTGAAGCTACCGCTGGCCACCACGGTCAAGTCGCTGGTGCTGGCGACCGACCAGGTCAACCAGCGCGGCGAGATCGTCAAGAGCCAGGTCTGGTTGCTGCTGCTGCGCGGCGACCACGACATGAACGAGATCAAGGTCGGCAAGGTGCCCGGGCTTGATTCCGGTTTTCGCTTCGCCACCGTCGCCGAGATCGAAGACCATTTCGGCACCAAGCCCGGTTACCTCGGCCCGATCGCACTGAAGAAGCCAGTCAGGATCGTGGCCGACCGCGAAGTGGCGGTGATGAGTGACTGGATCTGCGGCGCCAACGAGGAAGACTTCCACGTCACCGGTGTCAACTGGGGCCGCGACCTGCCAGAGCCCGACCTGGTGGCCGACCTGCGCAACGTGGTCGAGGGCGACCTGTCGCCGGACGGCAAGGGCAAGCTGGCGATCGAGCGCGGCATCGAGGTCGGCCACGTGTTCTACCTTGGCACCAAGTACAGCAAGCCGATGAACGCCACATTCCTGGACGAGACCGGCAAGCCGCAGTTCATGGAGATGGGCTGCTACGGCATCGGCATCACCCGGCTGCCCGCAGCGGCGATCGAGCAGAACCACGACGAGCGCGGCATCATCTGGCCGGATGCGATCGCGCCGTTCACGGTGGTGGTCTGCCCGATCGGCATGGACCGCAGCGCCGACGTCAAGGCCGCAGCCGGGAAGCTGCACGACGAGCTGCTGGCCGCCGGGGTGGATGTGATGCTGGACGACCGCGGCGAGCGGCCCGGCGCCATGTTCGCCGACTGGGAACTGATCGGCGTGCCGCATCGCGTGGTGATTTCCGACCGCGGACTGAAGGAAGGCCAGCTCGAATACCAGCATCGCCGCGACGCGGCGGCCACCAAGGTCCCCGCGGCGGGCGTGTTCCAGTTCATCCTGGGCCGCTTGCAGTCGTGATCTCGAGGCGGACACTGCTGCTGGCCGCTGCAGGCGGGCTGGCAATCTCTTCGTTGCCGCGGCAAGCCTGGGCGGGCGGCCAGGTCGAGGAGCCGTTGATGGACTCGGTGCGGACCGCGCTGAGTTCGGCCGTTGCCAACTCCGCGCCGCCGGTGCCCGAGTTCCGCGACACCGATGCGCGGCTGGCCTACCTGCGCTGGCTGGGCGCCATGAGCACCCGGCTGCGCAGGCGCCAGGCCGAGTGGGTGGAGCGCAAGGAATTCCTGCAGACCGTCTGGTACGAAAGCCGACGCGCCGCGCTCGACCCGGGACTGGTGATGGGCCTGATCCAGGTGGAGAGCAACTTCCGCAAGTTCGCGCTCAGCCCGGTGGGCGCGCGCGGCTACATGCAGGTGATGCCGTTCTGGACCCGCGTCATCGGCGACGGCGACGCCGGCAAGCTGTTCCACATGCAGACCAACCTGCGTTTCGGCTGCGTCATCCTGAAGCACTACATCGACCGCGAAAAGGGCGACCTGTTCTTGGCGCTGGGCCGCTACAACGGCAGCCGCGGCAAGCCGCAATACCCGGACGCGGTCTTCGCCGCCAGCCGGGCCTGGGACTTCCACGACCTGCCGGCTACCGTGAAGCCGGCCGATCCGACCCGGCCTGCCGACAAGGGAGCGGCCGGACCCAACTGAAGGCAGCGCCCGGCCTGGCGGCGCCGGCCCGGGCGCAACGGGTTACCACCGGTGCTGCGGACGGCCGTCGTCGCTATGCTCGTGCCGACCCGATGCAGATGGCGCGCATATTGCTTGACGTCCATCTCTGACTCTCAACCGACCTGGAGATATCCGTTATGCGAGGAAATTTGTTGGGCGCGCGCGTGCGCCGGTCGCTGTGGGCGATGACCGCAGCCGCTGCGGCGGCAGGCTTCGCCGGGACCGCGCTGGCGCGCGACCTGGTGGTGGCCCTGAAGACCGAACCGACCTCGATGGATCCGCAGTACCACGCGCTCACGCCCAACATCCAGCTGTCGCAGACCCTGTTCGATCCGCTGGTCTGCGTCGATGCCAATATCGTGCCGCAACCCTGCCTGGCCCAGTCGTGGACAGCCAGCGGCAACACGTGGACCTTCAAGCTGCGGCCGGGGGTGAAATTTTCCGACGGCTCGCCGTTCACCGCCGCCGACGTCGTATTCACCTTCGACCGCGCCGGCAAGGTGCCGAACAGCCCGTCGTCGTTCAAGGTGTACCTGCAGAAGGTGGAGAAGGTCGAAGCTGTCGATCCGCTAACGCTTCGCATCACCACCACCGAGCCGTATCCGCTGCTGCCGGTCAACATGGTCGGCCTGCCCATCCTGTCGGCCAAGGCGGCGGCCGGTCCGGCGCCGGAAGGCAAGACCACGACCGAACTCAATGCCGGCAACGGACTGGTCGGCACCGGGCCGTACAAGTTCGTGTCGTGGAAGCGCGGCACCGAGATCGTGTTCGAGCGCAACCCGAATTACTGGGGTCCCGCGCCGGCGTGGGACAAGGTGATCTACCGGCCGATCAGCAATCCCGCTGCCCGGGTCGCCGCCCTGCTGGCGGGTGACGTCGACCTGGCGGAAGATCCGCCGACCGACGATCTCGAGCGCCTGCGCAAGGATCCCAAGCTGACGGTGGAAACCAAGGCCTCGAACCGGGTCATCTATGTGGCGCTGGACCAGAACGGTCCGCAAACGCCCGGCGTGCAGGGCACGAACGGCAAGAATCCGATGCTGGACAAGCGCGTGCGCGAAGCGCTCTCGCTGGCCATCGACCGGCAGGCGCTGGTCTCGCGGACCATGGGCGGCGTCGCCACCGCCGCCGCGCAACTGCTTCCCTATCCGATGTTCGGCGCCAGCCGCAAGCTGGTGACGGCGGCCAAGGCCGACCCCGAACGCGCCAGGGCGCTGCTGAAGGAAGCGGGCTATCCCGACGGCTTCACGCTGGTGCTGGGCACGCCCAACGGCCGCTACATCAACGACAGCAAGGTGGCACAGACGCTGGCCGCGATGTGGACCCGCATCGGCGTGAAGACCAGCATCGACGCCAACGCGCCGGCGGTGTTCTTCAAGAACCGCGACAGCTATGCCTACAGCGCCTACCTGGCGGGCTGGGGCACGGCGACCGGCGAGATGTCCAACACGCTGTTGTCGCTACTGGTGACGCCGAACAAGGAGAAGGGTCAGGGCACCACCAACCGCAGCCGTTATTCCAATCCGGCGATGGACAAGCTGGTGTTCGACTCCGGCGCCACGATGGACAACGGTCATCGGGCGGCGATGCTGTCCCTGGCCAGCGAAATGGCCATGGCGGACTTCGCCATGCTGCCGATCCACTTCGAGCACTCGGTCTGGGCCATGAAGAAGGGCATCAAGTTCGAAGGCCGCGCCGACCAGCAAACCATGGTGCAGTACGCCAGGCCGGTCAAGTAAACCGCGCCCCACCGCCGTCCGATGCTCGCCTTCATTATTCGCCGCCTGTTGCAGGCCCTGCTGGTCATGGCGGTCATGTCGGCGCTCGTGTTCGTCGGCCTCTATGTGGTCGGCGATCCAGTCGCGATGATGGCCAGCGCCGAGGCCACCGAGCTCGAACGCGACGCGATCCGCGCCAACTTCGGCCTGGACAAGCCGCTGCTGCAGCAGTACGGCATCTTCATGGCGCACGCCCTGCGGCTGGACTTCGGCAACAGTTTCCTGGCCGGACAGCCGGCGATGGGCCTGATCCTCGAGCGCATGCCGGCGACGCTGGAGCTGGCCGTGGTGTCGATGCTGCTGTCCATCCTGGTGGGTGTGCCGCTGGGCATCTGGGCCGGCCTGAAGCCGCAGGCGCTGAGCACGCGCGGCATCATGACCGGCTCGGTGCTGGGCTTTTCGCTGCCCAACTTCTGGGTCGGCCTGATGCTGATCATGGTGTTCGCCGTCTACCTCGGCTGGCTGCCGGCCAGCGGCCGCGGGAAGACGGTGATGGTGGGTGGCGTGGACCTCAGCGTGCTGACGGTGGACGGCTGGTCGCGGCTGATCTTGCCGGCATTGACGATCGCCATGGCCAAGGCCGCCCTGATCATCCGCGTCACCCGCGCCGCCACCCGGGAAGCGCTGCCGATGGACTACATCAAGTTCGCACGCGCCAAGGGCCTGGGCTGGAGCCGCATCCTGCGGGTGCACCTGCTCAAGAACATCATGATTCCCATCGTCACCGTCTGCGGGCTGGAGTTCGGCCAGGTGGTGGCCTTCGCGGTGGTGACGGAAACCATCTTTGCCTGGCCCGGCATGGGCAAGCTGCTGCTCGATTCCATCATCACGCTGGATCGCCCGGTGGTGGTGGCCTACCTGATCCTGATCGTGTTCTTCCTGGTGATGCTGAACCTCGCGGTCGACATCCTGTATTCCGTGCTCGACCCGCGCGTGCGGTTGCAGGCGGCCAAGGCATGAGGAGCAAGCCATGAGCAACGTCCTGTCCGCTGCTGCGGTGGTCGAGCCCGCGGTCGTGCTGCCGCCGCCGGAAACGCCGTGGCAACGGCTGCGCCGCGAGTTCCTGGCCAACAAGCTGGCGGTGTTCGGCCTGGTGCTGCTGCTGCTCGCGATCGGCGTGGCGCTGTTCGCGCCATGGATCTCGCCGCAGAACCCCTACGACATCGGCAAACTGGACATCTTCGATTCCAAGCTGCCGCCCGGCAGCAAGAGCGCCGACGGCGCCATGACCTACTGGCTGGGCACCGACGGCCAGGCGCGTGACGTGCTCTCGGCAATCTTCTACGGCCTGCGCACCAGCCTGATGGTCGGCGGGATTTCGGTGACGGCGGCGCTGGCCATCGGTAGCGTCGTGGGGCTGGCGGCGGCTTACTTCGGCGGCTGGATCGACGCCCTGCTGATGCGCATCGTCGACATCCAGCTGTCGTTCCCGGCGATCCTGGTCGCCCTGATCCTGCTGGCCGTCCTGGGCAAGGGCGTGGACAAGGTGATCATTGCGTTGATCATCGTGCAATGGGCCTACTTCGCGCGGGCGGCGCGCGGCGCTGCGCTGGTGGAGCGGGCCAAGGAATACGTCGAGGCGGCGCAATGCATGGCGCTGGGCTGGCCCCGCGTGCTGCTGCGCCACATGCTGCCCAACTGCCTGCCGCCGCTGATCGTGATCGCCACCATCGACCTGGCGCATGCCATCGCGCTGGAATCGACCCTGTCCTTCCTGGGCGTGGGGGTGCCGGTGACCGAGCCGTCGCTGGGCATGCTGATCGCCAACGGCTTCGAGTTCATGCTCTCGGGCAAGTACTGGATCTCGTTCTTCCCCGGGCTGGCGCTGGCGCTGGCCATCGTCGGGATCAACCTGGTCGGCGACCATTTGCGCGACATCCTCAACCCGCACAACGCGCATTAGGGCCTGTTCATGCTATTTCCGGGGGACGCGTTGCTCGTCAAAAAGGTCATGCGCAAGGCGCGAAACGCAGCCGGGGTCGGCCCCCGGCAAGGCTTTGTAACGCGGCGCATGGCCTTTTTGGCCGCAACCCCGAAGGGGAACGGGCCCAATCGGGCGCCACTCATCGTTCCCCGCCTTGCCCGCATGTCGATGCGGGCAAGGCGGGCGCCTCGATTGACACCCGATTGAGCGCGTTCGCGCCCCCGGAAATAGCATGAACAGGCCCCAGCCGATGCACGACTCGCAGGATTCGCAGAATTTCTCCGCGCTGGCGGGCATCGCCGAGCTCGACGGCGCGGTGCTGGAAGTGCAGGGCCTCCAGACCCACTTCTTCACCCACGGCGGCGTGGTGAAGGCGGTGGACGGTGTCGACCTGCAGGTGCGCGCCGGTGAAATCCTGGGCCTGGTCGGCGAGTCGGGCTCGGGCAAGAGCATCACCGGCTTCTCGGTGATCGGCCTGATCGATGCGCCCGGCCGGGTCGTCGGCGGCTCGATCCGCTATCTGGGCGAAGAACTGGTCGGCGCCCCCGAAGCCCGGCTGCAGCAGCTGCGCGGCAAGGAGATCGCGATGATCTTCCAGGACCCGATGATGACGCTCAATCCGGTGCTGCGCGTCGACACGCAGATGGTGGAGGCGATCCACGCCCATGAAAAAGTCAGCGCCGCGGCAGCCCGCGCGCGCGCCCTCGATGCCCTGGCCATGGTCGGCATCCCCGCGCCGCAGGAACGGCTGCTGGCCTATCCGCACCAGCTCTCCGGCGGCATGCGGCAGCGGGTGGCGATCGCCATCGCCTTGCTGAACCACCCCAGGCTGATCATTGCGGACGAGCCGACCACGGCGCTGGATGTCACCATCCAGGCGCAGATCCTGTACGAGGTGCAAAAGCTCTGCCGCGAAACCGGCACCGCCCTGATCTGGATCACCCATGACCTGGCGGTGGTGTCCGGCCTGGCCGACCGCATCGCCGTGATGTACGCCGGCCGGATCGTCGAAAGCGCAGCCACGGCGGACGTGATCCGCCGGCCTTCCCATCCCTACACCCGGGGCCTGATCGATTCGATCCCCACCCGCGCCACCCATGGTTCGCTGTTGCGGCAGATCCCGGGCATGACGCCGTCGCTGCTGCAACTGCCCCAGGGCTGCGCGTTTCGCCCGCGTTGCCCCCGCGCCTCCGGGATCTGCCTGGAAGTGCCGCCCGCGATGGAGCTGCCGGCGGACCGCAGCGTGCGCTGCTGGCACGCGCTGGCCTGAAAGTTTTCGCATGCAACAGGCTGTCGAAACTCCTTCCCGCAAGACCACGCCGCTGTTGCAGCTGCGCGGCATCGAGAAGCGCTTCGTCCAGCCGGTGGACCTGGCCGGCAGGATCGCCAACTTGCTGGGCGCGCAAAACCGGGCGGCGGTGGTGCACGCGGTGGACGGTGTCGACCTCGACGTGCAAGCCGGTGAAGTGATCGGCGTGGTCGGCGAGTCGGGCTGCGGCAAATCGACATTGGGGCGCGTCATCGCGGACATCAGCCCCGCCAGTGCCGGCGAAGTCAGCTACCTGGGCAAGCGGCTGCAGGACATGACGGGCGGCGAGCGCCGGGCCTATGCCCTTGGCGTGCAGATGATCTTCCAGAACCCGATGGCCTCGCTCAATCCGCGCATGCGGGTGCTTGACATCATCGGCGAGGCGCCGGTGGTCCACGGCATCGTCAAGTCCTCGCAGAAGTCCGAGTATGTCGCCGACCTGATGCGCCAGGTCGGACTGGACCCGGATTACGGCCAACGTTACCCGCACCAGTTCTCCGGCGGCCAGCGCCAGCGGATCGGAATCGCGCGCGCCCTCGCGCTCAAGCCACAGCTGATCGTCTGCGACGAAGCGGTGGCGGCCCTGGACGTCTCGATCCAGGCCCAGGTGCTCAACCTGTTCCTGGAATTGCGGCGCGAGTTCGACCTCACCTACCTGTTCATCAGCCACAACCTGGGCGTGGTGGGCCACATCTCGGACCGGGTCGTGATCATGTACCTGGGCCGGGTGGTGGAGGTGGCGCCGACCGAGGTGATCTTCAGCCGGCCCAACCATCCCTACACGCAGGCGCTGCTGTCCGAGCTGCCCAGCCTGGAGACCCGCCGCCGCTCCTACCAGCCGATCAAGGGCGAGCTGCCGTCGCCGTTGCGGCCGCCACCCGGCTGCAGCTTCCATCCGCGCTGCCCGCAGGCCATGCCACGCTGTTTCACCGAAGCGCCGCTGCTGCGGACACTCGAATCCGGCCACACCAGCGCCTGCCATTTGAACGATTCCCCTTCGCCTGCCGTCCCTGCATGACCCCCAGCTCTGTCCTTCCTCGCGTCCCGACACCTTTCGCGCCCTACACCCTGCGCCTGCCCGAGGCCGACGCCATCCCCCTGGTCTGCGACTCGCCGCACAGCGGCACGCTCTACCCCGACGACTTCGGCTACGCGCTGCCCTTCGAGACGCTGCGGGCCGGGGAAGACACCGATGTCCATGTGCTCTGGGACGCCTTGCCCTCGGTGGGCGCGACGCTGCTGGCAGCAGAGTTTCCGCGTGCCTACATCGATCCCAACCGCGACCTCGAGGACATCGATCCGGCCATGCTGGACGGGCCCTGGCCGACGCCGCTCAATCCCGGCGAGAAGACCCGGCTGGGCATCGGCCTGATCTGGCGCGACGCCGGACCGGATGGCCGCAAGCCCATCTACGACCGGCTGCTGGGCGTCGCCGAGGTTCAGCGCCGGATCGCGAACTACCACGCGCCGTACCACGTAGCGATGCGCGAACAGATCGAAGCGGCCTATGCGCGCTTCGGCGCCGTGTGGCACCTGAACCTGCATTCGATGCCGGCCAATTCCTATGAAGGCCTGCAGATCCAGAGCGATCACCCGCTGGCCGACTTCGTGCTGGGCGATCGCGACGGCAGCACCGCCGCGCCAGAGTTCACCGCGATGGTGGCCGACGCGCTGCGCAAGCGCGGCTTCAGCGTCGCCCTGAACGACCCCTTCAAGGGCGTCGCGCTGATCGCCCGCCTGGGCCGGCCGGCCGAGCGCCGCCACAGCCTGCAGGTCGAGGTGCATCGCGGCCTGTACATGGACGAAGCCACGCGCGAGCGAAGCACCGGGTTCAAAGCGCTGCAGGACGCCCTGGCCGGCGTGGCGCGCGACATTGCCGATTACGTGAAGGAGCAGGTGAAATGAGTCTGATCGCAGAAATCGAACGCGAGCACGAAGGCCTGACGGCCATCCGCCGCGATATCCATGCCCACCCGGAACTCGCGTTCCAGGAAACCCGCACCTCGGACATCGTGGCGGCCAAGCTGGCGGACTGGGGCATCGAAGTGCACCGCGGCCTGGGCAAGACCGGCGTGGTCGGCGTGCTACGCGGCAAGAGGGGCGACAGCAAGCGCTCGATCGGCCTGCGCGCCGACATGGATGCGCTGCCGATGCCCGAACACAACCGCTTCGCCCATGCCTCCACCAATCCGGGCCGGATGCACGGCTGCGGCCACGACGGCCACACCACCATGCTGCTCGGCGCCGCGCAGCACCTGGCGGTCAACCCCGATTTCGACGGCGTCATCAACTTCATCTTCCAGCCGGCCGAGGAGGGCGGCAACGCCGGCGCCCGCGCCATGATGGAGGACGGCCTGTTCGACAAGTTTCCGTGCGACGAGATCTACGGCATCCACAACATGCCGGGCTTCCCGGTCGGCCACTTCGCCTTCCGCAAGGGGCCGACCATGGCGTCGAGCAACCGCTTCGACATCATCGTGCGCGGCACCGGCGGCCATGCGGCCCAGCCGCACAAGGCGGTGGACACCATCGTCATCGCCGCAGAGATGGTGGGCGTGCTGCAGACGCTGATCTCGCGCCACAAGAACCCGATCGACGTGGCCGTGCTCAGCGTCACGCAGATCCACGCGGGCGACGCCTACAACGTGCTGCCGGACCAGGCCGTGATCCGCGGCACGGTGCGCACCTTCAGCACCGATGTGCTCGACCAGATCGAGGCCAACCTGCGCCGTGTGGCGGAAACGCTGCCCCAGGTGCACGGCGGCACCGGCGAGCTGCAGTTCTACCGCGCCTACCCGCCGCTGGTGAACTGGGACGCGCAGACCGACTTCGCGATGAAGGTGGCGCAGGACACATTCGGCAGCGAGAACGTGGACAGCGACACGCCGCAGCACGGTGGCGCGGAGGACTTCTCGTTCTACCTGCAGAAGGTGCCGGGCTGCTACCTGTTCATCGGCAATGGCGAAGGCGATCACCGTGACAGCCGGTACGTGGGCATGGGGCCGTGCGAGCTGCACAACCCGAATTACGACTTCAACGACGCGCTGCTGCCGGTCGGTTCGACCTACTGGGTGCGTCTGGCTCAGGCCTTCTTCGCGCGCGACTGACCGGCTACTGGACGAACCCCATCTTCACCTTCGGCCCGCCCGCCTTGGGCAGGTCGTCGGTGCTGATCGCGTCGCGGTTGTCGAGCCTGGCGTTGCCGAAACCGGTCATGAGCGCGCGGCGCATGTCGCGCGGCGCCAGTTCGGCCAGCAGGTCCAGCAGGTCGTCGCCGGGCTCGGGCGCGAAGCCCTGGCCCCAGCCGTGTTCGCCGCGGATGCCGCGATACAGGTTGCGCGCGATCTGGCGCGCCGCCTCGAACGAGGGCGGCTCGATCTCGAACACGTTCATCCGGTTCAGGATCGGCTCGGGGATGCAGCGGTCGTCGTTGGCCGTCATGATCCAGATCACCTGGCTGGCGTCGATCGCCACCTCGGCGAATTCGTCCATGAAGGTGCCGGCCGTGTCGTGTTCCAGCAGGCTGTAGAGCGCGCCGAGCGGGTCGTACTGGGCGTCGCCGGCGGCCTTGTCGATCTCGTCGACGACGATCACCGGATTGGCGTACTGGCCCTCCACCAGCGCCTCGAACACCTTGCCGGGCTTGGCCCCCTTCCATTGCGAGGAGGATCCGGACAGCAGCCAGCCGGCCGTCATCGAACTCATGGGCACCAGGTTCATGCCCGTGCCGAGCAACTCGGCCAGCTTGCGCGCGAAATGGGTCTTGCCGATGCCGGGCGGGCCCAGCAGCAGCATCGGCGTCACTTCCAGGCCGTCGCAGCAATCCTGGGCCAGCGCCACATGGCGCTTGACGTCGTCCAGGGCGTCGGTGAAGTTGGGAAGCTGTTCGTAGAGCGCTGCCATGTCCGGCAAGCCGCTGGGCTTGACCTGGAAGCGCTCGGGGCCGCGCTCCAGCATCCGCTCATAGGTGGTTCGCAGGTTCTCGTGGTCCTTGCCCGGCAGCTTGGCGAGCTTGCGCTCGACGTCGTGCGGACGGAACACGTTGCGAAGATTGGCAATCGGCAACTTGAAGGAAGACGACTGCTGGGCGACAAGACTGCGGGATTCCATGGTCCACACTCCTTACGACAACGACGCAACGACGGCCTCTGCTTTGATTTCAGCATAAGCCGTGCCAGCCTGAGCGGGAGCGGGAAGTAAAGCGCAACGCAATGTCAGCAATTGCCGACACTCGGCTGGCACTCGCTTTGCGCGACTGCCAGCAAGGCGATCAGCTGGCCGCCGGAGCGGCCGGGGGCGATGCCACCGCCGCCCGTGTCACCAGCACCTGGTCGATCCGGTAGCTGTCGACGTCCATCACCTCGAACTTGTAGCCGGCCCAGCTCACGCTGTCGGTGCGTCGCGGCACGCGGCGCAGCATCACCATCAGGAAGCCGGCCAGCGTCTCGTATTCCTCCTCGTGGGGCAGGGCGTCGATGGACAGCGCGCGCAGCACGTCCTGCGTCGGCGTGGCGCCGTCGATCAGCCAGGAGTTCTCGTCGCGCCGCACGATCAGCTCCTCGTCGGCCGGCGTCACCAGCTCGCCCATCACCGTGCTCATGACGTCGTTGAGCGTAATCACGCCGACCACCAGGCTGTACTCGTTGACGATGACGGCGAAGTCTTCCTGCGCCTGGCGGAAATGCTCCAGCACCTCGGCCAGCGTCAGCCGGTCGGGCACGGCCAGCAGCTTGTGCAGCAGGCCCTCGCCGGCCAGCGTCAGCGGCTGGTTGTTGAGCGCGCGCTGGAACAGGTCCTTGGCATCGACGTAGCCGACCACATGGTCGATGTCGCCCTTGCACACCGGATAGGTGGAGAACGGCTCGGCGGCGATCCGCGCGCGCACGACGGCGTCGGGGTCGTCGTGGTGGAACCAGGCGATGCGGTCGCGTGGTGTCATCACGCTGCCGACGGTACGCGTGTCGAGTTCGAACACGTTGGCGATCACCTGCTGCTCGCGCCGCGCCAGCGCGCCGGACTGCGCGCCGGCCTCGGTCATGGCCAGGATGTCTTCCGAGGTGACGCGGTCGTCGCGCTTGGCCGGCAGCCCGAGCAGGCGGAACAGCGCTGTGGCGCAGCGGTTGTAGACCCAGACCAGCGGCCGCAGGAAGGTCATGAAGAACTGCATGGGCTTGACCACCAACACCGCCAGCTGCTCGGGCTGGGTCATGCTCAGGCGCTTGGGCACCAGGTCGGCCAACAGGATGAACAGCGAGATGACCACCACGAACGAGGCGAGGAAGGCGGCCGTGTGCGCCGGCTCGGGCGATAGCCAGAGGGTGAACAGGGACAGGAAGTGCGGGGTCAGTGCGCCTTCACCGACGATGCCGCCGAGGATGGCCACGGCATTGAGCCCGATCTGCACCACGGTGAAGTAGTTGCCGGGCTGCTCCTGGATCTGGATCACCCTGGCGGCGCGGGCGTCGCCCTCGTCGGCCATCTGGCGCAGCCGCAGCCGGCGCGACGCGGCCAGCGAGATCTCCGCCACCGAGAAGAACGCGCTGGCGGCGATCAGCAACGCAATGACGGCGAGGCTTTCGAGGAAGTTCATGCTGCGGTCCCGGTGCGCAGCGGGGGCAGCCGCCCGGGGGCGGTCAGGACGGCGTGGCGCCGAGCACCTGCTGCAACTCGCCGCTCTGGTACATCTCCATCATGATGTCCGAGCCGCCGATGAATTCGCCCTTGACGTACAGCTGGGGAATGGTCGGCCAGTTGCTGAATTCCTTGATGCCCTGGCGGACCTCGTCGTCTTCCAGCACGTTGACGGTGGTCACTGCCTTCGGATCGACGCCGCAGGCCTTGAGGATCTGGATCGCGCGGCCGGAAAAGCCGCACTGCGGGAAGCTGGCATTGCCCTTCATGAACAGCAGCACTTCGCTGTTCTTGACGAGGTCGGCTATGCGTTGTTGCGGGTCGCTCATGGAAATCTCCTTGCAGGCCTGTGCCTGTGACATTGGGGCCGATTATCCCAGTTCAAGCCGTTGTCCGCCGGAGCAGCGCTCGATGCCCGCCAGGTCGCGCCGGCTGGCGACCCGGCCAAAGCCGGCGGCCCGCAGCAACTCCCGCACGGCCTCGGCCTGGTCCCAGCCATGTTCCAGCAGCAGCCAGCCGCCCGGATTGAGCCGGGCCGGCGCCTGGGCGACGATCTGCCGGATGTCGTCCAGGCCGTCCGGGCCGGAGGCCAGGGCCGACAGCGGCTCGTGGGTGAGGGCCGCGAGATGGGGGTCTTGCGCTGCCACATAGGGCGGATTGCTCACGATGAGGTCGTAGCAAGCCGTCGCCCCGGTCAACCAGGAAGACAGCCGCAAGCGCACGGCCAGACCGAGCGCCTGGGCATTCCCGGCGGCGACGGCGAGCGCGCCCGGGCTGGCGTCGACCGCTTCCACGATGGCGTCGGGGCGGGCCTTCCCGATCGACAAGGCGATCGCGCCGCTGCCCGTCCCCAGGTCGATGACCCGCGGCACAGCCGCCGGCCGGAGCAGTTCCAGCGCCCATTCCACCAGCGTCTCCGTGTCGGGCCGCGGCACCAGCACCCGCGGATCGACCTGCAGCACCAGCCCGAAGAATTCCTTGTGGCCGACGATGTAGGCCAGCGGTTCGCCGCCGGCCCGGCGCGCGCAAAGTTGCTGGTACGCCTGTGCGCCGGCCGCAGCGAATTCGTCGCCGTCATGCGCCAGCAGCCAGGCGCGGTCGTGGTGCGGGCGACCGAGCGCATGCAGCAGGAGCAATTGCGCGTCGAGCCGGTCCAGTCCGAGCGCCGTCGCGGCGGCCAGGGCCCGGGCGATGGTCATGCGCGGGCGCCACCGGCGGCGCCGAGTTCGAGCTCCTCGAGCTGTTCGGCCTTGCGCGCCAGCCGTAGCGCCTCGATCACTTCGTCCAGCTCGCCTTCCATGATGAACTGCAGCTTGTACAGGGTCAGGTTGATCCGGTGGTCGGTCAGCCGGCCCTGCGGGAAGTTGTAGGTGCGGATGCGGTCGGAGCGGTCACCGCTGCCGATCAGCCCTTTGCGGGTCGCTGCGTCCTTGGCGGCCCTGGCGCTGCGCTCCTTCTCGTGGATGCGCGCCACCAGCACCTGCATCGCCTTGGCCTTGTTGCGGTGCTGCGAGCGGTCGTCCTGGCACTCGGCCACCGTGCCGGTGGGGATATGGGTGATGCGGACCGCCGAGTCGGTCTTGTTGATGTGCTGCCCGCCGGCGCCCGAGGCCCGGTAGGTGTCGATCCGCAGGTCGGCCGGGTTGATCTCCACAGCCTGCGCCTCGTCCGGTTCCGGCAGGGCGGCGACGGTGCAGGCGCTGGTGTGGATGCGGCCCTGGGTCTCAGTGGCCGGCACCCGCTGCACCCGATGGCCGCCGGACTCGAACTTGAGCATGCCGTAGACGCCCTCGCCGATGACGCGCAGCACCACTTCCTTGTAGCCCCCGACCTCGCCCAGGCTTTCGCTGACGATCTCGCTCTTCCAGCCCTGGCGTTCCGCGTAGCGGGTGTACATGCGCAGCAGGTCGCCGGCGAACAGGGCCGACTCGTCGCCGCCGGTGCCGGCGCGGATTTCCAGGAAGGCGTTGCGCGAATCGTCCGGGTCCTTGGGCAGCAGCAGGCGCTGCAACTCGTCTTCCAGCGCCTCGATGTCGGACTCGGCCTGCGCGATCTCCTCCCGGGCCATGTCCGCCATGTCCGGGTCGTCCAGCATGTCCTTCGCGCCGGCCAGGTCCCTTTCACGGTGCAGGAAGGCTTCGTAGCGCGCCGCCACTTCGCTCACTTCCGAATGCTCGCGGGTGAGGGCGCGGAAGCGGTCCATGTCGCTGACCACGTCCGGCTGCGACAGGAAGAAGTCCAGTTCCTGCAGGCGGACCGGGTAGCGCTCGAGTTGCTGGCGGAGGAAGGGTTTCATGAAAGCGAAGAAGAGGGGGGATTCGTTATCCCCGCGCAGGCGGGGAACAAGTGCTTCCAGGGTCCGGGCGTCCTGGATTCCCGCATTCGCGGGAATGACGGATTGGCGCTAACGCTCTTTGCGCAGGAAAAAGTGCTGGATCGCCGTGCTGGCGCGCTCACGCGCCGTGGCGTCGCCGGCGTGCAGTTCGGCCATGGCGCCATGCAGCATCTTCTGGGTCAGGCCCCGGGACAGGGCCTCGAGCACCGCGTCGACGTCTTCGCCGCGAGCCAGCAGCTTGCGGGCACGGGCGATCTCGGCCTGGCGCCAGGCGTCGGTCTGGGCGTTGAGCTGCTGGATCAAGGGCACGCCGGCGCGCTGGTCCATCCAGTGCATGAAGCTCTGGACCCCGGCATCGATGATCGCCTCGGCCTGGGCCACCGCGGCCTGGCGGCTGGCCTGGCCGGTCTGCACGACCTGCGCCAGGTCGTCGACGGTGTACAGGTAGACGTCTTGCAAGTCCTTGACCTCGGGCTCGATGTCGCGCGGCACGGCCAGGTCGACCATGAACATGGGCCGGTGCTTGCGAGCCTTGAGGGCGCGTTCCACCGCGCCCAGGCCGATGATCGGGAGGGTGCTGGCGGTGCAGCTCACCACGGCATCGAATTCGTGCAGGCGCGACGGCAGGTCGGCCAGCCGCATCACCTCGCCGCCGAAGCGGGTGGCCAGCTTCTCGCCGCGCTCGAGCGTCCGGTTGGCGATCGCGATGCCCTTGGGATTCTTCGCGGCGAAGTGGGTGGCCGCCAGCTCGATCATCTCGCCGGCGCCGACGAACAGCACGCGGATCTTGCCCAGGTCCTCGAACAGCTGGCCGGCCAGCCGCACCGAGGCGGCCGCCATGCTGATCGAATGGGCGCCGATCTCGGTGGCGCTGCGCACTTCCTTGGCCACGGCGAAGGAGCGCTGGAACAGCTGGTTCAGCGTCGTGCCCAACGCGCCGGCCTGGTCGGCGGCGCGCACCGCGTCCTTCATCTGGCCCAGGATCTGCGGCTCGCCCAGCACCATCGAATCGAGCCCGCTGGCCACCCGGAAGGCATGGCGGGCCACCAGGCCGTCGCGCAGCTGGTACGAGTGAGTCCGCAGGATCGAGGGCGCAACGCCGCCCGAGTGGGCCATCCAGTCGAGCGTCTGCTCGATGTCCTGGTGCTCGCCCGCGCAATAGATCTCGGTGCGGTTGCAGGTGGACAGGATGGCGGCCTCCGGCTGGCGGCTCAGCGACCCGCGCAGCGCGTCCAGGGTGGGCTGGATTTGTTCGACCGCAAAGGCAAAACGGCCGCGCAGGTCCACCGGCGCGGTCGTGTGATTGATGCCCAAGGCCCAGACTGCCATGTCCACATTATAAAATTTGCCGGTGACCGAAGTACTTGCTGTAGCTCAAAGGCCCTGAAGATGGGGCCGCTCGACTTTGTTTGGCAGCTGGCGGGCTTCCTGGCGCCCGCCGCCGGCGTGGCGCTGCTGGTGAGCCTGGCGGCCCGGGTGCTGCTGCCCGAGGGCGCCCGCGCCGGCTCCTGGAAGACGGCCTGCGCGCTCGATTTCGTGGCCGGCGCGGCCGCCTTGCTGGCCGTGCTTGTCCTGTCAGGCCGTGACGGCACCATGCTGGCCTATGGGGCCCTGGTGCTGGCCTGCGCCACCACCCAGTGGCTGCTGGGCCGAAGCTGGAAGTGAGCCGGCTGGGATAATCCGGCCCATGCTGTACCTGCTGTCACCGGCCAAGACCCTCGACTACGCCACCCCGGCGGGCGACCTGCCCCACACCGAACCGGGCTTCATCCCGCAATCCGTGCAGCTGATCGACGTTCTCAAGAAGAAATCCGCCCGCCAGGTCGCCAGGCTGATGGACCTGAGCGAGAAGCTGGCCAGCCTGAATGTGGAGCGCTACCAGGCCTGGTCGCCGCAGTTCGGCGAGCACAACGCCAAGCAGGCCGTGCTGGCCTTCGATGGCGACGTCTATGACGGCCTGCGCGCCACCACCCTGCAGCGCGAAGATCTGGACTGGGCCCAGCAGCACCTGTGCATCCTGAGCGGCCTGTACGGGGTGCTGCGGCCCCTGGACTGGATGCAACCCTACCGGCTGGAGATGGGCACGGCGCTCAAGGCCGGCCGGACCGCCAACCTGTACCAGTTCTGGGCGCCGCACATCGCCGCCTACCTGAACCGGCGGCTGGCCGCCGACCAGAGCCCGGTGGTGGTGAACCTGGCTTCCCAGGAATATTTCAAGGCCGTCGACACCCGCGCGCTCAAGGCCCGGGTGATCGACATCGTGTTCGAGGAGCTGCGTCCCGGCGGCTACAAGATCATCAGTTTTTCCGCCAAGCGGGCCCGTGGCCTGATGGCGCGCTGGGCGATCCAGCAACGCGTGGCGACGCCCAGGACGCTGGAAGGATTCGCCCTGGACGGTTACGCTTTCGACGGCGCCGTGTCCCGGCCGCAGCGGCTGGTGTTCCGGCGCAACAACCCGGTCGCGGAGGCCGCATGACCCAACAGATCACCCCCCAACTGCGGCAATGGATCGTCGAACAGGCGCAGGCCGGGCACCAGGCCGACGCCGTGCTCAAGTCGATGCTGGCATCCGGCTGGGCCGAGGACATCGCCGTCGAGGCCATGGAATCGAGCCTGCGCGGCCACCTTGAGCAGGTCGCCGGCAAGCCCGGCCTGCCATCCCCGATTGCCGTGCCCGACTTGAAACTGGCCGATTCGCCGCTGTACCTCGATGCCGGCGACCGCACGGTCCACGTGCTGAACGTGATGGAGAACCCGCGCATCGTGGTGCTGGGCAGCCTGCTGTCCGACCAGGAATGCGACGCGTTGATCGAATTGGCCAAGCCGCGGCTGGCGCGCTCGCTCACGGTCGCCACCAAGACCGGCGGCGAGGAGGTCAACGAGGACCGGACCAGCAACGGCATGTTCTTCCAGCGCGGCGAGCACGAAGTGGTGCGCCGGCTGGAGAGCCGGCTGGCCCGCCTGCTGGACTGGCCGGAGGAAAACGGCGAGGGCCTGCAGATCCTGCATTACCGTCCCGGCGCCGAGTACAAGCCGCACTACGACTACTTCGACCCGGTGGAGCCCGGCACGCCCACCATCCTCAAGCGCGGCGGCCAGCGGGTCGCCACCATCGTGATGTACCTGGCCGAACCGGAGCAAGGCGGGGGCACCACCTTCCCGGACGTCAATCTGGTGGTCGCGCCCAAGCGCGGCAACGCGGTGTTTTTCAGCTACGACCGGCCCCATCCCGTCACCCGCACCCTGCACGGCGGCGCGCCGGTGCTGGCCGGCGAGAAGTGGATCGCCACCAAGTGGCTGCGCGAACGGCGGTTCGAATGAAGGTGGTCGGCAACGGGATTTCGCTCGAGGTCGAGGACAGCGGCGCCGACGGTTCGCAGGCCGACTGGCCGGTGGCGCTGCTGGTCATGGGCCTGGGCATGCAGCTGGTGGCCTGGCCGCCGGCGTTTGTGCGGGCGCTGGTGAGCGCCGGCTTTCGGGTGGTGCGGATGGACAACCGCGACATCGGCCTGTCCCAGCATTTCGACGAGCTGGGCCAGCCGAACCTGATGTGGCAGAGCTTGCGGCGCCGGCTCGGGCTGCGGGTGCACTCGCCCTATTCGCTCAAGGACATGGCCCGGGACGCCATCGGGGTGCTGGACGCGCTGGGCATCGCGCGGGCGCACGTGATCGGCTCCAGCATGGGCGGGATGATCGCCCAGCGCATCGCGCTGGCCGCGCCGGACCGGGTGCTCAGCCTCACCAGCATCATGAGTTCGAGCGGCGCACGCCATCTGCCCGGCCCGCGCTCCGACGTGCTGCGCGCCCTGCTGAGCCGGCCGGCGGACCGCAGCGAGGCCGCGATGATCGACAACACCGTGCGTTTCTTCAAGCTGATCGGCAGCCCCGACTTTCCGCTTGACGACACGACGCTGCGCGACGGCGTGCAGGCGTCGATGCGGCGCAGCTTTCATCCGGCGGGCGTGCTGCGCCAGATGCTTGCCGTCATCGCGGACGCCGCGCGGGCCCAGGAGCTGGGACGGATCCGGGCGCCCACGCTGGTGGTGCACGGCCGCGACGATCCGCTCGTGCCCTACGCCTGTGGCGTCGACACGGCGCGGCGCATCGCCGGCGCCCGGCTGGTGGGCGTGTCCGGCATGGGCCACGACCTGCCGCCCGGCGTGATCGAACGCATCCTGGCACCGCTGCTGCCGCATCTTGAATCCGTGAGGCCCACTGCTTGACCACCCCCGACCAATCGCTGCTGGGCAAGCCGGCGCCCTACATCGACCACTACGATGCTTCGCTGCTGTTCCCGCTACCCCGCGCGCCAAAGCGCGAGGAACTCGGCCTGGCCGGGCCGATGCCGTTTTTCGGGGCCGACCTGTGGACGGCCTTCGAGCTGAGCTGGCTGACGCCGCGCGGCAAGCCGCAGGTGGCGATCGCCCACGTCATGGTGCCGTGCGAGACCCCCAACATCGTCGAGAGCAAATCATTCAAGCTGTATCTCAACAGCTTCAGCAACAGCCGGTTCGCTTCGACCGACGAGGTGCGCGATCGCATCCGCGCGGATGTCAGCGAAGCGGTGTGGCGCGGCGCGCCGTCGCAATCGTCGGTGGGCGTGAAACTGCTGCTGCCGGACCAGTTCGACAAGGAGCCGGTGCACGAACTGGACGGCCTGAGCCTGGACCGCCTCGACATCGAGTGCACGGATTACCAGCCGCGGCCCGACCTGCTCACGGCCGCGTTCGACGAGAAGCCGGTGGAGGAAACGCTGACCAGCAACCTCCTCAAGAGCAACTGCCTGGTCACCGGCCAGCCGGACTGGGGCAGCGTGCAGATCCGCTATGCCGGGCCGCAGATCGACCAGGGCGGCCTGTTGCGTTACCTGGTGAGCTTTCGCAACCACAACGAATTCCACGAGCAGTGCGTCGAGCGCATCTTCATGGACATCTGGCGCCAGTGCAAACCGGTCAAGCTGACCGTGTATGCGCGCTACACGCGGCGCGGCGGCCTCGACATCAACCCGCTGCGCACCAGCCATCCCGGCGCGCTGCCGGCCAACGTCCGCACCGCGCGCCAATGACGCGCTCGGGCGGCGCGCTGGGCCTCAGAGCTCCCTGAACGACGACAGCGCCGGCAGGTCGGGGAACACGCCGGCGCGCCTTTCCTTCATCGCCGTCACAGCCTCGCGCACGTGGGCGTTGCTCCAGATCGCGCCTTGCACCCAGCCCATCTGCTTCAAGGCATCGTCGACCGGATGGTCGCGGCTGTAGTGGATCACCTGCTTGGTGCCCCAGATCGCCACCGGCGGCTTGGCGGCGATCTCGGCGGCGCACTGCAGCGCGGCGGCGACCATCGCCTCCTGCGTGTCGAACAGCTCGTTGACGAGGCCGTACGCCAGCGCCCTGGCCGCCGGCAGTCGCCGGCCGGTGTACGCCAGCTCTTTCACCAGGCCCAGCGGCAGCAGCTTGGGCAGGCGCTGCAGCGTGCCGACATCGGCCACCATGCCGATGTTGATCTCCTGCACGCAGAAGAAGGCGTCCGCCGTCGCGTAGCGGATGCAGCACGCCGTCACCATGTCGACGGCGCCGCCGATGCAGCCGCCCTGGATGGCGGCGATCACCGGGATCCGCAGCGTTTCCAGCTTGGTGAAAGTGGCCTGCATGTCGGTCAGCAGGTCGAAGATCGCGGCCCGTCCTTCGGCGCTGCTGTCGTCCAGGGCGATCGCCCCGCCGAAGGTCTCCAGCGCCATGCCGGCGCTGAAATGCTTGCCGGTGGACGAGATCACCAGGGCGCGGGCCTTGCCTTCGCGGTGCAGGGCCGTGAGCACCTCGTCGAGCTCGCGCCAGAACGTGGGATGCATCGTGTTGAGCGCCGCCGGCTGGTTGAGCACGAGGTGGGCCACGGCATCTTGCCGTGTCAGCGAGAAACATTGCATGGAAGTCTCCGGGGTTGTCCGGAGACTGTACGGCCTCAGCGGGCCCAGTCGCAACGCAGCTTGCGGGCGCGATGGGCCCGGTTGCGCCAGCCCGCGTAGAGGCCGGGCGCGGCGATCGACAGCACGCACACCGGGACGGCCCACAACTGCTGGAACGCATAGGTCGGCAACAGCCCGACCCAGCCCATCACCCACAGCGTCAGCATCATGTCCCACAGCTGGCATTCGAGCGGGTGGTCATGGCGGTGGCCAAGGTGCCATTGCTTGATGCGTTGCAGTTCGGCGAGCGGCATGGCGATCTCCGGTGGGCGATATGTTGTAAGGTTCGCGTCAGCTTCAATTTAGGCCGCCGCTCGCGCGGCGTCAAACGCGCCGCGGCCGGCAAGCGGAACAAAGCCCGCAAAACGCGGGAGATGTGGGCCCTTCAGCCGCGCTGGAACAGGACCAGGCGGGACTCGGTGCTCGTGTTGTCGCGGTTGGCCGTGATCGACACGTCGTAGCGGGTGCCCGGCACCGGCAGCGAGCTGGCGTTGTCGCGGACGTAGCGCGGGTTGAAGTGGAAGCTGAATTCGCCGTTGGCATCCGCCTGCACCGTTTCCGACGCCAGTTCCTGGGCCACGCCGGCCTCGATCCGCCGTCCAGATGGGGAGACCGCGTCGACCCGCACGTTCACCGTCGCAAACGGCGCCGTGCGGCCACGGATGGTGGTCACGTCCTGGCCGATCATGGCGTTGTTCTGGTGGCTCATCACCATCAGCGGCAGCCCCGCGGATGAAGCGCCGAGCACGGACGAGCCGACCTCGAAGCTCCAGGATTTCTGCCCGACGTTGCCGGCCCGGTCGGCGGCCGTCACCTCCACCGTGTGGCGGCCCGGCGGCAACCGGTCGCGCAAGGAAAACTCCCTCGGCGTGATCTGGGCCTGCGCCGTGACGTCGCGGCCGGAGATGACGATGCGCACCGATTGCGGGTCGACGCCGGCGCCGCTGGCTTCGTTGAAGTTGCCGGCCACCAGTGTCGGGCCCCCGCTGACGGCTTCGCCGGCGCGCGGCGTCAGGTTGGCGATTTGCGGCGGCCGGTTGTCGTTGACCAGCGGCTGGCCCAGCGTCGCCGTGACCACGCGGTTGTCGTCCGCGCGCAGCGTGGCGGTGACCAGGCCGGCGGCGGCGAGGTTGTCGCGCGGCCGCACGATGTAGCCGCCTTCGTAGTGGCCTGGTCGGGTTTCGCGCAGCGGCACATGCGAAGCCACGCCGGGGATGTCGAGCCAGGCGGTGGCGCCCGGCACGCCGTTCAGGCGGAACTGCAATTCGGCTCCGGGCTCTGCCCGGCCCAGCGGCGCGACGGCGAAGCGCTCGATCCGCAGCGGCGCAGAGGGCTGTTGCACGATGACAGGCGCCTGGGCCACGACCAGCGGCTGGGCCGGCGCGACCGCCATCGGCGCCATGAACGACGGCGGGAAGGTGTAGTTGGCGACGATCGTCCGGCTGGCCGCCGTGAGGCTGACGCGAATCACCGCAGCCGGGTCGATGCGGTCGCTGCGGCGCACGGTGTAGTGACCGGTGTAATGGCCCGGAGACACTTCCTTGAGCGGCACCGCGATGTCCGGGCCGGGAATGCGCGCGCTCGCCTGGCCGCCGGGCGAGGCCTCGAGCGTGAGGCGCAGCTGCGAGCCGGGCGCCAGGCCGCTGTCGGCATTGACCTCCAGGCCGTGGGTCTGCGGGGCTGCGGTGGTTTGCGCGGCGGCCGGCAGGCAGACGAGCGCGCCGGCGACCGGTGCCAGCAGGCACAAGGCAAGGGTCTGGCTGAGAAGATGTTTTTTCATCACGGGACCTCGATGAAAGTGAAAGACCCGATCAAGTTAGGGCGCACGACCCTGCGATGGTGTAGTCCAAAGAGGTCGGCGCCGGTAGGAAGCATGCAGCACGCGGCTTCTTGACCGGGCGTTAGCAGTGCTTCGGGATGCAACGCCGGACGGTGGCGTCAGAACAGGTCGAGCGTGCCGGGCGTGGCGCTGCCGGCGATGTTGTCGCTGGCGCGTGGTTCCCGCGCCGCTGCTTGCCGCTCAGCCAGACCGGCCTTCTCGAGCTTGCCGACCCGCACCCCCAGCAGCCGCAGCCGCCGATCGAGCTGCACCCGCTTGAGGCACTGGCCGGCAACCTGCCGGATGGTCCTGGGGTCGGCGGTGAAGTGGTCGATGGTCTGGTCGCGGGTGGCGATCCGGAAGTCGTCATAGCGCAGCTTGATGCCGATGGTCTTGCCGACATAGCCCTTGCGCTGCAGGTCGCTGGCCACCTGCTTGCACAGGTCGGTGAAGATGGTGCCCAGCTCGGCCCGGTCCCGCACCGCGTGCAGGTCGCGGTCGAAGGTGGTTTCGCGGCTCATCGACACCGGCTCGCTTTCGGTCACCACCGGCCGATCGTCGCGGCCCCAGGCGGCGTCGTGCATCCAGCCGCCATACGATGTGCCGAAGTTGTCGACCAGCCATTCGCGTTGCTGCGCAGCGATGTCGCCGATGGTCATCAGGTGCAGCTTGTGCAGCTTGATTTCGGCCTTTGGGCCGATGCCGTTGATCTTGCGCACCGGCAGCGACCAGATCTTGGTGCGCACGTCGTCCTGGTAGACGATCGAGATGCCGTTGGGCTTGTTGAATTCGCTGGCCATCTTGGCGATCAGCTTGTTGGGCGCGACGCCGAGCGAGCAGGTCAGGCCGGTCTGCTGCTGGATCGCCTTCTGGATCAACCGGGCCAGCACCCGGCCGCCCTCGCGCTGGCCGCCCGGCACGTCGGTGAAGTCGATGTAGACCTCGTCGACGCCGCGGTCCTCAACAACCGGGGCGATGTCGCGGATGATGGCCTTGAAGCCGCGCGAGTACTTGCGCACCTCCTCGAAGTCCACCGGCAGCACCAGCGCGTCGGGCGCGAGCTTGGCGGCTTTCATCATCCCCATGGCCGAACCGACGCCGAACTGCCGCGCCGCATAGGTCGCGGTGGTGATCACGCCGCGCCCGACATAGTCCTTGAGCAGCGGGAAGGCCGCGGCCGGAATCTCCGACAGCGGCCGGTCCGAATACTTCTGCCGGATGATCTCGTCGACCTTGCGCCGGCCGCCGCCGATCACGATCGGCAGGCCCTTCAGCTGCGGGTAGCGCAGCAGTTCCACCGACGCGAAAAACGCGTCCATGTCGAGGTGGGCGATGCGGCGAATGGGCGGGGCGCTGGACACACCACAAGCATAGCGGCGGGGCGAAAGGCGGCTGGGCCTATAGTGTCCCCTGTTCGATCACATCGCATTACCGGAGAAATCCATTGGCCGCATACGCAGTGAAACATATCGCTGAGGAGCAGGGCCCCCTGCTCGCGAACCTCAAGGTGATCCGCAAGACCCCGCATTCCTACACCTCGCGCGAGCCGGAGGCCAGCGAGGCCGCGGCCGGCGGCGACGTCTACGTGGTCGAAGTGCGCAAGGACAAGGCGGTGCGCACCTACTGGCTCGGTTACAAGTACCAGGCCAAGGAAAAGTACGCGCCGGCCGGCGGCGGCGTCTGGAAGGGCGGTTTCCGGTTCCGCAATTCGTCCACTCCGGGCGACCGGGCCGACGGCGTCTACTTCGAGGTGCTGCCGCAGATCACCGATGCCGCGCTGTGCGAGTGGCTGTCGACGCAGACCCCGATGGCGGTGCTGCCGCAGCCCATGATCGACCAGTTCGAGGCGATGATCGACGACCACGCCGAAACGGCCCGGGAATACGCCTGACGCAGCCGGCGCGCGGCCTCACAGCCGCGCGCACACCACCACCAGCCCGATCGCCACCAGCACCAGCCCGAACTGCTCGCCGACACCGAGCTTCTCGCGCAACAGCCGCCGCGACACCAGATAACTGAACAGCACTTCGACCAGGCCGAGGGTGCGCACGTCGGCGGCCGGCCGCAGCGCGAAGCCGGTGAACCAGCCCAGCGAGGCCAGCGCGCCCATGCAGCCGGCCACCAGCGAAATCTTCCAGGCCTTGCGGATGCCGCGCAGCGCCTGCGGCGAACGCAGCGCCAGCCAGCCCCCCAGCAGCACCGACTGCAACGCCTGCGCGCACAGCACGCCCCAGGCCGCAGCCAGCCAGGGCGACAGGCCCGGCAACTGCAGCGCCGCGCCGCGGTAGCCGACCGCGGAGAGCGCGAAACCCGCACCCGAGGCCAGCCCGAGCAGCGCCACCTTGCCGCCCCAGCCACGCGCCGGTGGAGCGCCGTCGCCTGGCTTGCCGGCCGCGCCCTGCGGCAGCGAGAGCATCACCACGCCGGCGCTGGCCACGCCGATGGCCAGCAGCGTCAGCAGGCTGGGCACCTCGTGCAGGAACAGGGCCGCGAACAGGGCGACCTGCAGCACCTCGGTCTTCGAATAGGTGACGGCGACGATGAAGTTGCGCTCTTTCATCGCCGACAGCAGGAAGGCGGTGGCGGCGATCTGGCTCACCGCGCCGAACGCCACCCAGCCGAAAAACGGCCCGGTGAACGCCGGCAGGCCCAGAGGTGCGTCGGAGAAGACTTGCAGCAGGATGACGGCGACCGCGGCGAATGGCAGTCCGTACAGGAAGCGCACCAGCGTCGCCCCCAGGGTGCCGACTTGGGCCGTGAGCGTGCGTTGCGCCGCGTTGCGCACGGTCTGCGCCAGGGCGGCGGCGACGACAATCGGAATCCAGGCCCAGGCCACGACGGAGGAAGCTTGCATCGAAAGGTTATAGCGGGTTGGCCGGTGCACCGGTTTTGTGCGACGCTCGCGGCATCGTGAAACGTACACATCGCTTTGCCATCATCGGAAACGCCGGCTCCGGCAAGTCCACCCTGGCCTGGCAGCTGGCCGGCCAGCTGGATCTCGCCTTGCTGGACCTGGACATCGTGGCCTGGGAGCCGGACCGGATCGCGGTGCCGCGCTCGCATGCCGCCGCCTCCGCCGACGTCAATGGGTTCTGCCGCTCCTATCCCGAATGGGTGGTCGAAGGCTGCTATCCCGACCTGATTTCCACCAGCCTGGCGTACCGGCCCCACCTGCTGCTGCTGGACCCCGGCATCGACCAGTGCCTGGCCAATTGCCGGACCCGGCCCTGGGAGCCGCACAAGTACCGCTCGCGCGCCGAGCAGGACCGCAAGCTGGGCATGCTGCTGGCATGGGTGGCGGACTATTACCACCGTTACGGCGACATCTCGCTGCAGGCGCACGAGGCCTTGTTCGAGGCCTATCGCGGCCCCAAGCAGCGCCTCTCGCGCCTGCCCGGGCCGCACTTCCGGCCCAAGGCCTGACGGCGGGCTTGATCGGTTGGGGACAGAGCTGAAGGTCTGTCCCACAAGGTCTCAGAAGGTGCCGGGCAGCAGGATGGCCTTGTCGACCTTGTTGATGTCGGTGTGGCCGCAGAAGGCCATGGTCAGGTCCAGCTCCTTGTGGATCACCTGCAGCGCCTTGGTCACGCCTTCTTGCCCCATCGCGCCCAGGCCGTACAGCATGGAGCGGCCGATGTAGGTGCCGCGCGCGCCCAGCGCCCAGGCCTTGAGCACGCTCTGGCCGGACCGGATGCCGCCGTCCATGTGCACTTCCATCCGGTGGCCGACCGCCTCCACGATCGCCGGCAACGCCGAGATCGAGGACGGCGCGCCATCGAGCTGGCGGCCGCCGTGGTTGGAGACGATCAGCGCGTCGGCACCGGTGTCCGCCGCCAGCCGCGCATCCTCGACGTCCTGGATGCCCTTGAGGATCAGCTTGCCGCCCCAGCGCTTCTTGATCCACTCGACGTCGTTCCACGACAGCGCCGGGTCGAACTGCCTGGCGGTCCATTCCGACAGCGAGCCCATGTTCTCGACGCCTTTGACGTGGCCCACGATGTTGCCGAACTGGCGCCGCGGCGTGCCCAGCATGCCCATGCACCAGGCCGGCTTGGTCATCATGTTCAGGATGTTGGCCAGCGTCAGTTTCGGCGGCGCCGACAGGCCGTTGATGATGTCCTTGTGGCGCTGGCCGATGATCTGCAGATCCAGCGTCAGCACCAGGGCCGAACAGTTGGCCGCCTTGGCGCGGTCGATCAGGCGCTCGATGAACGCGCGGTCACGCATCACATAGAGCTGGAACCAGAAGGGGTGCCGGTCGGTGGCCTTGGCCACGTCCTCGATCGAGCAGATGCTCATGGTGGACAGCGTGAACGGGATGCCGAATTGCTTCGCCGCGCGGGCCGCCAGGATCTCGCCGTCGGCGTGCTGCATGCCGGTCAGCCCGGTCGGCGCGATTGCCACCGGCATTGTCGCGTCCTGCCCGATCATCCTGACGCGAGTGCTGCGGTTTTCCATGTTCACCGCCACCCGCTGGCGGAACTTGATCCTTTCGAAATCGGTTTCGTTGGCGCGGTAGGTGCTTTCGGTCCAGGAGCCGGAATCGGCGTAGTCGTAGAACATGCGCGGCACGCGCTTCTTCGCCAGGACCCGCAGGTCCTCGATGGTGGTGATGACGGGCAAGGGGGTCTCCTCGGTTTGGCGGAATGCTAATGCCTGGGCCGGCCCGCGGATTGAAGAAATCTCAGCAGCACAGAATTTTGCTCATGCCCGCGCCGCCGGACGAACCTCACTCGGCGGAGATCTTCTGCTCGCGGATCACCTGGCCCCAGGCCGCCGATTCGCGCGCCAGGTCGGCGGCCAGCGGTCCGGGCGCCATGTAAGCGGGCACTGCGCCCAGTTGGGCCGCCGCCTGCGCGATCTCGGGCGACGCCATCACCGCGCGCGCCGCTTCGCTCAGCTTGTCGACGATGGCGGCGGGCGTGCCGGCCGGCGCCAGCAGCATCAGCCGCGGCACGGCCTCGAAGCCGGGGATGGCATCGGCCAGCGCCGGGATCTGCTCCGCGCCCGGCACCTTGCCGGAGTTCATCAGCGCCAGCGCGCGCAACTTCCCGGCCTTGGCCTGGGCCATGGCGGCGCTCACGCTCACCACCCCGATCGGGACGTTCCCGCTGATCACGTCGGGCACGATCTGGGCCGCGCCGCGGTAGGGGATGTGGACCACGAACGAGCGGGTCTTGCCCTTGAGCATCTCGAAGCCCAGGTGCTGCACCGTGCCCACGCCCGAAGTCGCGTACGAATGGCGGGCCGGATGGGCGCGCAGCTCCTGCACGAATTCCTGCGGCGTGCGGGCCGGGAAGTTGTTGCTCACCACGATGGCCAGCGGCAGCTTGAAGACGCCCGCCACTGGCGCAAAAGCCTTGATCGGATCGAAGCTCATTTTCGGCTGCAGGTGCTGCGCGATCAGCAGTCCGCTTTCTCCCAGCAGCAGCGTGTAGCCGTCCGGGGCGGCCTTGGCGACAGCGTCGCCGGCGATCAGGCCGGCGGCGCCGGCGCGGTTGTCCACCACCACCTGCTGGCCCAGCAGGGTCGACAGACGCGGCGCCAGCATGCGGGCCATCGCGTCGACACCGCCGCCGGCGGAGTAGCCCACCAGCAGGCGGATCGGACGGCTCGGCCAGGCGTCCTGGGCCTGTGCGAGGCCAGTGGCCAGCAGGGTGGCCGCGGCTGCGAGCAGGACGCGGCGGCGAAAGAGGCTTGTCTTGAAAGTCATGTCGTGTCTCCTTGTCTTGTTCTTGGATCGTTGCCTCAGGCCTTGCCGATGCCGCGCGAGCCGGGCCGTTTGGCCAGTTCCGCCAGCCGTTCGCGGTTCGGCTCGAAGCCCAGGCCCGGTGTGTCCAGCAAGGCCAGCATGCCGTCGACCGGCTCGGGCAGGCCGTCGAAGACCTGCTTGCAGCAGTCCACCGCCACCGAGTGGTATTCCACCAGCGAGCCGTTGGCCAGGCCCGCGTGCAGGTGCATGTTGTGGTGCGGCCAGGCGCCGCCGTTGGCGAACCGGGTGTTGAAGGCCTGGGCCATGCCGGCGATCCGGTTGCACTGGGTGAAGCCGCCGGTGATGCAGGCGTTGGGCTGCACCACATCCACGGCCTGGGCCACCAGCAGGTCGCGGAATCGGCTGGCCAGGCCCTCGTTCTGGCCGGCGGCCAGCGGGATGGTGGTCTTGCCGCGCAGCTTGACCAGGTTGGGAATGTCGTTCTGCGACACCGGCTCCTCGAAGAAGCTGATGCCGTATTGCTCGATGCGTTGCGCCAGCGACAGCGCGTGGTAATAGTCCAGGCTGCAGTTGGCGTCGATGTAGATCTGCACGTCGGGGCCGACCGCTTCGCGCACCGCGCGGATGCGCTGCACGTCCTCGGCGATCACCTGGTCGAGCGGGCGCGGCTCGTCGCGGCGCTGCAGGCCGTGGTGGCCCACCGTCATCTTCAACCGGGTGAAGCCGCGCGCCACCCAGCTCTTCGCCGCCTGCGCCAGCTCGTCGCGCTCGAAGAAGGCGAAGCCGAAGGTGGCATAGACCGGCACCTCGGCGCGGGCGCCGCCCAGCAGCTTCCAGCAGGGCTGGCCCAGCGCCTTGCCCTTGATGTCCCACAGCGCCAGGTCGATGGCGGCGATGGCGTGGCTGGCATAGCCGGACTGGCCGCGCGGCGTCAGCAACCAGTACAGCTTCTCCCAGACCTGCTCGTGGCGCAGCGGGTCCATGCCGACCAGGTTGTGGCAGGCGATGTCGTTGACGATGCTGCCGATCACTTCTTCCTCGGTGATCGCCGTCATGCCGGTGCCCACGATGCCGGTGTCGGTCTCGACGTCCACGAGGCAGACCGACAGCGAGGTGGTCTTGGCCTTGCCGGCGGCGTTCACCGTGACCGGCAGGTTCAGCGGCGTTGCGTTGACGCGTGTGATCTTCATCTTGTCTCCGTTCGGGCGGCCAGTATAGGCAGCCGGCTCCGGACAAGGAAAAGCCGGCGCGTTCGGCGCCGGTTGGTCGGGGAGCGGGGCAGCGATCAGCCGATGCGCACCGGCACGAAGATCTTGTCGCTGCCACGCTGGATCAGCAGCGCCACCGACTTGCCGGCCTTGGCCACCACCGTGCGCACCTGCTCGATGCTGGTGACCGGCGCGCCGTTGACGGCCAGCAGCACGTCGCCGGCTTCGACGCCGGCCCGGGCGGCGGCGCCGCTCGCGTCCTCGATCAGCAGGCCGCCGCTGACGCCGGCCTGCCGCTTCTCGGCGCTCTCCAGCGGCCGCAGCGCCAGTCCGAGCTTGCCGCCTTCGCCGGCGTCCTGGCTGCTGTCGCCCTTGGCCACCTTGTCCGAGGCGCTGGCCAGCCGCGCCGTCAGTTCGATCCGGTTGCCCTTGCGCCAGACGTCCATCTTCACCGATTCGCCGGGAATGGCGCGGCTGATGATGGCCGGCAGGTCGCCGGAGGCGACGATCGGCTGGCCGTCGACACCGCGGATCACGTCGCCCGCCTGCAGGCCGGCCTTGTCGGCGGGGCTGCCGTTCTCGACGCTGGAGACCAGTGCGCCTTCCGGCCGGTCCAGGTTGAACGAATCGGCCAGCGCCTGGTTGACTTCCTGCACCGCCACGCCGAGCCGCGCGTGCTGCACCTTGCCGGTGTTGACGATCTGCTTTTGCACGCTGCTGGCGAGATCGATCGGGATCGCGAACGACACGCCCATGTAGCCGCCGGACTGGCTATAGATCTGTGAATTGATCCCCACCACCTCGCCGCGCGAGTTGAACAGCGGGCCGCCCGAGTTGCCGGGGTTGACGGCGACGTCGGTCTGGATGAAGGGCACGGCACTGTCGTCGGGCAGCGTGCGGCCCTTGGCGCTGACCACGCCGGCCGTCACCGTGTTCTCGAAGCCGAATGGCGAACCGATGGCCAGCACCCATTCGCCGACGCGCAGGTCCTTCACGTTGCCCAGCGCCACGACCGGCAGGTTCTTCGCTTCGATCTTGAGCACGGCGACATCGGTCTTGGGATCGGCGCCCAAGACCTTGGCCCGGAACTCGCGCCGGTCGGTCAGCTTCACGGTCACTTCATTGGCGTCCTTCACCACGTGGGCGTTGGTCAGGATGATGCCGTCGGCGCTGACGATGAAGCCCGAGCCCTGGCCGCGCACCGGCACGTTGCGCGGCACGGCGCGGCCCTGGCCCTGCTGGAAGCGGCGGAAAAACTCGAACGGATCGCCCTGGATGGCTTGCGCGTCCGACTCGTCGAGGGCGGTCTTGCGCATGCCGCTGACGCTGATGTTGACCACGGCCGGGCCGTAGCGGGCGGTGATCTGCGAGAAGTCCGGCGGCGCGATGGTGCCGACCGGGGCGGCGATCATCGGCGCTGCGGCCGGTGCCGCGGCCGCAATCAACTGCGGTGCCGGCGCGGCACTGGCGCGGCTGCTGTGCAGCGCTTCGACGCCGGCGCCGCCGACCACGCCGGCGGCCAGCAGGGCCAGCACCAGCGGGGCGGATTTCAGGGAGGCTTGACTCATGAGGGTGCTCCTGGACAGGGATGGGACGAAAGGAAACTCTCCGCCTCCAACTGTGAGGTCACGCCCTTAGGACAGGCTTAAGCCAGCCGGGCGAAGCGCACTTCGCAGCGCAGGCCGCCCAGCCGCGGGGAGCGGTCCAGCGTCACCGTCGCGCCATGGCTGGCGGCGATGGTGCGCACGATCGCCAGGCCCAGGCCGCTGCCCTGGGCCGCGTTGCCGGCCACCCGGTAGAAGCGGTCGAACACGCGTTCGCGCTCCGCGTCCGGCAGGCCTGGGCCGCTGTCCTCGACGAACAGGCAGGGCGCGCGATCGCGCAGCGCCAGCGAGATGTCGACCTGGCCGCCCTCGGGCGTGTACTTGATGGCGTTGTCCAGCAGGTTGCGCAGCAGCGTGTGCAGCGCCGCCGGCTGGCCCTGCACCTGCACCTGCAATGGCTCGTTGGCTCCTGGCGCCAGGCCCAGGTCGATGCGTTTGGCCTGGGCCTGCGGCAACAGGTCGGCGACCACCTGCCGCACCAGCTCCTGCAGGTCGACCTGCTGCGGCGCGGCGGCGCCCTGCTGGCCGTCGCCTTCCTCGTGGGCCAGCGCCAGCAGCTGGCCGACCAGGTCGATCGCGCGGTCGATACCTTCATTGAGCCTGGCGATGGCGGCATCGCGGCTGCCATCGTCCTGCGGTCGCCGCAGGGCCTGGGCCTGCAATTTGAGCGCGGTCAGCGGTGAGCGCAGTTCATGCGCGGCATCGGCGACGAAGTTGCGCTGGGTCTCGAAGGCCAGCCGGGCCCGCCCGAACAGCAGGTTGAGTTCCTGCACCAGCGGCAACACCTCCTGCGGCAGGTCCGAATCGGGCAGCGGCGACAGGTCGTCCGCTGCGCGCGCCGCCACCTGGCGCCGGATGCGCTCCACCGGCGCCAGCGAGCGGTCGATCAGCCACCAGACGGCCAGCATCAGCAGCGGCGCCAGCAGCGCGATCGGCAGCACCGCCCGTGCGGCAATGGCGCGGGCGCGGGCCTGGCGGGCATCCAGGTCCTGGGCGATCTGCACCGTCTGCTGCGGCGTTTGCAGCGAATACACGCGGTAGCGCACGCCGCCGGCGACACCGTCGGAAAAGCCCAGCACCGCCTGTTGCGGCAGCAGCGAGCGCGGCGAGCGGAAGATCTGCGCCCCGTCCGGACCCCAGATCTGCACCATGAAGTCGTCAGCCGGGTCGGCCGGGTCCAGGCCCGGCGCGAACGGCATGCCGCCGCGCACCGAGCGGGCGATCTCCTGCAGGTGCTCGTCGAACAGCGCATCGGCCTGCTGCAAGGCCGTGCGGTAGGCGCTGCTGGCCTGCAGCAGCGACACCAGCGCGATGGCGGCGAGCACCAGCCACAGCAGCCTGCGGCGCAGTGAGGGCGCGGGCCGCTGCGGCAGTGTCGGGCTGTTCACTGGCGCGGCACCAGGTAGCCCAGGCCGCGCACGGTCTGGATCATCTCGGCGCCCAGCTTCTTGCGCAGGCCGTGAATGTAGACCTCGACCGCGTTGCTGCTGATCTCGTCCTTCCAGCCATAGAGTTTCTGTTCCAGCTGGGCGCGCGAGAACACGGCGCCGGGGCGCTGCAGCATCGGTTCGAGCACCGCCCATTCGCGCGCCGACAGCGACACCGTCGCGCCGTTGACCGTCGCCTCGTGGGTCGCCGGGTTGAGGCTCACGCCCATGTGGCTGAACACCGGCTCGCCGCGGCCGGCGCTGCGCCGCAGCAGCGCCCGGATCCGGGCCTGCAGTTCGTCGACGTCGAAGGGCTTGACCACGTAGTCGTCGGCGCCGGCGTCCAGGCCGGCGATCCGGTCGGCGATGCCGTCGCGCGCAGTGGCGATCAGCACCGGCACGGTTTCGCGCCGCGAGCGCAGCGCCCGCAGCACGTCCAGCCCGCTGCGCCGAGGCAGGCCCAGGTCCAGCAGCACCAGGTCGTAGCTCTCGCTGCGCAGGGCGGTGTCGGCCATGTCGCCGTCGCGCACCCAGTCGACCGCGTAGTGTTCGGCACGCAGCGCGTCCAGCACGGCTTCACCGATCATCGGGTCGTCTTCGACCAGCAGCAGTCGCATGGGGTCCTGTCGAGTGCAAAGCCCGGATTATCCGGGTCGCTGCTGAAACCAGCCTGAAGCGTGCACTTGTGCCATGCACAGGTGAACTCAGTAGTCTATATTGTGACTTGTAAGTATTGTCACTGGATCCCATGCGCAATCACCTCCCATTCCTGTCCTTGCTCGTCCTCCTCGGTATTGCAGCCGGTCCGATTGGCGTGGCTGCGCAACCGGCGGCCGTGGCCGAGGCGTCGGAGCTGTTGAACCACCCCTGGGTGGAGCCGCCGCCCAACCGCCAGCCCGCGGCCTACTTCACCAACCTCAAGGACGGAGAAACCCGGGTCGCGCCATTCGTGCTGCGCTTCGGCCTGTCGATGCGGGGCATCGTGCCGGCGGGCAAGACCGCGGGCCGGGCCGGCCACCATCACCTGCTGATCGACCAGCCGCTGCCGCTGGACTTCAAGAAGCCGCTGCCGTTCAGCAGCCAGTACATCCACTTCGGCAAGGGCCAGATGGAAGCGCTGGTCGACCTCAAGCCCGGCACGTACAACCTGAACCTGCTGCTGGCCGACCAGGGCCACATCCCGTATTTCGTCTTCAGCAAGCCGGTGCGGGTGACCATCACAGCGCAGGACAAGCAGCTCACGCCGGCCGCCGTGCTGGGCCCCAAGCGGGTGGAAATCCTGGGCCTGGCGGACCAGCAGGCGGTGAAGGGGCCATTCCGGGTGCAATTCCATGCCAGCGGCTACAACATCGCGCACCGCGAGGCCAGGGTCGCCGACAGCGGGCGCTTCCGCCTGACGCTGGAGCGCGCCGGCAAGAAGGACGTGCTCGATTTCCGTCAGGGCCAGACCGAGGTCTGGCTGAACCCACCGCGCGGCGACTATGCCCTGCGGCTGGAATTGCTGGACAACACCACTGAACAGCCGCTGGCCGCGGCCGCCCCACTGCGGATCAACGTCGCCACCAGCGCCGCGCCCTGAGGCGGCGGACTCAGGCGAGCCGCCGCTTGTGCCGCTCGATCTGCTGGCGCACCTGGGCCGGCGCGGTGCCGCCCAGGATGTTGCGGGCGTTGAGCGAGCCGCGCAGGCTCAGCACGTCATACACGTCCTTGTCGATTTTCGGGTTGAACTGCTGCAGCACCGCCAGCGGCAACTCCGACAGGTCGACCTGGTGCGAGATCGCCGCCTTCACCGCGTGCGCCACCGTCTCGTGCGCATCGCGGAACGGCAGTCCCTTTTTCACCAGGTAGTCGGCCAGGTCGGTGGCGGTGGCGTAGCCCTTGAGGGCCGCCTGCTCCATCGCTTCGGGCTTGACGGTGATGCCGCCGACCATCTCCGCGAAGATCCGCAGCGTGTCCTTCAAGGTGTCCACGGTGTCGAACAGCGGCTCCTTGTCTTCCTGGTTGTCCTTGTTGTAAGCCAGTGGCTGGCCCTTCATCAGGGTGAGCAGGCCCATCAGGTGGCCGACCACCCGGCCGGTCTTGCCGCGTGCCAGCTCCGGCACGTCGGGATTCTTCTTCTGCGGCATGATCGACGAGCCGGTGCAAAAACCGTCGGCGATGTCGATGAATCCGAAGCTCTGGCTCATCCACAGCACTAGTTCTTCGGACAGGCGGCTGATGTGGATCATCGCCAGCGAGGCGGCGGCGCTGAACTCGATCGCGAAGTCGCGGTCGCTGACCGCGTCCAGTGAGTTCTGGCAGACGCAGGCCCGGCCTTCGTCATCCACCATCGCCAGCGTCCTGGCCACCAGTTCGCGGTCCAGGGGATAGCTGGTGCCGGCCAGGGCGGCCGCGCCCAGCGGCAGGCGGTTGACGCGCTTCCTCACGTCCTGCAGGCGCTCGGCGTCGCGGCTGAACATCTCCACATAGGCCAGCATGTGGTGGCCGAAGCTGACCGGCTGCGCCACCTGCAGGTGGGTGAAGCCGGGCAGGATTACTTCCACGTTCTTTTCCGCGAGGGTCAGCAAGGCCTGCTGCAGGTCGGTCAGCAGGGCGCCGATCAGGTCGATCTCGCCGCGCAGCCACAGCCGCACATCCGTCGCCACCTGGTCGTTGCGACTGCGGCCGGTGTGCAGGCGCTTGCCGGCATCGCCCGCCAGCTGCGTCAGGCGGGCCTCGATGTTCAGGTGCACATCTTCGAGATCGAGCTTCCATTCGAAGGCGCCGGATTCGATCTCCCGGCGGATCTGCGCCATGCCGGTCTCGATCGCGGCGTGATCGGCGCTGGAGATGATGCCTTGCCTGGCCAGCATGCCAGCGTGAGCCAGAGAGCCCTCGAGATCGGCCTGCCACAGGCGTTTGTCGAAGAAAACGCTGGCGGTGTAGCGCTTGACCAACTCATTCATCGGCTCCGAGAACAGAGCGGACCAGGCTTGGGACTTTTTATCGAGTTGGCTGGAAGTCATGGGGCAATAATCGGGATCTGACCCCAATTGAGATGAAAGACTCGCAAATTTTATCGGCCTTCATGGAGGAACCGGCGCTGCGGCCGCCGATGGCGGAGCGCGTGCTGGTGTTCGACGCCTGCCATGTCGGGGTCATCATGCGCGCGGTCCTGTCCGTCGAGGCGACCATGGTGACCGGCGCGATGTTCGGCGCCACCGATTTCCTGGACTGGCTGCTGCGGGTCTCGATTCTCACCGCCGCCGCCTTGCCCGCCACCTTGTTGTGGCTGATCGTGGCCTGCAGCCTGAAGGCCAGGCTGGAGCGGCTGCTGCCGCCGTACCAGATCGCCTTCGGTGTGGCGCTGGGGGCGACGGCAGGCCTGTACAGCTGCGCCTTGCTCGGCATGACCGGCGTCACCGCGCGGCCGCCGTGGCTGGCCTCCGGGTTCACCGGCGCCATGCTCTCGGCGCTGCTGGTCGTGGCCTTGCTGTTGCGGGCCAAGGGACGCACGCCGGCCGCCACCGCGGCCCGGCTGTCCGAATTGCAGGCCCGGATCCGGCCGCATTTCCTGTTCAATACCTTGAACAGCGCAATCGCACTGGTGCGGCAGGACCCGGCGCGGGCAGAAACGCTGCTGGAGGACCTGAGCGACCTGTTCCGCCACGCGCTGGCGGACCAGGGCGAATCGGTGACGCTGTCGCAGGAAGTGGCGCTGGCGCGGCACTACCTGGGCATCGAGCAGGTGCGCTTCGGCGAGCGGCTGCGCATCGAGTGGGCGATCGATCCGCTCGCGGGCGACGCCAAGGTGCCGCCACTGCTGCTGCAGCCGCTGGTGGAGAATGCCGTCAAGCATGGGGTCGAACCCAGCCCGAGCGGGGCCCAGGTCAAGGTCAGCACGCAGCGCCGCGGCGCCGTGGTGGTGATCAAGGTCACCAACACCGTGCCGGCCGGCCAGGGCCGTCGCGGCCACGGCGTGGCGCAGGACAACGTGCGCGACCGGTTGCGGTTGCTGCACGACGTGCAGGGGCAGTTCCAGACGGCGCTGGTCGATGGGGTGTACCAGGTGCGGATCGAGGTTCCGGCATGACAGGCTCGCCTTGGAGGTCGCTATGACGCTGCAGGTTCTGGTTGTCGACGATGAACCGCTGGCCCGCTCGCGCTTGCGAACCCTGCTGGGCGACTGCACCATGCCGGCCGCCAACGTGGGCGGCGAGGCGGGCAACGCCACGCAGGCGATGGAAATCCTGCGGCGCCAGCCGTTCGACGCGGTGTTGCTCGACATCCGCATGCCCGGCGCCGACGGCCTGGCGCTGGCGCAGGCGCTGCGGATGCTGGAGCAGCCGCCGGCCGTGATCTTCGTGACCGCCCATGCGGAGCACGCGGTGGAAGCGTTCGAGCTGGAGGCGGCCGACTACCTGACCAAGCCGGTGCGGCTGGAACGCCTGCAGATGGCTCTGCAGAAGGTGGAGCGCTCGGCGCTGGCCGCCCGTGGCGTCCAGCCCGAAACGGCGCCCGAGATGCTGGTGATCCAGGACCGCGGCCGTACCGAACGTGTCCCATTGCCGGAAGTGCTGTATTTCAAGGCCGAGCTCAAATACGTGACCGTGCGCACCGCCACCAGAAGCTATATTCTGGATGCGTCGCTGAGCGAGCTTGAGGAGAAGCACGCGACGCAATTCATGCGGGTTCACCGCAACGCGCTGGTCGCCAGGCACGCGGTCCGGGCGCTGGAAAAGCACGACGATCCCGAAGAAGGCGAAGTCTGGGCCGTTCGGCTCAACGGCATCGACGAGCTGCTGGCGGTGTCGCGCCGGCAGCTCACGGCCGTGCGCGAGGCGCTGACCGGCTGAATCCGGGCGACTGGCAGGACACGATTGGGCATGATGGACAAACACGACGACGACCAGAACAACAACGTTGCCACGACGTCGCCAGCCCTGACCGACGAACCCACCAAGGTGCTGCTGCACATGCCGGTGAACGTGCGCAGCATGGCGCTGGTGGTGCTGGCTTCGCTCGCGGTGCTGGCCACGCTGCGCTGGGCCAGCGCCTTCTTCGTCCCGGTGATGGTGGGCTTCATGTTCAGCTATGCGCTGTCGCCGGTGGTGAACGCCATGGAGCGCTGGCATATTCCGCGGGCGCTGAGCGCAGCGCTCCTGATCCTGAGCATCCTGGGCGGCGCCGGCGCTTTGGTCTATTCGTTCAGCGACGACGCCAACGCGCTGATCACCACGCTGCCGGAGGCGGCGCAGAAGCTGCGCAGCTCGATCCACGAGCGCCGCAACCGGCCCGAGACGCCGCTGGAAACGGTGCAGAAGGCGGCAGCGCAGCTCGAGCAGGCGGCCGAGGAGGCCAGTCCCGCCACTGCGACCAAGAGCAACGTGCAGCGGGTGGTGATCGAGAAGCCCCGCTTCGATATCCGTGAGCACCTGTGGAACGGCACGCTCGGCCTGGTCAGCCTGATCGGGCAGGTGGTGGTCGTCACCTTCCTGACCTATTTCCTGCTGCTGTCGGGCGACACCTTCCGCCGCAAGCTGGTCAAGATCACCGGCTCCACGCTGTCGGAAAAGAAGATCACCGTGCAGGCGCTGGACGAGATCACGCTGCAGATCCAGCGCTACCTGCTGGTGCAGTTGCTGACCAGCGTGGTGGTGGGCGTGGCGACCGGCCTGTCGTTCTGGGCACTGGGCCTGAAACACGCGGTGGTGTGGGGGATCGCCGGGGGGGTATTCAACCTGATTCCCTACATCGGCTCGGCGGTGGTCACGGGCGGCGCGGCCATCGTGGCGTTCCTGCAGTTCGGCGAGATCAACATGGTGCTGGCGGTGGCCGGCGCCTCGCTCGTTATCCACACGATCGTGGGCAACCTGCTGATGCCGTGGCTGACCAGCAAGTCCAGCGCCATGAACCCGGTGGCCGTCTTCATCGGCGTGCTCGGCTGGGGCTGGCTGTGGGGTGTCTGGGGCCTGCTGCTCGGCATCCCGATCATGATGGTGGTCAAGGCGGTCTGTGACCGCGTCGATCACCTCAAGCCGGTTGGCGAGCTGCTGGGGACTTGACGGTTTCGACCGGCCCAGTCGGGCCCGCTCCCCGCACCAGCAGCACCGCCTTGCGCGGCAGCCGCTCCAGCTCCACCCATTCGCCCCAGGCCAGTTGCCTGTCCGATGCCACCAGCGTGCGCGGATGGGCGTCGCGCTCCCAGTGGATGCGGATGTCGCGCCCCTGCAACTGCAACCGGATGTTGAACGAGGCCCAGTGCGCCGGCAGCCGCGGCGATAGCGACAGCGTGCCCGGCCGCACCGCCAGGCCCAACAGAGTTTCAACGGCGGCGCGGTACAGCCAGGCAGCCGATCCGGTGTACCAGCTCCAGCCGCCGCGCCCGACGTAGGGCGCTTCACTGTAGATGTCGCCGGCGGTGACGTAGGGCTCCAGCTCGTAGGCGGCGGCGCGCTGCGGCTGCTGGCTGCGGTGCGCCGGGCTGATCGCCTGGAAGCTGTTCCAGGCGGCCTCGCAATCGCCGCTTTGGGCCTGCGCCATCAGCGCCCACACGGCGCCGTGCGAATACTGGCCGCCGTTCTCCCGCACGCCGGGCGGGTAAGCCTGGATGTAGCCCGGGTTGTTTTCCGAATGCTGCAGCGGCGGTGTCAGCAGCCGCAGCAGGCCGGCCTTGTCGTCGACCAGCTGCGTCTTCAACGCCGCCATGGCCGGCACGGTGAACTGCGGCGTCGACGCGCCGGAGAGCACCGACCAGGCCTGCGCGATCAGGTCGATCCGGCATTCGTCGTTGGCCTGCGAGCCCAGCGGCGCGCCGTTGTCGAAGAACGCGCGGCGGAACCAGCCGCCGTCCCAGCCGGCGCTGTGCAACGCGGCGATCCAGCCGTCGCGGGCGCGCAGCCAGCCGAGGGCGCGCTCGCCATCGCCGCGGGCCTGCGCCAGCGGCGCGAAGCGTTCCACCACCGCGCACAGGAACCAGGCCAACCACACCGATTCGCCCTTGCCCTGGTGGCCGACGCGGTTCATGCCGTCGTTCCAGTCGCCGGTGCCCATCAGCGGCAGGCCGTGCTCGCCCACTTGCAGGCTGCGGTCGATGGTGCGGGCGCAGTGGTCGTACACGCTCGCAGTGGTGGCCGAGATCTGCGGCGTGTAGTAGGCGTCCTCGGCTCCCGCCGGAATCTGCGCGCCTTCGAGGAAGGGCACCTGCTGGTCGAGCAAGCCGGCGTCGCCGCTGGTTTCGACATAGTGGGCACAGGCAAACGGCAACCACAGCAGGTCGTCGGAAAAATGAGTGCGCACGCCTTCGCCGCCCGGGGCGTGCCACCAGTGCTGCACGTCGCCCTCGGGGAACTGCCGCCCGGCGTTGAGCACGATCTGCTCGCGCAGCCGCTGCGGGTCGGCCAGCGCCAGCGCCATCGCGTCCTGCAGCTGGTCTCGAAAGCCCGAGGCGCCGCCGGCCTGGTAGAAGCCGGCCTTGGACCAGATCCGGCAGGAAACGGTCTGGTACAGCAGCCAGTGGTTGACCATCGCATCGAACAGCGGGTCGGGCGTGCCAACCTGCACCACCTGCTGCAGCTGCAGCCACCAGCGCTTGACCTGCGCCAGCGACTCGAGCGGGTCGCGGCCGCTCCAGGCGGCGGCCAGCTGTTCGGCGCCCTGCGGCGTGGTGGCGTGGCCCAGCACGAAGCTGAAGGCGGTGCTCTCGCCCGGCGCCAGCACCAGCTCGGCGGCCAGCGCCGCGCACGGATCGAGGCCGGCGCCGCTGCGCGAAGCGAATGTCGCAGGCACGCCCAGGCTGCCGGCGGGGTCGAAGAATTCGGAACGGTCGCAGGTCCACTGCGTCAAGCGGGCGGCGCCGGTGAGCGACAGGAACGCGGTGTGGCCGCCGAAGCCGGCGCGGTGCTCGCGTTGCTGGGCGAACAGCGCCGGCAGTTCGGCTGCCTTCCAGGTGGCGACGCCGCGCCGCTCGCCGCGGTTGGCGCCCAGCTGCCATTCCACCAGGGCCACCGCGCGCAGCCGCAGCCGGCTGGTGCCGACGTTCTCGAGCCGCACGCGCACCACCTTGGCCGGCTGTTCGAGGTCGGCGAAGAAGGTGGTTTCGACTTCCAGCCCCTTGCGCGCGCTGTCGAACACGCTGTAGCCCTGGCCGTGCCGCACCCGCAGCGGGCCGCCGGCGCGGGTGAGGGAAACCACCTCGCCGCTGTCCAGGTCCTGCAGCAGCCAGTGCTCGGCCGCCGGATCGGCCACCGGGTCGTTCGACCAGGCGGTCAGCTGGTGCAGGCGGCTGTTGACCGCCCAGGTGTAGCCGCTGCCGGCCTCCGAGACCTGGAAGCCGAAGCCGGCATTGGCGATCACGTTGACCCAGGGCCGGGCCGGGGCCTGGCCGGACGCCAGAACGAAGCGGAACTCGCCGCTGGGCGCATCGAAAGTGCCCGCTGGTACAGCCGGGACCACGCCATCTGCGACGGTCGCCTCGAATGCCGCCGGCACCGCGGCCAGCGGCTGGAACGGCGGGCCGGCCCACAGCTCGCGCAGCGTCGCCACCTGCATGTCGAGCGGCCGGCCGTCGGCCGTGAGGATGACGCGGGCCAGCCCCGCCAGCGCCGCCTTCTCCGAGGCCGACACCTCCTGCTCGCGCAGCAGGAAGAAGCCCGCGGCGTCGCTGCGCGGGAAGCTGTTGCGCACCGCCTGCATCAGCCGGTCGCGCAGCGCCAGGATGTCGCGTTGCAGCGGCATCAGGTAGGAATTGGGCTCGCTGTTGATCACCACCACGTCCACCGCCAGCCCGCCGAAGCTCCACCAGGGCTGGGCCCGCAGCAGCGACTGCACCAGCGGGATGCCTTGGGCCGAATGCACCCGCACCAGCACGATCGGCTTGTCGCCCGACAGGCCGAAGCGCCACAGCTGGCGCTGGTCCAGCGGGCCGCGGTGGCCGGTGGGGGCGCGCGGGGCGCTGTACATCAGCGTCGTGGTGAGGTCCTGCAGCGCGAGGTTTTCTTCCGGCCCCAGTCCCAGGTCGCGCAGCCGCACCTGGGCCAGCGTCGCGGCCATCCGCACGGCGCGCTCGACGTGCATCGGCTGCAGGTAACTGTCGATGCGCGCTTCGAGTTCACCCTCGTGGACGGCCGCCGTGGTGGCGAAGGTCAGGCGCGCCATCGCGCCGGGCGCCAGCCGCACCCGCACCCGCAGGCAGGCGACCGGGTCCAGCCCGTTGACCGGCGCGCCGTCGGCGTCCAGCGCTTGCGGCGCCAGCGCCGGCGCGCCGACCGGGCGATTGCGGCCCCGGAACGCCCGCCGGTCGGTGATGCAGTCCAGCGAGAGCACCTCGCCTTCCGCTCCGGCCAGGAAGTGGGCTGCAGCGATCTCCGGGTCACCGTGCAGTCGCGGCCGGCGCGTCATCACCAGCGCCCGCCACTCAGGCCGCCAGCGGCTCTGGATGAACAGGTTGGAGAACGCCGGATGGGCGTCGTCGGCCGCCGCTGCCGCCAGCACCGGCTCGAAGCTGGAGATCAGCTCGTAGGTGATGGCCGAGCGGCTGGTGTTGCGCAGGTTGACGATCCGCAGCTCGGTGTCGTCCTCCGGGCTGACCAGCACCGTGATCCCGGTGGCGATGTCATCGCCCTGGGCGTCGAACTGCACCCGGTCCGCCATGAAGCGTGCCGTGTAGCCCCAGTCCCGGCCGGGCGCCGGGCTGGCGGTGAGCGAGACCAGCCCGGGCCGGCCCTCGCGCCGTAGGTAGAAGAAGCTGCCGTAGGCGTCGCGCAGCAGGTCGTCGCGCCAGCGCGAAATGTTCTGGCCGTTCCAGCGGCTGACGCCGGCGCCGCTGGCGCGCAGCGCCACCGTGTAGCGGCCGTTGGACAGCAGGTGGGTCGGCTTCCAGCCGTCGGACACCGGGTTGACCGTCCGCGACTGGAACACCGGGCCCTGCTGGCTGTCGCTGGGGTCCGGCGGATGGCGCGGATCGGCGCTCTCGACGATCTGGCGTGGCGTGCTTTCGTGCAGCAGCACCTCGTGCGCCATGACCATGGCATCGACGGAGAACCAGCGCCGCGGCGCATCGCCGCACAGCACGTTGCACAGCGCCACGATCGACATTCCGTGGTGGTGGGCCATGAAGGTCTCCACCACGCTGAACGGTTGCGAGGCCGGCTGGCGTGAGGCGGTGAAGTCGATGGCCTCGAACATGCCCAGCTCGCCGCGGCCGCCCAGTACTTCGAGCCGCTGCAGGTTGGCGGCGGCGGCGCGCGGCTGGAACATGGTGGCCATCAGGCTGGCGTAGGGGGCGATCACCCTGTCCCCCGGTGGCGTGCGGCGCAGCGCCAGCCGCGGCGCGCCGAACGGGCCGTACTGGAAGGCCAGCGAGTGGTCCTGGGCGAAATAGGCCGACTCGGAGATGCCCCATGGCAGCGCCATCGCCTCGCCGGTCGCCCGCTGTTCGGCGACGGCGGCGCAGGCCGCCGAATGCAGCAAGCCGCCGACCGGCTCGGGCATCAGCAGCGACGGCATCAGGTACTCGAACATCGACCCCGACCACGACTTCAAGCCCGCGGTCACGCCCACCGACAGGAACGGCCGCCCCAGCGTTCCCCAATGGCGGCGCGGGACGTCGCCCTTGGCGATTGCCAGCAGGCTGGTCAGGCGCGACTCGGAGGCCAGCAGGTCGTAGTAGCTGGCATCGAGCGCCTGCTCCTGCACGCGCAGGCCGATGTGGAACAGGTGCCGCTTGGTGTCGTAGACGCAGCGGAAGTCCATCGCCATGGCCAGCTCGCGGCAGCGCGTGGCGAGCACCAGCAATGCCGCTTGCGCTGCCTCGCCGTCCGCTCCCTGCCGTGCCAGCTCGCAGCAGGCCTGCGCCACGGTGAGCAGCAGGCCGGCCAGGTTGCCGCTGTCGACGGTCGAGACGTAAGCCGGCGGCAGCACCTCCAGCGTCTGCGTGTCGTACCAGTTCAGGAGGTGCCCGCTGTGCTTGGGCAGCTTGTCCAGCGTGTCGAGCGTTGCCTGCAGGCGGCTGCTCAGCTCGCCGGTGCTGATCCAGCCGAATTCGCGGGCGCAGCACGCGGCCAGCAGGTACAGGCCAATGTTGGTGGGCGAGGTGCGGTGCGCCACCGCCGGTTCGGGCACCAGTTGCAGGTTGTCGGGCGGCAGGTGGTTGTCCTGCGGGCCGACGCAGCGCTCGAAGAAACGCCAGGTGTCGCGAGCCAACCCCTGCAGGTACTGCCGCTCCTTGTCGCGCAAATCCTCCAGCGGGCCGCGGCCGGCTGGGCGCGCAGACCACCAGTTGGTCAGGGGCGAGCAGGCCCACAGCCCGAACAGCACCACGCCGGTGACCGGATAGGCGCTCCACAGCGACGCCACCGCGAGCAGGGCGCACCCCAGCGACACCGGCCAGTGCTGCTGGACGAAGAAGCGCAGGTTGTGGCGCGCCGCCGCCTGTGCCTGGGCGGCGGTGGTCCATTCCAGCAGCTTGCGCCGGCTGACCGCCAGCCGCCAGAGCGAACGCACGACCGCGTCGGACAGCAGTGCGGCATGCGCCGCCAGCTGGCTGAACTGCCAGGCCGCGCCGGACACGGCGCGCACCAGCTCCAGCCGGCCGACATGGAAGAAGTGGCGCCAGGCGATATGCCTGCGCGCGGGCACCAGGCCGGCCAGTGCCCCGATCAGAGGACCGGCCAGCAGCGCGCCGAACACCATCACGACGGCGCTGGTCGGATCCAGCGAACCTTCGAACACCGACAGCGCCAGCAGCAACGCGCAGGCGGGCTGCACCAGCGAGCGGCGCAGGTTGTCGCTCATCTTCCACAGGCCCAGGCCGTCGATGCCGAAGTCCCGGCCGCGCCGCATCAGCGGCAGCAGTTGCCAGTCGCCCCGGGTCCAGCGGTGCAGGCGCGACGCCGCCACGCCGGGATGCTGGGGATATTCCTCCACCAGCGTCACGTCGCTGACGAAACCGCAGCGTGCGATGCTTCCTTCGAGCAGGTCGTGGCTCAGGACTGAATCGGATGGCAGGCGGGCGTCGAGCACCGCGTGGCAGGCAGCCACATTCAGCAGACCCTTGCCGGTGAAGCTGGCGGTTCCGAACAGGTCCTGGTAGACGTCGGACACCGCGCTGTTGTACGGGTCCATTCCGGCCTGGCCGGCGAACAGGTCGTGAAAACGGGTGTTGATGCCGTCCGGTGTCAGCGGCGTGATCAGGCGCGGCTGCAGGATGCCGTAGCCGGCAACCACGCGGCGCGTCTTGGCGTCGATCTTCGGTTCGTTCAGCGGGTGGGCGCCGATGGCCACCAGCTCGCGCAGCGCTCCCGGCGGCAGTCCGGTGTCGCTGTCCAGCGTCAGCACGAAGCGGATGCCCGGCGCCACCCGCAGGCCCGGCGCCAGCGGCAGGAAGCCATCCCAGTTGCCGGTGGCCAGCGCGCGCACCAGCATCTCCAGCTTGCCGCGCTTGCGCTCCCAGCCGAGCCAGCGCTGCTGCGTTTCGCACCAGCTGCGCGGCCGGTGGATTAGCAGGAAGCGGGGCGGGGCGCCCTCGGGCACCGGCGTGCGGGCGTTGAGCGCCTGCAGCTGCGCCAGCGCGTCGGCCAGCAGGGCGGCGTCGGTGTGCAGGGTGGCCGCATCGGCGTCGGGCCAGTCGGTGAGCAGGGCGAATTGCGCATGCTGCTCGCGGTTGGCCAGCCAGTGGCGCTCCAGTTGTTCCAGCAGCAATCGGGTCGACCACTGTGAGGTCAGCAGCGTCGGAATCACGACCAGCGCAGCGTCCTGCGCCGCGATCCCGTTGGCCAGTTCCAGCCGCGGCAGCAACTGGATCTTGAGCGATTCGGCCAGCAACCGGTGCACCAGCGAGGCTGCGGCCTCCGAGGCGGGCCAGGCCAGCAGGAACAGGAACAACAATTCCGGCCAGCCCGCATCGTCCATCCGGTGCGAGGCGAACCACAGCAACACGGCGGCGCCGAGCGCGATCGCCGTGGTGTACAGCCACAGCCTGGCGTTGCGGCGGCGCGGCGCCGGCGCAGGCAACTGCATGGCGGCCGCGAGGGCGGCGCGGCCATCGCCGATCAGGTAGTAGCCGGCGGTCTGCTCGACCGGCGGGCCGCCAGCTGCCTGGGCGATCGACACCACCGCCTGCGCTACGTCCCGTTCCGGCCGCCGACTCTGGCGCGCCAGCTGTTCCATCGCGCGGGTGATCTGCTGCCGGGTGATTTCGCTCTCGAGGCCGAAACTCGGCAGCTGCCGCAGCAGCTGTAGCGGGTGGCTGACCGGCTCGATCAGCTCGACCCAGTCGATCTGGCCGATCAACCGCAAGGTGGTGATGATGTTGCTGACGGTGAGGTTGGCTGCCACCTGGGCCGACTGGCTTTCCATGACCAGCGCCGGGCCATCTGGGCAGTGCCGTTCCATCCACGTCACCAGGGCCGGGCAGGTGTCCAGGTGCTCGGTCGGCACCCGTTGCCACAGCTGGGTGAGCCAGACCCGTCGCAGGCCGCAGCGCGTCATCTGCGCGTCCATGCTGTCGAGGTGTTCCTCGGTGATGCGTTCGGCGGCGTCCCCGACCGCATGCGCGAGTTCGCGCGCCACCTTGCCGGCTGCGATCTCGTCGGCCATCCGGCGCAGGTTCTCCAGCAACACCACCCGCAGCGTGGTGGGGAGCGCCCACAGCTCGGCCAGCGTCAGCTCGCTGACTTCCTGGTAGGCGTTGAGGAAGGCGGTGAAGGTCTGCGGGTCCAGCACGCTGTCGGTGTGGGCCACGTAGGCCCAGGCGATGCCGTAGACGCGGGGCAGGCCGGCCAGCGGCTGGCCGGCCAGCTTGGGCAGCTCGGCGTAGTAGCGGCGCGGCACGCCTTCGCGGATCTGCTCGAGCTGGGCTTCGACCAGGTGAAAGTTGTCCAGCAGCCATTCGGCCGCCGGCGTCACATAGTGGCCACTGCGGGAAGTGAGCGCGATCTGGTCATAGGCGCGGCGCAGGGCCTGCAGGTTTTCCTCGACCCGGGGAAAGAACGGCGCGCCGCGCGCGCCACTGGCATCGACCAGTTGTGCCCGCGCCAGGCTGCGGCCGTGGTCCTCGAAGCGATGGATGCCGAACAGCTCGGCCCGGATCGGCGGCTCGGTCTTGCTGACCGACTGCAGGATGTTGCGGGCGTAGGGGGTGACGGCCCCCAGCCAGTCGACAGCGGCGCGGTCGGTGGTGTTCAGGCGAGCGCCAGCAGCAGGCACAGCGCGGTCGCCCCGACCAGCGCGCCGGTGGTCACGATGTGGCCGAACGCCATCGACCTGGCCCATTCAAGGGCCGACAGCAACGGCATCAGCGGGCCGTGCGAGCGCTGGCAATCGTTCATGTGCGAGGCAAGCGCCATGATGTCGCTGGAAACAATGGCATTGATGTCGGCAGGCCGGTGGGCCTGCGCGTGAGCTGTGTTCATCTGTGTCGACTCCGGATAGGATCCGCCGGACAGGGAGCGCCGAAGAGGCGACCCGTCTCGTCCAAAGGCGATGCGTTCATCCTACGCGGATGGCTGCGCAATGCTGTCGGACAACGCCAGTGCGCGGGTAGGACTTATCCCACAGGCGCCGTGCTCAACCGGTGTTGCGTAGCGCGGCGGCGATGCCGTTGATCGAAATATGGATTCCACGCTGCGCCCGTTCATCAATCTGGCCAGCACGATGCCGGCGGACCAGCTCGACCTGCAGGTGGTGCAGCGGGTCGATATAGGGAAAACGGTGTTTGATCGAGCGCTGCAGCCCGGGGTTGCCGGCCAGCCGCTGCTTGTTGCCGGTGATGAGCTGCAGCGCCTGCGCGGTGCGATTCCACTCGGCTTCGATCAGGGCGAAGATGCGCTTGCGCAGTCGCGCATCGGTGACCAGCCCGGCATAGCGCGAGGCCAGCGCCAGGTCGCTCTTGGCCAGCACCATGTCCATGTTGGACAGCAGGGTGCGCAAGAACGGCCACTGGCGCTCCATCTTCTGCAGCAGGGCCAGGGCCTCGCGCCGCGACAGCGTCGCGTTGCCCTCCAGGAACTCGTGCACTGCGCTGCCGAAGCCATACCAGCCCGGCAGCGCGAGGCGGCACTGGCCCCAACTGAAGCTCCAGGGAATCGCGCGCAGGTCCTCGATCCGTTGCGACGGTTTGCGCGAGGCCGGCCGCGACCCGATGTTGAGCTCGGCGATCTCGCGGATCGGCGTCGAGCTGAAGAAGTACTCGGTGAAGCCCGGCGTTTCGTAGACCAGCGCGCGATAGGCCTTCATGCTGGCCTGCGACAGCGTCTCGGCCGCCTGCAGGAAAGCCGGGGGCGCGGTCTTGGTCGGCTGCAGGAGTGTTGCCTCCAGCGTCGCGGCCACCAGCGTCTCCAGGTTGCGGCGGCCGATCTCGGGGTTGGCGTACTTGGAGCCGATCACCTCGCCCTGCTCGGTCACGCGCAGCTGGCCGCGGACCGTGCCGGGCGGCTGCGCCAGGATCGCCTGGTAGCTGGGCCCGCCGCCGCGGCCGACCGTGCCGCCGCGGCCATGGAACATGCGAAGTTGAATATTGTGCGAGTTGGCCAGCTGGTCGAACAGCTGCACCAGCGCGATCTCGGCGCGGTACAGCTCCCAGTTGCTGGTGAAGATGCCGCCGTCCTTGTTGCTGTCGCTGTAGCCCAGCATGATGTCCTGCTCGGCGCCCGAGCGCTGCACCAAACTGGCGATGCCGGGGAGTTGGTAGAACTCACGCATGATCGGCGCCGCGTTGCGCAGGTCCTCGATGGTCTCGAACAGCGGCACCACGATCAGGTCGGCGCGGGCCTGCGCATCGAGCGTGCCGTGCAGCAGGCCCACTTCCTTTTGCAGCAGCAGCACTTCGAGCAGGTCGCTCACGCTCTCGGTGTGGCTGATGATGTAGTGGCGGATCGACTGCAGGCCGAACTGGTCGCGCATCCGCCTGGCCATCTCGAAGATCGCCAGTTCCTTGTCGCTGTGCTGCGAATACGTCGCGCCGACCACCCGCAGCGGCCGCGCGTCCGCCAGCAGCTTGAGCAGCAGTACGCGCTTGTCGGCTTCGGCCAGCCTGGCGTAATGGTTCTCGACGCGGGCCGTGGCGAGCAACTCCGCCACCACCAGTTCGTGCTGGTCGGAGCTCTGCCGCAGGTCCACCGTGGCCAGGTGAAAGCCGAACACCTCCACCGCTCGCACCAGCGGGTGCAAGCGCTGCGCCACCAGCGCCTGCGCGTGGTGGGCGAGCAGCGACGCCTGGATGGTGCGCAGGTCGGCCAGGAAGTCCTCGGCGCGCGGGTAGGCGTTCTGCGGCGCCACCGCGTGGCGTGCCGCCTCGCCGCCGGTCAGCGCCTTGAGTGTGGCAGCCAGCCGCGAGTAGATGCCGGTCAGCGCCCGCCGGTACGGTTCGTCCTGGCGGTGCTCGTTGGTGTCGGGCGAGCGCTGGGCCAGCGCCTGCATCTCGGGCGTGACGTCGACCAGCATCGCCGACAGCGACAGCTCGCCGCCGAGAAAGTGGACTTCCGTCAGGTAGTGGCGCAGCGCCACCTCCGATTGCCGGCGCAGCGCGTATTCGAGGGTTTGCGCGGTGACGTTGGGATTGCCGTCGCGATCGCCGCCGATCCACTGGCCCATGCGCAGGAAGCTCGCCACCGGATGCTGGCCCAGCTCGCGTTCCAGGTCGGCGTAGATCTTCGGGATCTCCCGCAGGAAGGTCGACTCGTAATAGCTGAGCGCGTTCTCGATTTCGTCGGCCACGGTCAGCTTGGTGAAGCGCAGCAGGCGGGTCTGCCACAGTTGCATCACGCGGGCGCGGATCTGCACTTCGTTGGCCGCCAGTTCGCGCGGCGCCAGCGCGTCCCTGGGCAGCGCGTGGGCCTTGATCTCGTCGCGCGCCACCAGCAGGTTGGCGATGTCCCGTTCGGCGTCCAGGATGCTCTTGCGCTGCACTTCGGTCGGGTGCGCCGTGAGCACCGGCGACACGTGGGCCTGCGCCAGCGTCTGCGAGATCGTGCGCGGCCCGATGCCGGCCCAGCGCAGCCGGGCCAGCGCCACCTCGATGCTGCCTTCCTGGGTGTCGCCGGCCCGCTCGTGGATGGCGCGCCGGCGGATGTGGTGCCGGTCCTCGGCCAGGTTGGCCAGGTGGCTGAAATAGGTGAAGGCGCGGATCACGCTGACGGTCTGCTCGCCGGTCAGCGACTTGAGCAGCTTCTTGAGCGCATGGTCGGCATCCGGATCGGCATCCCGGCGAAACGCCACCGACAGCTTGCGCACCCGCTCCACCAGTTCGTAGGCGGCGACGCCCTCCTGTTCGCGGATCACGTCGCCCAGGATGCGCCCCAGCAGGCGGATGTCCTCGACCAGCGGGCGTTCGTTGTCCCGGGCGCGCCGCGTCGGCGTCTGGGTCTGCGTCGGTTGCTGCGACATCGGTGGGCTTCCTTGCGAGTGCTTAATTTTGTGGCAGGGCCCATGCTAGCATCGGCTCCCCCAATGAACGACCGCAGGCCCACCGTGCGCAATCTTGTCATCGCCACCCGCGAAAGCCGCCTTGCGCTGTGGCAGGCAGAACATGTGAAGGCGCTGCTCGAGCAGAGCGGGCACACCGTCTCGCTGCTTGGCATGACGACCCGCGGCGACCAGATCCTGGACCGCAGCCTGAGCAAGGTCGGCGGCAAGGGCCTGTTCGTCAAGGAACTCGAGCTGGCGCTGGAAGAGGGGCGCGCCGACCTGGCCGTCCATTCGCTCAAGGACGTGCCGATGGACCTGCCGGACGGTTTCGCGCTGGCCTGCGTGATGGAACGGGAAGACCCGCGCGACGCGCTGGTCTCGCCGAACTACGCCTCGTTGGCCGACCTCCCGCAGGGCGCGGTGGTCGGCACTTCCAGCCTGCGCCGCGTCGTGCTGCTGCGCGCCCTGCGGCCCGACCTGAAGATCGAGCCGCTACGCGGCAACCTCGACACCCGCCTGCGCAAGCTCGACGAAGGCCAGTACGACGCGATCGTGCTGGCGGCGGCGGGGCTGAAGCGGCTGGGCCTGGCGCAGCGGATCCGCCAGACCTTCGAGCCGTCGGAGATGCTGCCCTCCGCCGGCCAGGGCGCGCTGGCGATCGAAGTCAGGAGCGAGCGCGCCGACCTGCTGCAACTGCTGGCGCCGCTGGCCGACCAGCGCACCTGGATGGCCGTGGCGGCCGAGCGGGGTGTCAGCCGCGCGATGGGTGGCAGTTGTTCGATGCCGCTGGCGGCGCACGCAAGCTTTTCCGGCGAATACCTGCAGATCTCGGCGGCCTGGGGCGAGCCTGAAGGCAGCGGACCGCTGGTGCGGGCGATGGACGCCGCCGCCGTGGCCGACGTGGAGCAGGCCGCGGCCCTGGGCGTCGCCGTCGCGGCGCAGCTGCGCGCCGGTGGCGCGCACTGACCATGCGCGTGCTCGTGACCCGGCCGGCGCGCGAGGCGCAGCGCTGGGTCCATGAGTTGCGGTTGCACGGCCTGACCGCCTTTGCGCTGCCGCTGATCGAGATCGGCGGGCCGCCGGATGAAAGTTCCGTGCAGCGTGCATGGGCGCTGCTGGAGCAATTCGACGCAGTGATGTTCGTCAGCGGCAACGCGGTGGATCGCTTCTTCGCCCTGCGCCCGCCCTCCCTGCCGTCCTGGCCGTCAGACCGGACCCGGGCCTGGGCGCCGGGTCCGGGAACCCGCGACGCGCTGGTGCTGGCGGGGGTCGCCCCCGAGCTGATCGACCACCCCGGCCAGCAGGCCGAGCAGTTCGACTCGCAGGCCCTGTGGGTCGTGGTGTCCGCACAGCTGGGCGCCGGCCAGAAGGTGCTGGTGGTGCGTGGCGGCGATGCCAGCGGGCAGGGCAGCGGGCGCGACTGGCTGGCAACGCAACTGGCCAAGGGCGGCGTCGCGGTCGACACGGTCGTGGCCTATTGCCGGCGGCCGCCGTACTGGACCGCGGCCCAGCTCGCGATGGCGCAGCAGGGCGCGGCCGATGGATCGGTCTGGCTGTTCAGCAGCTCGGAGGCCATTGGTCACCTGCGGGCGCTGCTGCCGGCGCAAACGTGGGGCCAGGCCCGCGCGGTGGCGACGCATCCGCGCATCGCGCAGGCGGCGACCGACGCCGGTTTCGGTGTTGTTTGCCTGTCACGGCCGACCCTGGCCGAGGTGATCGCCTCGATAGAATCGATCCGATGAGTTCCGAGCCCGTCAGCACGCCGGTGGTGGAAGCCGTTACGGCGGCCACGGGAGTTGCGTCGGTCGCGTGGACGCCGCCGCGCGGCGTCACCTTGCCAAGGCCCGTGTTGTTCCTGCTGGTGCTGCTGACCGGCATCTCGCTGCTGGTGGGGGCCATGCTCTGGCAGCGGCTCTCGGCCATCCAGGAGCAACTGGCCCGGCAAAGCGCCGATTCCGGCAGCCAGGCCGTGGAAGCACGGACGCTGGCGCGGCAGGCCCAGGACCTGGCGCGCGACACCGCCGCCCGGCAGGCGGTGATGGAGTCGCGCCTGTCCGAAGTCGCCATGCAGCGCACCCAGCTTGAGGAACTGATGCAGAGCCTGTCGCGCTCGCGCGACGAGAACCTGGTGGTCGACGTCGAGTCGGCGATCCGGCTGTCGCAACAGCAGGCCCAGCTGTCCGGCAGCGTCGAGCCCTTGCTGGCGGCCCTGCGCACCGCCGACCAGCGCCTGATGCGGGCCGCGCAGCCGCGGCTGACACGACTGCGCGCGGCCGTTGGACGCGACATCGCGCGCGTCACCTCGGCCCGGGTCACCGACCTGCCGGGGCTGATGGCGCGGCTGGACGAACTGGTGCGCCAGGTCGACGAGCTGCCACTGGCCAATGCGGTTGCCAGCAATCGCCCGTCCGGCCAGCTCAAGGAGCAGCCGCCGGCCGGCGCGACCTGGTGGCAGCGCAGCCTGGCAGTGCTGCATGAAGAGGCCAGGTCATTGCTGCGCGTCAGCCGGATCGACCAGCCGGAGGCCGTGCTGCTGGCGCCGGAACAGAGCTTCTTCCTGCGCGAGAACCTCAAGCTCAAGCTGCTGAACGCCCGGTTGGCGCTGTTGTCGCGCCAGACCGAATCGGCGCGCGCCGACGTCGCCGCGGCGTCGGCGGCGCTCAATCGTTACTTCGACCCCGCCTCGCGCAAGACCCAAGCCGCCGCCGGGCTGTTGCAGCAGATCCAGGGCCAGATGCGCGCGGTGGAATTGCCGCGCGTGGACGAGACCTTGGCCGCGCTCGCGACTGCGGCTGCCGGCCGTTGAGCCCAGGGACGCAGACGGCATGCGAGCAGCACTCTGGTTACTGGCCCTGTTCGGCGTCGCGGTCGCGATCGCACTGTTCGCGGGCAACAACCAGGGCACGGTGACGGTGTTCTGGCCGCCGTACCGGGTCGACCTCTCGCTGAACCTGGTGCTGCTGCTGCTGTTCGCGGCCTTCGTGTTCCTGCACGCCGCGCTCGGCGCCCTGGCCGCGCTGTTCGACCTGCCGCGCCAGGCGCTGCGCTGGCGCGCGCAGCAAAAGGAGCGGGCGATCTTCGCTTCGATGCTCGATTCGATCTCGCACCTGGTGGCAGGCCGCTTCATTCGCGCCAGCAAGTCGGCCGAGGCGGCGCTGGGCCAGGAGAAGTCGCTGTCCGCGAGCGGCGAGAGGCTGGCCAATGCGGCGCAGGTGCGCACGCTGGCCCACCTGCTGGCGGCTGAAAGCGCGCAGGCGCTGCAGGACCGCCCGGCCCGGCAGGAGCATCTGCAGCAGGCGCT